>JAVBTA010000057.1:0-13020 GCA_031556375.1 Bacteroidales bacterium | reverse complement strand
CTGGGATACCTTTGCCAATCGAACTAAAAATAGCCGGTCAGGATGCCTCCGATAATGAGGAATGGAAAAGAGAAATGATGTTGAGAATGGAAATAACTGTGGCAACAGTGGAATTAAAAATCGGTCAGATACGAGAAAAATTAAGAAAAGAGGTATATCGTTTCTCTACGAAAATGGTCATTACGTTTACTTCACAAACAAAAGGAAATTTTCCGGATATGAGTTAACTCCTTCGGCACCAACAATCCATTAAATGGTCATTCACATAACCGACTGCCTGCAAATGCGCATAACAAATCGTTGTACCAAAGAATTTGAATCCCCGTTTTTTCATGTCTTTGCTGATTGCATCCGACAAAGGCGTAGAAGCAGGAATTTCGCTTAATGTATTCCAATGATTGATAACCGGCTTCCCGTCAGTCAAAAATGATTTCAGGTAATTGCAAAAACTGCCAAATTCTTTCTGAACCTCCAAATAATGTTGGGCATTGGAAATAGTCGATTGGATTTTATTCCGGTTACGGATAATTCCGGTATCCTGCATCAATCGTTCCACGTCTTTTTCTGTGAACGCAGCTACTTTTTCCGCATCATAATCAGCAAAAGCCTTGCGATAAGCATCCCTTCGTTTGAGGATAGTTATCCAGCTTAATCCGGCCTGGGCGCTTTCCAATACAAGGAATTCGAACATCTTCTCGTCATCGGTAACTTCACGTCCCCATTCCTCATCGTGGTATTTCTGATAAACCAGGTCGGATTTACACCAACCGCAACGTTTGATATTTTCTTCTGCCATTTTTTGTAATTTTAGTCCAGTAAAGATACGATTTCCGCTTTAACTTCAAGAATTAAATCATGTGGAGAAATCCGGATTTGCAATCCACGCTGTCCGGCACTGACATAAATCGTTTCAAAATTCCGGCAGGTGTCATGGATAAAAGTCGGAAAAAGTTTTTTCATCCCAATCGGGGAACAGGCTCCCCGAATATATCCCGTAACAGGTAAAAGTTCTTTCATTGGAATCATTTCCGATTCATCTACCTCATAAGGAATTAATTCGTACGAAATCTCTGCTTTATCAAGTAAACGGGCTGCATTTGTTTTTGTAATCTTCATCTAACATGACTGTTTATAATCCATCCTCCCGACAAAGATAAAAATTTACTTAAAACGGGTAAGGAAGTTACGGGAAAAGTATTTGTAAAAGAAACCACCAGAGCCATAGGGACAGAAATATCATTGGATGATGGTGGTCGGGTTGCCATCGAACCAAAGTGGAAAAAGTATTAGACTCTTTTCAAACATGGCGAGTTAGTGAGTATTGACTGTAATTCCTCATCATCTGTTATAACATGGAATCAAAATCGGTCAGATACGAGAAAAATCGAGAAAAGCCATCCGTTAAATTAACTGTTTGATTATAAATATGTTACGAAATATTTTGCAGTTACGGAATATATTGCTACTTTTGCAGAAAGAGTTATTTGAATCTATGAAAGATAGTGCAGAGTAATGAATCTCGGTTGTTTCAAAATCATTACCTATTCTTCTTAACTCACTGCTTAATTGTCTGAAATACTGCTATATACATTCTAATTGTAGTGTGCTTTTACTAACCATGACTAGTCAAAATAAGGTGATATAATTACTGTTTGCATGATTATTCATAGTTTTTGAATGATAATTGTGAGTTTATTTTATATGAAAACATTTCCTTTGCACATTCAAAATTACCATAGAAATATTATTTGATAGATGTCTCAAATTATCACTCCTAAAAAACGAATCGGTTCAATTGATGCACTACGAGGTTTTGCCTTGTTTGGTATTTTAATGTTTCACTGCATGGAACATTTCGATCTTATAATTCCAGGGCCCAGATTAGAATCTCCATTCTGGCAAAAAATCGATGAGATTGTTTTTTCCATGATTACGTTTTTATTTTCAGGGAAAGCATATGCTATATTCTCACTGCTGTTTGGACTGAGTTTTTTTATGCAGATGGATTCCCAAGCGGAGAAAGGAGTTGATTTCCGGTGGAGATTTGTCTGGCGACTGGCATTATTGTTTGCTCTAGGATATCTGAATGGTTTGATTTACATGGGCGAATTTTTTGTCGTCTATGCAATCCTCGGATTGGTTATGATCTTGTTATACAAAGTTCCAACAAAGTGGCTGGTTGCATTGATTGTTGTGTTATTTCTTCAGATAGCCGATCTTATAACTTTCGTTTCTTTAATGATCGGTAATGCTCCAAATGAACCTACATCGTTGATTGTACTTATGGACAAATTATTTGGAGAGGCCTCGGAGGTATTTATAAACGGATCTTTTACAGATGTAATCAGTTTTAATTCATGGAAGGGCCAGGGCGCCAAACTTCTGTGGGTTTGGAACAATGCCCGTTATCCGCAACTGATAGGCTTGTTTACGGTAGGAATGCTTATCGGACGCTTTGGAATACATAAAAGTGAAGAAAAGATAGTAAAATACAGCAAAAAAATTCTTCCTTACAGTATTGCTGTTTTTTTGTTTTTCTATTTAATTATCCTTTTACTTCCGGTATTGGGTGTTGATGGTTTTGCATTGCGGGCAGGTAATACATTATTTAAATCCTATGCTAATTTAGGAATGATGATGATGTATGTTTCCGGATTTATGTTGCTGTACTACAAGACAAAATCCGCTAAAATTCTGGATAAGATTGCCCCTGTCGGTAAAATGAGTGTAACCAACTATATGTTTCAAGGCTTGGTAGGGGTATGCCTGTTTTATGGATTTGGAGGAAATTTAGCAGTACAACTCAGTTTCTTTCAGTGTATGTTGGTCGGTTTTGCTATTTATGCAGTACAGATCATATACAGTAACTGGTGGATGCAACTGTTCTATTATGGACCAGTGGAGTGGGTTTGGAGAGTCCTCACATGGTTTAAACCGATTCCTTTTCGCAGAAAACAGGAATAACCGTTCTTTTACGTGGTAATTCGTTAATTCCCGGATCTTTTGATGGTGTATATTTTGTCTTTTTCCGTATTGAAATAGCTCATAAAGTATTTACCGTACCGTCTTGAAACGACCATTGCTCCTTCCACTCTAACCGGAATATCTGTGCGGATGGCGCATTTGTTTCCCTGCTGTGATTTTACTATGGCTTCAGATAATTTGTTATCTTTCCAGGTTATGTTCACTTCAAATCCGCCACGAGCTTTCAAGCCTTTGATATTCCCGTTTTTCCAGGCATCGGGTAAAGCCGGTAATAAATGCAGGCATTCGGTATGGCTTTGTATCAGCATTTCGGCTACACCTGCCGTGTATCCGAAGTTTCCATCGATTTGGAATGGAGGATGGGCATCGAACAAATTTTTGTATAGTCCGCCTCCTGGACGCCCTGAACCGAAACCAACAGGATTAAACAGGTTTTTGATTATTTTGTAAGCGTGATTTCCATCAAGCATACGAGCCCAGAAATTAACTTTCCATCCCATAGACCAGCCCGTTGCACCATCACCCCGTAATTCAAGGGTTCTTCTGACCGCCCTGAAAAGAGCCGGGGTTTTGTCGAAAGTGATTTGATCTCCAGGGTGAAAGCCATACAGATGTGATAAATGCCTGTGTTGAGGTTCGATTTCTTCGAATTCATATTCCCATTCCAGTAGCTGTCCTTTACTTCCTACTTTGTAAGGATGTAGCCTGGATAACTTATTTTCCAGTTCCTGCATCAGGACGCTGTCCATACCAAACATATCACCCATTTGTATTGTTCGGGTAAATGTTTCCCGGATAATCGCCATATCCATTGTAGGCCCCATGCTAACACAAGCACTTTTTCCATTACTCCGGAATGTGTTTTCAGGAGAGACTCCGGCTGGGGTCGCCAGATAACCTTCGTTATTGTCGATCAACCAGTCTGCAAAAAATTTGGCAGCTCCTAAATACAGGGGATAAGCTTCTTCTTTCAGGAAAGTTGTATCTCCGGTAAAAGCATAATGTTCCCAAAGGTGGCTGCATAACCAACCGGCAGCCATTGGCCAGAATGAAGCTCCCGGATAATTATCGTTCGGATAAGTTTCTCTCCAGATAGAGGCATTGTGGTGTACTACCCATCCGCGGTTGTTGTACATGTTTTTTGCTGTATTTTTCCCATTTTCAGCCAACTCTTTCACCATTTGGAAGAGTGGTTTATGGCATTCGGATAAGTTTGTTACTTCTGCCGGCCAATAATTCATTTCACCGTTAATATTGATGGTATACCCGCAATTCCAGGGAGGAATGACTTCGTAGTTCCACATTCCTTGCAAGTTCAGGGGTTGTCCTCCTTCGCGGGAACCGCTGATCATGAGGTACCTTCCATATTGGAATAATAAACCGGCTAATCCGTTGTCATTTTTTTCTGCAAATTTTTCGATACGGGTATCTGTCGGCAGTTTTTCTTGTTCGGCATCCGTATCCAGGGCGAAAGAAACACGGTTGAAGAGTTTTTTATAATCTTCTACATGTCGCCTTTTTAATTCATCATAACTGTATTCGGATGCTTTTTTGATGATGGCTGTGGCTTTTATGTGAGGATCTATTCCTTCTATCGACGGACTTTTATCATATCCGTTAAAACTGGTGGTTAATGCCAACAGGAAATAAACTTCATCTGCATTCCGTACCTGTATTGTCGAATCAGTCATGGTAACACGGGCTTTTTTTCCTAAAATAGGTTTCAATTGGGCCTCGAAGGTCATCCCATTACCACCTATCTCATCTCCATAGAGAACACGTTTATCCGTTTTGCGTTTTCCTTCTTCATCATACAACTCCGGATGCTTAGATTGATCTCCCCAACTCTCTATTTGTTCGAAGGTTCGTCTCTCTACATATCCGGGAGCTTTCCCTTCCAGAATCAGGGCTCCATTTTTGTGTTTTGTTCTGGCTGTCGGATGAACCGATGAAAAATTCAGGGTGATATTCAAAGATTTAGGCTTATTACTTTTTATCCGGATTACAATTAAGTTATCCGGATTGGACGCAAATATTTCACGTTCGATCTGTATTCCGTTTTGTTTGAATAACGTTTTCTGAATGGCATCGGAAATATTCAGTTCGCGGGTGTAATCCGTAATTTTTCCGGAAGAATTATTTGTGATGAAGACGTCTCCGAAAGGTTGATAGCTCTGATGTAATCTTCCCATCCAGTTTTTTTGAATGATTCCGGTAACTTGTTCGTATTTTTTGTCCCGTAATAGTCCTACAACGTTATCAAAGACGTTAGGAGTTATCTTAACGTCCTTGTATTCTGTGGACGGATCTCCGCTGTAGAGTGTATTCTCATTTAATTGTAAATGCTCTTGTTCAACTCCTCCGAAAATCATCGCACCGGCATGTCCATTTCCAATGGGTAAAGCTTCATTCCAGTTTTGTGCTGGTTGCTGGTACCATAGTTTTTGTATGTTTTGAGAAAAGCAAGAAAAAGATATAATAACTAAACAATTGAGTAAGATGACTTTTTTCATATGTACATTGTTACAATTCCAGGGATAAAGTTATAGATTATTTTTGAATTAATACTTCTCAACGGTAAATTGATAATTACCTTTTTCAACCTCAAAAGCGATATATTTAGGAAAATCAGAGCAAGTTTCAAGTTGAATTCCTGATAGATACCGGCCATTTTCCCAAACTTTTTTCCCATTTAATTTAACGCAGGAAGCATTTTCTTTAGGAATGGTTTTAGCCTACCTTCAAAGACAACTGTTTTCCCATTGATCCAAAGCCAATACTTGCTGTCTACAGCAATTTTTGCGATCACCGGTTTTTTAGTTTTTTTAGGCAGATCAATATTTTTGCGATAAGCCAACCATGTGTTCGGTGTGTTTTGACACTCCGAAGATGATATCCAATTGGCTTTCCAATCGTCTTTGCTATTGGCAAAAGAGTGAGAAATACCAGAAAACAGAAATACAAGGGTTATTAGGATGATATTTTTCATGATTGATTATTTTATTTAATATGAGTTCGGATTACGGTTTGGACACAGCTTGCCGCAGAGCGGCTATCTCTTAGTAGACGGGGATGCCAGTCCCCGGAAAATGAGATATTCACTGATTGAACCGCGGAGCGGTGGTATCATTGATTTAACAACAAAGATATCGCCACGTTGTGGCTCTAGTTGGTATGTGTATTTCCATTTCCGGGGACTGGCATCCCCGTCTACTAAGAGATAGCCGCTCTGCGGCAAGCTGTGTCCAAACCGTATATCGAACTCATATTAATTTAAAATGCTTTCCTGTAAAGTTCTTCGATATCTTTAATTGAAGTAGGTCTCGGATTACCTCCTGTGCAAACGTCATTGAATGCTGCGACAGCCAAGGCGGGTATATCTTCTTCTTTAACCCCGATTTCATTTAATTTTTGAGGAATATTGATGCTGATAGATAGTTTTTTTACAGCATTTATAGCTGCTTCCACTGCATCTCCTGTAATCATGGAATCAACATCTTTTATCCCGAATGCTTTTGCAATTTCTTTATATTTTGGTGCCGCATCCGATTTAGCATTATATTCCATGACATAAGGTAATAATAATGCATTGGCAACTCCGTGAGGAATATCGTAGAATGCTCCCAACGGGTGTGCCATTGAATGTACGATTCCCAATCCTACGTTTGAAAATCCCATGCCGGCGAGGTATTGTGCCAAAGCCATTCCTTCACGGGCTTCCTGATTTTGAGGATTTTCGACAGCATTTTTCAGATGTTTGTGAATTAGCGCCATTGCTTTGTATTCAAACATGTCCGACATTTCCCAGGCTCCGGGAGTGATAAATGATTCGATGGCATGTGTCAGGGCATCCATTCCGGTCGCAGCTGTCAGTCCTTTAGGCATGGAGTACATCAGTTCCGGATCGACTATTGCAACGACAGGAATATCATGAGGATCGACGCATACCATTTTCTTTTTCGATTTTTCGTCTGTAATCACGTAATTGATCGTTACTTCAGCTGCTGTTCCGGCGGTAGTCGGGATTGCAATAAGCGGAACCGATTTGTTTTTTGTATCGGCAACTCCTTCCAGCGAAACGACATCATAAAATTCCGGGTTAGCAGCAATAATACCAATGCCTTTTGCCGTATCGATAGCAGATCCTCCTCCTAAAGCAAGGATAAAATCAGCCCCGGATTTTTTGAAAGCATCGACACCTTGTTGTACGTTCGTTACAGTTGGATTTGCTTTTAATTCGCTAAATATTTCATAGGGGATCGATGCTGAATTCAGCACTTTTTCAATTTCTCCGGCAACGCCAAACTTGATTAGGTCTTTGTCGGTTACAAATAATGCTTTTTTGAAGTTTCTCCTTTTTACTTCAGTAGCGATTTCTGTACGAGACCCTGCACCATGATAAGATGTTTCATTTAGGATAATACGTTTTCCAGACATAATAGTTATATTTAAATTATACTTAAATGATTAAATGCAAAGTTAATTATTTTCTATGAATGTAGTTCTAAAATTTTCATTTTCATAAAAAACAGGGAAATACATTAACTCTACCTTTGCGGGATTGAGCGTATATTTTCCTGTATATCTCGGAATTAAGTCAATCGTAAATGTGTATTCTCCTTTATTTAGTTTATTGCAAAAGATGGAAACTTTTTCCTTGAAATATTCCCGATGTACTTCATTCCGGAAGTCGGTACTGTTCCTGGAATCGTAAGAACAACCGGCAGGAATTGGAACTTCTATCATGTGTTTGCCAATAATATCTACTTTTTTGATATTGATTCAAATCAGTCAATCAATGTGGGTTTTAAAAATTACGATCTTTTTGTTATTGTTTTTTGGCACGATTTTTTCATAATTTGAAAATAATTACATACATTTGCAGCGAATACTGCAATTTACAAACACGAATAACTTTAGGAAACGTTCTCAAATGCAAATCTCTATCAATAGGATTTCTATGTCTGATTGGTTCAAATTTAACAGTTTAAATTTGGCCGGTTCGTCATTTAAATTAGAGAGAGAGAGAGAGACTCTACCTAGCCTCGCTTGCGCGTCAATTTAATCATTATTTACTTAATAATAAAGTATTTGCCTGTCTGAATTTATTAAATCCAGACAGGTTTTTTTGTGTAATTACCGGTCTCCCCGGTCCCCTTTTCCACACATCATTTTCCGAAGAGTCTTGTTTGAACCACTTCCCCATCTCCTCCTTCAGGGGTTTTGTGGGTAGGTGTTTTGCGTGGTTTGAGAAAATAATGCATTGCATTTCCATTCAAAGAAGAAAATTGTATGTATGTGTTTGCGAATGTTTTGTGGAGGGATTAAGGGGAGTATCGGTTATTCTATTCAAAAACATATTTATCAACAACACATATATTTATTTAATTTTTAAACGGAATGAAACAAACAATTACAACACAAAACAAACGATCCGGACAGCGGTATTTACGGCTTTACGGGTTAATTCTTGCGTTTATGCTGGCCGGAGTTCTTGGCCTGCAGGCGCAAAAAGTGGCATGGACAGGAGGATACCCCAAAGTGACTCCTTCTACCCTGACAGCCCTGGGAGACCCTGGGGTTATCGAAGTTAATTTCACAGTAACAGAATCTATTCCTAATGCCAAATTGGAGCTAAATCTTCCGGCTAATGTGGACTTTGGAGGAGTGACTGATGGTTCCGGTCTAACTCCGGGAGTTTCTTATACGGTTGCTACCTCCGGACAAATAGTGGCTGTGAGTTTTACTTCAGATGGAAATAGTTTGCCTGCCGGTAAGGTAGTACATCTGAAAATAAATGTTTCTGCTAAATGTGTGGAAAACACCGCTTTGAATACGGAAATTAAAGTTTTGTCGGGATCAACCGAGGCGAATGATGGTAGCAAATCTCTTCCTACTCCGGTCCGTAAACCGGTGATCCGGTTGCAGGCGGCTAATCCTTCTATCGGAGGAGGTGAGCCGGGAACGACTAAAGCATTTACTATGACTTTAGATGCTCAGAATGTTCCGGCAAATTCTTTGAAAATCGTTTTTACAACGGATCAATATACGACTTTGAGCAAGTTTAAATTAGGATCGACTAATTTAACGGAAACAGTTGCAGGAACGACAACGAAGACATTCACATTGTCGTTGAATACAACAAACATGGGTGGCGCCTTGGGAACAACTTCCAAAACATTAACTTTCGATGTTGTTTCTACACGTTGTGGGGCGCATAATATTACATCTTCAATACAATATCCGGAGGCCTCATCATGTGCAACAGCTACCGGGACACCTCTGAGTATTACATATGATGGAATTGCAGGTTTACCGAATATGGCTCTTTCAAGCGCTGCCTGGGTAGATCCGGCCAATCTTGATGTCACTATTCCGGTATATACAACTTCTTTGGATGGAGTAAACCCAGCCTGGATGAAGGTTGCATATAAAAATACCGGATCTGTTGAGTCATATAATACTACAATGACTTTCTCAGCTTCTCATAGCCAAAGTCGTTATGGTTATATTGATACTGACAACGTACAATACGCTATAGGAACAGGATCAAAGAAGAAATTAAAAGACAATGGCCTAATAAAAGAAACTACTTTTCTTGTTGATAATGCATATATGAAATTGAAGCCAGGTGCGGTAGGAAAATGTGATGTTGCTGATTTGGTTGTTACGGAAATAGTTCCTCCCGGAGAAACAGTCTATTTTTATATTCCTGTAATTCAGGGAGCAATATACGATAACAGTTCGATTACTCAATCGATTGTTATATCTACTCCTTATTACTATGTTCAACATACCGCTTATTCCATTACACACTATGAAAATGCTTGTGGTACTGTAGCACAAAATCCACCATCAGCATACGGATTTGGGGCAATCTTTGCACCTAAGTTTACTTCTCTTGCTCAATCAGTTAGTGTCAGACCTGGAGGTGTATCCGGGGAGACCAAATTTAAGTTTTCCAATTATATAAATAATGCAAAATCAACAGACTTAAATATTGAACTTCCTTCCTGGTTGGAACTGGACGGGACTCTGTTAAATGCGATAGTTCTTCCGGCTGGAGTAACAGCGCAAGAAATTACATCTGATGATATCAATAAGAAATATACATTACGGATTCTAAGTTACTTCAATGGTATTATTACCTTGAAGTATAAAAGTACTGCAACTTGTCCGGCTCCTGCAAATGAAAACAAGGAAGGACAAATAACTCTTACTACTGATTTTAATACTTCTGATGGATCTCCTCTTCATCCCACACTGGAAAAACTCGGTCAGTTGATTATCCCGGTAACATTGCTCTGTAAACAGGACGGTTTTGTAATGGATGATTTTTCCGTTTTGAGAACAACTAAAGGACTTAAAGATACGAATAATAATCACTTAGCTGAAGATGGAAGTGTTGCTCCTGACGGAGAAGTCGATCATACTTCTTTCATGCAGTATGATGAGGGAAAAATGATATACGAAGGAAGGATTGCAGGACTATCATCTACATCTTTCAATAACTTATATGTTCTGATCTCCAGTGTAGAAGCTAATTTTACAAGCGATATAACACTGTCGGAAGCAACTATAGAGATTGACGGTAATACCTACCCGGCTACATTTATTGCAGCTTCCGATAACAAACATTATTATGTAAAGTATTCGGGAACTGATGTTAGAGGCGGTAATCAGGTAAAAGTAATATTGCCATTTAAAGTAATGTCTGTGATATCGACAGGTATTTCTTTCCAGGCGGAAGCATACGTGAGTGATGAAGATATCCCGGTGGCATCTGTCTATACGCCTTCTGATGTTCAAAGAAACGGAGATGATATTATGTATAGGAATATATTCTCATATTCCTTAGCTCTGGCAAGAGATGGTAATACCGGGATGAGGACTGTTAGTGATAATCTGAAAAAAGAATTCACAATTCCGTATCTTGATACTTATCATGCCAACAACTTTCCCTATCCTTTTTTTGCAAATGAATACCGGGTTGTTGCTGTTCCTAAAAAACTTGAGATCACTGTTCCTGATGGAATTCTTGTGGATGAATCAGATCTGTTGAGAATGTGTGCATCAGTAGTGATGGACCAGCATGCTAAAGATAATCTTAATCAGTATGTAAGTTTATCTGCAGTAGAAGATGTTACCGGAGGGAAAAAATATACTTATGATTTAAGTTCTGTATATGATCCTGATTATGATCTGACACAAGGAGCTTTGCCTGCAGATAAATGGGCATATCCGTCAGAACAATGGAATTACTATTGGTATTTGAATATGACAGTAACTAAAGGAGCTGCAAACTCTAATCTGATTAAGTCTTATGTTTATTATGATAATAAGATTACCAATCAAGAAAGTTCTTATGGTTTGAGCCATACGATTACGTATACCGGAGAAAAAACAACACTGGATATCTCTCCGGCTGCACAGGAAACCTATAGTGCTAAAGTTTCCATGCCGTCTGTTTCTGTAGGTAATCCGAATAGTTCAGCTATGCGTATGTGGTTATATGTGGATGGTGATGTAAAAGACGCTAAAGCGACTCCCATAGGCGGAGGTGCTGCTATAAGCGGATCCGGTTATAATAACCGATTAATACCGTTGGGTAGTATTGCTTCTGGGGCTACATCTGCATATAAAATAGATTTTACTTATACCGGTTCAGGAGATTGCTCTCCTTATGATGTAACTGTTTACACTATTTGTGATTTTGGAGATGGTTCATATGATCCGGGTACCGGCGCTATGGTGTTTGATACCGATCATAATGGAGCTTACAAAGTCGTGAAAGTAACCCCTAATCCCAATGCCGCTTTAACAGGAAGTATTTCGGTGCCTACATCAACAATATTGGCTTATCAGGCTCCATATACAGTAACAGCTGTTCTTAACTCTGTAGCCAGTGAGGCCGGAGTTAATAATGCGGAAATGTTGATTACAGTTCCGGCCGGACAACAGTATATTGCCAACTCAGCTAAATTCAGTTATCCGATAACAGCTTCTCCTGTAGCAGCAGCATCTATTGAGTCGGCTCTGGTTGCGGCTTTGGGGTCAGGTTCTAATCTGACAGTTGCCCGTACTTTTGCTTTGAAGGCCTCTGATTTGGGAATTACGGAGTTACCGGGTTATAAAGTTACCGGTTTTACCGATGTGGATCGTGAATTGAAAGTAACCATAGATTTCACGTCTGAATGTGGAACCGAATTAAGTGGTATCCGTTTTACAGGTACTATTTCCGGTAAAAATCCATGTGGAGGTGAGATTGCAAGTTCAGAAGTTCGTACGGAACAATTGATTTATACTAATGTGGCAGCTGCCTATGCTTTCGATATAACAGCAGTAATGGATGCCTCGGGCGCTGTATTTAATGAGAAAAAGACGACGGGAACTCTTACTGTTAGTGTTCAAAAACTTGGAAGTGATCCGGTACAAACTTCCGATTATGTGATGATCACTTTACCGGAAGCATTGAATATTACCGGAGCTGCAAGCAGTGTCAATTTATCAGGTACTTTACCGGGAGTCACTACTGCTACAGTAACAAGCAATAGTGTATTGTCGGGAGTTCGTACTTTGAAACTGTCTCTTCCTGCCTCTACATTTACCGGAGCGACTAATGGAGGTAACGGATTGAATGTTGTCTATACGATTCCATTGACATATACTCCTATGGGACAAACATTGGCTTCAACCCCAATCCAGAAAATAGAACCGAGGGTTTTATCCAACCAGAAGTTTAATCCGGCTTGTACTGGTACCAGCGAGGCTGCTATTGGCCGCACAGAGTTGGATGTGGCAATTGTTACCGCAGCCGCAAATTCCTATATGGCATGTTTCAAATTACCGGCAACTTTAGAAATCACGAGTACAAATTTCGGTGGGTCGTGGTACTCGAAACCGGATCGTAGCGGAGCTGTTTTGGGAACGACAGCAACTTATGCTTATACACCAACCGTCCAACAGGATACTACATTCTACGTATCAGCTATATTCAACAGTGTTGATTATGGAACCGTTCCAATGAAAGTACAG
>JAVBTA010000036.1:0-80119 GCA_031556375.1 Bacteroidales bacterium | reverse complement strand
CGGCTTCGGAATCTTTCAATGCCAAGATTAAAGCATTTAGAAGAGTGTTTAGAGGAGTGCAGGATAAAGCGTTCTTCTTGTTTAGATTGTGTAAATTATATGCCTAAATCCAAAATCCCTCAAGTTTTAACGCTGATCCCTTTTTTGCCCGATGGAAAACCGGTGGTCAATAATTAAAAAGTCAGGAAAATAATTTCCCTGACTTTATTTTATAGAAAAACGTAAACTTTCTCATAATTAAAGAAACTAAGGTAAGAATTTGGTTAACAACAAGCTGTGTTTTGGTCATCCTAATTTGTCTCAATTTTGCCTTTTTATACAAAACTATTCTCTAAAATGAAGTCACATGTAAAATCGAAATGTTCATTCTTGATTAAGATTGTATATATATCGTTAGACCAATCGCTGCATTTTATAACGATATGTAAAGTTGGTGCCGTAAAGATTTCTAAAGCATAGATATTTTTGTTCTCAGAGTTTAGAACATTAATCTCTACAATGCTTTCAGATTCTTCAAAAAACTCAATATCAATAAATTCATCCCCAATTATATTTACTTCTGTGTACCTATTATGGAAAATATTAAAGTTCTTTTTTTTTCTTTTTTTAGATCCCGGAGGATTTAATCCTATTTCGTTTGTTAATATAACACAAGGATCAATTAAGAATAAAAAAAGGATTGATTTTGTAAGTTCGCTCCTGACGTTCATCATTGTAAATCCTTATATGTATTATGTATTACAAAAGTAACTAGGGACAGCTTAGTAATAAAGCAAAAAATAGTCTTCTGTTGTCGAATTTGTATTTTAGGAAAAAAAAGAAAGATTTTTTTTGAAAAAGTTTGCAAATATTTAGTTGTAAATCCATAAAATTGTCTAATTTTGAAAAAAAACAAGGGAAAACTAGTTCTAAATAATAGATGAAAAAAATTCAGGATGAATTGATTCGAATTATCAAACAAATAACACTACCGACGCAAAACCCGGTGGATACCTTAATTGGAATTATTCCGATGAGTAAAGAGGCTGCATATAGACGCCTCCGGGGAACAATTGATTTTTCTTTTGAAGAAGTCGTGAAAATTTCCAGAGAATTTAATATATCATTGGATAAAATGATTCATGAAAGAAATGAAGAGGAATTATTTGCTATGAAAATAAGGGATCTGGCTGGTGTTGGAGATCCGATAGAAAGCTATTGCCAATCGCTCAAAGAACTTGCAGTTGCAGTAAATACGATGAAGAAATATCAAAACCCGATGATGTCGGTTGCGACAAATATGTTGCTTCCATTCTCTTACCTATACAAATATGAAACAATGTCAAAGCTTCGTTTATTTAGGTGGATGCTGCAAAATGAAGGTGAATTCAACCCGCTAAAAATGAGGGATATAATTGTCGGTTCGGAAGTTCAGCTGGCAGGGAAAAATCTCGCTAAAGAAATGGAAGGTCTGGGAGCCAATTATATTTGTCATCAGGACTTGTTTCTGGAATACATTAGGGACGTTAAGTATTTTCAGGATATAGAATTATTATCCAATGATGAGGTCATGGAAATACAAGATGAAGCATATCGTTTTTTGGAAGAATTGGAGTATGATGTAATAAAAGGAGTCTCCAGGACGGGTGCTCCGTTGCTATTTTATATATGTAATTTTAACCTTGGCGTAACATATATACTTTTTACAAGTGATGATTCGGATTCAGTAGTTACTCCTCAGTTTGGACTTGGATTTTATTTATTCGAAAATCAGCGTGTGACAGGTAAAGTAAAGTTGTGGAATAATACTTTGAAAAAAAATTCGACATTAATTTCTGTTTGCGGTGAAAAATACCGGTTTGAATTCTTTCAAAAACAACGTGAATTTGTCTCCTTACTTTCCGAACCTTCAATTAAGATATGAAAGGAAATTTTACATATATTGTCGTATTTATATTTTTTCATCCTCTTTTAAAGTCAAAAATAAGATTCAGATGAATATCTGAATTTGTTTTGTTTCAAAATTTACATATTCATGCTATTGTGTTGCATAAAAAGACATTAATCTGCTTATAAAGTAGTTCTTTTCACTTTTATTGTACTGATAATTGCTCTAACTTTGAGTGATAATTATAACCTTACTTAAAAAACTAAAGAAGCTATGATGGTAAAGAAAGACGATATTGGTTTGAATGCTGGAGAAATTTGGAATTTATTGTATGTAAAAGGAGCATTAAGTATAAAAAAAATAGGGGAATTTACACACTTCAGGGAAATGTTGATTTATATGTCTTTAGGTTGGTTATCCAGGGAAAATAAAGTCCACTTTTTTGAAAAGGATGGAACCACTTATGTTGCATTGAATCAATCTACTCCTGAAGTATATTATTAACCAAGTACGTTATATTAAAAAAGTTAAGATTATGAAAGCGAAAAGTTTGTCAGGAATTTGTGCCGTTGTATTTTCGGTGTTTTTCTTATTTTCTTGTGGACCATCTGATTCAGAACTCAAGAAATCGATAGGCATGAAATTGGAAGCTACACCAGGGATAACTGCAACTGTTGAAAAAGGTGTTGTAACTCTTAGTGGTACAGTCGAAGCAAGTGCACAGAAAGATCAGGCGGAAACTCTGGTGAGGGAAGTAGAAGGTGTGAAAACCATTATGAACGATATTCAGGTACTTCCTCCTCCTCCTCCAAAAGATACACCGGATCAGGCTTTAGTAAAAGTGATTGAAAAAAATTTATCAGAACAAGGGTTTAGTATGGTCAAGGCAAGTGTAACTGATAGTGTAGCAACAATTACCGGAGATATTAAAAAATCAGAAGTAAAGAAAGTAAAACAGATTGTTGAAAAATCAGGAGCAAAAAAGGTTGTTGAAAAGTTAAGCACTAAATAAGATCATCGTAAGTGGTTGAAGAAAAGCTGTGTTGGAGATAAACTCCGGCACAGCTTTTTCATTAGATATTAATGTCGTTGAATATTTTTCGCTGTTTATTGAAAAAAGCCAGGCGTTGGGCCTCCCCACACTGAGTGACCGAGGTTGAATGGTTTATCAGGGATTCGATCCAGATTTTCTGATCCTGAGCGATTTTGGGATTTAGACATGACAGAAAGTTCAGCCCGTATACACCTATACCACAAGCTTCAAATCCTTTCCCATTCAGATAGTGATATGATGTGTCGAAATGGTTGTCTGCAATATAAATATTCACTTTAGCTCCATTTTTATAATATCCTCTGCTGGCTGTTTCCTCCAGATCGTTAATGATCATAATGATCTGTGTCTTCAGAATTTCAATATCTTCTTTTGTTAATAGCTTGATTCTGAGTAAATAGTAGAGGTCGTTTGCCAAGGCGGAGAACATAAAGCCATTCAGGATATATGTTGTCTGAACCTGAAATGCCGCTGAAATAAAGGGACTATACAAATCTTCTACTGCGGCCGGAACTTTAACATCTGAAAATGTAGAATATTTGGTGCCGTTTTGATGTAAATAGATCCACTTAAAAATGACAAACTTTGAAAATTCTTTATATTTGAAATAAAATGTGGGAGAAAATACCTTACTTACGATATATGAATAACTGTTAGGGTCATCTTTAACATAATTGTAACTATCCATTATGTCAGTTAATGTCTGGTGGTATTCCTTCAGAGTTGGATTAATGGTAAATGGCATTATGTGAAAAGTATATTTATCGTTCCAGTCGATTTCAATCAAGTTGTCCAGCGATATCCCCAAATGTTTTGCTATAATAATGGCTTCATCTAAGGAAAATTGAATATCTCCTCTCAGCCTCCGGTATGCTCCTTCTTTACTTACTGAAAGTAAATTTACTATTACCTCTGCCGGATTCTCTTCTTGAGGGATCTGGGATTTTAGCACTGAAATCAACTCATTATGTACGTTTTTCATATTGTTCCCTTAAAATCCAACATAGTATTGACTAACTCCCGTTGATGACTGAAAAAATCTGTTGCGTATAGTCTGCCGCTTCCGGATATTAAACTAGAATGGGCTATCAATGATTCAAGCCAGAGCTTTTGATTTTCGCAGATTGCAGGATCGATACAATTCAATTGATTAACTCCGTAAAGATAAATAGTTGAAGCCTGAAAATTAGTAGATGACATGTAGCTATAGTTCCCGTCAAAATAGGCATTTGAGATGTATATGAATGCGCTTTTCTCTGTAGCTGGAAAAATAGCATTTATCGTCGTTTTTTCCATGTCGTCAAGCATGGAAAGGATTTCCTTTTTCAACACAGCACATTCTTCCGGGCTTACCATGTCTATTGAAACGAAATATCTGATATCATTGGCCAAAACAGATATAATATCATTTCCTACGATGAAGTAGCTATTCACCAACATGGAGGCTTTACAAATTTTTTGTTGTATGGAAGATATTTTTCCCGGAACTATAACGTCTCGCAATTTTGTGTTTATATTGTTGTCCTGGTATGACTGATAGAACCATTTGAAGAAAGCATATTGGGAAAGATTAGGATATTTGAAATAGAATGTGGGAAAAAGCATATTCCCGGCAATATAGAACAGTGAATCCGGATCAGTCTGTACTAATTTATATCTTTGATATACAGTTTGTAACAGATCGTAATAATTTTCAAGAGGTTCTCCTGCAAAAAACTGTTTAATATGGAATATGTAATGGCTTTTCTTGTCAATCCCGATGAGATTATCTAAAGAGATTCCTAGTTTTTCGGAGATGCGTACGGCCTCTGCCAATGTAAATTGGATTTCACCTCGTAGTCTTCGGTAAGCGGCTTCCTTACTTAGAGGAATAATTTTGATTAAAGTATCGACTGGATTTTCATTGTTAGATGTGTGGAACCTAATGGAGTCAACCAGCTTGTCATGTATTGTCCTTTTCATTTTAGTTAATGCTTCTTCTTCAGAAAAGCGTTCAAAGATATACTTTTTTTTGTAATAATCAATTAATTCTTATTTTTGTAAATTAAATACTTAATACGAAAGACATGAATGTCTGTTTCTGAAAATTTGTAATATTTTCTCTATCTTTACCCTTTTCCTTTTATGATTTGGGATACAAACAAATAATACCCGGATATTGTTCTCTGGCTAAAAAAATGTAACTTTACGCTCAAAATAAATATCTAAGATCATGGGGTTAAGTAAGAGGGAGAATCATAATAGCGTGGGTTATGTCACGTTTTAAATTAACAGCTCGTTTTGTAAAATAATGTCTAAGTATAAATTGATTGTTTAATCAGAATTGTAATTAAAAAAATGAAGGGTGCAATTAAATTATTGGGAATAATCACGATAAGTGGTATCCTGTTTTCCTGTTCATCAGGATCTTTGAAAGAAGCAAATTACCAGGTGGTTCCATTGCCTCAGGAAATAACCGGTACTGAGGGTGGTGCTTTTTTGTTGAATGATGGAGTGAAAATTCTTTATCCTCAGGATAATGAAATTCTGAAAAGAGATGCTGATTTTCTGGCAGAATACATTAACCAGATGATTGGTCGAACCTTGAGAGTGGAAGTCGGTGCAGAAGGAGGTAAATCAATTATTTTAAAACTCGGATTGAATTCCGAAAATAAAGAGGCTTATCAACTCAAGGTGGATAAATCATCGGTAGTAATAACCGGAGCTTCGGAAGCCGGTGTTTTTTATGGAATACAAACCTTACGTAAATCATTACCTATTGTTAAGAATGAGAATGTATCTCTTCCTGCAGTAGAGATTAATGATTATCCGAGATTTTCTTATCGTGGCGCACATTTAGATGTTTCCCGTCATTTTTTTCCGATAGATTCTGTAAAGAAATTTGTGGATATGCTGGCATTACACAATATCAATCGTTTGCACTGGCATATTTCGGATGACCAGGGTTGGAGAATCGAAATTAAGAAACGTCCGGAGCTTACAACTATCGGTTCTAAGAGAAAAGAAACTGTTATCGGACATAATACCGGTAAATATGATGGAAAGCCCTATGATGGGTTTTATACGCAAGAAGAAGCTAAAGAATTGGTCGCATATGCAACAGAACGTCATATCACGGTTATTCCGGAGATAGATATGCCAGGACATATGCAGGCTGCTTTGACTGCTTATCCGGAATTAGGTTGTACCGGAGGTCCATACGAAGTCTGGACTATGTGGGGCGTCTCTGAGGATGTACTTTGTGCCGGAAATGATAAAGTCCTGGATTTTATTAAAGATGTCCTGAGTGAGATTATTGAAATATTTCCATCGGAATATATCCATGTCGGAGGAGATGAATGTCCAAAAGTGCGTTGGGAAAAATGCCCGAAATGTCAGGCTCGCATTAAAGAACTTGGTTTGAAATCAGATAAAGAACACTCTGCAGAAGAAAGATTGCAAAGTTACATTATTTCTTATGCCGAGAAGTTTCTGAACGAGAATGGTCGTCAGATTATCGGTTGGGATGAGATCCTTGAAGGCGGATTGGCTCCTAATGCTACGGTAATGTCTTGGAGAGGAGTTGAAGGAGGTATTGCTGCTGCAAAACAAAAACACAATGCAATTATGACTCCGACTTCATTCCTTTATTTTGATTACTATCAGACTACTGATATTGATGACGAACCTATGGCAATCGGAGGTTATGTGCCGGTTGAAAAGGTTTATAGCTTTGAGCCGGTTTCTTCTGAATTGACTCCGGAAGAGGCTAAATATATCATTGGTGTGCAGGCTAATCTTTGGACTGAATATATCCCGACTTACAGTCAGGTAGAATATATGGAATTACCTCGTATGGCTGCACTTTCGGAAGTACAATGGACAAACAGGGAAAAGAAAGATTATCAGAATTTCCTTGCACGGATTCCTCGCTTGATAGCTATTTACGATTTATTGGGATATAATTATGCTAAACATATCTTCAATGTACAGGCGTCATTTGAGCCGAATCCTGCTGAAAATGTATTGGATGTAACACTCTCTACGATAGACAATGCAGATATACATTATACTTTGGACGGAACAGAACCGACAGCTGGTTCGCCAAAATATACGGAAACCTTAAAAATAAAGGAAGGTTGTCAATTTAAAGCTGTTGCTATCCGTCCGACAGGAAATAGTAAGGTTTTATCTGAAGGTATTGCATTTAATAAGGCTAGTATGAAGCCTATTACAATGTTGAAGCCTATCAATAAACAATACGAGTTTAATGGAGCAATTACATTGGTAGATGGTTTACATGGCAGCAAGAACTATAAAACCGGGCGTTGGATTGCATTTTACAAAAATGGAATGGACGCAGTTGTTGATCTTCAACAACCGACTGAAATTTCAAAAGCTCAAATCACTACCTGTGTCCAAAAAGGGGACTGGGTCTTTGATGCAAGAAGTTTCTCTGTTGAAGTTTCTGATGATGGAAGCATCTATAAAAAAGTTGCAGATGCGTCTTATCCTGAAATGAAACAGGATGATGCTAATGGAATTTATACTCACGAATTAACATTTGAACCGGTAAAAGCCCGTTACGTCAAATTTATAGTAGAACCGGAATATAAAATACCGGAATGGCATGGAGGTAAAGGAAGTCCGGCTTTTGTGTTTATTGATGAGATAAGCTTGAATTAATGGAGAATGGAGAATTGAGAATGAGCTTTCCGTGCGTAAGCCCATTCTCAATCTCCTTAATTCAAGCAATGCCAACGAGGGACATCAGAAGATAAACCAGAGCGGCAAGTATTGCGCTTACAGGGATAGTTAATAACCATGCCCACAAAAGATTAATCGTAATACCCCACCGGACGGCAGAGAGTCTTTTTACAGCTCCTACTCCCATGATTGAACCGGTGATGGTGTGAGTTGTACTGACCGGTACGTGTAGTGCTTCGGAAATAAATAAAGTTATTGCTCCCGCTGTTTGGGCGCAGAATCCTTCTACCGGAGTGATTTTTGTAATACCGGTTCCCATTGTCTTCATGATCTTCCATCCTCCACACATGGTTCCGATAGCAATTGCGGTAAAACAAGTAAATGGAATCCAGTCGTGAATCTCTGCCATGCTACCCATTTTCATAAAATCAGGAAGGCCCGGAAGAGCTTGATTTGCAATCAATACGGCTCCAATGATACCCATGACTTTTTGTGAATCGTTCAAACCGTGTCCGATACTCAAACCCGCAGAAGATACCAACTGTAAGCGTTTAAACCATTTATCGGCTTTTGATGGCTTTGCATTTTTTGCAATGTGCATAGTGATGATAGTTACAATTAAACCTGTAACCATCCCGATCAACGGGGCTCCAATAATGAAAATAGCAATAAAACTAATTGTGCCACCATCGACAGATGCGAAGTTAAAACCATTACCGGCAATAGCTGCTCCTGCAAATCCACCGATCAATGTGTGCGAAGATGACGACGGTATTCCCAGCCACCAGGTAAGTAAGTTCCAGATAATAGCTGCTACAAGTCCGGCAGCTACGATTTCAGTTGTGATGAACTCCGGTTTTACTGTTTTGGCAACGGTATTGGCGATACTCTCGCCAAATCCGCCAAGAAAGTATACCGCAATAAAGTATGCGACAAAGTTAAAGAATGCAGCCCATAGAACAGCTTGAAAGGGCGTTAAGACCCTGGTCGATACTACAGTGGCAATCGAGTTCGCCGCATCATGGAAACCATTGATAAAATCAAAAATGATTGCCAGAATGATAACAATAATCAGTAAAGTCATAATGATTTATCTTATGCGTATTTTACAAAAATAGTTTTCAGAACTTTACCGGTATTGTTGATCTTATTGGCCGTTTTTTCCAGTTCCTGAATAATTTCTTTCAATTTAATTAGTTCTGCAGCATTAGTCTCTTCCTTGAAAAGAGTCATAATTCCATTTTCATAAATAACATCGGCTTCTTCTTCCAACCGTTTGATTTCTTTGTAGTGTTGGCGCAGACGTTGATCGGATTTTTTGATATGTTCCAATTCAATAATTGCTTGTTGAACTTCAAGTGTTCCTTTATATATGATTTCTGATAGTTGACGGGTGCACTCAGGAATTCGTTTCGGTCCGTAAAGCAATACTTTTTGACCTGTACGATTGATTGCATCAATTACATCATCCATTTCATCTGCAAGTCCATTGACATCTTCCCGGTCGAAAGGAGTAATAAATGTTTCATTCAAAGCCTTCAGGATTTTACCTGTAACTTTATCTCCTTTTAATTCTTCAGCTTTAATCAAACGGCAGATTTCGTTCCTGTCCTCCATATCTTCTTTCTCAAAAAGCTCTTTCAAAAGAGTGGACGATGAAACCAGAAATGTTGTCGTTTCCTTTAATAACGGGAAAAACTTGACATCTTTAGGGGTAAATAAACTGAATAATGTGTTGAGTTTCATTTGATAAATAATTTATATGAAAAATGTTGATTCTTCTAAAGGTGTTAATCGAGATGGATACGAAGATAGATGATTGACAAAAATTCAAAAACTGACACAAAAATAGAAAAAAATATTTCAACTTCCCAGTTTTTTCAGGGAATTATTCCTGGTGAGTTTAAATCGAAAATCCGTAGTTGTGTTTTATTTCGGCCATTACAAATGTACTCATTAATGAGCCTAAACTATCGATTCTTCCCAGTACATTGAGGATGAATTCCTGGTAATACTTCATATCGGGAGCATGGATTTTTAATAGATAATCATATTCGCCTGATATATTGTAGCATTCGGTTACTTCAGGAATGTTCTTTATAATACTGGTAAATTCGAGGGCTATGTCATGGTTTAGCCTTCTTAATTTAACGCTACAAAATACGACAAACCCGAAATTCAGTTTTTCGGCATCCAGTATTGCTACGTATTTTTTTATATATCCATCCGATTCAAGGCGCTTTAGGCGTTCGAAGACAGGAGTGGTCGATAGGTTTACTTGTGCTGCAACTTCCTTTGTTGTCAACTTGGCATTGTTCTGTAAGATCCGTAGTATTTGTATGTCTGTTTTATCCAAGATGTCCATAGAATAATATTCTTTTAAGATGTTATTTTCTAATTATATTTAGAATAAATAAATTGTATTTTATTGCAAATGTAGCAATATGTTCTGTATTTTTGAAATATATTGTTTTATATTTCTGTGCATATTAATTTTGTCAGTAAATAATTGAATGAAAATAATATAAAATAGATGAATCATGAAAAATAGTAAATTGCATTTCGAAACATTGCAGGTACATGTGGGACAAGAACAACCCGATCCTGCTACCGACGCACGATCAGTGCCTATTTATCAGACAACTTCGTATGTTTTCCGTGACTCGGCACATGCGGCGGCCAGATTTGGTTTGACTGACGAAGGAAATATTTACGGGCGTCTGACCAATCCGACGCAAAGTGTTTTTGAGAAAAGGGTTGCAGCCCTTGAAGGGGGAGTAGCCGGACTCGCTGTGGCTTCCGGAGCTGCCGCTATAGCTTATGCTTTAGAAAATATCACCCGTGCCGGAGATCATATAGTATCGGCCAAAACGATCTATGGTGGTACGTATAACTTGTTGGCACATACACTGCCGACATACGGTATAACAACCACGTTTGTAGATCCATCAGATTTATCGAATTTTGAGAAGGCTATTCAAAGTAATACCAAAGCTGTTTTTATTGAGACTTTAGGTAATCCGCATTCGAATATCATAGATATAGAGGCTGTTGCAGCTATTGCGCATAAACATTCCATTCCTTTGATTGTAGATAATACGTTTGGTACTCCATATCTGATTCGCCCGATAGAATACGGGGCGGATATTGTGGTTCATTCTGCTACAAAATTTATAGGAGGACATGGCTCTTCTCTGGGCGGAGTTATTGTGGATTCCGGAAAATTCGATTGGGTTGCTTCCGGTAAATTTCCACAACTTACGTCACCTGATCCCAGTTATCATGGTGTTTGTTTTGCTGAGGCTGCGGGTGCTGCTGCGTATGTGGTTCGCATACGGGCTGTTTTACTTCGTGATACCGGAGCTACGATTAGTCCTGTTAATTCATTTTTATTGTTGCAGGGATTAGAAACCCTTTCTCTTCGTGTAGAACGACATGTAGCAAATGCTCTTAAAGTGGTTGAATACCTGAAAAATCATCCGAAAGTGCAGCAGGTTAATCATCCGGCATTGTCCGGTCATCCGGACCATGCTTTATATAAAAAGTATTTCCCGAATGGGGCGGGTTCTATTTTTACATTTGAAGTGAGTGGAGGAGTAGAGAATGCGCATCGTTTTATAGATAGCCTGGAAATATTTTCATTGCTGGCGAATGTAGCAGATGTGAAATCGCTGGTTATCCATCCGGCTACTACTACACATTCGCAACTCTCGGAACAGGAATTGGGCAGCCAGGGTATCAAGCCGAATACGATTCGCTTATCTGTTGGTATAGAGCATGTTGATGATTTGCTGGCAGACTTAGGCCAGGCATTCTCTAAGATCTAATAAAATTACCCTGAGTCGAAAACGAGACATATATGCGAAGAATTAAGAAAAAAATATTTAGATTTGTATTGGATCATTTTGGAAAAACTCCGGAATGATCCGATAAAATCAAAAACAATGACGGAAATTATTATTATTGTAATGCTGATTCTTCTTAATGGAATGTTTTCCCTGTCTGAGATATCCCTGGTTTCGGCACGAAAATCACGATTGGAAGCTGAAGCAAAAAAGGGGAGTAAGAGTGCAAAAACAGCCTTGGTGCTTTCTAATGAACCTGATAAATTCTTATCCACGGTTCAAATAGGAATTACTTTAATTGGAATTCTTACGGGTTTGTATTCCGGGAAAACATTTGCTTCCGGAATTGCTGAAATTATTTCAAAAATGGCATTTCTTGCTCCGTATTCTTTGACGATTGCTACCGCGTTAATCGTTCTGGTAGTGACATACCTGACGATTGTCTTTGGAGAATTAGTTCCTAAACGATTAGGGCTTGGTATGGCAGAGCGGATGGCCAAACTGGTGGCAAGACCTATGAAACTGTTGTCATCCCTTATGAGTCCGGTCGTTTGGTTATTGTCAAAGAGTACCTCTTTTATTCTGACGGTTCTAGGAGTAAAAGATGAAGATGTAAAGGTGACGGAGGATGAGATCAAAATACTTGTGAGAGAAGGACTTGATTCGGGAGAAGTGCAGGCCGTTGAGCATGATATTGTGGAACGAGTGTTCAATCTTGGCGATCGTGATATTGAATCCGTTATGACTCACCGGAATGATTTGGTATGGCTTGATATTAAGAATGATACGGCAGAGATCAAGGAAAAAGTAAAAGAAAGTATTCATAATATTTATCCGGTGATATCCGGTAGGCAAGAAGACGTTCTGGGGGTGGTTTATCTGAAAGATTTATTTGGGCAAATCGATTCTCCTGATTTTTCCCTGGAAGCTTTAATACATCCTGCTCAATATCTGCCGGAGAATAAGAGCGCCTACAGTGCATTGGAACAATTCAAAAAGACAAATGTCAAATATGGCTTGGTTATTGATGAATTCGGTGAAGTGAACGGTATCGTTACTTTAGCCGATATAATGGAAGCTTTGGTCGGTGAGGTTGCAGAAGAAGGCGAAGAAAAAGATATTGTTCTCAGAGAGGATGGTAGCTTTCTTGTCAACGGTCAATGCTCGTTTTATAATTTCCTGGAATATTTTGATTTAGAAGGATTATACGCAGAGCATGACCACAATACTTTAGGCGGATTGATCCTGGAAATACTGGAGCATCTGCCCAAAGACGGCGAAAAATGTTCCTGGCACAATTTCAATTTTGAAATTATGGATATGGATGGTACCCGGATCGATAAGGTTTTGGTAACCAGGTCTATTTGAATGTCATCAGTCTCAAGCTGATTAAAACAATTAGTAACATTACTCCAACATCCGCAGTAATGGCGATTACCAGATTGCTGTAGCCCAGAAAAGCAAGCAGAATAAATAATACTTTTACCAGTATTGCTCCTATGGTATTTCTTTTAATTGTCTTGACCGTAGCTCTGCTCAGTCGTATTAAGAATGGTACCAGCGATAGCTTATCATTCATTAAAGCCACATTGGCGATTTCGATTGCCGTATCACTTCCGGCGGCGCCCATGGCAATACCTACAGTTGCTTTCGCCAAAGCAGGAGCATCATTTACTCCATCGCCTACCATCGCTACGGATTGATATTGATTCAATAGACTTTGTATTGCTTCGGATTTGTTTTGTGGAAGTAACTCCCCAAAAACAGTATTGATACCGACCTTTGATGCTACGTAATCTGCCGCCTTTTTATTGTCCCCTGTGATCATAACCGGTTCGATATCAAGTTCTTTAACCTGTTCTATCGCTTCTCTGCTGTCGTCCTTTATTTCATCGGTCAGGGCAATAATTCCTTTGACTTCATTGTCGCAACTGACTATAACGCAGGTTTTTCCTTCATTGGAAAGTCGTTCTATAGTCTCCTCCACCAGTTTGGTAACCGGATGATGTTGTTCTATTAATTCCAGTTTTCCTACAAGCACTGTTTTTTCGTTACATATCATACAGGTTGCTTTTGCCCCCTTGCCCACAATACTTTCAAAATTTTCGGAAGAGTGTGGTGCATAGCCTTGTGATTGCGAGTAATCGACAATTGCTTGTGCTAAAGGGTGTTCTGAAAATATTTCGGTTCCGGCGCTACAAGCCAGAAGTTCTTCCATATCGGTGTCATTGAATGGAATAACATCAGAAACAATAGGTTTGCCGTATGTAATCGTCCTTGTTTTGTCAAATCCAATAGCTTTAATTCCGGCAAGGGCTTCAAGGTATTTTCCTCCTTTGATCAGTATTCCTTTGGTCGAGGCATTGCCCATAGCAGCATAAATGGCAGTCGGCGTGGAGATTATTAATGCACAAGGACATGCGATGACCAGTATGGATATTGCCTGGTTGAGCCAATGACCTGCATCCTGATTGAAAATGAATACAGGAACGACAAACAGCAGGGCTGCCAAAAGAATAACCACGGGGGTATATATTTTTGCAAATTTCTGAATGAATTTTTGGGCTTCCGATTTACTTTCCTGAGCTTTATATGTCAATTCGATAATTTGAGCAAATGTAGTATCTGTTGCTGTTCTGGTAGTCGTGATTTCGATAAATCCACTCATATTCAGGGTGCCGGCAAAAACAGCATCTCCTTTGATCTTATCCTTAGGGATTGGCTCTCCGGTAATAGAAGACTCGTCGATCGATGTATTGCCGGAATTGACAACTCCATCCAAAGGAATCATATCATGAGGTTTGACTTGTATGATACTTCCTACAGGTATTTGTTCTACCGGGACTTCCCGGCCTGTTTCTTTCAGAAGTGCGGTCTTGGGGGAATTGCTGACCAGATTATCCAGAGCCGACATGCTATTTTCGATACCTATATCTTCAAGTTTTTCGCCTAACACATATAGTACGATTACGACAGCGGCTTCGGGATACTCTCCCAGGTAGAAAGCGGCAACAACAGCAATGAGCATCAGTAGATTGATGTCGCTGAAGTTTAGTTTGAGAAGAGATTTGAATCCTTCCCATAATACCTTATATCCGATTGCCAGGATAAAGATTCCAAAAACAAAAGGGGAGTAGGGTAGAGGTATTTCAATCCCTGTTAAAGATAAAATTTCCAACGTAACAGCGAGTATGACGGCCATCAGTAGAAAAATGAATTTTTTATCGTGCAAAGGTAGTTTCATGATTATTCGTTTGTTTGGTTATGAAATATATTGTTTGATCCAAAATACAAAGGTAAGAATTTTGAGAAATATTCGAGACTTTATTTTACGTGTTCTTTGAATATTTTCTTAATTGGCAGGAAGAATCTTTCTAACAATCGAAGGTCTTCTGTTATGATCTCAATATTTGCAGACATTTCCTGGGAAAATGGCAGAGTTTGATTGTAAGTAGTGGTTAATCCTTGTGGAAAGGTAATTTCTACTGTATAATTACCTTCAACAGGAACCAGAGATATGCTTTTTACTTTTCCTCTGACCATCCCGAATTCTTCATCCGGGAAATTCAAGAAATAAACGTTTACACTTTGTCCGGCTTTTACTTTTCCTGACCTGGCAATCGGTAATTGTGCTTTCCCGATCAATGATGTTTCTTTTTCCGGGATGATGGTAAATACGGCTTCTCCGGCAGTTACTTGTTGATTTTCACTCCAATATGAAGTAAATGTGACCTGTCCGGATATAGGCGAAATTAATGCATAATTCATTTCCCAGGTTTTTATTTCGTTCATCAATTGGATTGCAAGAGTACTTAATTCATTTTCCAATTGACTTTTATTGTCGAGGTATTGTTTTTCTGTATCTAAAAGAGTTTCCCTCAATTGTGTAATTTGCATTTGCAGGTTTTCAAGGGATGAATTTGAACCTTCAAGTGATAACTGACTTTGTAGCAATTGATTGGATGCGTTATCCATCTCCTGATCAGATAAAACTTCTTTATTCCTTAATAGCGAATCCCGTTGATATTGCGTCCTTGCGATTTGATGTTGTTTTTTTGCGATCTTATTTTGAGATACCATTCCCTGGTAATATTTTTCATATTGTTGGATACGTTCGCGAATGGACGAAATTTTCTGAGGATAGAAATCCAATTCAATAAATTTTTTATAATTGTTCAATGAACGTAAAAAAGAGATGTACAGTCCTTGTACGCTTCCCAGTTCCATTTCTTTGTATGGAAAATATATCACACTATCCGGAGAGTGCATTAACGTTTCAATTTCGTTTTTTAGTAATATCATGTCTTTTGTAGATGCGGGGTTCTCAATAACTCCGAGGAAATCACCTTCATTTACAATTTGTCCATCTTGTATGTTCAATTCTTTTAAATGTCCGTTTGTTTTTGCGATTATACCGGCAGGGGGAGTATCGCCGGTTAAGATCATTGTAGCCGGGATGCTATCCGGATATTTGAAGAACCAACTACCAATCAGTAGTATTAATACAATTAATCCAATAGCAGTTATTCCCCACCTTAATATCCAGGGGGGAACCGCACCCAATACTTCCTGTAACTCTTCGCTGCGGAGTTCAACGGGTTTTACCCCTATATCCCTTGAAGGGGACTTGGGTACAATTGTATTTTTATTATTTTGCTCTTCAATCATATTATCTATCATATCCTTTCTCAAATTTGCAACAATTGAATAACTTGCTTCACTTTAGGGGGTCAGGTTCCCAGTTCCAATTGATTTTTCACCAAATGATAATATATTCCTCTTAAATCTGTAAGTTCCTGATGCGTTCCTTGCTCAGCCACTTTACCTTTATCCAGCACAACGATATTATCGGCATGCTGTACGGTACTTAAACGGTGAGCTACAATAACAACCGTTTTTCCTTGATAAAACAGATTCAGGTTATTTAATATTTCCCGTTCGTTTTTAGCATCTAAAGCATTGGTTGCTTCATCAAAGAAAAGGAATTCCGGATCTTTATATACTGCCCTGGCAATTAACATCCGTTGTCGTTGGCCCTGACTGATACCATTTCCTTCCATCCCGATCTTAGTATTATAGCCTAATGGCAGTTGATCGATAAATTCCCGGATATTTGCTGTTTTTACAGCATTCAAAAGCTTATCTTTGTCTACAACTTCATCTCCAACAGCTACGTTGTTGGCAATGGTATCGGAAAAAATAAATCCATCCTGCATGACCGCCCCGCTTTTTTGTCTCCAAAGGTGTGGATTGATATTCTTCAGAGGTGTTTCTCCAATATTAATTTCACCTTTATTCGGAGGATAGAAACCAAGTAATAATTTTATTAAAGTCGTCTTTCCGCTACCACTGGCTCCGACAATTGCTGTTATTTTATTTTCCGGAATGATAAGATCGATATTGTCAAGGACATAATCCCGGTCGGCTCCGTCATAACTGAATGAAAGTCCCTTGATTTCAATGTCTTTATTTTCCGGAAGTGTTAATGATTTTAAATCAACGTTTTGTTCCTCATCTTCTTTGTTATGTATCTCTCCCAGACGCTCTAAGCTTATCTTGGCATCCTGCAGGGATTGAGCAAAACCAATAAACTGTTCGACAGGAGCCGAGAGTTGTCCGATAATGTATGTTAGAGACATCATCATCCCCAGGGTCATATTCCCGTCCACAACCGCTTTGGCGGCGATAAAAGATATAAAAATTCCGGTAGTCTGACTAAAAAATACCGAACCCATCTGTTGATATTGTCCTAGTGCTAGTCCTTTGATGCTGATATTGAATAATTTAACCTGTATGCGTTCCCATTGCCAACGTTTTTGCTTTTCGCAGTTGTTGAGTTTGATCTCCTGCATCCCTGTAATTAGCTGGAACAGACTGCTTTGTTCCCCTGCGGCCTGAGCAAACCGTTTGTAGTCGAGCTCCCTGCGGTATTTCATAAAAGCCAGTACCCAAAGGACATACAAGGTGTTTCCTAACAAAAAGACTCCCAGTATGACCAGGTTATAATAAGCAAGAATAAATCCGAATATGATAAAATTGACAAACGAAAATAACACGCTGAGAGACGTTCCTGTCAAAAATGATTTGATACGGCTGTGATCTCCGATCCGTTGCATGATATCCCCCACCATTTTGGTGTCGAAGAATCCGACAGGCAGGCGCATTAGTTTGGCGAGAAAATCGGAAATAAGGGAAATGTTGATCCGGGCATTGACATGAAGCATAATCCAGCTCCGGATAAACTCAACAGCGAGCTTTGTAATAAAAATAACGAGTTGTGCTATTAAAACCAGAGTAATAAAATTGAGGTTCCCGGGCCGGATTCCGTTGTCGACAACCGCCTGTGTCAGGAAAGGCATGATCAGTTGGAGTACGCTTCCAACCAGCATTCCCAGCATCAACTGGATAAACTGTTTTTTGTACGGAATCAGATAACGGGCAAAATATCCCAGGTTTCTTGTCGCTTTCTTTTTCTCATCTTCAAGTTCATAAAATTCCGGAGTGGGTTGTAAAGCCAGAGCTGTTCCGGTGTCCTTTCCTTCCGACTTGGTTGAGATCCAACATTTAAGTAGTTCATCTTTGTTTAGAGTTGATAACCCATGTGCCGGATCAGCTATACTGATCGCATAATCATCTTTTTTCTTTTTTATTTTATAACAGACGACAAAATGGTTTTGATTCCAATGCAGTATACAGGGTAGGGGTAAATCAGTTACAAGTTGGTCGAAAGAGATTCGTACTCCTGTTGTCCTGAAACCGATGGCTTCTGCAGCATCACTGATTCCCAGCATGGATACGCCAGATTTGGTAATAAAACTTTTTTCCCTCAGGTTTTGTAGAGAATAGCTGCGGCCGTAGTATTTTGCGATCATGCGGAGGCAGGTTGGGCCGCAGTCCATGGCATCGAGTTGGGTATAATGAGGGAAAGATTTCATATTATTTTTATCTTATAATGAGGGGATTGATTTATATATCGCTATGAACTTCGTTATTAATTTAGCATCATTTTGCTTTTTTTATTGTAAATAACCCCATTGTATTCACTCGATCTTCCAATTTTAAAAATGGTAATACCACAAAGTATTGGAGACGGTTAAAAAAATCGTGAATGAGTATCTTCGCCTTTTGAATAACTAATTTGGTACTGTTTCCAGCCCCAAATTCTAAATAGTTTTTACATTTTGACAGTTGTTCTATGAGAAAAAGCTGTTCTCGTATAGTCATATTGAGTTGTTTTTTGTTAGGAATAGGCTGGGAGTCAAATCCCAGCCTTGTTCTAAATTAGAGACAGAAGATCGAACTGATACTATATCCGTATAGCTCTGTCGCTTGTCTTATGGCTTCTTCATTTGTACTTGCGTTAACAGGAATTATTGCTAATCCTGCCACATCTCCATCAACATAACAAGTGTGGTACCCACCTCCTTGGATCTTTCCCATCTCTTGCTCATTCAAAATTCCAGAATCTTGTAATGAAAGATTTTTTAATTTAACCATAACAATAAAAAATTAAGATTTAGTTGTAGATGTTTACAATAAGTAGCTAATTTATTGCCTATTGCCCTACAAACTTAAGCAATAGTTATTTGGTATCGATGTCCAAATCAGACAAAAAACCTAAGTCTTCGATTTTGTAATTATTGGGAAGTTTATACCCATTAACCAATACAGTAGGTGTTGCTCTGAATCTCTGTTTTTCTGCCCATTCTTTGTGAGATTGGAACTCTTTATCGTCATTTATCTTATAACTATATTTCTTGAAATAATCTTCTTTCTGAAGTTTTCCTTTTTTGAACCATTCGTCATAAATGTTCCATGTCGTTTTTAAATCATTTGTAAAATATGTATTGATAAGAAATCGGCTACTGGATTCCATACTTTTATTGAATGAATGAAAAATATACTGTATTTCTAATTTGTTATTTGGAGTATTCAATAGATTTGTTATCCGGTTATGGAGCCTGGAACAAGGCTCACAATGAGGATCAGTTAGGATTGTAAGGCGAATTTTAGACTTAGGGTTGCCAAATAATACATGAGATGTTGATTTGTCGATTTGATAATATGGCTGTTTCTTTAATAAGTATAGGAACATCTCTCTATTCGTTTTCAGACAGTTCATTTCGTAGGATATTTCTTCAACTTTTTTCCCGTTTATAATAATAGGAATAAGATATGTAATTAATAATACGGGAAGCAAGTATATAAAGCCAATTGTTAAAATGTTGTATATAGTTAGCTCTGGAACTTGAGTGTAATGAAACAATATGTTTATACCGCAGATAATCCATACTATTGCTTGCACAATCAGGCATAGCGGGCACCATTGTTTGACTATTACTTTTTGATACCAGATGCTCCAAAGACTGTAAGGTAAGACAAAAAGATTAATTAAGGCAGAATAACTTATGAGATGAGGTAAAAGTAATAAGACAATGGTATTTGAACCGAAATATCCCAGTCCAATTTCACTCCAGTTAATCAATCCTATAAATTTAGCGCCCTTAGATTTCAGAATATCATCACATGAATTTTGTTTGAAAAAAGTACAGATCTTATCTGCGAATTGATTTTGTATATCCATTTGTTTTGTTAGCAGCAGGTGTGCAATGTTTATTCCAATTATATTAAGAAATAGCAAAATTGATATTCCCACTTGTTGATACAGCTGATTAGAAATGTATAATAGTGAGAATAAAGTGAAAATAGAAAAGTATAGCAACTTTTTTTGAACAGACAGAAAACGCTCTAACTTTTTATTCTCCTTATAATTGGGTTCTTCAGATTGTTCATTAGGTTCAGCAATTAGAATAATTCCGGTCCAAATTTTTAAAAATTCATTAAAAGAACTTGTTGTTTTCTTGTTTTCCAGTAAATAACAAATTTTTTCGGGTGTTATTTTAGATATAATTATAAAACCATTTTTTATGCAAGCAATGAAAGGGCAAGAGATAGAAAACAGTATTTCTTTTTTATCTACTTCTATTTTAAATGCTTTATTATCGATATTGTAATTGAATAATAATTGAGATAGACCTAATAAACTGGACTTATTGGGATGTTCATTATAATACTGGTTAGAAAATGTACTATGTTTTACATTTAATAACCTTAGGAATGAGGTGAAAATAGTATTGTCCTTTTTATTTTTATAGAAGAAGACCATGAGTTTATTCAATCTGTTTTTGATTTTAATGTTTTTATATTCAGAGTTCTTTGTATCCAAAATGAGTATAAACGACCAAGTTGGTTTTTCCAATAATAGTTACATAAGTGGATAAAAAGGATGATAGACAATGAGGGTAAATTCCAGAAAGATATAATTTGTTGTTCTCTGAAAGAAGATATTAATTTGTTTGTCTTTTTGTAATTTTCATAAGTTGCTTCTGGGTAATAAGACGATAGTAAAAATAAAAACAAGAAATGTCGCATCAATTTTTTATCTTGTTGATTTATTAAAGGAGAAATGTGTCTCAATAAAAGACGAATTGACCGGAACATCGTGTCGAATGGGATTGTTTTTTTGCGATTTAAATGAAAAATACAATCTGGAGGATAATCCATTGCAACCTGAACGTTTTTATCGGAGGTTAATGCCCGGATAAAAATTTCCACATCCTGTAAGCGGGGGAATTCTTCATTGAACCCGTTTAATGAATGAATAAAATCTTTTCTCCAAACAGGAGCCATCGTTTGCCATGGTATATCATAAGATAAAAGACGTTCCAGATAAGATCTGTTGGTCTGCTTTGGGTTGATTGTCCTATTGTTAGGATTTTCGTCTATTTCTATGATTATAGGAAAAATACACATGTCAATTTCCGGATGAGTACACATATATTCATATCTTTGTTCCAGGCAGTGTGGTTCCAGGATATCATCGGAATCTAAAAAGATGAGTAAATTGGATGTCACGTTTTGTACTCCGATATTGCGACATGTAGAACCTGATTGGGGAGGCCTGTTCCGTTTGATAACTTTTATACGGGAGTCTAGCCTTGCGTAAGAGGATGCAATGTGCCAACTCTTATCAGTCGACCCATCATCCACAATAATGTACTCCCAATCCGAAAATTTTTGGTTTAGTACACTCTCAATTGTCTTAGGAAAAATGCTTTCCCTATTGTATAGAGGTGTTATGACAGATATTTTTGCCATAATTAATTATTTATAGATGTAACAGTCTGAATATCCTCCAATATCAGATCTAATCCGATGCATATATAATCTTTGGTGGTTAGTGGTAATAGGGAATCTCCTTGTTCTTTTAAATTCTTTTTTTGTTGGGCGATTGTTTCCTTGAGTATCCAACTAGTATTTATCTGAATAGCTTGGTAGTTTATTATAGCTTTCATATTTTCAATTAGGAAGCTGTTTATTTCTCTATCTTCTTTATTCCTTTGAATATCAGTGATTAAAAAAGAAATCAGTTCTTCATTGAATATAGGAAGTGATCCTGGGGACTTGTGGTTATACCTGCTTATAATATAGCGTGCAATGTCATCAGAACTACAGAGATATTTATTTTTCTTCTCTTTGAATAAAAATAGATCAGTAATGCGTTTGTCTGGTTCCAGAAAGATGTCATTATCTTCGTCTGCTTCCACAAATTGGTGTTGTAAGAGATGTTCCATCCCAAAGCCTATCCCGCAAAGACCTTGCTGGAAATTATAGGAATATATAGTGTGTAGCCCTTTGTAAATGTCTTTGATTAATTCTCCGGCAAAATCTTCATATAAAGAATCCTGACTATATTGTGAGTAGTGGAGAAAAAAAATAGTCATTCCTATTTTCCCATTTAATAATCCTAAATGCTTTTCAGTACAGGTATTTAGCATTAGTTGATGTGCAATCTCCTTTAGAAATAGTTTTGTGTTTTTCAATTTCATATTAAGTCGATTTGAGGAATAATATTTGACAAATATATATATAAATTTTAGTTAATGCAAATAAATATATTATTTTTTTTGTGTCTTATTTTTGGCTAATGTTTAAATATAAAATGAAACTCGGGAACAAAAGGTTTTATCCTTTATATTCCCGAGCTTTATAATTAGATATTATCTGCTAGATATCTACATGAGATTATTGAGGCCCCAAGACAGTACCTTCTTTTGGTACGATCAATGGTTGTACGTTCTTTTCAGCGCCTGGATAACCGATGTTTTGATTGATTACACCCAAGGTGTTTGTATTGATCGCACTTGCAGGTACAGGCCATAACATATGGTGAACACTGATCTTGTATTCCGCCCATTTATGTTTGACCCCTTTGTTATAGAAATTAGATTCTGCCATAATACGGTCATACCAGAAATTGATACCTTCTTGTTTTATGTTAGAATTTGTACCTCCAGGTCCGCAAATGTTTTGTAGGTTGTATACCCGTCCACCATAGATTTCGCATGGTTTGCCTGTTTTTGCGAAAGTATAGGAAATCCGGGAAAGTTCTAAGTGGCGGTTTTCTTCGTAATAAAGCTCTCTGGCACGTTCATCAAGGATAGAACCTATATTGACATCGGCGGCAGTATATGGATCAGCACCTGCGCGAACCCGAACTTTATTCATTGCATCAGCAGCTTCTGCTAATTGGTTTTTCCAATAGTAACATTCAGCCATCATCAACCAAACTTCAGCAGTACGGTAAATATACCATGGAGTTTCACCTCCGGCCCACTGTGTTTGCAAAGGATCCGGAACAAAAAGTTTATAATGAGGCCATGAGAACCAGCAACGGATAGTGTCTTCTACAGACATTGCTACTGGTTTTACAAGATTCTTTCCATACCATGTAGATGGATTTTTCGCTGAAGGATGTAAATCAGGGTGATTATATCTGAGGTCTTCCGGACTTCTCCAACTGTCTCTGTTATATATGCCACGTAAGTCATTCTTTTCTTTTTGAGTCCAGATCTTACTTGTAAAATATGATGTTGGGCGTAATCTTCCGATTCCTCTACCATAGGTTTTATTCAGGTCCATGGTAGGATCAGTTTCTGCAGCAGCGATAGCAACGCTTGTTCCAGTTCTTCCATCAGGAGTTTTTACGTTTCCTGAATTCCAGAAAGGGACTCCCTGGCGCATTGTCTGGATACGGTCCGAACCTTCAATTGTTGGGTAGGATACAACATACATCAAACCTTCTGTGTTAGTCATATCTAATTTAGCTTCAACGCTATGCAGGTCATGCATCAGGTTCGTATTGGCCTTTGTCTTGTTGTTTGTAAAGCGGTTTGTCATCAATGGATTTTTTGCAGTAATTTCTTTACCAACCTCAATAGCACGATCAAAATCACCTAATGCCATACAGATTTTCATTAATAAAACTCCTGCGGCAGCTTTTGAAGTTCTACCTCTGTCTACTTTTTCAGGAATCCATTTGTAAGCATATTCAACATCCGGTTTCATCCGTTCCAAGATTGACCAACGGTCGTACGAATAAAAATCGTATTTCGGTTTGGTAATTTCCCAATCCAGATAAGGAATGTCTCCAAATTGGTGAGTCAACTTATAATAACGATAAGCCCGATGGAAATATGCTGTACCCAATACAGCATTACGTTCGGCTTCGTCTTTGTATTTAGCATTATCAATTTGAGAGATGACAACGTTAGCGTATTTAATACCTTTGTAACCTTCATACCAATACCAACCTACCTTTGTGTAATTATCATCATCTTTCAGTTTTGCATCAGGAAGTAAAGCAATATCCATATTCATAGGAGGTCCGGCTTTATCTGTAGTACCTTCTACTGCTACTTCTGACATGATGATCTCTTGCAAAATAGGAGCAGATTCATTGAAGTATTCATGACGCATATTGCGTTCACATGTAGTTAACGCGGAATAAAATCCGGCGGCATCGACGTATGAGTTTGAAGGAGTGTAGAAGGACAGGGGCTTGGGTTCCAACCAACTGTCATCACAACTGCTTAATGACACTACTAAAGCTGCAGAAGCTAAAAGTGTGCTATATTTTAATATAATACGTTTCATATCTTTTTATTTTGTTGGTTATAAAGTAAAATTAACACCTAAATTGAAAGTTCTTGGAAGAGGTTCGCTTTGTTCTGGATCCCAGAAATTCCAATGAGGAGCCCAAGTTCCTACATTTCTGATAGTAGCGGTGAAACGCATGTCTTGTACAGAGATTTTCTTTAACAGATTCTTTGGTACAAAGTACGAAAGTGCGATATTATCAAGACGGATGAATGACTTGTCGACATAGTTATTTCCAATGTTTTTTGAACCGATACGTGCATAATTATTAATTGGATTCTCCGGGGTCCAACGTGGTTGAACATATTCAGTACAACGATCCGGGAAGTTTGAATTGTTGGCAGCACGATTGAATGTGTCATATTTTCCCCAGTACGAGTATACCATAAAGCTCAGAGAGAAATTTTTCAGAAAGGTAAACTCATTTCTTAATGACCAACGGAAACGAGGTGATTTGTATCCCATGAAGACCCTATCATCATCGTTCATTACTCCATATCCTGTTTCTCCTTCTGCTTGTTGATCCTTATACTTGAAGTCTCCAGGTTGACATCCGTATTTAGCTGCTAATGTAGCTTCTTCTACTTGCCATACACCAATTCGTTCCCAATCCCAAATTTGGTCAGGGTCATGTCCGATAAACCATTTATTCTTGATGTCATCTGCTTCTCTTCTTCCAATGACATTTCCATCAGCATCTTTAATATCAACCATATCTCCATATAGCTTTGTAATCTTTCGGCGGTTTATCGAGAATGTTCCATTTATATTCCATGTGAAGTTTTCTCCTTTAATAGGTCTTACATTCAGGGTTGCTTCAAAACCTTTGTTCTCAATTTGACCTAGATTTGCTTTTACGCTATTAAACCCAATGATTTCAGGTAGTGCGCGGTTTACCAAAAGATCGTTGGTATGAGAAATATAACCTTCAAAAGATCCACTGAATAAATCATTGAAAAGTGAAAAATCCAAACCTAAGTTGTATGCTTCAGTACGTTCCCATTTTAAAGCAGGGTTTGCCATACGGTTAACATATAATTGAGAGGTTGTGTAAACAACACCGGCTTGGCTGATATAGGGATGCAACCCAGAAGTCATATCAGATAAAGCATCATATTGTGGAATATCACGGTTTCCATTTTCACCCCAGGATAATCTAAGTTTACCATAATTAAGCCAATTAGCTGTAGGTTTCATGAAATCTTCGGATGTAAAAACCCATCCTAAAGCAACCGCAGGAAATACGGCATGAGGATTCTCTTGTCCAAAAGCTGAGTATCCATCACGGCGAACAGAAGCCGTGATCATATACTTATCTTGGAATGAGTAGAATAAACGGGCCATCAACGCATCTCCTGTTGCATAATTGTCATCACTCGTAATAACAGAAGGAGATGCTCCTGCTTGAACTCGGTGGTATCCCAAAATATCGCTTGGAACAAAACCTGTGGCTGTCATTCGTTGTGACCAATTCTGTCTTTGTTCCGCATTCTGGAGTAATGTCAATTCAACTTTATGCATTTTATTGAATTCTCTCTTCCAACGGATCAGATTGTCGATTTGCCAGTTATATGTTTTTTTTGTTCTGCGCAGAGATTCTCCTCCTTTGTTTTTCCAGTTTTCATTTTGTGAAGATTCGTGGTTGTACATTTCTTCAAATTGCAAATGAGGAAAATAATTGAATTGATATTCAATTCCCAATGGAAGTTTTACGATTGCATATAAGTTGGCATCCAATACGGTAGTCATATTCTTGCGATCGCGATACATCGCATCGTAGAATGGATTGACTGGAGTTGCATCTCCGGTCGGTAAACGTTGATAAGGACTATCTATATTTCCAATTTCGTTAGCTGCATACGGAGATAAGCGAACCATTTGTTCCCAATCGGCTGAAAGGTTTCCGCTTGGGGGCGCATTGTCACTATTTTGAGTCCTCAAATAAGAGTCATCCTTTGATGCTAAACTGGAATTTAACCCAATTGAAAGGAAATCAGTAATTTTTGACTCCAGATTCAAACGGGTACGAAATGTTTTGTATCGTTCATTAGTAACAATACCTTCACGATCGACCCACCCTAATGACCAGTAATATGAGACGTCATCAGTTTTATTGGAAATACTGGCAGTATAATCTTGTTGAAGTCCATTTTGAAATACCAGATCCGGCCAATCCGTAATACGTCCGTCAATATAATTCTGAACTTCAGGCGTTTTTAGTTCTAAACGAGAAAGCCAAGAACGGATCATTTGTTCTTCAGTTGCAGATGTTACCGGATTTTTTTGATCGTAGTTATACCAGGTTAATTGGTCAACTCCGTTTAATTTTCGTGGATCAACAAACATTTGTGGATATTTTGCATGGTAAGCATCATTATTTTTACCCATTTCATAATCATAACGATAAGCTAAAAAGCCTTCAGCATCAAGAACATCGGGTTTATTAGCTACAGTTACAACTCCAACATTAGCATTAAAAGAGACCTGAGGTTTTCCTTTTTGAGCTCCTTTTTGCGTGACGATCACTACAACTCCATTGGCAGCTTTTGCTCCATAAACAGCAGCCGAACTGGCATCTTTTAGTACGTCTACCGATTGTATATCCATTGGGTTAATGTCGGATAACGAACCTCCAAAGATAACACCATCCATCACAATAAGAGGTTCACTGCCAGCTGCTAGAGTGTTTTTTCCACGAACTTGCAATCCGGCATCTCCTTTTGGTGAGGTTGCCATGCCAATATTCAAGCCGGCGGCGTTTGCACGAAGAAGATCCTGTACCGAACGAGGAGCCTCTGTTTGCAACTTTTCAGTTTTAATTTGAGAAATAGCTCCGGTTAAGTCTCTTTTTTTTGCAGTACCATAACCGATTACGACGACTTCGTCCAACATCTGGGCATCTTCTGTCATCGTAATCTTTAAATTATTGTCATTAGGTCCTACATTTTGGGTTATTTTTTGATATCCCAAATAAGCTACTTCAAGCTTAGAGGAGTTTGAAGGAAAATTAATAGAAAATTCTCCGTCGATGTTTGTTGTTGTTCCGACTCCGGTGCCGGGTATGGAAACGGATACTCCTACTAATCTTTCTCCTTTCTCGTCAACGATGACTCCCGTTACTTTACGGGTAGTCTGCTGTTGAGCCTCTGTTTCCGCATAAATGCCGGTCCAACCCGACAATCCAAACAGAAATAAAATCAATAATAATGCGCTTTTTTTCATTATACAATTAGATTAATAAATAATAGATTGTTTTTTTTCTGATTCATGTAAATAAGTTCATTTGTTCTTTTAGCTTTCTCTTTACTCATAGGCTTTTTTCGTTAATAAATAGTTTTAAAAATAAAAATCCCGTATACGAATGAACTTGCATTCGTATACGGGATTGTATAGTTGAAAGTAATTACTTACCTTTGCCTGTTGGCCTGCGCGGTGTGTGTGTGTGTGTAATAAATTATCCCAGTTATGCAAATTCCGCATAAAATAATTTGTTAAATGTGAGATAATTATGATAAATATTACACGCATGGTCTTTTCGTATTTATAGTATCAATTTATTCGTAGACTTGTTATTTTACAACCTCGATTTGGATGGGATTAGCATAATCTACCCAGAGTTGTTCCGCTTTTTCAGGAGTAATATCTCCATCATATTGGAAAACCCGGTAATTTAACCGATATTTTTTCCCGGCTTCCAAAGTCCAATCGATATCTTTTGTTGGCGCGAAGTTCATAAAAGCATCACCTCTTCCGCCATTGGCGTTTTGATCCCAGATTCTCAACGGTTCGGGATAATTGTAATTGGCGGGGTGACTCATGAACATAATTCCGGCTTTTCCTTTAGCACATTCACCTGTCAGATAGATCCAACGGGCTTTTGTGTTATCTATTTCCGGACGATTTTTACCTTCGGAAGTATACATAATGGAATTTTTGTTAGTCCATACTTCGGTGGCGCGGATAGAAAATCCGGCATAACGGTAAGCCTTCAGGATTACAGGAAGCGCTGTGTTTGGATGTAATTCCGAACCAAAATCCCAGAGGAAACCTTCTCCTTTAGGTTGGTTCCACACTTTAATATCCCAGATTTCGTCCATGATCTCTTTTGCATTACTTTCTTTACCGTCAGGGAAAATGTAATGTCCTTGCAGAGCTTTGAATCCGGCGTATACCGGTCCTTCTGTTTTTTCTTTAAAAGATTCGAATTTCACAGTCCCTTTGCGGTCGCGCAGGTTCCATAAATCGTAGGTTCTGCCGTCGTATTCCAGTTTAGTCCAAGGGTTCCAGATACCGTAATGATGGTAATGATCCTTGGGTTGAATAGCAGTCAGAGTATCACCAGCCGGAGACCATGCCGGGTGTATGAATCCGCTTCTTTTATAAGCAGTATCGATACCAACAGGAGGATATACAGTGCGGTGAACATATTCTAAAACAGGAAGTTTATTTTCTTTGATGGTTAATCCACCATTCTTGTCTTCCAGTTTCATAATTGTTTTCCCTTTTTGTGCTTTATTTTTGATTTCAGCGACAAAAGTCCGGGGGGTATTCGCAGGCGTTTTTCCCGATAGAATCCAGAAAAGTTTGGTGCCTTCGGAAGTTTTTTCCAATTGGCAATCAGTCTTTACTTTCTTTCCGTTTACTAATTCTGTTAGTTCAATTCCAGCAGGCTCGGAAAGCCGGGTCTGTGTCCATTGGAGACAAACAACAGAATTTTCGCGGGCATAATCTCCGGAATTTACTTTCAATGTGATATTTTTTTGCGCATGAAGCGAGCTGACAGCACAAAATATCAATGATAATATTGTAATGTTTCGTAATGTTTTCATCAATAGTATTAATAAAAATTATATGGTGGACGTTGTGGACGTGAAAGCATAGCATTTGCTTCGTCGTCATTTTTGAAACGTTCCATAATCGGATCCCAATACAACTTTCTGTTTAGTTTCATCGCGATATGCTGTAATAAGCATGCCGAACATGAGCGGTGCGCAACTTCCGCCGGAGTGATATTCGGTTTTCCCGTACGTATACTTTCCAACCAGTTTCCATGATGATCGGTACTTTTGTACAGATGCACATCATTATCGGTTAACGGAGCGAGTATTTTAGGATCAGAAGCAATCAGCGACTTTGATGCTTTATTTGTTTTCGGATCATTTGCAGAAGCGGAATAATTACCACGGCATACGAAAATCCATCCGTCAGTTCCTGTGAAAAGGACTCCGTTAGGTTTTTCTTTACTTTCGGTAACACCAAATACACGAACACCATTAGAGTATAGCATTTCAGTAGAATAGTCTCCATGTACATTCCATAAGCCGGAAGTCGGGAATTTTGCTGTTCCTGAAATCTCAATAGGGCCCGAATGTTCCGTATCCATTGCCCAGTGCGCGATATCGAAGTGGTGAGAGCCCCATCCGGTGATCATTCCCGCTCCGAATTGTTCGCAGCGTAACCATCCCGGACGTCCGTATCCTTGTTGAGGATGAACCCGGTCGACAGTGTAAGGTACATAAGGAGTTTGTCCCAACCATGCATCATAATTGAGACCGGCAGGGATTGGCATTTCCTGAGGATTTCCTCCGGCCGGATCGCCCGGTAAGCGAACTTCAATAGTTTGCAATTTTCCGATACGGCCACTTCTGACCAGTTCGCAAGCAAAACGGAATTGTTCCATTGAGCGTTGTTGACTACCGATTTGCAGGATACGTCCGGATCTATTGACAGCATCACTCATTGCTCTACCTTCGGCAATGGTGAGAGAAGTTGGTTTTTGCAGGTATACGTCTTTCCCGGCTCTTACTGCATCGATAGCTTGTGCGGCATGCCAATGGTCAGGAGTACTGATTAGGACTGCGTCGATATCTTTATCTGCAAGAAGATCGCGATAATTTTCGTAAGTTTTTACTCCGCTGTAGTTTGTACCCAGCTTTTTTGTATAAGTATTTTCCACTAAAGCCTTAGCTTCTGTTAGCCTGTGTGCGTCCACGTCGGATACGCCAACAATACGGGCATAGTCGTATCTCCAAACTCCGGGCATATCATGATCGCGGGAAATACGTCCGCAACCGATTGCGCCGATATTGATTCTGTTTGATGGAGCATTAGCTCCGAATACAGAAGATGGAAGGATAGTCGGTGCAACTACAAGTCCTAAACCGGCAGTTAATGACTTTTTAAGAAAATCCCGTCTTCCGTTGTTATTTTCGTTTTTCATGGTTCTTATTATATTTATTATTTTTAATTCTCAATTCACTTAATTACCCATTTCAGTCCACCAAGAATGTGATCCATATAGTTTGGGTCGGAATAATCAGCCGGAGCATGTCCCAGGGCTGTGTACCATTGTCTTCCTCCATCGAAATCGTTACACCATACACAAGGAAACACTTTACCGTAAGTATGAGGCATCGGTTTGTTGGATTTGTAGTTTGGTGAAGAAAAATCCGAAACCATCAATATTCTTACAGTCGGATTGATTTCTTTCATAAAATACAGTTCGTCTTTTACTGTTCTTGTAGCAGGTTGTCCTTTAGTAGAAGGGTGGGCGGCATCGACCACTTTTACCGGGAATTCCTGGAATGGCGGGTGGAAATCGAATGTACATCCCAACATTTGTTTGAACCAAACCCAGTTCCGCTCTGTTCCACAGGCAGAGTGTACGCCCACAAAACCTTTCCCTGAACGAATGTAGTTGACGAATCCGTCACGTTCATCCTGGTTGTCAAAGACGTCGTTGTTAGTGTTGGAAAATACGACAGCATGATATTTCTGCAATTCTTTGGATGCAAAAATAGAAGAATTGGTAGTAGTATCCAGTTGGAAGCCTTCTTTACTACTCAGTTTAAAAAACATTTCAATACTTGCCGGGATATTTTCGTGAATATAACCTTTCCCGTTTTTTGTGAAAAGAAGTACTTTTTTCCCGTTTAGCCTGGCTGTTTTGTTATCGCACTTTTGGGCAAAACAAATATTTCCGGCAAAGAGAAATAGTACCAACATGATAAAGAGTTTGTTCTTCGTAGTAACAGACATAAATTTGTTTAAGTTTTTAAGAGTTGTTATTCAATGTTAAATTATGTTATATTCAAAACAAAGATATACTTGTTTTTTTATGCGAACAAATATAAAACTAAAATTGATCAGAATTTAGTAGAATGCATCATTCCTGATACTTCTGCTAAAGCTTTCATCCGGCCCAGAAATGAATATCCGGGATTGTAATCTTTTCCAATATCAGCAAGCATCAAAGGCCCGTGATCGACCCGCATAGGGATATCTCTGTCTTCTTTTTCAAAAATCCGTACCAATTCAAGCAAATGACCTCTGCCACCCAGATGGGAAGCTTCCATAAAGTCGCCGTTTGACAGTACATCTGTACTTCTCAAATGTACAAAATGGGTGCGTGAAACAAATTTTTTTGCCAGTTCCGGAACATCATTATGTATGCCTGCACTCAAAGAGCCTGCACAGAAGGTAAGTCCGTTGTGGACATTGTCGACTGCATTTAAAAACCATTCAATATCGGCTTTATCAGTTACAATTCTCGGCAGACCTAATACGGCAAAGGGAGGATCATCCGGATGGATACACATATTAATACCATATTCTTCAGCAACCGGAATTACTTGTTCAAGGAAATATTTCAGGTTTTCTCGTAATCTTTGTTTGTCAATACCTTTGTAATTATCCAATAAACGATTGAAAACGGCTACCGGAGCTTGTTCTCCTTCACGGATATTTCCGTTTATAAATCCCTGGGTTTTGACAATGATAGTGTATATTAAGTCGTCTTTTTCTTCCTGAGTAATGGTTTTATCTAATTCATGCACCTGTTGCATAACTTCAGGAGAATAATCTTTTTCGGCATCTTTACGGCCGAGGATATATACGTCGAAATAGGCAAAACGAATGAGGTCAAAGTATAATGTATAGGTTCCGTCATCTTGCTTACGCATCAGGTCGGTACGGATCCAGTCGATAACCGGCATGAAATTGTAACACACAGTCGTAACTCCTGCTTTCCCAAGATTAGCCAGGCTGATTTTGTAGTTTTCAATTAATTGATCCCTGTCTGGTCCGGCATACTTAATACTTTCTGATACAGGGAGGCTTTCTACGACGGACCATTCCAGACCCGAATTTTCAATATATTGTTTCAAGTCCAGAATTTCTTCCAGCGGCCATATCTTTCCGTTTGGAATATGGTGCAATGCAGTTACTATTCCTTGAACTCCGATTTGACGCAAATCAGAGAGAGTAATCCTATCATTTTTCCCGAACCAACGCCAGGTTTTTTTCATAAATTGATATATTATCGGGTTATAAAATTTCTATAATATCGTAGCGTGTACGTACACGGATTGAGTTTGTGGCAAAATTAAAAATAATACTTTAAAAAACGAATTTTTTTAACTAAATTTTTTTTTGTGGATTTGTTAATGAAGAAAAAGAATCGACAGAGGGCATGAAGATACTGCCGTATGAAGCCGGATAAATAAAAGGTATTATCTTTGTATTAAAAAATTAAAGAAATGAAAAACCGGAAAATCGTTTGCATAGTCTTACTTGTCCTTATAGTCCTTTTTTTCTTTGCAAACCTGATCTATGGTTCTGTTAATATACCATTAGGCCAGGTTATTGATGTTTTACTGGGTAAAGAAATTGAACGAACAGCCTGGTCAAACATTATCCTGCAATCACGTTTGCCTCAGGCAATTACGGCTTTATTGTCAGGGGCTGCATTAGCTGTTTGCGGGTTGATGTTACAGACTCTCTTTCAGAATCCTTTGGCCGGACCTTCTATCCTTGGTATCAGTGATGGGGCTAATCTTGGAGTTGCTTTAGTAATGCTTTATTTTGGAGGGAGCCTCGATAGTTATGCATGGTGGGCTCCGGGAGGAAGTTTATCTGTCATTATTGCTGCGTTTACAGGAGCTTTACTTGTTTTATCCGTGATTGTTTATTTTTCAACGAAAGTAAAAAGTAATGTTTTGGTACTGATAATAGGTATGATGATCGGTTATCTGGCATCGTCTGCTATTTCTATATTAAATTCTCTTGCTCCGGCAGAGCATCTCAGATCGTTTGTGATGTGGGGAATGGGTAATTTTTCCGGTGTGTCTTTGAATCAATTGCCGGTTTTCAGCTCTGTGATTATTATAGGGCTTATTTTATCGGTACTCCTTATAAAACCATTGAATCTTCTTCTTCTGGGCACGCGTTATGCTGCCAATTTAGGGGTGAACATCAACCGTACCCGCATTCTGATATTTCTTTGTACGGGTTTGCTGACTGCGATTGTTACGGCATTTTGCGGTCCGGTCAGTTTTATCGGATTAGCGGTTCCTCATATTGCCCGGTTGGTGTTAGGTACCTCGAATCAATCTTTTTTATTGCCTGCAACTCTTTTAACAGGTTCTGTTGTCGCATTACTCTGCAATTTAATGACAATTCTGCCATTTGGTCATGGTTTGTTGCCGTTGAATGCCGTAACACCGCTTCTGGGAGCTCCGGTTATTATTTATGTTATTGTGAGCAGACGGAATAAAGGATATTTTAATTGAAAAGTTTTACGATAGATTTCTTTCTTCGTTATTGAGATGCAAATCTGTTTAATTACGAATGTTTTGGCTCGATAATTGTTCTGTTTTTTACTGAATAAACACAAAAACTACAATATAATGAAATTAAAAATCACTTTGTTCTCATTTTTTGTGATGACTACAGTATCGATAGGGTACGCTCAGTCCCCGGAAAAGCCATGGGCAAGAGTTTATATTGACGGAAAGTTCGGTATTTTGGATAAGAATGGCAGGGAAGTTGTCCGTCCGGATTATGACATGATTAGTACTTACGATAAAAATGTGGCAAATGCAGCTAAAGGCAATGAAATATTTAGCCTGAATGAAAAAGGGCAAAGGATACCATATATCCCTGCTAATCTGGATAAAGGGAAGGTTAGATTATTTTCCGAGAATAAAAGATGGGGTTTGAAAAATGATAAAGAAGTCGTTATCTGTGATGCAAAATATGATTTTATAGGTAAGTTTGAAGACGGTGTTGCCCGGACTTATCTGGATGGAAAGATGGGATTGATTTCAGATAAGGGACAAGAATTGATACCTTCCCGCTATAAGCTGATAGGGCAATTCGACAAAAACGGAGCAATTGTTTGTACAGATTCGGTTTTCGGTTTGATCGACAAGAAAGGAACTGAGATTATTGCGCCTCGTTATGACCGGATTGAAAGAATAAAAGGAAATAATTATTTCGTTGTAAAAGATGGAAAATGGGGCGTTTTGAATAAAAACGGGCATGAAACGATTGCCCCTCAGTACGAAGCGATTTTTGAGTCCAAGGATGGTTATAAAACATCTAAAGACGGGAAGACCGGAATGCTTTCGGATGAGGGCGAATTGATGTTTGAGCCCCAATATGATTATGTGGATATAAAGAACAATAATGTTTTTATCGTATCACTTGGCGGCCTATACGGTATTTTGAACAAAAACGGCAAAGAAATTGTCGCTCCGACTTACGATTTTATAGATAAATTTGATAACGACCGGGCGTTTATATTACATAACGGTTTATGGGGAATGATCAAGAATGATGGAATCGAACTGATCTCTCCTCAATTTAATGCAATCGAAAAGACAAAAGATAACTGTTTTATTGTATTCAAAAATAGCATGCAAGGCATAATCAACAAAGACGGCGTGGTCATTGTTGAACCCAAATATCACGATGTGCAGATATTTTGAATTTCCTGTAAAACTCAGTTAAAAAGCATAACCTATTCCGACTGCCATTGCCGGGGAGATATCTCCGGCAGTTCCAATGATAGGAGTGAACCCTATTCTCCAGGTGAATCCCCCATTCAATGGTTTCTTACGGTACATGAATGATGTGTGTCCAATCACATATCCGGGATTGTAACTGTCATCGTAATTGTACAAATCAATTTTTTTACTCAGAAATGTGACGCCACCTCCTATTTCAAAAGAGTGAGGAGAACTTTTTTTTCCAAAAACATAATTGATGCCTATAGGAATAGTAAGATAAGAACTGGTTTCTGAAGAAGAAGATACATAATAATGTGATCCGGCTTCGTCAGTGTAATTGTTGTAATAATAATTGTATTGATCAGAAACTCCGAATCCCAAACCGACACGATATCCCAATCCCAGATCGGAGCCTTTTTTGAAACGGGAATCAAAATTGGCAGAAAAAATAACCCCTGGTCCACCGATTTCAGCGTAAACCTGTCGGCCACTGTTTGGATTATCTTCATCAATTTCTGAAGTCTGGGCGTTTACAATTAGAGAAGAAAAAAGCAGAATCGCAATTGTAAGGAATTTTAATGTCTTCATAAATTGTTCTTATTATATTAATGTTAGTAATTTGAGAGGCAAATATATGTAAAAAATGAATAAAAAATGATGGAAATAGGATTAATATTGATTTTTTTGATAATTTAGTGAAATTTTTAATTGAAAAAACAACGATAATATGAAAATAGCATTTCATGGCGCGGCACAGACTGTTACAGGAAGTAAGCACCTTTTGACTTTAAATAATGGAAAAAAAATATTGATGGATTGCGGAATGTTTCAGGGAATGGGAAAAGAAACCATTCAACTGAATAAAGATTTTGGTTTCTTTCCGCATGAAATTGATTCTGTATTCCTGTCACATGCCCATGTCGATCATTGTGGTTTACTCCCTCGTCTGGTAAAAGACGGATTTAAGGGTGCGATTTATGCAACTCCGGCAACGATCGATGTGACGAAAGCATTATTACTTGATTCTGCCCATATTCAGAGACAGGATATTCACCTTTTGAATAAAAGACGTATTGAAGAAGGTCGTCCTTTGCTTGAACCTCTTTATACAGAGGATGATGCAAGAGCGACTTTTGAACGATTCAAAGTAATAGACTATAATGTACCCAGTAGAATTGACGATGATATTGAACTCGAGTTTTTTGATGGAGGACATATTATTGGTAGTTCTACGGTATTTGTTACGGTAACCGAGGAAGGGAAAAAAACAACAATTGCCTTTAGTGGAGATGTAGGCAGGTACCGGGATCCGATCCTGCGTTCTCCGCAGGTTTTTCCACAGGCCGATTATATCATCATAGAATCGACTTATGGAAATAAGGTACACGAACCGATTGAGACATATTCCGAGAAGCTGTTGGAAAATATTATCGAAACCTGTGTGAATAAAAAAGGCAAACTGATTATTCCTGCTTTTAGTGTAGGGCGTACCCAGGAGTTGCTTTATGCTTTGAATGAACTGGAATTGGATGGGAAATTACCTGCATTGAAATACTATGTGGATAGTCCGTTGTCGACTAAAATCACGGAAATAGTAAAAAGTCATCCGGAGTGTTTCAATAAATCTGTTCAGAAGTTAATGAAGCATGATGATGATCCGTTCGATTTTAAAGGATTGAAGTATATAACGGATAAACGTGAATCTCAGGCATTGAATACGACTCACGATCCGTGTGTGATCATCTCAGCCTCTGGGATGGCAGAAGCAGGCCGTGTAAAGCACCATATTGCTAATAGTATCGAAAATTGGAGGAATACCATTCTGCTGATCGGGTATTGTGAGCCAAACTCTTTGGGTGCCAGATTGAAAAGGCATCCGGAAGAGGTTGGTATTTTCGGGTCTCGTTTTACTGTCAAAGCCGAGATTCGTACGATCGATTCAATGAGTGCCCATGCGGATTATAATGACTTGTGCCAGTATCTGGCATGTCAGGATATCAATGACGTCAAACAGGTATTTATTGTCCATGGAGAACCGGATGTTCAGATCGAGTTCAAGACCCGTTTGATGCGGAAAGGATTTAAAGATGTCATTATCCCGGAGTTGCATCAGGAATTCGGATTATCCTGAGTTTTTTATGTTAAAAAATTTGGAATGCAAGAAGATTTGATGTACATTTGCACTATACCAGGAGAGGTAATTTAAAGTAAAGAAACTAGCCGCATCTTGTCGATTGGGAAACTCATCAAATTAAACAATATTCCGAGACAAGCTCTTACCGGGAATGGCGGGCCGCGCCCTTAGGGGTATGCTTAGCACGGCGGATTACAAACACGGTAAAGCACTCAAATCCTGTCATACGGAGTTTTGTCATATCTACAATGCGGCTTCATTATAAGCGCCCCGGATGGGGCGCTTTTTTATTTGTCAGGTTTATTTGTTATGGGAAAAGAAAATATTCGGGTTGAGTTATGCGATTTTGATAACCGGGAACATACCGGTAGGTTTACAGAACTGTTGAACCATTATATGGAAGATCCTATGGGGGATTGTTGTAAGGTTACTCTCGAAGTTAGGTTTGACAATTATCCAGCTCAAAAACTCTATAAAAACTGTGGATTCATACTATGTGAACCGGATATGCATTTCTGGACTAAGATACTTCAATAACGTTTTCTAGTCTTTTTCTTTGCTAATTTTGGCCCATAAATTTCTAGTTGATAGCCAATTCCATAAATGGTTCTAATATCAAGGAAGTCACTTAGCGGTTCCAATTTCTGTTTTATACTTCTAATGTAATTAATCAGCATATGATCATTACTTTCTGACCAGAATTTCCAAATGCTTTCAGATAATTTTTCTCTGCTAACAGTCTGATTGGGAACGGAAAAAAGTAGCTTTAATATTTTGTTTTCCCGATCTGTAATTTTGATGTAAAAATCATTGTATTTTAAATGAGTATCATTTATATTCAGAAATTCGTTTCCCAGTTTGAATTGAAATACGTTATTCTCTGGTATAATTTGAGAGTTTAGCCTGTCAATAATTTTACAATAAAGTACATCTAAATGAAATCCTTTTTCAAGATGGTCGTTTCCTCCTGATTTGAAAGATCTGATTTGATTTTCATTTGTGTTTTCAGAACCGGACATAAAGATAATAGGGGTAATCTTGTCTTTTGAACGGATAGTTTCTGCTACTGTTATTCCATTCATTTCCGGCAGGATAATGTCTAAAAGGATAAGATCAGGAGAAAAAGATTCATGCATACTGACTCCGGTAAGACCGTCGGTCGCAATTGCAACTTCAAATCTGTTCATGAGTAAATATTCGTTTAAAATTTCGTTAAATGTTTCATCATCATCAATGATGAGAATTCTTTTGTTAACCATCTTCCCTGATATTTATGAAGGTATTTCAACCTTGAACGTACTGCCCTTGTCTGGGGTGCTGTCTACAGTTATGTGTCCATGATGAGCATCGATGACATTTTTTACATATGTTAGTCCAAGTCCAAACCCATCTTTTTTCATCACTTTCTTAGAGTTAACGCGATAAAACTTTTCAAAGATATGTTTTTTTTCTGAAGAACTCATACCAATTCCCCTATCTTTAACAGAAAATATAAGTTTCGAATCTTTATCATATATCCGGATCGTAATATCTGCTTTGTTAATGGAATATTTGATTGAGTTCTCGATCAGGTTATCGATAACATTGGTAAAGTGAATTTCATCGATTTTAAAATACTCCATGGAGGTTTCCATCGAGATGGAGATATTTGCGGCATCCTGATAGGTTTCAGGGTAAGTTTTGATAAAGTCCCAAATATGAAGTTCTTTTAGATCCAGTTGAAGAAGCTTTTCATTCCTATTGATTTCCAATATTTGTTGTTTATAGGCAGCCAGACGATCCAATTGAAAGTCCGCTTTATCGATGTTCAATTTTACATTTTGAAAATCACCGGAATCCAGATGAATCTCGGCCAGATTCAAAAAACCTCTGGCGTTGGCAATCGGACGGTTGAATTCATGAGTCATGGCATTGATCATGTCCTGACGAAGGTTTTCTATTTTTCGTTGAGTAAAGATTGTTCTTAGAAGATAAAATAAACAGTAAAAAGCCATTACAATTAGTATTGCAGATAAAATCAATTGCAATATCATTTGACTAAGGAAGGCCGGTAGTTGAGAGCTGATATGCGCTCTGACTCCGAGAGAGTCAAGAATGTCTATAGGAATAATTTTAGAAGAACAAGAAAAATAATGCCATCCTGATGGTTTATTATTTTCGATAAGAGTGTCATTTTTTAAGTCGAAATACTCAATATAACTTTCGTTAATATGGTAGTGTTGTTTCTCGAGTTCGGAGATGAAAATGCTATCAAGGACATGAAGATCGATCTGTTCAATATCTTTTATTAAATATTGCATTATTTTGTAGTCTGAGTTTGGGTCTCTAGGATCGACATTTATGAAGAAAGTAGAATCTTGAGTTGTTATTTTTCTGCTAATAAATCCTCGTTGATAATCTTCAGAGGTAAATGAGGGGCCCTTAAAATAGATATTACCTCCCAGTTTATTATTCCTGTCAGATAATTCTATGTATATAGATGCTTCTAAAGTTTTATCAATTACTCTTTTTAGTTCCCTTTGATAAGAGACATACATGTTATATATCCAAAAACTTTGAAGAAGTACAATTGCAAAAATAGCAATTACCGTTATTAATTTCGTATATTTAATCTTCTTATTCATAAAGGAAATTCTCACAGATTAAAAAAGTGATAATTCATTGATAATTTATTTGGCTTTTTATGAAAAAAATGTATTTTCTTTGTACACAAATATATTAATTTTTAGCATATGTGATATGAAAAAAGCAAGAATCTTTTTAGCATCATTGTTTGTAATGGCCATAATAGGGCTGGCTGTTAATATTCATTTTAGCGTAGGACAAAAACCTCAATCAGTCGATATGAAGAATAATGTAGAAGCGTTGGCCGACGGAGAAGGGTCAGGAAGTACCATGTGTCTTTATCCGGGGACCGTTGCTTGTCCGGGTGATACTGATATAAAGGTTAGGTATGTGATAAGTAGAACTTTGGAAAAATGAAATCGTACAATTTCATATTGTATTTTTTCTTTTTATTTATTCTAAGTTGTTCGCGATCTTCCGATACTGAGGTCTCTGTTTTTCCACAAGAAGAAAAATTGGTATCAGAGTCAAGGTTAATTGAAGGGGTTGAAATGCGCTACCCCTTTCGGGTTCGTTTGGATGATTCATTATTATATGTAATGGATCTTCATGCGATAGAAAATTATTGCCATCAGTTCAGGTATCCATCAATGGAGTATGTAACTTCATTTGGGAAGCGAGGAAAAGCCCCGGGAGAACTGTTGGATTCGGAAAATATTCGCATAGACAAATTCTCCAATTGCTATATATTGGATGCAAATAACAATCAAATTGTTTGCTTTAACCTGGACCGTCAACGAGTAATCAAGTTGGATAAGCGTTTAATCCGAAGCCTTGACTTTTGTTTTTATAATGATTCGGCATTTGTGGTTCCTGATTATTCGGGAACCTGCCGGTATCATTTAACTAATAACCAGGGAGATATTATTTCAAGCGGAGGAAAGATTCCTCTGTCAAAAAGAGATAGAAATATTCCGGATGTTGCTTATGCCCAGGCATGGAGACCTTTTCTTGATTATAACCGGAGTAACGATGTATTGGCTATTGCATCACAATTGGGAGAAGTGATAGAATTATATAACCTGAAAGACGGTAAGTTGATTAAAGCGATTAAAGGAAAACAGGGAGAACCTGTTTCTCAATATCATGAGGGCTATGCTATTCCTTGTGGAATAATGGGTTATAGTGATATTTTTGTCGGTGAAAAGTTTGTTTACGCTCTTTTCTGGGGTCATTCGTTTGAAGATATTAAAAGAGAAGTCGTCACGGTTGAAGGTGGAGATCAGATCCGGGTGTTTAACTTGAATGGGAATCCGGTAAGGTGTTATAAATTAGATAGATATGTTACGGGATTCTGTGTCGATGAAAAACGGGGGATATTGTTGGGATTGGATGTAAATAGTAATCAACCAGTTGTCGAATATCGGATTATTTTATAAAAAAATATATAATGATTAGCCGTAATCTGTTTATATTACTTATTTCATTTTTTATTTTTCATTCCTGTACGGAGAAAATTCAGGTTAATCAGATTGACAATATTGTTGAGGATAGCTTGTATTGGCCTGAGAATTGGCAGGTCTTAGGCCCGTTGTATATTGACTCTATGAATTCTGTTGAGGTTGTGGATTATGATTTCTTTTATTCATTCGGTTTTTGTGAAGATAGCCTGGACTATGATGATTTCCTGAAGTGTGGAAGTCTTATAAGAAAGAGTGATACTGTAGTTATATTTTCTCCTTTAAAATTACAGAAACAAGGGCTCTTAATTGATGAAATTTTCCCGATAGATAGTTTTCCGGGCAGTGTTTATTTGGGTAGTATCTGGGAAACGACAGAGGCTCAGGAAATAATACTTTCTTTTACGTCTTACCAGACAGGGAAGTTGTGGTTGAATGGAGATTTGATTTATTGTTCAGACTGGAAGTCCACCAGAACAAGATACCGGGAGGAATTCGTTCGGATAAAGTTGAAAAAAGGAAATAATTTCATGTTGTTCAAGATTTCCAAGGAGAAAGATAGTAAAGACATATCTCCTCTTCGTTGGCGCTTTGATTGTAGTTATAGTACGACAGAAAAAGGGAAGTCCGTTTTTACGAAAGTTTATAAAAATACCTTTTTACGAAGGAATTTGGTCGATAAAGGCGGACAATTAGAGTTTTATTCGGGAATTTACAATGGAGATCCTTGGGATATTATTATCTCCGGGATTACAGATACTATTTGTTTTTCAGGTCAGGCTCATGCAATTGATTCTTTTCATAGGATTGATATGCCCGATAGCTTGTCGGAAGGACTTTATAGATGTTACTTTATTGTCAAGAATGATACTTTATCCGAGACATTTTTTTATGGTGATATAGATTCTTTTTTTGCAGGGTTATGTGATAAATATAATCGGATGAGATCTGATCTTATTTCTGATCAGAAAATAAATGTAGATGCAATGATTACCCGTTTGCAACATGTGTTAGGAAAACGAAGAACTCATTCGTATCCGAGTCAGGCAAAATTTTGGGACAAGAGTAGAGTTGATCTTCTGGACTTAGACAGGGTATTACAAGAGTTGGAAAAATCTGCAGACCCGTTTCGTTTGGGTTTAGGTGGTTTTCGTGCATATAAACGGAATGAGGCAGATAGTCTTCATTATTATACTCTTTATGTTCCTCAAAGAAATAAGTCTCAAAAGGTTCCTGTTGTAATACATTTAGTGCCGGAATCAAAAGATTACCGGTCTTCATGGCTGGTTCATTGGCAGAATAATGGATTTTGGGACTATTACAGGGATTTGGCGGAGAGAAATCAGGTGGCATATATTTATACCAATTGTGGCGGACTACTTGACCCGGAAAATTGCAGGGATCATTTCCGCGCTATTTTGAACTCATTGAAAGGACAGGATTGGGTTGACATGTCGAGGATATTCCTGGTTGGTAATTGTGGTTCTACCAAGTTGGCATTGCAACTTTTGGATTGTTTTGGGGATTATGTTGCCGGTGCCGGATTTATAAACCCGGAATTGTCATCTATGGATTATAGCCAGATGAATTATTCTAATAATCAGAAAGCAAACCATCAATTATATGTGTGTTGCTCCTTTTATGATGAAAAAATACCGATACAAACGTGCATTCATTTTTATAATACTCTCAGGACGATAAATGTAAATGCCAAATTAGAAGTGTCGTATGATGCAACGCATAACGTAGCGCCTCCTGATTATATAAATAAAATGTATCAGTTTTTTGTAAAATAAACTTTATTTTTCAATTGATTTGATTTTACTATATCCCGCTGGTAATCGTTTAGTTACATTGTTTTTGTTGTGATTTTATCAGGAAAAATTAAAAAATAAATAAGACGTCATTATAAAAAGTGATAATTCATTGATAATTTAAATGCTTTTTTGAAAAAAAATATTATATTTTTGTAAAGAATAGCTTAAATCTTAAATTAAACAGATGAGTAGAAAAATAATTTTATCTTCCTGTGGATGTACGGTTCCCGGTTGGAACAAATCTCAGGTAGAGCCAGGACCGAAAGTTCGGAAGTACTTGCACATTTAATTTTACGAATGCAGACGGACAGAGTGGAAGCATGACCCTGGAGGGTCATGAGAAATCATAATTGTAATAATGAAAGAAATATGGATATTCAGATAAGATGTATACGCATGTTCTGAGTTTGATGAGTGTTGAAGTTTTTAACAATTTATAGTTGATTCGTTAAGATATGATTAAATATGTTGTAGGTATTATGGTTTTTGTATTTGTCTTTTATTCCTGTTCAAATGTCTCAAAAAATGGACGAAAGGATAATAAAGAGATAATTAAATTGGAAGGAAAAACACTGAAAGTTGATGAACCGTTATTGATTGCAAATTTTATTGCGTTGAAAGATTCAATGCTTTATATGAATGCTTTTGGTACAAATAAAGACACATTAATTGATTTGTATAAATTAGATGGAAATACGTTGTTTAAGCAAAAGAAATTTTTAAAGAAAGGTATAGGGCCTTTTGAATTTATAATACCAATTTCTTATTATGATAAAAATAAAAGCCAATTGACGCTCCTTGAGAGGAGTCGGTTAAGTTATGCTTATAAAATTGATTTGAATAATTCTGAGAATGTTTATAATCCATCATCTTGGGAGAAGATAGGCTTTGACAAAATAACAAATTTTAAATTAGGAGATAAGTTTTGTTATTTATCAGATTCAATGATTCTGATCTCCGGAGGTATTTATGGCAAAAAACAAATATTGTCAATCATAAACATTAATGATCAAACAGTATTTCCTCTTAATTTCTGGCCTGTCGATGGATTTGAAGAGAATATGTTGGTGAAACAATCCATTTATGTTGAAAATGCAAAGATATTTACAAATAATAAACGGAATAAAATTTTGTATGTCAGTGGAGATGGTGTGTTGGTTGAGATACTAGATATCCATGATCATGAGATTGTCTCGAAAAAAACAATTTTTAATATATTTCCAACATATGTAGTTTTAGAGGATGGACTTAATGCAAAGTATAAATCAGATTGTCGTAGGGGGTATGAAGTTAACGTGACTGATAAATTTATATATTTATGCCATGGAAAAGAAAATAGATCAGATACGGAAAATTACAAAGGCTATCCTTACTATTATGTAGATCAGATTTCGGTTTATGATTGGGATGGGAATTTGGTAAAGCTATATGAAACAGATATACCATTCTGTTCATTATTTGTTGATGAAACAGAAAATCTGATGTATGTGAATTCGGAAGATTTGGATACAGAAGATATGATTATAAAAAAGTATGAGTTAAAGAATTAATTTGCGACCCAAATGGCTTAAGCTGTAGAATGGATATAGTAAAGAAAACAGTAAACAAATTAAAATTAAAAAAATAATGAAAAAGAAAATTTTTGCAGGAGTAGCGGTTTTGGCTTTTGCTGCGATAGTAAGATCGAAAAAGGCATTTTTATTTTTAATTTCTTTTGTTGTACTATTGTTGATTTCTTGTACTCAAGAGAAACAAGGATCTGTTATCGATCTTTTTGATCATTCCCAATCTTTAAGTTATAATGTTTTTGAGCTTCACGATTCTTTGGGTACCTTGTTGCACCCGGCTGCCTTGGAAGTTTATGATGACCTAATGGTCGTACTGGATGTTCGTGCCTCTCAACTATTTTCCATGGTAGATCTGAATAGCAAAAAGTTAGTAAAAAAATGGGGAAACGTTGGGCAAGGTCCCGGAGAATTCATTGGGGTCTTGGATTTTTATCGTAATTATTCCAATATGGGAATTAATGCTTGGGATCCATTGCTAAAAAAACTGAATTTCTGCTCTTATGATAGTATTGAGAATCAAGCTGTACCTCAATTTGTAAATTTATTTCAAAATATAAAGAATCCGAAAATGTTGGAAATGTTTTATCCTAACATATTGCAGCTGAGTGATTCGACCTTTCTCACTTTGGGAAACAGTCATGAAAAACGTTTTTCATTTTTGAATATCTCTGCAAATTCGATACAAGATATGGGGGATTATCCCTCACAGGATACAAAACAAGGAATTATTCCGATGCTTAGGAATAAGGCGTACAATGGGATGATCCGGTTAAATTCTCAATTAAATAAGGTGGTTTATATGTCACGACATAGTGAGATGTTCGAAATTTATAATGTTGATGGCAAGGGGATTCAATTTGAGTCCGGAAACTATACAACCATTCCGGAATATCAGCAAACCAATGAAGGAGGCCCATCGATTTCCATAGATGAATATACCAATAGGATCGGAAAAAATATGGCGCTTTCAGTTTCAACCGAGAGAATATTTATTCTGTACCAGAGATATCCGGAAGCCAACTCTGTAAAATCAAGTTTAAGTAATGTTGCAGATATAGTATTGACCTTCGATTGGGATGGAAAACCATTACAAATGTATAAACTCAATATTGGTGTTGAAAATATTTGCTTTGATAAGCAAAATAACCGGCTTTATGCTATTTGTAGCAATCCGGAACCGGAGATTATTTATTTTGATTTAACAAAGAGTAATTAAGTAAATGAATAGAATCGTTATTGTAATTTTATTAAGTTTTACTCTGATTGGTTGTACAAAAACTGACATTATTACTATAGATGTCAACCCCGAAAAAAGCCGGGTTGTGGAGTTAAATGACCTTTATTCGGATCCTGTTTTTATTCGTTTGGAAACGACTGATGAATTTTTGATACACGATGTTACTAAGTTTGAGATATTTAATGATCGCATCTACATTCATGACGAAATGTTTTTTGGTTTTCTCTACTGTTTTGATATGCAAGGTAAGTTTTTGTATAAAATTGTTAACCACGGAGATGGAGCTGGAGAAAACATGGCTGGATTTACAATTGATAGGGAAAATGGTTTTTTATGGATAACAGATGATTATCAACGTATTTCCAAATATGATCTAAACGGAAATTTTATTAACGAGTATAGAGTCGAATTCTCAATGAGAGATGTCTCGGTTATTCCCAATGCTCCGGATCTATTTGCATTTCAGATAGGATATCATGCAGGGAAAAACTATGGTTTTGCAATCTATTCATTAAAAGACAATAAATATGTAGACTTCAGAAATTATTATACAGAGTTTGAACGATGGCTTTCCGGGAGGTCATTGTCTTCCTCTCAAAATAATTTGATCTGTGGATTTGGATTTGTTGATACTATATTTACGGTTGATTCATTGGGGTTTAGGCCTCAATATGCATTGAATTTTGGTAAACATAAAGTGCCGGATCAGGTTTTATTTGATCAGAATCATGATAGGCTAAATAATACCTTTCTTGATCCTCAAAAAGAATATGCCGGACGAATTAGTTGTGTAATCGAAACCGATGATTATCTTAAATTTATATATTTCTTTGGCGGGAAACGAGTGTTGTCATTTTATTCTAAAACCAGGAATAAGTTAATTAATATCTCAAAAGTTCTGTTGGATAATAAGAAATTTGAATTGAAAAATTTTTTTGAAGTTTCCGAGAATGAACAGTTTTACTCGGTTTTATATTCTGAAAATATATGTGGAAATAAAGTAAATCCTGATACAACGATAAAAAATCAGGATACCAAGGGTTATGGTGTTTATAAGGATATTAATCAGTTAAAATCAGTAATCAAAGATGGTGACAACCCTATTATCATGTTTGGAAAAGGTAATGTTGATCAGTTGTTTGAGAAATTGTAAAGGATAACTTAAATCTTAAATTAAACAGATGGGTAGAAAATTAATTTTATTGTTAGCCATATTGTTGATTGTCTCTTGTAGGAAAGATAACCGAATTCAAACTATAGAACAGGTTGTAAAAGAATGGACTGGAAAGAGACTCCAAATCCCTAGTGATATTAAATGTAAGATAATGGGACGTGATACTTTAGCCTCAGATCTGTTTCAAAAGCCCTATAAAGTTTTGTTGTATGTTGATTCCATGGGTTGTACTAGTTGTAAGCTCCGAATGCCTGAATGGAAAAAGATAATTAATGAAGCAGACTCTATAGCTCCTGATCAGATTGGTTTCCTTTTTTATTTTAATCCTAAAAGTGCCAGAGATTTGGATTTTATGATGAAACGAGATCAGTTCAATTATCCGATTTTTATAGATGAATCGAATGAAATAGACCGGAAAAATAATTTTCCGAAAGGAATGTCGTTTCAGTGTTTCTTATTGGACAAGAACAACAAGGTGTTGGTTATAGGTAATCCGTCTATCAATCCTCAGGTTTGGGATCTTTACAAGCAACAGATTACGGGCGAAACAACAACAACTGATATTCCAAAGACTAAGGTCAGGGTTCCTATGTCGGAGATGGAAGTTTCCGGATTGGAAGTCGGGAAGGTTTCGACGGTTACGTTTGTATTGACCAATGAAGGTAACGTTCCTTTAGTCATTGATGATGTTAAATCTTCGTGCGGGTGTACAGTTCCCAGTTGGAATAAATCTCCGGTAGAGCCAGGACAGGAAACCAAGCTTGAAGTAACAATAAAGCCGGAAGAACCGGGGTATTTTCACAAAACGATAGATGTTTATTGCAATGTCAATGAAGAAAAACTTCAGTTGTCAATAAAAGGAATGGTAAAATAACTTACCAGAAGGAACAAAAGAGGGCGGCAAGATGTCACTCATTCAAAGCTCGACAATCCTAACCGCCCGGTTCTTTCTATAAAAGAAAGGAGGCGGCAAAAATAAGTAATTAATTTGAAAACCAAGAGGTTTTGGCTGTTGAAATGATAGATATAGCAAAGTAAAACAATTAATTAACAAATTTAAAATTTTAAAATAATGAAAAAGAAAATTTTTGCAGGAATAGCGGTTTTGGCGTTTGCTGTTATAGTAGGATTGAGTATGAGCCTGAATTTAGGGAGGGAAACTCGAATAGCAGACTTGAGTTTGATTAATGTAGAGGCCTTGGCAACTGGAGAATCAGCATCCAGTAGTGATAAGTTATACTGTTGTTCTCCATATGATAAGACATGTGTTACGTATGGAGATAACACTACTGTTATGGGTACGTTGCGGAAAAATTCTCCATGTCCATTATTTTAATGGAGATATTCGATATTTCGATAACAGTAGTGTGACCATAAAAAATATCGAAAGTAGATCCATTTCATCGAATGGAGACTATACCGGAATGATAGCGGTATATGATTCGCTGTTAATTTGTTGGAGTCCTCGTTTCTCGAATCATTTTTTTAATGTTTATAATGTGGATACGGGAGAAGAAGTTGGTTCCTTTTGTGATGAAGGCCAAGGTACTACAGAAGCGATATCTGTTAATTGTGTTTTCAATTTTTTAAAAAGGGGGATGATATAATGACATTGCTTTATGCTGCTAATGAGGGTAGATCGTTTTTTTCGTGTATGGTCTGATCCGGTTAGAAAACGACTGTATACAATAAATATGAATATAGATGAGGTTTACTATTTGGATTTGGATGAATTGAATTTGTAGTTATTATTAAGTGTTCATTGAGTCGGGATAAAAAAACAGAAATGAAGTCTGTCCGGACTTTCACGATACACAAGCAGAAGGATAAATTAGAACAGGATCATATACTGCACTATTGGGATGTAGAAACATCAGGTTTCGTCCCAATCAAATATGCAGAGTCTACGGATACAACGCAGGTATATAAAGAAATACCGGAAAGTGCATTACTCTGGATGACCCTTCCTGGGCGTTTGACAGGTCAAAGAGTATTTTATATTGAATATGATAGTATTAAGAATTAGTATTTTAGAATTAAATGATTTTATTGCGAAAGATAATTATTAATATTGGGGGAATACTTCCATTTATATTATTGTTTTCAACAGTTCTCGTTATAAACGATACCCTCGCGAATGGTATTGTCACCGGGAAATATTTCTGGTTCTACGGAACTGTCATAACAGCCGCTTTTGCAAGTATTTTATCATTTATCCTGAATAAAAACAAAACAATTAAATTCGAGATAACCGATTTGATTGTTTTATTATATTCGCTTTCTCTGATTCTTTTTATGCGGAAAATAGATGGTATTTGCCAGAAACAGATGATTTTACCTTTAATTATCTGTCTATATTTTTTCTTTCGTTTTTTTCTGGCTTCATCATCTTTTGCACGTTATTATCTGTCTTTATTCTTTATTTGTACCGGATTAGTTGAAGCACTTATTGGTTTGTCTCAACTTTATAGTTTGGGGATTTCCCATCATAACTTATTCCGGGTTACCGGAACTTTTTTCAATCCGGGGCCGTATGCCGGTTATGTCGCGATGGTAGCGCCAATGGCATTGTACTACACTATTCTGGATAGGAAAGTTTTAAAATCTGAGTATAATAAAAGTTTATTGTTGCCTATAATTCGTTTGGTTATTTCATCAATAACTGTGGTCGCTTCCTTACTGATACTGCCGGCAACCATGAGTAGGGCATCCTGGCTGGGGGTAGCCGGAGGATTCGGATTTATTTTATTTGTTTATTTATGGAAGGGTGATAAAATTAACGAATATCTCAACATAAGCAAAATAAAGATTGCAATTATTTCTTTCTCGCTGATTGTTTTGTTGGTGGCAAGCCTTGTTGGTATGTATTATTTGAAAAAAGACTCTGCCGATGGACGAGCATTGATGTGGAAAATATCTTTGTCCGTCATTTCTGATAATATTACAGGAAGTGGCTTAGGCACTTTCCCGGCAGTCTATGGCAAGGCTCAGGCAAAGTATTTTGAAGACGGGAAAGGCAGCGAAACAGAAGAGCATGTGGCTGGTAATCCGGAATATGCATTCAATGAATATTTGCAGATAGGTATTGAACAGGGGATTATTCCGTTAGTCCTATTTTTGTTGTTTTTGTCTTTTACCGTTTACTCAGGGATTAAGAAGAAAAGTATTGCAGCTACAGGGTCTTTGGTTGCATTAGCTATTTTTGCGTTTGCATCTTATCCTTTCAGTGTTTTGCCGTTCCTGATAGGGCTATCCTTTTTGTTGGCAGTTGCTACGACGGGAGGAAAATCTCAAGAATATAAAAAAGAGCGTGCCGACTGGAAGTACAGGTTGTGTTGGATATCTGTGATTGTAGTTTGTATGTCAGTTACAGTATATTGTGTTTATACGATTTATCCGACCAAGGCCGCATATAAATCATGGAATAAGCATAAGATCTTGTACCAATCAGGTCTCTATCAGGATGCCATGGAAAAATATGCGGAAATAGCTCCTCAATTATCGGATCAGGTGCCGTTTTTGTTCGAATATGCTCAGAGCCTTTCTAAATCAGGAGAATACAATACTTCAAACGAGGTTTTGGAAAAAGCGGTGCAGATTAGCTGTGATCCTATGCTATACAATATTATGGGCAAAAATTATCAGGCATTGAAAGAATATGCAGAAGCAGAAAAATATTTCCTGAAATCATCATATATTGTTCCGAATAAGATGTACCCATATTATCTATTAACAAAAATGTACTTAGAAGCAGGACAATTGGAAAAAGCCCGGAATATGGCTCAAATTGTCCTGACAAAAGAGCCTAAAGTCCATTCCACCGCTATTGAAGAAATGCGGCGGGAAGCAAAGAAATTTCCTCTCATGAATAAACAAAAAATCAAACAGATTCTTAAGACTACCTTTCAGGGAATAGTTGTAGTCCTGATTTCTATAGTTGTAGCTCTATCATTACGTATATTTTTGTTTGCATCGTTTAAGATCCCCAGTCCGTCGATGGTTCCGTCTATTGAGGCCGGAGAAAATATTTTGGTTAGTAAACTGATACCAGGGCCGAGGGTTTATAAGAATTTTGATTTCCTGGATGGTAAAAAAGTTGAGACAAGAAGGTTTAAGGGTATTCGAACAATCAAGCGAAATGATATACTTGTGTTTAATTTTCCATATATTGGTGGTTGGAATAAAATCAAAATGGATTTGGGAGTGAACTATGTAAAACGTTGTATTGCTATTCCCGGCGATACATTTTATATCGAAAACGGTATTTTTAAAGTCAGGAATATTTCTGAAGTATTGGGTCATTTGCCCTATCAACAACAATTGTCGAAGCTTAGCCGGTCAGAATTTCTTCCTGGGACTTATCATTGTTTCCCGTTTGATTCGGTAAATTATAATTGGAATATAAAAGATTTTGGACCTCTGTATATTCCCCGGAAAGGCGATCAACTGAAGATAGATACCGTCAATTATCGTTTGTATAAGAATTTGATCGAATATGAAACTGATAAAACGATCCGGATTGAAAGTGGAAAAGTTTATCTTGATGGTCAAGCTATTGATAATTATGAATTTACGATGAATTATTATTTTATGTCCGGCGACTGGGTCATGGATTCAAAAGATTCCCGTTATTGGGGATTATTACCGGAAGATCATATTATCGGTAAAGCCTGGATGGTCTGGAAGTCCCAGGATCCAAATTCAGGCAAATATCGTTGGAAGCGTTTCTTTAAAATTATAAAATAAAAGTTACTGAAAGTTTGAATATTATTGAAAAAGTATTTTCTTTGTAAAAGTATAAAATCTAAGCCGGATCCTGAGATTGTGTATTTTGCTCTGTGATCGGGTTAAGTAATGAGTTTTAAGTTTAAAGCAATAAGTATGAGATGTCGGTTCTTGTTTTTTATATGTGTAGTAGTCGCTTTGTCCTCATGTAAGCAAAAAACTACTGAAATTTCCGCTGGGGCTGTTGTTGAAGGAGTAGAAGAAAAGAAAATTCCGGAACTGGAAGCCGGGGAAATCTTTTATAAAACGAAAGACCCGTTTGCGAATCCCATCCTTCTCACAGGAACACAGGTTGTTATTGATACGATTATTTTCAAAACTATGGAATCAAAAATGATTGTAAAAGATAATTCTATTTTGGTTAAAAATGGGGGAGAACATGTGCTGATGCAGTTTCGTTTGCCGGATTTTGAATTGCAAAGTTTGAATGGGATCTATGGTTCCGGTCCGGATGAATTTATGTCGCCAAATTTAGTTCCAACTCCTGATACATCTCTTATTGCATATGTCTTTGAATCTTCCAATCAGAAACTGTATAAGTTTGATAAGAAAGGCAACCTGAGTTTATTCGACTTTTCATTTACTCCGGGTCAACACCATTCTTATAGTGATAAACAAATCGTAAATGTTGGGCAAGATGATTTTATATACACCGAAACCAGTGCAACCGGGAAAAGTATCTTTCGGGCAACACAAATAGGGGATTCTGTTGATGTAAAGGAAGTCTTTAATTTAGCTTTGAATCCGAAACGGAAATCATGGACAAACTATATCGGGGATTTTGCTGTCAATCAGAAACAAAACAGGATGGCTTATGCCTATAAGTATTTTAAAATCATCAAATTTATGGATATGGAGGCTAAAACCATAAAGACAATTAATTTTGAACGTGAGGAATTTGATGAAAATACGAATTATAAAATCAATGGATTGGATCAGAATGTGACTCATTACTGGGGAACTTGTGCTCAGGATAATTATGTTTATTTCCTTTACAGTGGCCGTACTCCTGTTGATGTGGGAAAAGAATGGAATAAGCATATCTATTATATATATGTCGAACAATATGATTGGAATGGTAATCCGATCGCTTGTTATAAGTTGGATCGATGGGGATATTTTACAGTAGATGAAAAAAGTAAGAAGTTATATTTGATGTCTACAACAGATGATGATCCGTTTTTTGTATATAATCTACCCTAAAAAACACATTGATTTGTTACAAAAGAATCATTCGACAGTCCCGGTCAGGATACTGCTATTAATTGTATTCTGTTTTATATTAACTCTAGCCTCTTGTAGAAAAAAATCAGTTGATGAGCTGTTAGATAACGCACGTCAGTATGTTGGAGTTCGCTATGATACCGTAAATGTAATTCTGAATGAAATTCCTTTTCCCGAGAAATTGAAAGGAGAACAACAGGCCCGGTATTGTCGGATGAAATCCCATTGTGAAGGTTATTTATTTGCCAGTTGGAAAGTTGCGGATTCGTTGAATAATATATCCCTGAATTATTCCCGAATGAAAAACGATACCATGAGCCTGATATCGGACTTAATGTTTGCAGGTCAGGTAAATCTTAATCAGGATCGTTTGGATGAAGCCATTGGGTTTTATAAAGAATGTTTGGATATGGCTGTTTTGTCGAAACAGGATGAAGCTATTCTTAATGGAAAATATATGCTCATGGAGTGTTATAACATAAGGAGAGATTACTCAATGGCATTGAGGTATGCAAAAGATCTGGAAATGTATATAAATAAATCAGATACTCTGAATATTAGCCGTCATTATCTCACCATTGCCCGGATTTATGCCGGAATGGAACAAGTTGATAATGCAATGAACTATTATGGAAAATCTTTGGATGGATATATTTTTACAAACGATAATCCCAGAACTAATGCTGATATTGGTAATATTTTTGGTGAAATAGCGAGATTTCAACTCTCAAACAGCAATTATGCCAAGGCTTTAAACTATGTTAATCTGAGTTTGAAATATAGGGCTAGCCGGGGAGATATTTCCAAACTCAACTTTACGAAGGCTCGTGTATTTATGTCTATCGATCAGAGAGATTCTGCCAAAATTTATCTGCAGCGTACCATTGAATCTTCATCTGATGAATATATTACAATTCAGGCATATCGTTATTTGTCAGACTTATATCATATCCAGGGGAATGAGGCACAGGCGTATTATAAGATGCTTAATTCCCGATCATTTTTTGAAGATGCGGCAAATAAATTGGAATATGGAGTGTTACTCCATAAATATAAAGAGTCTGTTCTTAATAATGAGAATAGCGAATTAAAGTTAGCAAAAAGAGAGCGGGAAATCTATCTGCTTTTGGGTGCATTTGTAATTCTTATTATATTTTTGATTGCGTGGATCTTTTATTTGAGGGAAAAGAAAAAGAAGAATATTCGGGAACAGATGCAGTTGGAACAACATTTAATGGATCAGGCCAATATTGCGGAAAAAGAAAATCAATTATTAAGAAAGGAGAATGAACTGATTCAATTACGAGAAAAAGCAGCGGAAATGAGGGAGTCTCTTTTTCGAAAAATGTCTGTCTCAGGAAAGATTCCATCTCTTGATGATGAAAATAACCGTGACCAGGATTTGAATAAAAGAATCAGTTTGAATGAGAAGGATTGGAAAGAACTTATTCAAACAGTTGACAGTACTTATAATGATTTCGCTTCCAGACTAAAAAAAGAGTATCCTGTGTTATCAATTGAAGACGTTGGTTTTTGCTGTCTGATAAAGATCAATGTTTCAATGCAGGACTTGGCCGATATTTATTGTATTTCTAAAGCCGGGATTACAAAAAAGAAAACTAGAATGAAAAAAGAGAAGTTCAATATTGAGGATAATTCAATCGATTTAGATAAATTTTTAATTAGATATTAAAAATTGTCCGCCTTTGTTTTGTTTGTTTTTTAGCTAATTCGCTTTTGTATAGTTATTTGTTTGATTTTATATGTCCGTCTGTTTTTGTCATTTCTTTGTTCTGTTCTCTCTATTTTTGTGGGATAAATCGAACATTATTTATCCATTAAAAAAATTAGTATGAAAACACAAAAAATGAAAATTGTAATTGCACTTTGCTTTTTATCTGTTTCAGTATTTTTATCGTATTCTCAAACAACAAATCCATTGACTGAATGTAAGGTAGTTGCAAAGCAGGCGTCCGGAAGCAATCTCGTTGTATGCGAACAAAATCTTTTAGATAATACAATATCTCTTCCGTTGAGTGTGCTGACTGAAGAATTGCAGATTGTAAAACTGGATGATGCGGATGAGGCATTGGTGAAAGAAACCTCAGCAATAATCGGAGATAAGTACATTTTAGTAAAGGGTAGCAGAGAAATACCATTTAAATTATTTGACAAAGCTACCGGTAAATTTTTGAATAATATCGGAGCGTTCGGACAAGGGCCGAATGAATACCAGAATGTGTATGATCAACAACTGGATGAAAAGAATAATCGTATTTATTTATTACCATGGCAATCAAAGAAGATATTAGTTTTTGATTTAAAGGGAAATGCATTGAGTCCAATCCCATTGTATACAAGTTCTCCGAAGGGGACATTTAAGGTTGATACAAAAGCTGGAACTGTTATTGTGTCGATCCTTCCATTTGAAGGAGTTCCTGCTGTGGTGTGGCAACAAACAGTTCAGGGAAAGTTGATTCATGCTGTTACTCCGGGTCATTTGTCTGTGAGACCTGATTTTAGTAATGAGGTTGCGGCTTTTAGTTCCGGAAGTAATTATGATTTCTATGTATTTACATTTGAACCAAGACAAGATTCTATTTATAGATACGATAATAAATTGAATAAACTTTATCCGGTGTTTACTCTTAAATTTAGAGAAAAAAAATTGCCAATACATAGTTACGTGGAGTTGCCAAACTATTACATGGGAGATTTTTCAGAACCTAAAAAGGTAACTGAAAATATTACTGAAACTCAGAATCAAAGATATTATATTGTAGATAAGAAAACATTGAAGGGGTCATTTTTTAAATTAGAAAATGATTTTTTGGGAAGTGTTGAGGTACAATGGCCTATTTGGTCTTTTAATAATGGGTATTTTGTGAAAAACATGGATCCTGGAAATTTAAAAGATATACTTGAAAAAGTACTTTCTTCAAACAAGAAATTGACATCTGCTCAAAAAACAAAGCTGACAAAGCTCAGAAATGCAATAACAGACAATGATAATAACTATATTTTGTACGCCAAATTAAGAAAGTGACAATTCATGTATAATTTAAAGGAGTTTATTCAAAAAAATATATGTATCTTGCGTACTTAAATTTTAGACTTGATATGAAAAAAACATTTCTCACTTGCTCTCTCGGTTTTCTCATTAGCCTGGTAATGTTGATTTCTTGTGGAAAAAAAGGAAAAGATGCGACCGATGAATCGGGAGTTGCAACCGTATTGCCGGAAGAAGAAAATGAAGTTTCTGTTATGCGTTTGGAATATACTTATTTCCAGCATGAACTGATTGCTAATGGTACGGTTTCTTCGCAAAACAAAGCAGATTTACGGTTCCATACACAGGAAAATGTCGCTGCCATATATGTCAGGAACGGAGACAAAGTGAATAAGGGACAAAAGCTTGCAATGCTGGATCAGTTCAAATTGCAAAATACGCTTGATCAGGCAAAGGATAATCTGGAACGGGCGCGTCTTGAAATGCAGGATGTACTGATCGGCCAGGGATACTCTGTCGGAGATACAGCCCGGGTTCCTAAAGAAGTGTTGAAATTAGCTAAAGTAAAGAGTAATTACGAACAAAGTGAGATACAATACAATTTAGCAGAATATAATTTTAAAAATTCTGTATTATATGCACCTTTCGATGGATCCGTGGCCAATCTTTTTACGAAAGTACATAATATTCCAAGTGCCTCCGAACCGTTTTGTACGATTATCGACAATAACAGGCCGGAGGCTGATTTTATGGTACTGGAGAGTGAATTACCCGTAATTCGTATTGGCGATAAAGTTCAGGTTTCTCCATTTTCTGTTAATGATTATTCTGCGGAAGGTCGTGTCTCGGAAATTAATCCCGCGATAGATAAAAATGGGATGGTTCGGGTAAAAGCCACTATTTCTAATCCGGGAAACCGATTGTTTGAAGGGATGAATATCAAGGTAAAATTGCAACGTTCCCTTGGGAAGCAGTTGGTTATCCCTAAAGAAGCGCTCGTTCTTCGTACCAATAAGAAAGTGGTGTTTACTTATAAAGACGGAATGGCCATATGGGTCTATGTACAAACCGGACTCGAGAACTCCACAGGCTATGTCGTCACAGAAGGTCTGGCAGAAGGCGACAGTGTAATCTATGAAGGAAATATTAATTTGGCTCACGAAACCCCGGTAATAATTAAATGATTCGTTTCTTAATAAATCGTCCCATTGCCGTCTTCATGGCCTTTACGGCATTCTTTATTCTGGGTATTGTCACATACCTCAATGTGCCGGTGTCTTTATTGCCGGATATCGCGATCCCTGAAATTACGGTGCAGGTCTCAGGAAAAGACATGTCGGCCAGAGAATTGGAGAATACTGTTGTGGCCCCGATTCGTCAGCAATTGCTGCAAATTGGGAAAATGCGGGATATAAGGACTGAAACCCGAGATGGAAATGCCATAGTTCGCTTGAGTTTCGAATATGGAGCCGATACCGACCTGGCCTTTATTGAGGTCAATGAAAAGATAGATGCTGCAATGAACTATATTCCACGCGATGTTGAACGTCCGCGTGTGATAAAAGCCAGTGCAACGGATATTCCGGTACTCAACCTGAATATGACCCTAAAAAATGACGATGGAGATCAGGATCAGTTTCTGGATATGTGTGAATTTGCAGAAACGGTGATCAAACGGCAAATAGAACAACTTCCGGAGGTTGCCATGGTAGATATGACCGGCATGGTAAACAAGGAAGTGCATATCTCTCCTGATAATAAAACGTTGGCCATTACCGGAATAACTTTGGCAGATATCGAATCGGCTTTGGTCAATAACAATATTGAACCCGGTAGTATGATTGTCAGGGATGGTTATTATGAATACAATATCAAATTTTCTGCCATCCTGCGTACTGTAGATGACATCAGGAATGTCTTTATCCGGAAAAATGACCAGATATTCCAATTGAAGGATTTGGCAACAGTGCAGATTGCACCGGTAAAAGAGACGGGAATGGCCTTATATAACGGAAAACGCGCTATAACCCTCGCAGTGATTAAGCAGTCGGACGAGAATATGTCGAATATGCAGGGGGCTCTCAGTAAAGTTGTTGACTCTTTCAAAACAAAATATCCGGATATACAATTCGACGTCTCTCAGAATCAAACAGAATTGCTGGATTATACAATCGGTAACCTGCAACAGAATCTTATCCTTGCATTTATTTTTGTTTGTCTGGTTTCCGCTATTTTTATGCGTGATATTAAGTCGCCGGTTATTATCGGACTTAGTATGTTTGTTTCACTGATTATCAGTCTGTTATTTTTCTATTTATTCCATATATCCTTGAATGTTGTCTCTCTGACTGGTTTGGTGCTTGCTTTAGGTATGATGATTGATAACTCCATCATTGTTACCGACAATATAGGGCAGTACCGGCTCAAAGGATTATCGATCGATGATGCTTGCGTAAAAGGAACTAACGAGGTAATCGCACCTATGCTCAGTTCCGTTTTTACAACAATATCGGTATTCGTTCCTTTGGTTTTTCTTAGTGGTATCGCCGGCGCCATTTTCTTTGATCAGGCTTTCTCCGTAACTGTCGGATTATTGGTTTCGTATATTACAGGTATTATGCTTTTGCCTGTATTGTATAAGATCGTGTTTTCAATAAAAAGCAAAAAAAAGAAGAAAGAAACGAATGAAATAAATAAAATAAATAATAGTGAAGAAGAGCTGCATCGTAAACCGTCATTAGTTGAGAAAGCCTATGATGCGGGAATCGATTGGATCTTTTCTCATAAGATTTTGACAGCGATTATTATGTTTGCTGTTTTCCCTCTTTGTTATTGGTTGTTTACAATAATTCCGGTAGAAAAAATGCCGGATATAAGCCAGAATGAACTGCTTGTAAATATAGAGTGGAATGAGAATGTGCACGTACACGAAAATAAAGATCGTACGATTGGATTTTTATCTTCCCTGGATGGAAAAACTCTTGAACACTCGGCTCTTATAGCACAACAGCAGTATTTACTGAACAGGGAGCGAGAGCAAACGTCTTCGGAATGTGAGATCTACCTGAGGGTTCCTGGAAAAAATGATATTCCTATGATGCAAGAAACCGTTTCTTCTTATTTTAAGGAGCATTATCCCAATGCGATCGTTTCATTTTCTCCTGTCGGAACCATTTTTGAAAAAATATTTACAACAGGAATGCCTGATCTTACGGTAGAATACTATACCCGTAACCGGATGGAAACTCCTGAAGTACAGGATATCCGGAATTTAGAGAAGAATTTATTACAAAAAACCGGAGAACTCCCGACGAGTGTATCTTTCCAGAAGCAATTGAATTTACAGATCAACCGGGAGAAATTATTATTGTATAATGTTTCATATGATGAAATATACCGTGCATTGAAGACCGGATTTAAAGAAAATGAATTCTCTACATTACGTTCATATCAGCAATATCTGCCTATTGTCCTGGGAAATGAGGATCAAAACGTTCGGGATGTTATAGATAATATCATGATTTATACCTCTGTCGATGAAACCGGACGTAAAAATCAATTGCCGCTCAGTACATTTGTAACCACAGTTCCGGCAGAAGATATAAAGACCATAGTAGCCGGGAAAAAAGGCGAATTTATTCCCTTGGATTTTTATGATACGGATCAGGTTGAAAAAATTATCCATGTTGCCAAAGAGGAGGCCGGTAAAAATAGTGGTTGGGAAGTTGATTTTTCCGGAAGTTTTTTCTCAAATAAGAAAATGATTGGAGAATTATTTATTATCCTGATCATTTCCATTATGTTAATGTACTTTATCCTGGCCGCGCAATTCGAAAGTTTCGTACAACCACTGATCGTTTTGCTCGAAATTCCTATTGATGTAGCTGCTGCTTTGGGATTATTGATCATTTTAGGTCATTCCTTGAACCTGATGTCCGCCATCGGTATTGTAGTTACCTGTGGTATTATCATTAACGATAGTATTCTGAAAGTAGATATAATGAATCAACTGAGAAAGGAGGGATGGGGGTTAATGGAAGCTATTCATGAAGCCGGACGGCGTAGGTTAAAAGCGATTCTGATGACTAGCTTAACATCCATTGTTTGTATGTTACCGCTTTTATTCAGCGGAGATATGGGGTCTGAACTGGAAAAACCCCTGGCCATTGCTACAATCGGAGGCATGGTCATCGGAACCCCGGTAAGCTTATTTGTGGTGCCACTGGTCTACTGGTGGATCTATAGAGAACGAAAAATGAATAATGAAAAATGAATAATAAAATGAAAGTTCATAATTTATCTCATATTGCAGGCAATCTAAATAAGGCCCCTTTCCGTATCGTACTTATAGTCCTTATTGCCTTTAATAGTCCTTATGCACTAATTTCCCAAAATCCTTCAATCTCCCAGAATCTAACTCTCTCGCTCTCCAGAACCATTGAGATTGCCAACGACAGTTCTTTACAGTCTTTTACCGCAAAGAACCTCTACCAGTCGAGTTATTGGGGCTTTCGATCTTATAAAGCGGCCCGCTTACCATCCCTGAATCTAACGATGACTCCGATAGAGTACAACCGGGATATTACCCGTCGTTATGATTCAGAAGCTAATCTGGATATTTACCGGGAACAACAATCTTTATATTCCTCAGGAGGCCTCTCTATTGTTCAAAATTTAGATTTGACAGGCGGAACATTTTTCGTCGATTCAAAACTAGGATATATACGTAATTTTGGAGATAACGTATATTCTCAATATACATCAGTTCCTATCCGTATCGGTTATCAGCAGGATTTATTCGGATTCAACAATTTTAAATGGGAACGGAAAATAGAACCGCTTAAATACGAAAAAGCGAAGCAACAATACTTATACGATAGGGAAGGAATATCCGAATCATCTACCGGATACTTTTTTGATCTGGCAATGGCCCAGGCGGAATACGATATGGCTGTGGACAATGTAGCTTCAAGCGATACAATGTACAGAATAGGACAGGAACGTCATAAGATTGCTGCAATTTCCCAGGCGGATCTGCTTACTCTGAAACTGGATGCCGTGAATGCTCAGAATAGCCTTAAAAATGCAGAAATCAGCCTCAAACGGGCTATGTTTAGTTTTGTGTCGTTTCTGAATATGGATAAAACCACGCAGGTCAGACTTGAATTGCCTGATCGTCCTAAAGATATTGACGTTAACGCAGATAAAGCGCTGACTTATGCAAATCGACATAATCCGGACTTTCTCGGATATAAGCAGTCTGTTTTGGAAGCGGAGAAAGAAGTTGACAGGACAAAGAAAACTGCCAATTTTGAAGCAAGTTTTTACGCTAGTGTCGGTTTTAATCAGGTTGCAAGCGAATTCTCTGAAGCATACCAAAATCCTTTGCAACAGGATATTGTGTCGATAGGACTGAAAATCCCATTGGTAGATTGGGGGGTTCGGAAGGGAAAAGCCAATATGGCTAAAAATAACCTGAACGTTACTAAAATATCTGTTCAGCAGAAAGCGCTGAATCTGGAACAGGATGTCATTATGACTGTGAATGATTTCAATGTGCAACAAGATATGATTAGTAGCGCGGAGGAAGCCTTAGCTTTGGCAAATATGGCCTACAATAATACAAAAGAAAGATTTATTATCGGAAAAGCCGACATCAACAGTCTGACATTATCCCTGAACCGTCAAAAAGAAGCTCAGAAAAATTATATTTCTTCATTGAAAAATTATTGGATGAGTTATTATAAAATACGAAAATTGACATTGTTTGATTTCGAAAAAGATCAACCGCTTTCGGTAATGTTCGATCAGGAAATGAATATCAAAAATTGAGAAATGAGAGTTTCATCATTTTCAATCATACTAGCTTTTGTTTGTCTCACATTAGTCGGGTTGGCATTGGTGCCGCGTTTGCCTGTGAAATTATCACCTTCACAAGCCCTGCCTCAGATTAATGTCAGTTTTTCTTTGCCCGGAAATGCTTCGAGAGTGGTGGAAATGGAAGCTACTTCGAGGTTGGAAGCTATGCTGAACCGGATAAAGGGGGTACAGAAGATATCGTCTACATCAGGAAATGGCTGGGGACAAGTCAGTGTGAGCTTTGATAAACATGTTAATCTTGATGCCGCACGTTTTGAAGCATCTACAATTATACGTCAAACATGGCCTTTTTTGCCTGAAGGAACAAGTTATCCTACAATATCGTTGAATCGATCGGATGATAAAGCCAATCGTCCGTTTTTGAGTTATACGGTTAATGCGCCGGCAAATCCGATTGTTATTCAGCAGTTTACCGAAAGTAATATCAAACCCAAACTGGCACAAATCCCCGGAGTCAATCAGATCGATGTCAGCGGCGCTATGCCGATGGAGTGGCGTGTGGAATATGATTACAAAACCCTGGAGACTTTGGGGTTATCGGTACAGGATATTCAGAATGCTATTAACAATTATTTGAGCCGGGAATTTCTGGGTACAGCTTCGATTGAAACACAGGAGGGTGAGACACAATGGATCCGGATTGCTCTGGTTCCGGATGTGGAAAATAATTCTGGTTTTAAGCCCGAAAATATTCAGGTTAAGAATGTCAACGGGAAATTGATTTCACTGGATAAAATAGTGACTGTTAGTTATTTGGAGCAGGAAGCTAGAAGTTATTACCGGATTAACGGGTTGAACTCAATTTATCTTTCTATAAAAGCGGATGAGAATGCAAACCAATTGGAATTAAGTCGATTGATAAAGAGTGAATTGAAAGAGATTGAGTTGATCTTTCCAGCCGGGTACGAAATACACCTCGGATACGATGCTACTGAGTATATAAAGGAAGAATTGGATAAGATTTATTTCCGGACAAGCCTTACATTGATTATTCTGCTGTTATTTGTATTTATTATTTACCGCAACGTAAAGTATTTATTACTTATTTTCCTGTCCCTGTTCATCAATATCTCAATTGCGGTTATTTTTTATTATTTCCTTGGACTTGAAATGCAGTTGTATTCATTAGCCGGGATTACGATATCATTGACCCTGGTGATTGACAATACGATCGTTATGTCTGACCAGATTATCCGGCGACATAACAGGAATGCATATTTTGCAATACTTACCGCTACAATTACAACAATTGCATCTTTGGTAATCATCTTCTTTATGGATGAAAAAGTGAGGCTGAATTTATTGGATTTTGCCTGGGTAATCATTATAAACCTTAGTGTCTCTCTTTTTGTCGCCTTATTTTTGGTGCCGGCTTTAGTTGAAAAACTGAAAATAACAGGACGTAAATCAAAAAAGAGGAAGTCTCTTCTGAAGTTGAAATTTCCGCGATTCAGAAAAAGTCCAGGAAAGCGTATTAATGTTTGGTTTAATCATTTTTATTCAGCTTTTTGTCGCTTTACCTGGCGTTGGCGGGTACCTGTATGTATTCTGATTATTCTTACTTTTGGTTTGCCGGTATTTTTATTACCCGAGAAAATAACTGAAGAGTCGCAATGGGCTAAAATCTATAATAAAACATTGGGATCTGAAACTTATAAAGAAAAAATAAAACCGCATACTGATAAATATCTGGGCGGAACATTGAGACTATTTGTTCAGAAAGTCTTTCAAGGGTCTTATTTTAAGGACAGGGAACAGACCTCGATTTATGTTACCGCAACTTTACCTAATGGATCTACCGTCTCCCAGATGAATAATCTCGTACAAAAAATGGAGATTTATATCAGCCAGTTTAAAGAGGTAAAACAATTCCAGACGTCCGTACAGGGAGCCCGGAGAGCTAGTATTAATATTGATTTTACAAAAGAAGCCGAACGAACAGGTTTTCCGTATATGTTAAAATCCAAATTGATCAGTAAGGCTATCGAGTTAGGCGGAGGTAGCTGGGGTGTGTATGGACTTGGTGATGGATTTAGCAATAATGTCACGGAATCGGCAGGTTCGTATTATGTCCTGATGCATGGGTTTAACTATGATGAGCTATATGAACTGGCAGAGAAATTCAAAGAAAAATTACTGGGACACAGAAGAATAAAAGAAGTTTTGATTAATTCTGAGTACAGCTGGTATAAGGATGATTATCAGGAATTTACGTTTGATTTAAATCGAGAACGCCTTGCCCGCGAAAATATTCAGCCGATTCAATTATTTGCTTCATTAAAACTGATGTTTGGTCAATCGATAGGTGCAGGACAACTCCCTGGTGAGTATGGTCTGGAACGTATTGTCTTGAATTCCCGTCAGTCGGAAGAATATGATGTATGGAGCTTGGAGCATGTCCCCGGAAGAATAGGTAAGAACAGAGAATATAAGCTTGGAGAGTTAGCCACTGTTCAAAAAACACAGGCATCTCAGAATATTGTAAAAGAGGATCAGCAATATCTTCTGGGTTTGCAGTATGAGTATATCGGTTCTTCCGAACAAGGGAAAATAGTATTAAATCGTTATATCGATGAATTTAAGCCCTTATTACCAATGGGATATACTATGGAGAATAAAGATCAGAGGTGGGGATGGGGGAAAGAAAATTCAAAACAATACTGGCTGATACTCCTGATCTTTGTGATTATTTATTTTACCTGTAGTATTTTATTCAACTCATTGAAACAGCCGTTATCGGTTATTTTCGTGATTCCGATAGCTTTTATCGGTATCTTTCTTACATTCTATCTTTTTAAATTAAATTTTGATCAAGGAGGATTTGCTTCATTTGTCTTGCTCTGTGGTATCGCTGTTAATGCCAATATTTATGTCATGAATGAATACAATAATATTCTTCAGAAACGAAAAATGAATCATCTAAAAGCATATATCAAAGCATGGAATGCCAAAATAAGCCCAATATTCTTAACTGTGGTGTCTACTATCCTGGGTTTTATCCCATTTATGATTGGAGAGTATAAAGAAGCTTTCTGGTTTCCGTTGGCAGTCGGAACGATAGGAGGAATGGTGACGTCGCTTATCGGTTCGTTTTGCTTTTTGCCGCTGTTTATGGGAGTCGCCAAGAAAGAGTAATTGGAAAAAGTGACAATTCATTGAGAATTTAAATGCTTTTTTAAAAAAAAATATTATATTTTTGCAAGGGATAACTTAAATCTTAAATTAAGCAGATGAGTGAAAAATTAAATTTTATCTTCCTGTGGATGTACGAATGTCAATGAAGATAAACTTCAGTTATCAATAAAAGAAATAGTAAAAATAATATACAGGAAGGAACAAAAAAGGGCGGCAAGATGTCGCTTATGCAAAGGGAGACAATCCTAACCGCCTGGTTCCTTCTATAAAAGAAAGGAGGCTGCAAAAATAAAGAATTAATTTGAGAACCAAAAGGTTTAGGCTGTTGAAATGATAAATACAGTAAAAAAAAGAAAAATTAATTAACAATTAAAATTCAATAAAAATGAAGAAAAAAATTTTTGCAGGAGTCGCAGTTTTAGCTTTTGCTGCAATGGTAGGAGTGAATGTTAAGATGAACACACAAGAAAATATCACGTCTCATGTCTCGATGGCAAATGTTGAAGCTTTAGCGGGAGGGGAAATTATCGTAGGCTTTGTATGTTATGATAGAATAGATAAATGTTGCCTGCAATTTCCAGGAGAATATTATGAGGAAATATGGTTTGACATGGACTATGCCTGATATTTAGATAGATGAGGTTATCTCACAATAAATTAGCCTTTTGAGAATTCAATATTTGATTAACAATAGATAATTTGCGCTAAAGATGATTGTGAGATGGCCTTTCTAGTTATTATAAAATTTCTTTGCAGGTGTATTTGTGTTTAATAGTATGTAGAATGAAAGCTAAAAGTAAAATATTATTATTGTTATTAATTTCTTTATATGCATGTAGAGAGAATAAGATTGTGAGTGTTGTTGAATTGTTTGATGGGGAGTCCATCTCACTATCGCATAAAAAGCTCAGTCTTAAAGACGATTCAGCTATGCTCTTATCTCCCGGACGTATAGAAATAGAAAATGAGTTTATGATTGTAAGGGCTCGTAAAACTTCAAAATTATTATCATTGGTCGATTTAAATAGTAATGCAGTTGTCAAAAGTTGGTGCAACAAAGGCAATGGTCCCGGAGAATATATAGGCATTTTAAATTATTACAAGAATTATAATAATACAGGAATAAATGCATGGGATGGAGCATTGCAAAGAATGAATTTTTTTTCGTATGAAAGTATTTTTAATGATCCAGATCCGTTTTCTATAGATTTATTTGCTGATAATAAATCTATGCTTAAAGCAGATAATTCCATTGATGGTTTTTATGCTAATATGCTACAATTAAGTAAAACTTTATTTTTAGGATTTGGAAATAATAAAGGGAAACGTTTTACATTATTTGATTTGGAAAAACAAACGAAAATGAATGTTGGAGATTTTCCAGACTCAGATATACATAAAGATGCAGAACCTTTTTTTAGAAATCAGGCATATTCCGGTTATTTTAATTATAATTCAGAACTTGATAAAGTTATTTATATGTCAATGGAAAGTGAAATGTTTGAGATTTTTAATATTGTAGAAGACTCTATGACGTTAGCTTATGGGAATTATACAACAATTCCACAATACATACCGGGAAGTGTAAAGTTAAAACAAAACACAAAGGAAGAGAAATTTACTAATGGTAAAGGGCGTTTGGTCTACTTAGTAACCTCTGTCGATAAAATTTTTCTTCTGTATGAATGCTACCCGAAAGGCGCTTCAGATAGTGATATCTCGGCATATTTGTCAAGTAAAGCAGATCTATTGCTAGTATTTGACTGGAATGGAAAGCCTATTCAAAAATATAAGCTTGACTGTATGGTGACAGAATTGGGATACGATAGTAAGAGAAACCGATTGTATGCTATAAAGCCAAAGCCTGATCCTGAGATTGTTTATTTTGATTTGCCGTAGTTGTAGACTAATTAGAATAAATTTCAAACAAAACCTTACTCCTCATTTTTTGTTTTAAGCATATAATTTGTAAATTTGTTCCATAAATAGAAACAATAATATGAAAATAGCGATAGTGGGAACAGGTTATGTCGGTCTTGTCAGTGGAACATGTTTTGCTGAAATGGGTACAGACGTAATTTGTGTCGATATAGATAAACAAAAAATAGAGAACTTAAAACAGGGTATTATCCCTATTTACGAACCCGGTTTAGAAGAGATGGTGCTTCGTAACCATAAAGCCGGAAGGTTAAACTTCACGACAGATCTGAAATCTGTATTGGATGGCGTGGAAATCGTTTTCTGTGCAGTAGGTACCCCGCCCGATGAAGATGGAAGTACGGATCTGAGATACGTTGTCGATGTGGCTAAAACTATTGGCCAGTCGATAAATAATTATACTTTGGTTGTAAATAAAAGTACGGTTCCGGTTGGAACGGCTGTACTTGTAAAAGAAACAATTCAATCCGAACTGGATAGAAGAGGAGTGAAAATCCCGTTTGATGTGGCTTCAAACCCGGAGTTCCTGAAAGAAGGTGCGGCTATTAAGGATTTTATGAGTCCTGATAGGGTAGTGGTGGGAATTGATTCGGAGAAAGCACAAAAACTGATGACTCGTCTTTATCGTCCGTTTTTACTGAATAATTTCCGGGTGCTATTTATGGATATTCCTTCCGCGGAAATGACCAAATATGCAGCAAATGCAATGCTGGCAACCCGTATCAGCTTTATTAATGATGTGGCAAACCTGTGTGAGATCGTCGGTGCAGATGTGAATATGGTTCGTAAAGGTATTGGTTCGGATGCCCGTATCGGAAGTAAATTCCTTTATCCCGGTTGCGGATATGGAGGAAGTTGTTTCCCGAAAGATATTAAATCATTGATCAAAACAGCGGAGACTAAAGGGTATACCATGCGAGTGTTGAAAGCCGTAGAGGAAGTTAATGATACGCAGAAAGAAGTTTTATTCAATAAACTGAAGAAACATTTTAACGGACAACTACAGGGAAAACGTATTGCGCTCTGGGGATTGGCTTTCAAGCCTGAAACCGATGATATGCGCGAAGCTACATCCCTGGTGTTGATTGATAAAATATTAGCTGCAGGCGGAAGTGTCGTGGCTTATGACCCGGTTGCTATGCCGGAAGCTGCACGCCGGCTTGGAACTAAAATACAAACAGCAAATGATATTTACAATGCCGTAGATGAAGCGGATGCGCTTATTGTTGTGACAGAATGGAAAGAATTCCGTTTGCCGGCATGGAACACTATCAAGAAATTGATGAAATCGCCTGTCGTTCTCGATGGACGGAATATATACGAAAAATCGGATCTCGCAGATTATGGATTTGATTATTATTCCATCGGAAGAATATGATTTTTTAATTGGAATAATAATCAGTTGACAGGAACAAAATTAAAAAATTGTGAAGTTTATTTTGTTTCGTGTTAACAATTTCTTATTTTTGTGAGCAATTTGGCTTATTATGACTGATGCTCAGAAGAAAACGTTGACGGAATTTGAAGCACGGGTTCGGCAATTAATGTTTATGTATGAGACACTTAAACTGGAAAATGACGAACTGAAGCAACAAGTGACCGAAAAAAATGAGCAATTACTTCAGGCATCTGAAGATATAAAGTTATTGAAAGCCAAGTACGATAACCTGAAAATGGCAAGAATTATAGCAGTCCGGCAGGATGACTTTAAAGGAGCCAAGCAGAGGTTGTCGAAATTAGTGCGAGAGGTCGAAAAATGCATCGCTTTACTCAATGAATAAAGATCAATGCAATGAACGATGAATTTGGAATACAAGTCAATATCCATGGTAAGGTTTTCAGAATCCGATGTAAAAGAAGCGAAGAACAACTTTACCGGATTGCTGTACGGCAATTAAATGATAAAATAGATCGATATAACTCTAAGTTCCCTAAGGGCCCGGAGATGAATGATTTATTGATTATGGCAGCTCTTGATTTTTCTTTGAAATCCGTTAAAACGGAAAAAAATGAAGATATTGAGCCTGTATTTGAAGAATTGGACAAGCTGAATTCCGAGTTAATAGAATTTATCCGGAAAAACGGTTGATAATCGTTTCGACTTATTTCACGCGCGCTACTAAGGGAGTCTCAAAAAATAAGGGTTGAGGCAGGTCTTGGATGGTGCGTTTTATTTTTAAACAACAGAACTAAAAAAATTTATAAAGAATAATTTTATATGGGAACAACTATAATAATCGGAGTAATCGGGTTGATTGTGGGAGGTGCCGCGGCCTGGATAGCAGGTAATACGGTTACCAAATCAAAAAGCCGGAAAATCATTGAAGAAGCCGAAAAAGAGGCTGAAACAATAAAAAAAGATAAATTGCTGGAAGTCAAAGAGAAATTTTTAGGATTGAAAGCCGATCTGGAAAAACAGGTGAGCGCTAAAAACTCAAAAATACAATCTCAGGAAGCAAAATTGAAACAACGTGAATTGGTGTTGAATCAAAAGCAGGAAGAACTCCAAAAGAAGAAAAACGAAGCGGAAGTAGTTCGCGAAAACATGGAAGCTCAATTGGAGGTTATAGACAAGAAAAAACAAGAACTGGATAAAATTCATAGACTCGAAATAGAACGTTTGGAAGCCCTTTCCGGATTGTCGGCTGAAGAAGCTAAAGAACGTATGGCCGAATCGTTGAAAGAGGAAGCCAAAACACAAGCATCTGCCTATATCAATGAGATTATGGAAGAGGCTAAGATGACAGCAAATAAAGAGGCCAAAAAGATTGTGGTTCAGTCTATTCAACGCGTGGCTACGGAAACTGCAATCGAAAATGCAATCACTGTCTTTCATATCGAATCGGATGAAATCAAAGGACGTATTATCGGTCGTGAAGGACGTAATATCCGCGCATTGGAAGCTGCCACAGGTATTGAAATTATTGTTGATGATACCCCGGAAGCAATTATCCTGTCGGGTTTTGACCCTGTTCGCCGCGAAGTTGCTCGTTTAGCTTTACATCAACTGGTTCAGGACGGACGTATCCACCCGGCTCGTATTGAGGAGGTTGTGAATAAAGTCCGCAAACAAGTTGAAGAAGAAATTATTGAAACAGGTAAACGTACAACAATCGATTTGGGTATTCATGGTTTGCATCCTGAGTTGATCCGTATGATCGGACGGATGAAATACCGCTCCTCTTATGGGCAGAATCTACTGCAACACTCTCGTGAAACTGCCAATTTGTGTGCTATTATGGCTTCTGAATTAGGTTTGAACCCGAAAAAAGCAAAAAGAGCAGGATTATTACACGATATAGGTAAAGTGCCGGATGACGAACCGGAATTGCCACACGCAATATTGGGTATGAAACTTGCCGAGAAATTTAAAGAAAAACCCGATATCTGCAACGCTATCGGCGCTCACCACGATGAGACGGAAATGACCAGTTTGCTGGCTCCGATCGTACAGGTTTGTGATGCTATCTCCGGAGCTCGCCCGGGAGCACGTCGCGAAATCGTAGAAGCTTATCTTAAACGTCTGAATGACCTCGAGCAATTGGCGATGTCTTATCCTGGAGTTGTAAAAACTTATGCTATCCAGGCTGGCCGTGAGTTACGTGTTATTGTTGGTGCTGATAAGATCGATGACGTCCAAACAGAAAACCTATCGAACGAAATTGCTAAGAAAATTCAGGATGAGATGACTTATCCGGGACAAGTGAAGATCACTGTGATCCGTGAAACCCGTTCGGTTTCATTTGCAAAATAATGCAGATAGCAATCATAAAATACAATGCCGGAAATATCTATTCGGTCGACTACGCCCTAAAACGATTGGGCGTTTCGGCTATTGTTACGTCTGATAAAGAGCAAATAGCCAAAGCCGACAAAGTAATTTTTCCCGGAGTAGGGGAGGCCGGAACTACAATGAAGCATCTCCGGGCGACTGGTTTGGATAAGTTGATTGTAGACCTTAAACAGCCGGTATTAGGTATTTGTCTTGGGATGCAGCTGATGTGCCGGTATTCGGAAGAAGGAGATGCGAATTGCCTGGGTATTTTTGATACGGAGGTGAAACGATTTAACCCTCAACGACATGAAGATAAAGTCCCTCATATGGGATGGAATAATTTTTCGGAAATTAAAGGCCGTTTATTTGAAGGATTAAAACCGGAAGATTATGTCTATTTTGTGCATAGTTTTTATGTCCCTGTAAATGAGTATACAGTGGCAACTTCCGATTATATCCTGCCCTTCAGTGCTGCGTTGGAAAAGAATAATTTTTATGCGACCCAGTTTCACCCCGAAAAAAGTGGAAAAGTCGGAGCCAAAATCTTAAAAAACTTTTTGGATTTATGATCGGAATCATACCTGCTATCGATGTTATCGACGGAAAATGTGTCCGTCTTTCACAAGGAGATTATCAACAGAAAACAGTCTACAATGAAGATCCTTTGGAGGTCGCCAAATGGTTTGAAGATTGTGGTATCCATCGCCTGCATTTAGTTGATCTGGATGGGGCTAAAGCTAGCAAAATCGTTAATTATAAAGTTCTTGAAAAAATATCTACCCGTACTTCCCTGGTAATTGATTTTGGCGGAGGATTGAAATCTGATGATGATTTACGGATTGCGTTCGAATGTGGGGCATCCATGATCACAGGAGGTAGTATTGCGGTTAAAAATCCGGAAATATTTGAGTTATGGCTTAGCCGGTATGGTAAAGATAAGATCATCCTGGGTGCCGATTGCCGGAATGAAAAGGTCTCTGTTTCCGGCTGGACCGAAGACTCTACAGAAGAAATTATTCCATTTATCAGGAAATGGAGGGAAAAAGGAATTGAAAAAGTGATTTGCACCGATATTTCCAAAGACGGAATGATGCAAGGTGCTTCTATTGAGCTATATAAGAAAATTACCGCTGAAATTCCCGGGATTCACCTGATTGCCAGTGGAGGGGTTTCCTGTGATAAAGATATTGATCTGCTCGATGAGGCCGGACTCCCGGAAGTCATTGTAGGTAAGGCTATTTATGAAGGAAAAATCAAATTGAGTAATAAGTAATAATTTTAAACTTATTACTTTAAACTTATAACTTATTACTGTTATGCTAGCTAAACGAATTATCCCCTGCCTGGATATTAAAGACGGAAAAACTGTTAAAGGAATCAATTTTGTGAATTTCAGAGATGCCGGAGATCCGGTGGAGTTGGGTGCTGCTTATAGTGAACAAGGTGCCGATGAGTTGGTATATCTGGATATTACAGCGTCTCATGAAGGCCGTAAGACTTTTACCGATCTGGTAAAGGAAGTCGCAGCTAATATTAGTATTCCCTTCACAGTAGGAGGTGGAATCAATGAACTCCAGGATGTAGACCGTCTTTTGAACGCAGGAGCGGATAAAGTCTCCATAAATTCGTCCGCGATTAGAACTCCCGAATTAATTAGTGCTATTTCCGAAAACTTTGGAAGCCAGGTTTGCGTTGTAGCTATAGATGCAAATTTTGAAAATGGTAAATGGGTTTGTTATCTCAATGGTGGACGTGTGCCGACGGATAAAGAATTATTTTCCTGGGCTAAAGAAGCGGAAAACAGAGGTGCCGGGGAAATTCTATTTACCAGTATGACACATGATGGTGTAAAAGACGGTTATCCAAACGAAGCGCTTGCAACCTTGTCGGAAACGTTGAGGATCCCAGTTATAGCTTCTGGCGGAGCCGGAAAAATAGAGCATTTTCGTGATGTTTTTACTCTTGGAAAAGCTGATGCAGCATTAGCTGCCAGCGTCTTTCATTTTGGAGAGATCAATATTGCCGGTTTGAAAGAATACCTGAAAAGGGAAGGCATTACGATGAGGTAAATCTTTAAAATTTTATCGTATGAAATGGAAAATCTTATTTGTCATGGGCATTTTTTCAGTACTTTTCGGAAAAATAATTGCACAAAACACGACTGTTGTCGCTCCGGTTCCTTTTTATGATCTGGAATTTACCGGTATTTCAGGAGAATCGGTGAACTTTGATACATTCAAGGGAAAATATGTGTTGATAGTAAACACGGCATCAAAATGTGGCTTTACACCACAATTTAAGGATTTGGAGGAATTGTCTGAGCAATATAAGGATAAACTTATTGTAATCGGATTTCCCTCAAATGATTTCGGAGGACAGGATCCGGGTTCAAACAAAGAAATTGAAGAGTTTTGCCAATTGAATTATGGAGTTAGTTTTTTGATGATGGAGAAGTCTCCCGTAAAAGGGGATATCAGGAATGTCGTTTTTCAATGGCTTACCGATCCGACTAAAAACGGATGGAATACACAGGAGCCTACATGGAACTTTTGTAAGTACCTGATCGACCCCTCTGGAAACTTATTGGCATTCTTCCCTTCAAAAGTTAAACCGGCAAGTGACGAAATTGTCGGAAAAATCAAATGATTTGAACGATTTGTGATAATTTTGTAGACAAAAGTCTAAAAAAAGAGTTAATTTTGCAACTCATTTCTGTTTCAGAAAATATAAAGCAAATGAGACTTGAAGATAAAAGACAAAAAGATAGAAAAGGTGATAAGACTATGAGAGGTCTTTCTATCTTTTCTGTCTTTTTGTCTTATCATATAATCTAAATTAAAGAATTTATGCAATTGGACTTCGATAAAATGGGGGGACTTATACCTGCGGTTATTCAGGATGTGTATACCAATAAAGTGCTGATGTTGGGTTATATGAGCCCGGAATCTCTTAGACAGACAAAAGAAACGGGACAAGTAACGTTTTTTAGCCGTTCAAAAAATCGTTTGTGGACAAAAGGAGAGGAAAGTGGAAATTTCCTGAATGTTGTTTCTATCGATGAAGATTGTGATGGAGATGCATTGCTGATAAAAGTCAATCCGGTGGGACCTGTGTGTCATACCGGTTCAGATACTTGTTTCAATGAGAAAAATGAGGAAAATATAATGTTCTTCAAATATCTACAGGAGTTTATTGTCCGTCGTCGGCAGGAAATGCCTGAAGGTTCATACACAACAACGTTATTTAATAAAGGAATCGGTCGTATGGCCCAGAAAGTAGGGGAAGAAGCTGTGGAAACGGTTATTGAGGCTATGGACGGAGATGATGAACGTTTAATTTATGAAGCTTCGGATTTGATTTATCATTTGATCGTCATGTTGACCTATAAAGGTTATGGTCTGGAAGATCTTGCAAAAGAGTTGAAAAGCAGACATAATAAATCGAATGGCTAAATGATATATCCGGGGTTAGCCTTATTCTGAATTTGTATTTAGAAATTTATATAAAACGTGAGAGATTATGGAAAACGATATCCTGGTAAAATATGAGAATGTAGAGATTTGCCGTGAAGAAAACGTCATATTAAGAGATGTGTGTTTTGAAGTGAAAAAAGGCGAATTTCTGTATGTTATTGGAAAAGTCGGTTCCGGAAAAAGTACCTTACTCAAGACTATGTACTGCGAAATGCCGGTCTTGGAAGGAGAAGCCTCTGTTTTTGAGTATAATATCAGAAAAATAAAAAATAAAGATATTCCTACATTACGTCGTCAACTTGGTATTGTATTTCAGGATTTTCAGCTATTAACAGACCGTTCGGTAGAGAAAAACCTGGAATTCGTATTGAAAGCTACCGACTGGAAAGATAAATCAACTATCAAAAGAAGGATATCAGAAGTGTTGACTCAGGTTGGGATGTTGAATAAAGGATATAAACTCCCTCATGAATTATCGGGAGGAGAACAGCAACGTATTGTCATTGCGCGGGCATTGCTTAATTCCCCCAAAATTATTCTGGCAGACGAGCCTACCGGTAATCTGGATCCGGAAACAGGTCGCCAGATTGTGAAATTATTGCATGAAATCTGTGAAACAGGTACTGCGGTAATTATGTCGACCCATAACTTACAACTGGTTCAGGATTTTCCGGCTCGAATCAAAAAATGTGATGACGGAAAATTCGAAGATTACAATATGAATTGACTACGTCGATTTTTAAAATTCTTAAATTTTTAATTTTTAATTCTCAAAATGAAAGTCTTAAAATTTGGAGGTACTTCTATCGGCTCAGCAGAACGCATTAAAAATGTTGCAAGGTTGATAAACAATGGAGAACAAAAGATTGTCATCTTTTCGGCATTGTCGGGAACAACCAATACATTAGTTGAGATTTCGGATTACTTATATAAGAAAAATCCGGATGGAGCCAACGAAATTATCAATCAGTTGGAACGTACGTATCAGAATCACGTGCAACAACTTTATGCTACGGAGGAATTTCGTGAAAAAGCAAAGTGCATGTTGTCCGAACATTTTGATTATATTCGTTCGTATACAAAAGACTTGGTCACATTATTTGAGGAACGGGTAATTCTGGCTCAGGGAGAGTTGATATCTTCTTCTATGATACAGCTTTATCTGGAAGAACAGAAAATTAATTCAGCCTTGATCCCTGCTTTGGATTTTATGCGTACGGATAAAAATTCAGAACCGGATCCGGTCTATATCAAGGATAAGCTGAATAAACTGATTGAGAATCAGAAAGATATCGATATATATGTTACCCAGGGATATATCTGCCGTAATGCTTATGGAGAAATAGATAATCTGGAGCGTGGAGGCAGCGATTATAGCGCATCTTTGATCGGAGCGGCTATACAAGCTGAAGAAATACAAATCTGGACGGATATAGATGGAATGCAGAATAATGATCCGAGATTTGTAGAAAAAACCTCTCCGGTACGTAACCTGCAATTTGAAGAAGCGGCGGAGTTGGCTTATTTCGGAGCGAAAATCCTTCACCCGACCTGTATTTTGCCTGCTAAATTGAATCACATTCCGGTTCGTTTGTTAAATACGATGCAACCGGATGCTCCGGGAACATTGATCTCCAATCAAATGGATAAGGGGAAGATCAAAGCGGTTGCAGCTAAAGATAATATTACAGCCATAAAAATAAAATCAGGTCGTATGTTGTTGGCCTACGGATTTTTACGTAAGGTTTTCGAAATATTCGAAAATTATCAGACATCTATCGATATGATTGCAACTTCAGAAGTCGGAGTTTCTATTACTATCGATAATCAAAAGCATTTGCAGGAGATTCTGGATGACCTGAAAAAGTATGGTACCGTAACAATAGATCGGGATATGACTATTATTTGTGTCGTTGGTGACCTGGAATGGGAAAATCTCGGATTTGAAGCTAAAATTGTAAATGCCTTGAAAGATATTCCGGTTAGGATGATTTCTTATGGAGGTAGCAATTATAACGTTTCATTATTGGTGAAATCGAGTGATAAAAAAAGAGCTTTACAAGCTTTAAGTGATAATCTCTTTGAGAATTGAAAATTGAGAATGAAAGGACAATTTCCTGTAGAAAAATTTAAGAATATTGAGACTCCGTTTTATTTTTATAATACGGATTTATTGAGGGAGACATTAACTACTCTTGCTACAGAAGCAAGAAAATATGATTATCATGTGCATTATGCTGTAAAAGCAAATGCGAATCATCGTATCCTCTCCATTATCAGGGAGTATGGACTTGGAGCCGACTGTGTCAGTGGAGGAGAAATACAAGCGGCTTTAGATGCTGGCTTTCCGCCATCGAAGATTGTATTTGCAGGAGTTGGAAAGGCTGATTGGGAAATCAACTTGGGTCTGGATAATGATATTTTTTGTTTTAATGCAGAGTCTATTCCTGAATTATATGTAATCAATGAATTAGCGACTGCAAAAGGAAAAATGGCTTCGGTTGCGTTACGTATCAATCCTGAGGTCAATGCAAATACTCATCACCACATCACTACAGGGCTGAAAGAGAATAAATTCGGGATCAATTTAGATCAACTGGATGGCGTTTTAGATGTAATTCCTGTCTTATCTTCCATTCGTTTGATAGGGATTCACTTTCATATCGGATCTCAAATCCTGGATTTGGAATCATTTAAGTCTCTGTGTTCCCGCTTGAGAGAGATACAGGATCAACTGGCTAATCGTCAGATAATTGTAGAGAATATTAATTTCGGAGGAGGATTAGGTATCGATTATGAACATCCGGATAGGAATGCGATACCTGATTTTAAGAGCTACTTTGAAATTTTCCATAAACACTTTAAGCCTCAGGCCGGTCAACAAGTGCATTTTGAACCGGGACGATCGGTTGTAGGACAATCAGGCTCGTTAATATCCAGAGTGTTGTATGTTAAAGAAGGCTCATTTAAGAAGTTTGCTGTACTTGATGCCGGATTTACGGATTTGATTCGCCCTGCTTTATATGAAGCATATCATAAAATTGAAAATATTACTTCCGAAGAATCTATTGAAGCCTATGATGTTGTAGGCCCGATATGTGAATCTTCTGATTGTTTTGGTAAGGCTGTGGATCTGAATAAAGCTAAGCGTGGGGATTTTATTGCTTTGCGTTCTGCAGGTGCTTATGGTGAAATTATGGCCATGCAATATAATTGCCGGAGATTGCCGAAAGCTTATTTTTCAGACTTGATATGAATTTTAATTTAGACTTTATATCGATAATATTATTATCTGTATCAGGAGTCTTTTTTCTGATACAGATATTTTATATCATAGTATATTATGCCAAGCCTTTACGTTACCAAAGAAAGAAAATTAAGGAAAATGATTTTCCTTCAAATGCTAAACCTCCGGTCTCGGTGATTATCTGTTCTCAAAATGAATCGAAAAATCTTGACCGTTTTTTGCCCTCTATCCTGGAGCAGAATTATCCTCAATATGAGGTTATTGTAATAAATGATGGTTCTACCGACGAGAGTGATGAAGTTCTCGGAAATCTTGAAAAACAGTATAAACACCTTTATCGTACGTACATTCCGGAAGAGGCTAAGTATTTGAGCCGCAAAAAATTAGCGTTGACTGTCGGAATAAAAGCGGCAAAGTATGACTATTTAATCTTCACAGAATCTTCTTGCAAACCTTTTGGGACGGATTGGCTTAGTTCTATGGCCAGGAATTTTTCCGGAGATAAAACTATCGTTCTGGGTTTCAGTCCCCTTTCTAAAAGTACAGGTTTGAAAACCAAATTCGCTGCATATGATAACCTGATAAATGGTCTGCAATATCTGTCATTTGCGTTGAAAGGACATCCTTATAGGGGCGTCGGACGTAATATGGGATATAAGAAGTCTCATTTTTTTGAACATAAAGGTTATGCGAAATTTATGCACTTACGTGCGGGAGATGATGATTTGTTCATCAACCAGATTGCAACGCCGGAGAATGTCGCTGTCGAAATAGCGGAAGGTAGCTTGATACAAACTTATCTTGACAGTTTTGAGATGTGGAAGGAACTGCGTTTATGTCAGTCTACTACTGAAAAATTTTACAAATGGGGGCCGGTGGCATTCTGGAAGTTCGAGTCTTGTTCCAGAGTTCTTTTCTGGATTTCCCTGATTGGGCTGTCTGTTTACGGTTGGCCACAATTTATGTTTCCTATAATTTCTATCGGGTTGTTTTTGATTCGTCTATTAATACAACTGCTGGTGATTAATAAAGTCGGAAAATTGCTGAAAGTTGAAAATTTTTATTCTACTTTGTTGTTATTTGATTTTTTTCAACCTATATTTGATCTCTACATAACACTTTGTCGTCTGATTAGGGGTAAAAAAGATTATATCTGGAGATATTGAGAACTTCTGAGTCCATGAAGTTGTTAGATACCCAAAAGATGATTTGAAGCGAACAACATTTTTTTTATCTTTGTGAAAATGAAAAATAATGATGATATATTTGACGAATTCCAACAATCCTTAGAATCACTGCAAGGCAATTTTCATGTGTTGGAAACAGACGTCCCTGTTGAAAGACAAATGGAGTATTTTAATTATTCCGAGGACGTCAGAAAGTCAATTGATGATAATACAATTGACAACCAGATTGTAATGTTGAATGATGTCAATGCTACTCCTGATGAGCGGAAGTATGCGATGACTTATCTGGCCGTTTCCGGAGATGTAAGGGCTTACAGGGCACTGGAAACTTATTCAAAAGAACATAATAGCGAGAAGGATGACTGGATAGCGATGGCGCTTCTTCAGGCCAAGATAACTCTGGAGTCTGAGTTCTCTGATCAGAAACAGGTTTTTATTTCTACTGGTTTAGGTGGGAAAGGACATAACCTGAGGTTCTTTTCTCTATTTAAAGCAAAAGATTTGAAGGATTTTTCTGCTTATCAGAGAGAGTTACTCGGGAAAGAAATACCTTTCCATATTCATAAATATGGAGGTGAAATTGAAGAGTTGAAAATTGAAAGGAATTACTTCACAGTCGTATTCCTGATAGATTTGAAAGCTAATATTAAGAAAATGCTGGAAGATGCTCTTGGAGAATGTAATCAATATGGTGATTTTATCAGCCGGTCATTTATCGTGACAAATGTGAAGCGATATAACGAGGAGCAGATTCAAGAGGAATTACATAAATAATGAATAAAAATACTATTTATCAGTTACTCAAATACGGAATTGTAGGAGTAATGAATACTTTGTTGACCGCAGTCGTAATTTGGGCTGTTCTTAAATTCGGGTTTGGTGTCGTTTCTGAAGAAAAGGCAACATCGCTGCAAATGGTTGTGTCTAATTTTGCCGGATATGCCGTAGGGCTTGTTAACAGCTTTGTTTTTAACCGGAATTGGACGTTTAAGAGTAAGGGAAACTGGAAAACCGGCTTTTTGAAGTTTGTATTGGCTTTTGCTATCTGTTATATGATACAACTTGGAGTCGTTTTAGCTCTGAATAAATATGTCTCTATCCCTACGTTCGAATTTAATGCTCTTGGTGGAGATTATGTCATAACTTCTTCTTATATTTGTCAATTAATTGGGATTGTGTTTTATACCGGTCTTAATTTTTTCTTCAACAAATATTATACCTTCAAGAAGTAGGATATGAAGTCATTGAGTGTAATTGTACCATGCTATAATG
>JAVBTA010000061.1:0-11200 GCA_031556375.1 Bacteroidales bacterium | reverse complement strand
CTCTTTGAATATTTGTTTTCTCATTCAACCAATTGAAGAACGATTCTATGGGTTGTCTGATTTTAGATACTGCCGTGGAAAACAGGTCATTAAAGGCCTTATTTCTTTGCGTAATTTCTATCGGTTCCCCTTTGATGGCCTTCACTGGAGTTCACATTTCAATCTTTTGTGTTGCTGTTTTCTCCATGTCGAAGTACTCAAAGTCAGAGTATATCTTATCCCCAAAGTAAGTGGGGTTGGAAATTGTATCTCCCCAGTTTTCTTTGAAAATGCTCAGGTCATTTTCTGAAGTAGGAGAAAGTACGATACTCTCAGGGAAAGGAATCGTTCCCTTACGTCTGAAAGCCAAAGCATGCAACTTCAATCCATAATAATATTGGTTCTTTGTCGAGCAATATCCTTTGGCAGTGATCTCAGAAGCGACCTTGCCAGTCCTGTTTCTTCCTGCAGAAGTAATTACAGGCATGGAATCCAACAGGGAAACTAGGGAATCACCATCTTCCGGTTTGAATGACTCAATCAATCTCTGGGATAATGCCGTAAATGCCTCTGATAATAAATTCAACCGATCTCTTGGGAATCATAGCTTGAAAAATAACGGGAATTATTCTTTTAAGTTAATGATTCACAGGGAATTGAACAACTATTTGTGCGATTGTTTTATTGATAATAAACATTTTAACACAAGCGAATCTTTGTAATTTTCAACTACTGATTCGCATGAATAATAAATTTAATGGAAAAAATTCTCCAAAATTTTGCTTATAATGGAAAAAATTCTCCATATTTGTAAAAATGAATCATTACAATGGAAAAAATTCTCCCAATACATCTTCAAGAAATATTATTTTCTTCTTCTGAAAAGAAAGAGTCAAAACAGATATCGAAATTACTCAAAGAAGGAAAAATAAGAAAAATTGCGAGTAAAATTTATACTTCAAATCTAACGGACCTTCCGGAAAATATAATAAAAAGGAACCTGTTTATTATACTTAGAAGATTGTATCCTAATGCTATATTAAGCTATCGTACTGCCTTTGAGTTTGCACCAACCGGCACCGGTCATATTTATTTGACTTACAATTATTCAAAAAAAATATCACTTCCGGGAATAACCATACATCTTATAGAAGGGAAAGGTGCTTTGCCGGATGACAATTCTTTTGTAGAAGGTCTCTATGTTTCACAAAATGAACGAGCCTATCTCGAAAATCTGCAAATATCAAGAAAGGCCGGAGATGATGCGAAAACATTATCAAAAGAGCAGATTGAAGAAAAATTGGAACAATATATTCGGATAAATGGAGAAGATGCAGTAAATAGATTGAGAGATAAAGCAAGAGAAATATCTATAGCTCTTGATATGCCGGAAGAATTTGAAAAGCTAAACAAAATAATAAGTGCATTATTATCTACTCAGCCGGTTAATATTTTGTCGTCTCCCTTAGCAGTTGCGAGGGCTTTTGGTTTCCCATACGATTCAGCACGATTAGAGTTATTTAATATATTATACTCTTCATTGATGCAGAGTCACTTTATTCATTATGAAGACCTGAACAACACAGATACTGCGTTTAGAAATTTTGCATTTTATGAGAGCTATTTCTCAAACTACATTGAAGGTACCCGGTTTGAAGTTGAAGAAGCCCTACACATTATTCAGACTAACAAGCCTTTACCCGCTCGTAATGATGATTCTCACGACGTGTTGGGAACATTTCATCTTGTATCTAACCGAACCGAAATGAATATTACCCCGGAAACTCCGGACGACTTGATTAAAATACTACAATATCGGCACCGGGTTCTTATGTCAGCCAGGACAAATAAAATGCCAGGAGAGTTTAAGGATCGAAACAACTATGCTGGAAATACAACATTTGTTGATTTTAATCTGGTAAAAGGCACTTTGATAAAGGGATTTGACTATTATGACAAATTAGTGGACTCTTTCTCGAAAGCCATTTTTATGATGTTTATGGTTAGTGAAATACATCCTTTTTTGGATGGCAATGGAAGAATAGCCCGGGTTATGATGAATGCAGAATTCGTAAAATCAAAAGAATCAAAAATTATTATACCAAATGTTTTTCGTGAGGATTATATGCTCGTTTTGAGAAAATTAACGCGACAGTCAGATCCCGAACCGTTCATCAATGCAATGCAAAAGTTATATAAATTCAGTTCCGGATTATATGGGGAAGATTTGAGTTTGATGCAAAATTATCTTTACTCTTCAAATGCTTTTATGGATAGTAGCGATGGGGTTTTGAAATATTAATTTAGAGTGTTTGCAACAAATGTATAAAATGAACAATTTTGATCAAATAGCCTACGTTTATGATTACTATGTAACTGGCTGTTAAATAAAAAATATTGCAGCTACACACAGGCTTAGATTATAAGCTTGTCATGTAGCCGCAAATATTGGTTGATTTATACAGCTTAGTCGTTTTCAAAATGATGTCTTACGAACAACTCGATTGCCTGATATTCAGCCATACCCAGTTTGTCGTATTTCACAGCTGTAGCGACATTGCGTTCTTCAGCCCGTTGCCAGAACTCACGGGGATCTGTACCAGGGAATAACGGACGGTCTTTTTGCGACTGGTGTTTGAAGATTGCCATTCGTTTAGTGCGGCTTTCTTCCGGACTTAATGGTACAGCCATATCCACTTCAGATACATCCCATTCCTGCCATGCTCCGCGATAAAGCCATAGACGGCAATCATTGAGCCATTCACGGCCTTTTAGTTTTTTGAGCGCTTCGAGGATTCCGATGAAACATACACGGTGTGTACCATGAGGGTCGGAGAGGTCGCCTGCCGCAAATATCTGATGAGGTTGTATTTCGTCCAACAGATCGGCAATGATTTTGATATCTTCTTCTCCAACAGGTTGTTTCTTGACAGTTCCTGTTTCGTAGAATGGTAGATTCAGGAAGTGTGTCCTGTTTTCCGGAATACCGAGGTAACGACAAGCAGATCTGGCTTCTCCTCTACGTATTGCAGCTTTACAAGCGGCAATTTGAGCAAGGTCGATTTGTCCTGCTTTCTTTTGTTTGAAGAAATCCAGGGTTTCTTTGTAAGCTGAATTTGCTTTTTTCTCATCAAAACCGTAAGTACTGGAAATATCTCTGACAAAATCGAGGAAACGAGTTACTTCATCATCGAATACGGCGATATTACCTGAAACCTGGTAAGCTACGTGTACTTCATGTCCATGTTCGGATAGACGGGCAAGTGTACCTCCCATGGAAATAACGTCATCATCAGGGTGAGGACTGAAAACGACCACACGCTTTGGAAACGGATTGGCCCGTTCGGGGCGGGTGCTATCGTCAGCATTGGGTTTACCTCCGGGCCATCCGGTGATAGTATGTTGAAGATCATTGAATACGCGGATATTGATTTTGTTTGCAGGACCGAATTGAGAAACCAGTTCGCCCAAACCGCTATCGTTATAATCACGTTCGGTAAGTTTCAGGATAGGTTTATCCAGTTTTTCGCACAACCAGAAAACCGCTCTGCGGATCAGTTTATCCGACCATTTGACAGGGCCTGTCAGCCAAGGTGTCTTTATTCTTGTCAGTTCGGCAGAAGACGCATCGTCAAAAATAAAACTGGCATTAGGATGTCTTTGTAATATTGTTGCCGGAATCATTTCGGTAACATCCCCTTCAACGATTTTTTTGATGATGCGGGCTTTACCTTCTCCCCAGGCCATTATAATAATGCGTTTTGCATCCATTACAGTGCCAATACCCATTGTAATACAGTAATTTGGAACGTTCTCCTCACCGTAGAAGTTACTGGCAGCGCTCATGCGGGTACTGTAATCCATTGTAATTAACCGGGTACGGGAATTAAACATAGAACCGGGTTCGTTCGCTCCGATTTGTCCGCGTCCGTCTAGTCCGAGTAATTGTAAGTCAATACCACCGGATTCCACGATTTTTTTCTCATATTCAGTACAGAATGTGCTGATTTCTTCTTTTTTCAAATCGCCCGGAATCAAATGAATATTGTTCTTCAGAATATCCACTTCATCAAACAGATATTCGTGCAGGTAGCGGTAATGGCTTTGCAGTTCATCTTTGCTCAACGGATAATACTCGTTGATGTTGAAAACGATAACATTTTTAAAACTCAGGTTTTCTTCTTTATGCATTTTTACAAGGTTTTCATATACCCCAACTGCGGTTGAACCGGCAATTAAACCTAATACACATTTTTCCCCCTTTCTTGCTTTCTCTCGAATGAGGTTGGCAACCTGTTTAGCTACCAACTCAGAAGCAATTTCTGCTTCAGAGAAGATTGACACGGGAACTTTTTCGTAACGTTTTTCGAAATTTTCCATATGTTTGTTTGTTATTTTAAGAGGGTAAAGTTAAATCTTTTTTTACTTCTGGGCAAGTCTATTGCAGACTTTTCAGTGTAAAATCCCTAAAATCGGGGATGACCTTCCAAACTTTATCCCTTATGCTCTCTTCCGAATTGGTTGTGGATAATCCGATGACTCTCATTCCCGCATCAGTTCCGGACTGTATTCCATGAAAAGAATCTTCGAACACAATACAATTTTTGGGGTCAACGCAGAGGTCTTTAGCTGCCAGAAGATAACACATAGGATGAGGTTTGCCGTGTGTAATCCGGTCGGCAGAAACAATGGTATCGAAATATTGCTTAATTGGAACATGTTTGAAAGCAATATCCAACTTTTTGTTATCCGAACTGGTGACCAAGCCTAATTTAATATTATTATTTTTCAATTCATCAAGGAACTCCAATACTCCCGGAATGGGAGGCATATCCATTGTTGTTTCAAAATTTTCGCTATCCCGGAGGATCTTATCTATTTGTTCCTGAGGTAAATGAGATAAAAATTTTGTTACAATGTTGGGCATAGTTATTCCTTTAACCCGGCTTTCTATCCCTTCTCCAAGGTCATACTCTTTTCCTGCCCGGATCCAAAAAAGGTCATACTGTGGTTCTGTGTCGATAATGACACCATCTAAATCAAATAATACAGCTAGTTCTTGTTTCATTAGTTTTTATTTTTTGTATTTCAATCTTAAACTGTTTCCGACCACACTGACACTACTCAATGCCATTGCCAAGCCTGCAATCATAGGGTTGAGCAGGAACCCATTGATAGGGTAGAGGATACCTCCTGCTATTGGAATTCCAATAATGTTATAAATAAAGGCCCAAAACAGGTTTTGCCTGATTGCGCGTATTGTATCGGCAGAGAGGCGTATGGCCTGAGGTATCTTTGTTAAGTCGTTTGAGATGATTGTCATTTCAGCTACGTTCATCGCGATATCGCTACCTTGTCCCATGGCAATGCCTATATCCGCGCGGGCCAAAGCATTACTGTCGTTGATTCCGTCGCCAACCATAGCAACTATTTTTCCCTGGGATTGCAGTTGTTTTACGACTTCTTCTTTTTGATCGGGTAATAATCCTGCCCGGAAATGTTTGATCCCGGCTGTTTCTGCTATTTTTTCAGCTACCTGATGGTTATCGCCTGTAAGCATGATTGTTTCTATTCCCATGGAATGTAGTTCCCGGATGGCAACAATAGAGCTTTCCTTTATCTGATCAGATACGGCTAAGACACACAAGACTTTCTGTTCGTCGGAAAACCAGATTACAGTCTTTGCTTCTTTTTTCCAGGTTTCCGAAGCTTCCTGTAGATTTGTATCGATTGAAATTTCGTACGGGTTACCGGCGAAATAGTGCTTTTCACTATACTTCGCACTAATTCCTTTTCCTGTTATACTTTTAAAATCTGAAATTTCACTTATTGATTTAGTACTTAAATTGCTTAAATATTTTACTATTGTATCGGCTATAGGATGCTCTGATTGAGATTCCATAGCCATCAGGATTCCGGCATGTTCGGAATTATTGTCTGCCCACAGAATATTTGTAACCTTAGGTTTACCTTCTGTGATCGTACCCGTTTTGTCGAGTACCACACAATTGATTCCTTTTGCTAATTCCAGGCTTTCGGCATCTTTTATAAGAATGCCTTTTTCGGCGCCTTTACCTATTCCGACCATAATGGCTGTTGGAGTTGCCAGCCCGAGTGCGCACGGACATGCGATAATTAAAACAGTGACAAACGCCATTATCCCTTGTGTAAGGCCATTTCCGTCGCTGAAAATTAGCCAGCAAACAAATGCAATGATTGCACAGGCGATAACTACAGGCACAAATATACCTACAACTTTGTCTGCCAATTTCTGAATTGGGACTTTACTTCCTTGCGCGTCTTGTACTTTTTTGATGATCTGTGCGAGTAGAGTGTCGCTTCCGACTTTTTCAGCTCTGAATGTGAAACTTCCTTTCTGATTGATAGTTCCCGTAAAAACAGGGTCATTTGCTGATTTTTCTACAGGGATTGGTTCTCCGCTCAACATACTTTCATCCACAAAAGAACTTCCAGAAACCAGAATCCCATCCACAGGGATACGTTCGCCTGGTTTTACCAGGATAATATCTCCTTTTTGAAGCGTTTTGACAGGTGTCAATACTTGTTCTCCATTTTCTGAAATCATAATTGCTGATTGAGGTTGTAAACCCATCAATTTCTTAATTGAAGATGAAATATTAGATTTTGCTTTTTCTTCGAGGTATTTTCCGAGTAACAGAAACGCAATGACTACGGCTGCGGTTTCAAAATATACATGCGAATGTAGTCCTTGTTTAGTCCAAAATTCCGGATATAATGTATTAAATACACTAAATAAATAAGCTACTCCTGTACTTAAAGACACCAGAGTATCCATATTCATTTGTCTATGCTTAGCTTGTTTCCATGCTCCGGAAAAGAAACGGGTTCCGCAATAAAATACAACGGGAGTGGCTAAAATCCACCTGATATAGTTTGCATATGGGATATCCATAAAAAACATCCCAATAACAACCAGTGGAACAGATAATAACAGGGAGATGATCAGTTTGTTCTGTAATTTCCTGAGACTTTCCGCCTGCTTTTTTTCCAGTATTTCTGTTTGATTTTCCGAATCATCGATGACCAGATCGTAACCAATCTCTTGCAAAACTGATTTCAATTTCTGAGAATTGGTAATATCCTGGTCGAATTGGATAATAGCAGTTGCATTGGCAAAGTTAACCCTGGCATCGATAACTCCAGGTTGTGCTTTCAGCGTATTTTGAGCGGAGCTGGCGCACGATGCGCAGTTAAGATTCAGCACCGGAAAAGACTGTTTGGCTGTATTTATATTCATGACTACAAAGGTATGACAATAAAACCCTCAAGTCAATCTTTTTGTTCTAAAAATGGATTTAAGTCTCTATGTTCTGGTTACTATAAAGATTGCCCAAATATCGGCAATATTACCGGCGGAACATCTTCGGGCGACAATGCGGGTAATGTCCGTACGCGAATGTTTCTGAAATTTACAGCAAATCGCCATCATTTTCGACAACCGAGCAGGAACATTGTGATTTACTTTTAGTGAATTGTGTCAAAAACACAAAGTATATTGTCTCAAAAACACAAAAACGTTTTCTATTATAGAAAAAAAAGCGTATTTTTGCATCAAATAATAGCTTTTTTATGGAGTATCTAAAACGAATTGCCGATGATCAGCTTAAAATACGTCTTGAAGCTTTTGGAGCTGTTCAGATAAAAGGCCCGAAGTGGTGTGGAAAGACAACCACAGCTGAAATGCAGGCTAAAAGCGTTATTAAAATGCAAAATCCCGATACACGAGAGGGATATTTGGCTACTGCGCGCACTAAGCCATCTCTTCTACTTAAAGGTGAAACGCCCAGGTTGATTGATGAGTGGCAGGTTGCACCCGTTTTATGGGATGCTGTCCGTAATGCTGTGGATGAGAGACGGCTGAGAGGCCAATTTATTTTAACAGGATCAACGGTTATAGATGATGATGAGATAATGCATACAGGTACAGGGCGTATTTCTAAGATGTCGATGTACCCGATGAGTCTTTATGAATCGAAAGAATCCAGTGGGAAAATCTCTTTAAAAGAACTCTTCGATAATGAACAATTAGACATCGATGGCATTCAATCAAATCTGACAGTTGAAGAACTTATTTTTGCGGCCTGCCGAGGTGGCTGGCCTGCATCTTTGGGTGACATGAGTGATGCCGCAAAATTGTTAATAGCAAAAGATTATGTCGATATTATTTGTGCTGAAGATATTTCAAAAGTAGATAAAGTGAGGCGTAATCCTATTTTGGCAAGGCTTATCATGCATTCTTATGCAAGGAATTTATGTACATTCGCTAAAAAAACAAGTATGTTGGCCGATGTGTCGGTAGAAAAGGAAGGTACTTCAATGGTGACACTTGATGATTATGTGGGAGCATTGGAAAAACTTTTTGTCATTGAAGATGTAGAGGCATGGAACCCTGCTATCCGTTCTGCAACTGTTATCAGAACGGGGAAAAAGCGTTGTTTTGTGGATCCGTCTATTGCAGTAGCAGCTATGGGTACATCTCCGCAAAGTCTTGAATTGGATTTAAAAACTTTCGGATTCATTTATGAGTGTATGTGCATACGCGATTTGAAAATTTACTCACAAGCGATGGGTGGAAGTTTATCATATTATCATGATAGATATGGCTTGGAAGCAGACGCTGTCCTTCATCTGAACGACGGCAGATATGCGCTTATTGAATGTAAACTCGGTAGCCGGGAGATAGAAGATGGTGCAAAACATCTGATTGAGTTGAAAAAACTTATCAACGAAAAAAATGAAAAAGAAAAACAAATGCCTCTAAGATTGCCTGACCTCTTGATAATTTTGACCGGTGGTGGACTTGCTTATACCAGAGAAGATGGTGTAAAGGTAATCCCATTGGGGTGTATGAAAGATTAAATGTGTCAGTTATTTGAAACGATTTTAAACAACATAATAGTAAATATTTATGAATAAGTCTTACATTATTGCATTCTTTGTTTTGTGTTTTATTTCTTGTGATAAATCAAAAGAAGAGGTAAATGCGGGGAATACTTTTACGGAAATCCCAATGCAAGCTAATACGTATACTACTGCAGGATCGGATATTGTCAGTGATAATGACGGTAGTATCGGCTCCTGGAGTAATTCATCGACAGTACTTAGTACCTATTTCAGGGTGGCAAATCCCGGAAAAATGACTTTGGGACTTAAGTACTCGGCTTCTGCCAATAGTAAAATCAGAGTGAAATGTGAAGGGAAATCATTTGATGTAAATCTGGTTTCCGGAACAGATAAGACAGTTCAGGTTGGAGATGTCGACGGAATTCAAGCCGGTTATGTCAGAGTTGATTTACAGGGGATTGAACGTTCCGGAAATACCTATGGCTCTATTAGCTCCATTAGGGTAGGAGGAACTCCCGGAGAGGGTACCTTGGTTTATGTAAATAATGTTGACTATTATTATTGGGGACGAAGAGGTCCTTCTGTCCACATGAATTATACTCTTCCATCCGGAGATGTAGAGTGGTTTTATAATGAAGTAATCGTTCCTCAAGGCTCTGATCCGGTCGGAAGTTATTTTATGGTCAATGGATTCAAGGAAGGTTATTTTGGTATGCAGGTTAACAGTGCGACCGAACGAAGAGTGTTGTTTTCGGTTTGGAGTCCTTACGCAACTGATAATCCTAACGAAATTCCGGAAAGCGAGTTGGTCTTATTAAATAAAAAGGGAGATAAGGTTACTTCACAGGCTTTCGGTGGGGAAGGCTCCGGCCGGCAAAATTTCATGGTGCATCAATGGAAAGCAGGACTTATTTATGGCTTTTTAACGAGGGTACGTCCTGATCCGAATCGTACAGGTTATACCGAATATACATGTTATTTTCATGATCCGGAAGCTGGCTCTTGGTTGTTTGTCGCATCTAATTCGCGTCCAAAGACGACGACTTATTATAAATCTGCACATTCATTCCTGGAGAATTTCAATCCGTCTGAGGGCTACCTTCAACGTAAAGTGTTTTTTGGAAATATGTGGGCCCGGACTGCTGATGGAGTTTGGAATGGCTTAACTAATGCTACCTTTACATTTGATGGAACAGCCAATGCAAAACAACGTATGGATTACAAAGGAGGAGTCGAAGATAACCGGTTTTTCCTGCAGAATTGCGGTTTTTTCAGTGATTACACTAATAGTAAATCAAATTTTACACGAGTTGCAAGCGGAAATGCCCCGGTGATTGATTTTAGTAAGTTACCGTGATAAATGTGCTAATCTCAACAAGGAGTATTATTGTATTAAAAACCGTTAGCCATTTTCAGACTAACGGTTATTTTAACTAGTCAAATATGAATCAACAAAAACTCTTAATTAGGAAGTGGCCATCCATTATTTACAAAAATGAGATCCCCATGTTCATCTATTCGATAGACCCATTGCCAAATTTTAGGGGGATCTGAAAATTTTGATTTAATATCATAAACTTTATAGCGTTCAAATGGATATTCGTCAATGGTAAGGCTGTCTTTTATTACATAATTCTGCATAAAAGAATCATCACTACTATCATAAAAAACCAAATATACATCATTGTATTTTTTGTAACCCATAAAAAGAGGACATTCTGTAATTTTAAAGCATTCAACAGGGAATGACAATCCGTTATTTACACCAAGGTAAGTGGTATCATTGTATGAATAACAATCAAAAGTTACAAAAGGCTCATCATTTTCACTTCTGTTTAAATAAATAGAATCCACTAATGCTAACACCTGAGAATCAATTCCATTATAGGGAGCATTTGATTCTTTGTTTTTAAGATCTTTACAGCTGAAGATAAAAACAAAAAATAGAATATAAAATAATTTCAATTTCATAAAGCTTTAACTATTTAAATATTATTCTTTTCATTTGATTTACATGTTTAATGTTGTGGCTTTTGCCGACTCGCCAATTCCACGGATCATACTGATTAAGAGTTTGAGTATATCTGTGATAAACATATAAATCAGGCATTTTAGTTCCAAGCTCTTGATATAGCCATTTAGCTACAAGGCCATCAAATTTTACACTCTCAAGTAAACCATCTGAACGATAACTATATCCGCTACCTCCTTGATCATCTCCTTTTGCCGGATGACTATGCACATTAAATATCATATCATTTGAAGAAAAAGCAGTCCCAATTCCGTTGTCAGAGACAGATGGAGCATGAACTGTATTTATCCAATATTTGGTATT
>JAVBTA010000032.1:0-15600 GCA_031556375.1 Bacteroidales bacterium | reverse complement strand
ATCCGGGAATTCCTTGAAAAGAAGCCAGGTGTTGAGCAGCAAATCATCAAAATCCATTACTCCGGCTGTGCGGCAACGGTTGCGATAAATAGTGTAAATATCCCGGGTTGCAGGACGTTTGGATCGAAAGTCATCTTCGATTAATTCCTTACTTGCGGCATATATTTCAGGAGTAATCAAAGCATTTTTCATCCTCGAAATCCTGGACTGAATAATTCCGGGTTTATATATTTTATCATCCAGAGCCATCTCCTTGATGATAGACTTGATCAGGTTTTTGGAGTCCTGGCTGTCGTAAACGGTGAAATCGGATCTAAATCCGATTTTATCAGCTTCCCGGCGCAAAATCCTGGAAAAGATAGAGTGGAAAGTCCCCATCCAGAGCCTCCATGCGATATCATCACCTGCAACCCTGGCAATCCGGACTTTCATTTCCCGGGCTGCTTTATTTGTAAAAGTCAGAGCCAGAATATTATACGGAGATATTCCGTTTTTGAGTAAATAGGCTATTTTGTAAGTCAGTACACGTGTCTTACCGGAACCTGCTCCGGCAATTACCAGAGAAGGTCCGTCATTATATAAGACAGCCGCACGTTGGCTCTCGTTAAGTTCCTTGAGGAATTGATCCATTGGGGAGGTTTAATAATCTCAATAATTAATCTTCGATAGCAATTACTTCGATTTCTACCAATCCGTTCTTTGGTAAGGTTTTAACTGCCACAGCAGAACGAGCTGGATACGGTTCCTTGAAATATTTTGAATAAATTTCGTTCATGGCTGCAAAGTCAGCCATATCGGATAAGAAAACCAACGTTTTTACAACCTGGTTTAAAGAACATTCTCCGGCTTCAAGGACAGCTATGAGATTTTCGAATACCTGTTCGGTTTGTTCTTTTATTCCACCGGATACAAAATCTCCTGTTTTAGGATCGATGCCCAACTGGCCGGATGTGTATAAGGCAGTTCCTACTTTTATGGCTTGGCTATAAGGCCCAATAGCAGCAGGGGCATTGGGGGTTGAGATAACTTTTTTTTTCATTTGATATTTATTTTGATAGTAAATTTATGTCTTTGTATTAATCTCAGGGCAAATGTAAATGAAACAGACTTGGAGTATCCATTCCGCAAATTTACACTTTTTCTTCAGATTTCTCTTTCGGATTCTATCGTATAAACAAAGCTATCGGCTCTGTAATATCCGACATTCCATTCTATTGGACGGCCTCCCGGATCGAAAACAAAACGTTTACGCTTCAGTATGGGCTCGCTCGTTTTTACTTCCAGTTTTTCTGCCAGCACTTTGTCTGCGGCTTTAGCACTGATTTCTTCCTTCGAAAGTTTGGCAATTGTACTGTAATCCTTTTCTAAAATGTCGTACAAAGGCCGGGAAAAATCTTCATTTCCGGTCATCCCTATTCTGGGATTGAAATAAGAAATAAAATAGACAAATGGTCCGTCGGAACTGCCTCTCAGTCGTTCCAGTTTTAAGATCCGTGAATCTTCATTTATATTAAAGAAGAGACACAGTTCCTCACTCGGCTTGACCCATCCGATAAAAAGTTCAAAATTTTTAACCTCCATTCCCATAGCTTTCATTTCCTGGGAAAAACTCAACCAATTGCGGGCTTTGGATGTGAAAGCGGTATCTGCAACCACAGTTCCAACTCCTTTTTTTCGAATCAACAAGCCTTCAAATACCATTTTATTGATTGCCTGTCTCATAGTGCTTCGGGAAACGCCTATTTTTCTTGCCAGGTCAATTTCATTCGGAAGCTTTTTGCCTTTTTTATATTCAGGCTGTTGAATCATTTTACGAAGCTGTTCTTCAATTTGTACGTACAAAGGAACCGGGCTGTGATGGTCGAGCGAAATTTTCATGCCAGTATATTCTATGTTTTCGCAAAGGTATGAAAATAATGTATATAAAAAAAGATAGTTAATTATTTGCAAAATTAAAATTTTATGTCGTTATTTGTGGTGTGAAAAACTATGTACGTACATACGTACATTTCATTAATTAATTGAATAATAGAAAATTAAACTAATCTTCATAATACCGAAAAACATAAAATCTATGTCTCGATTTTTAACCTGTGTTGTATTTATATTTGCATGTGTAATCTGTAATGCACAAAAAGTTTCTGTATGGAATATTGGGATAAAAAACAATTCTACATCAGATCTTTCACTGGGTCCTTCTGATTATAAAAAATTCCTTGAAAAAGATTTCGGATACGAAGATCGCTATTACCTGATCGGGAAATCGGTTCCGGGTAAGGATTTTCCTTACGTAATTCCCGGTCCGGACGATACCTGGGGAGGAACATGGTCTACATCGGGCTGGAGGACTCATGAAGTCAATATTTTATTTGGAATTAATGATCTGAAAGATAATACTCAGTTCGATTTTGTCGTTGATTTGTTTGACTCGGCTCCTACAAGGTCATTACTTAAAGTGACTGTCAATGATCTGCAAAGTGAGAAGTTCGAGCTTAAAGGACAATATAAAGAGTCATTGACAGGAGAAGTTAAAGGGCAGACAGGTAGGACAATAACTATTCCTATTAAAAATAATATCTTAAAAAAGGGAGGTAATAAAATTAATATTACCGTTTTGGAAGGTTCATGGGTTCTTTTTGATGCGGTACATCTGGCTGCTTCCCGCACCGTAGGTTTGGAACAGCCGGAAAAAGTTTTTATACGAGATGTTCAGGCATGTAAATATGAAATATTAAGTGGAGATAAACGCTTCCAACCTCTTCTGGTCGATGTTGAACATCTTTCAGGAAGGCCCCGGATAAGTGTTGAACTTGATGGAAAAAATATTTTCAAATCAGTGATAGACACAGCCCGCTATCAATTTGAAGTTCCGATGCCGGCTGTCTCTTCTGCAAAAAAGAGTACTTACAATATCCTGATTGATGGTCAGTCGATAACAAAGGGTCAGGTGTTACGTACACCGCAAAAGTTAAATACATATGCGGATTATGTTGATACAAAGCTTGGTACGGCCCATTCGCGATGGATGATTGCTCCGGGACCATGGATGCCGTTCAGTATGGTAAAAATGAGTCCGGATAACCAGAATAAAGGATGGCAAGCAGGTTATCAGCCAACTTTTGAGACAGTAGGATGTTTCAGCCATATCCACGAGTGGACAATGGGTGGCTTAGGTTTAATGCCGACTAATGGACTGTTGCAAACGAAAGTGGGTGACCAGTTTGATCCGGATTCGGGATACCGTTCCAGAATTGATAAAATGACGGAAGAAGCTCCGTTAGGTTTTTATAAAGTGTATATGACAGATACGAAGATCTGGTCGGAAGTAAGTGCTACTACCCGCTGCGGATTCCAAAGATATACATTCCCGAACGATCGGGATGGACGTGTGATGATAGACCTGCATGTTGAGGCTGAGTATGATTATAATCTGCTGGATATCAAGATAGATAAGGTTAGTGATTACAGGATAGAGGGTTATAGCCATCAGATATCCCCACGGCCGCATGTCTGGAGTAATGATGCAGATCAGGAATATAAAATACATTTTGTAATTGAGTTTGACCAGCCAATTAAAAACATGGGTGGATGGATCAATAAGGAAGTCGTCCGATCTAACACCATTAGTGCAAAAAATATCAAGGATGCAGGTGCTTATGTTGAATTTGATACGAAAAAATCGAATGTTGTTCAGGTACGTACAGGAATTTCTTTAGTAAGTATTCAGAACGCTTCTGAAAATCTGCAAACTGAAATAACAAAACCATTCAATTGGAATTACCAGGCTGTGGTTGAAAATCAGAAGACGGTATGGAATGACATTTTCTCACGGGTTTCCATCACAACAAGCGATAAATTGGAAAAACTTCGCTTCTACTCCAACATGTATCGTGCCCTTTGCCGGAATACATGGAGCGATGTGAATGGAGAGTGGATGTCTGCCGGAGGAAAAAAACAAAAATTTACGAATCCTGATCATGTCGCTTTGGGATGTGATGCTTTCTGGAATACGTTCTGGAACCTGAATCAATTCTGGAACCTGGTTACTCCGGAATGGTCTTCCCGCTGGGTTAATTCCCAGTTAGGAATGTATGATGCAGATGGTTGGTTGGCAAAAGGTCCTGCCGGAATGAAATACATCCCGGTTATGGTTGCGGAACATGAGATTCCTTTGATGGTAAGCGCCTATCAGATGGGTATCCGTGATTTCGATGCAGATAAAGCTTTAAAGGCAATGATAAAAATGCAGACAACTCCAGCTACTCATGTCGCAGGTGGTTTTGCCGGAAATCGTGATTTAGTGCCGTATTTGAGACATAAGTATGTTCCCTGTGATTCCGGAAGATTCTCGAATACGCTGGAATATTCATATGATGATTGGACAGTCGGTCAGTTCGCAAAATCTTTAGGAAAAACAGAAGAGTACAAGACTTTTAATGATCGTGGCTATTGGTGGAAAAATGCAATTAATCCTCAGAATGGATATGCCCATATGCGTGAAAGCAATGGAAAATTTGTTGAGAAGTTCGATCCGTTCAGATCAGGAGCAAATCAACAGTATGTTGAAGGAAATGCCTGGCAATTGAGTTACTTTGTACCTCAGGATGTTCCTGCCCTGATCGAAGTATTGGGTGAAAAACAATTTGTGGATCGTCTGGACTGGGGATTCACAGCCAGTGAACCCTGGAGATACAACGCTCCGAACGACCAATATTGGGATTATCCGGTTGTTCAGGGAAATCAACAATCCATGCATTTTGCATTCCTGTTCAACTGGGCAAATCACCCTTGGCTGACACAACGTTGGAGTCGTTCGATTATCGATGGTTATTATGGATCCGGAATTGCCAATGCCTATCTTGGAGATGAAGATCAGGGTCAGATGAGTGCCTGGCTGGTAATGGCCTCTTTAGGATTGTTCCAGACTGACGGAGGATGTAATTCCGCTCCGGTCTATGAAATTGCAAGTCCGTTGTATGAAAAAGTGGAGATAAATCTTGGAAAAAAATATGGAAGAGGTGAAAAATTCACAATCACAGCAAACGGAGCTTCTAAAAAGAATAAATATATACAAAGCGCAACCTTAAATGGTAAAGAACTCAGGACATTCTGGTTTCCGGCATCAGAATTATTAAAAGGAGGAGAGTTAATTCTTCAGATGGGAGACCAGCCCAATACGACATGGGGAATAGGTAGTCCTCCTATTGACAGGTAATTATCCGTAAAAGATCATTTTGTTTTTATGAACAGATATTTCTGGGCATTGTGTGTCTTGTGCTATACTAGTGTTGTTTTTTCGCAGAAAGCAGAAGTTTATACACAGGTTTTATCACAAAATATTCGGATCTCAGCCAGTAGTTCCTTTCCGAAATTTCCTGCAACAGCAGTGATTGACGGAAGTGGAATGACCGGCCAGGCACATGCATCCCATAATCTGGGAAAAAATATGTGGATATCTGAGATTTCCATCCGGAAAGTCCGGGCTAATGCAAACACACCTGAGGGCGTGGTTTGGCTGATGCTGGAACTGGATGATAAGGTGGATCATGTTGATCTTATCCGGATATGGAATCATAATCAGAATCAACATACTAACCGCGGACTGAAAAAAGTATATCTGACTTATTCTGCAGATGGAAAGATGTGGAAAACGATTGATAATGGAGAAAAAAATTATCATATTCTGAATAAATCGAAAGGTAGAGCAATGGAACCGGCCGACTTCTCTCTAAAAATAAATGGGCTGAAAATAAAATACTTGTGTATCACTGCTGATCTGAATGAGGGAAATTATTATCATGATAACAAACTGTTAACCCTTCGGGAAGCTGAGGATCTGAATCAGGATATAAATTATTATGGCTTAAGTGAAATAAGATTTTATCAGAAAGAAAACAAACCGGTAGCAAGTCTGAGTAAGATAACAGAAATGGATTTTACGGCATCTCAGGGTTACCTAAAAACACCGAACGGACCTTCCAGGGAATATACAGTGAAATTTAATGCACCTCTTTATGCAGGAGGTAAGTTGATCCTGAAATGTAATGGAAAGCAATGGGTAGAAACAATAGAGTCAAGTCCGGTTGGTATTTATTCGGTAAATGGAGTGTTCCCTACCGGATACATGGACGAAAGTGCCGATGTTGACATCTGTTTACAGAGTAAGCAATCTACATTGGATCAAAGAGTGAATATTCCCGGAGCAAGGAAATGGACACTTTATTTCCTTCCTCATTCGCATCAGGATATAGGATATACTCATCGTCAGAATGATGTGATGAAATTGCAATGGCGTAACCTGGAACGGGCTATCGAACTAGCAGAAAGGACTTCAGGTTACCCGGAAGATTCCCGGTTTAAATGGAATTCAGAAGCAACCTGGTTTGTGAAAGGATATTTAGACGAGTATAAAGGAACAGAAAAAGAAAGGAAACTTATACAGGCGATTCAAAAAGGTGTTTTAGGTATCGATGCCTCATTGGGCAGTATTTTATCCGGAATATGCAAGCAGGAAGAATTGATGCATGTTTTTGATGATGCTCATTTGATTTCCCGGCAAACGGGTGTTGAACTCAACACCGCAATGACAAGTGACTTGCCGGGACAATCGTGGGGATATGTAACAGCTCTTGCTCAGAATGGCGTCAAATACTATTCTCCGGCGCCTAATTATGTCCCGTTCTGGGGTAAAACAGGTTGTGACCGGGCGGCCTTATTCCATGTAAAGTGGGGAGATATGCCGTTTTACTGGAAATCGCAATCAGGAACGGATAAAGTGTTGTACTGGCAAACAGGAAAAGGATATTCCTGGTTTCACGGTTGGCTTCTCGGGAAATTATCTTCCTGTGGAATAGAACCGATGTGGGAGTATCTGACAGAACTGGAAACAAAAAATTATCCTTATGAAACTACATATCTTCGTTACACAGTAAATGGGGATAATGGTCCTCCGGATATGGAAATGCCCGATATTATTCGGGAATGGAATGAAAAGTACGAGTATCCAAGGTTTGTCATTGGGACAACAAAGGAATTATTTGAGGGTTTTGAGAAAAAATATGGAGATCACCTTCCTGTCTTCTCCGGAGATATGACTCCTGTATGGGAAGACGGAGCTGCGTCGACAGCCCGGGAACTGGGTGCCAACAGAGCCAGTGCAGAGAGATTGAATCAGGCTGAAATCCTTTGGAGTATGTTTAATCCGAAGGCATTTCCGGGAGATGATTTTTTGACTGCGTGGAAGAATGTAGTTCTTTTTTCCGAACATACCTGGGGAGCATCCGCAAGTGGATCCGAACCGGAGTCTCAATTTACAAAAGACCTGTGGCAAGGAAAGAAAATGTATGGAGATAGTGCAGATATACAATCAAAAAGGCTTTTCAATGAAGTATTAGGACAATCCGGTTCAACTCATGGTCAGAAAAAATACGTTCAGGTTCTCAATACAAACCTTTGGCCAAGAACAGATGTAGTTAAGATTGAAGGAATTGCCTCCATGGACGGTAAAATGCTGGAATCTATGTCCGGAGAATTGGTATCTGTACAAAAATTAAATGATGGAAGCTGGATTTTTCTGGCGAAAGATGTTCCTCCATTATCATCTGCTGACTACAAAATCGTTGAAGATAAACGGAAAAAAGGGACTGACAGCTCTATGATCCGTGAAAATGTTCTGGACAACGGAATAGTAAAATTGCAGATCGATCCGGTTACAGGAGTTATTTCATCCCTTACTTATGCTGGGAATTCGTTTAATTATGCAGGGAAAGATGGATTGAACAACTATATCTATTCGGGAAGAATGCTGGCAAATCTTCAGAAAGTAGATCGGATTGAAAAGATTAGGGTTCTGGATGATGGTGAAGTTGCTGCTACTTTGAGAGTTGAATCTTCGGCTCCGGGCTGTAAGAGTCTTTCGCGTGATATTACGATATATAAAGGTATTGGGAGAATTGATATACTCAACAGCCTGGATAAACTTAATACTTATCGAAAAGAGAATGTCCGTTTTGCATTCCCGTTTAATATCTCTAATGCGGAAATCACGATGGATATGGCTATGGGAGAGATTCATCCCGAGAGAGAACAACTTGCCGGTTCGAACAAGAATTTTTACTCTGTCCTGAATGGAGTGGCGGTTAATAACCTGAATCATGGAGTTTACCTGACTACAATCGATGCTCCTTTTGTGGAGGTGGGAGAAATGACCGCTGAAGATTGGAAAAAAGGACAGCGAGGAGAAGGCTGGATGGCTTCTGCGAATATTTCTCCCGTTATCTATTCCTGGGTTATGAATAATTCCTGGGGCACGAATTATAAAGCGTCTCAGGATGGACTGGTAACTTTCAGTTACAGCATACAAGCAATGGATCCGTATAATATGGAATTGAAAAAACATGGAATGGAGCAGGCTCAAAAGCTGGTGTGTGTTGTCTCAGATGACTTACAACAGGTACAGCCCCTGTTTAGGCTCAAAGGTAACAATCGGATTGCTATTTCGACTATAAAACCATCTGATGATACTTCCGGTTATATCGTGCGATTACAAAACATGTCGGGCAATACAGTACATTCTGCTTTCGAATGGCAAAACCTGAATCCCCAAACAATATACCAATGCAATAATCTACAACAAAAAATTGCAGATTTCAATGCTTCTTCTTTCTATCTCAAACCTTTTGAAACTATAACACTTAAAATTTTCAAACAGATAATTAATTAGTATTAACGTTAAAAAAAATGTCTATGGGAAAACCCTTTAAAATTCTGACAGCTTCACTTATCGCTCTATTGCTGATATGCGGAGCCAATGTCCACGGACAACAAAGTACCGCCAATCAAAAAATTCCGGTTACAGGAGTGGTGATTGATGAGGAAGGTTTGCCGGTGATTGGCGTTACGGTTAAAGAAGCCGGAACTGCTAATGCGACAGCTACTAATGTTGATGGAAAATACTCACTTGAAGTGAGTCCGAAAGCTACTTTGGAATTCTACTATCTTGGTTATGAAACACTTAAGATTCAGGTAAATAACAGAAGAACTATTGATGTTGAAATGGTTCCTTCAACAGAGGACTTAGGAGAAGTCGTTGTTGTGGGATATGGCACTCAGAAAAAGGTAACTCTAACCGGTGCTGTTTCTGCTATAAAAAATGATGAAATTATTACAACTAAGAATGAGAATGTTCAGAATATGTTGACTGGTAAGGTTGCCGGTTTGCGTGTAGTTCAAAACTCGTCTGAACCTGGACAATACAGCGGTTCGATGGACATACGTGGTTTAGGTAGTCCATTGGTCGTTATTGATGGGGTGCCTCGTAGTAATATTGCTCGTCTGGATGCTGAAGATATTGAAAGTATCTCTGTTCTTAAAGATGCTTCTGCTGCTATTTATGGAACCAATGCTGCGAATGGAGTAATCCTTGTTACAACTAAAAAAGGAGAAAAAGGTAAAGTAAATCTGAGTTATTCAGGAGATTACTCATGGCAGATGCCTTCCAATTTCCCAAGCCTGGTAGGTGCGGCGGATTGGATGACATTGTCCAATGAGATCAGTATGCACAATGTAGATGGTCCTACCCGTAGGTGGACTGATGATCAGATCGATGCTTATCGTGACGGCACATTGAAGAGCACGGATTGGAAAGAGGAAGTATTCCGAAGTTACGCACCTCAGACAAGTCATACATTAAATGCTACCGGAGGAACAGATGCTTTAAATTATTATGCAAGTTTCGGATACCAGTCGCAGGAAAGCTTTATGAAGTCAAATCCTATCAATTATGAGAAATATACCATTCGGGCTAATATTTCTTCAAAAATCACCAAAAATCTTACGTTCAATATCAATTTAGCGGGCTTAATGGATACAAGAAACTCATCTGTATACGGCTCAAACGATATTATACGGGGTATGTGGTTGATGCAACCTATGGATAAGGTGTATTACAATGAAGAAGAAGGACAATACTGGCAACCGAGCAATACCGGATTGCAAAACCCGGTAGCGATGATGAATAAAAGTCTGACCGGAGCTAATGAGTACAAAAGCAAGTGGTTCCAGTCAAATGCCTCATTAAGATATGATGTTCCGTTTGTTAAGGGATTATATGCTCAGGGGATGTATAGTTACGATTTTACAATGAATGATAACAAAGAGTATGTAACGTCGTATAAGCTGTATGATTCAGGAGGTAACCCAAAGACATGGAATGCTCAATCATATACGGTAAATTCTATAGCGAAAACAGCTCCTAATAAAATTTCCCGGTATTATTACGGAAAAGATGCCATGCTTTGGAATGTTCGGATCGGTTATGATAGACAATTCGGAAAACATAATGTGTCCGCATTGGCGCTTTATGAAGACACTCACAAGGATGGTGATAATTTCTACGGCAACAGATTAGGTTTATTACCAATGGACCAGATCTTCGCAGGGATAACCGATAATCAGCAAATTAATCAGAGTATAGATAAGGCTGCTCTATATGATTGGGCATACAACGCTTATGTAGGACGTCTTAAATACGATTTTGCAGGAAAATATCTGGCGGAATTTACCTATAGGTATGAATCTTCTTCGAAATTTCCCGAGAATTCCCGGTGGGCAGGAACTCCCGGTATTTCAGCCGGTTGGCGTATATCCGAAGAAGATTTCTTTAAAAACAGCTCCGCATTACACTTCATAAACAATCTTAAACTTCGTGCATCATACGCCAAGATGCTTGACGACTCAACTTTTGACGGTTATGCCTTCTTATCCGGATACAATTATCCTGCAACAGGGACAAATGCAGCCGGTTTACCTGCGGGATATGTTGTTGACGGCACATTTATTAATAGTTCCAGCAGTACAGGAATCCCGAATAAAGGAATCACCTGGATGACCTCTGACTTCCAGAACTATGGAGTAGATTTAGATGCATGGAATGGTTTGTTGGGACTAACTGTAGAGTATTTTTCCAGAAAACGCGATGGTATGATGGGCACCCGTGCTCAATCGGTTCCTGGAGTGGTCGGAGCAAAACAACCTCAGGAAAATTTGAACAGTGACCTTACCAGAGGTTTTGAATTACAACTGAGTCACCGGAGCAAAATAGGAGATGTCAATTACGAAATAAAAGGTAATGTATCATTTACCAGACAGAAAACGTTGTACTATGAACGGGCAAAGGAAGGTAACTCATATAAGAACTGGAGAAATAATAACAATGACCGTTATAATAACATCTGGTGGGGATATTCCGGCAATGGCCGCATTACCGGTTGGGATGAAATATATTACAATCCGATTTATATCGGCCGTGGCACCACAATGGGCGATTATGAGTACCAGGACTGGAACGGTGACGGATGGATCAATGATCTTGATGTTCACCCGCTCGCAATGAATGGTATGGTTCCACTTGTTTATTATGGACTCACATTATCCGGAAACTGGAAAGGAATTGATTTATCTATGTTATGGCAAGGTGGCGGAAAACGTTATGTGTCACCGCGGGAATTCCTGTATCAGCCGCTTTGGTCACAAACCAATGCTCTTACACAATTTATGGATCGTTGGCATCCAGCCGATCCTACGGCGAATCCTTACAACCCGGCAACAGAATGGATTTCGGGAAATTATGGCTATACAGGGTCAAATCCGAACTATAACTCAGATTTCAATATCCAAAATGCAGCCTACCTGAGGCTTAAGAGCATTGAACTTGGATATACTTTACCAAAAAAATGGGCGTCTCAGGTAGGGATACAAAACCTGAGAGTATACCTCAGTGCATATAATCTGCTGACATTTACTCAGTTGAAATATATGGATCCTGAGTTTTATACAAATCCTGATACCAGTAAGGGAGGATTAACAGATGTCGGTTATAATTATCCTCTTAACAAAACTGTTACGATAGGATTAAATGTGAAATTCTAAACATGAAAATATTATGAAATTATTAAAATATAGTTTATTACTTTGTTTGGGAGCATTTTGCGCATGTACAGACCTGGATATACCTCCCAAAAATATAGTCGGAGATCCGGTAATATTTGGTACCTCCGACGGAACAATGAGTTATGTGATGCGTATCTATAGTGAAATCCCTATGGAAGATTTTCGTTATTACTACGATGGAAGTGGTTTGTTCAACAAAACTGATACGAAATACAAACAACAGCATTGTCTTACAGGAGAAGCTCTAGGACGCGATACCAAGGGAGCTGAGACTGAAAGTGCAAGCTATTGGGACGGACCTTATGGAGCTATTCGGGATGTTAATGTATTTCTGGAAACTCTTCCCAAATATCAATCGGCTCACTCTGCCAGCGATTATAAAACTTATCTGGCTGAAGCTCACTTTATAAGAGCATTCATTTATTATTCACTGGTTAAGCGTTACGGAGGTGTGCCGAAAGTAGATGCTCCCATTGATTATCCGGCTACAGTTAATTTGGCCGGTACGCAACTTTACCGTAACTCGGAAGAAGAGATCTGGGATTTTATTGCTGAAGACCTGGATTACGCTATCGCAAACCTTCCTTTGAAAAATCAAAAAGGGCGGGCTACCAAATATGCGGCTGCAGCGCTGAAATCACGCGCTATGCTTCATGCAGGATCGATCGCGAAATACAATACCATCAATGAAGAGCATAATGGTAAAAGAATCTGTGGTATTCCGGCTGCCCGGGCAAACGATTATTTTAAGGCAGCTTACGATGCATCCAAAATACTTGATGAAACAACCGATTACGGATTGTATAAAGGGTATTGGGTTGCAGGGAATCCCACTGCAATTGCAACAAACTTCGGTGCTATCTTTCTTACTGATACTAAAGAAAATATCTTCGTGAGATATTATAAAAGTCCGGAATCAGTTCATAACTTCGATGATTCGGCTCAACCCATGCAGACTTCTTCGGGAGGTAATAACTCTGAAATTTGTCCTACTCTTGATTTCGTTGAGCTGTTTGAGGGCATAGATAAAAATGCTGATGGAACATTTGCAAATCTGGATGCTAATGGAAAATACAAATTATACAATTCTCCTCTGGACGCTTTTGCTAATTGTGAACCTCGTTTGAGAGCTACCGTAATCCTTCCGATGGATCAGTTTATGAATAAGACAATAGACCTTCGTCGTGGAATATGGACAGGAAGTGCAAGTGGTGGAATTAATCCTCTTATGCCAGCAGGAAGTGTTGCTGATTATACTACTGTATATCCGACTAACGGCGACCTGAAGCTTTCCAGTGACTTTACGTATAATAATCAGGCTGCTAACGCAATCACCCTGAAAAACGGAACAAAGATGAAAAGATCGGGAGAAAGCGGTATTGTAACCGGATGGGATTTTGGAAATATCAGTGGTTTTTATCTTCGTAAATATATGAATCCCAGCCAAACGGATAATAATGGTAATAAATCGACTCAAAGCTGGATCGAATTGCGTTATGCCGAAGTTTTACTTAACCGCGCCGAAGCTGCTTATGAATTGTTCCAGGCTGGAGTAACTACAGCTTCTACAGGAGAAAATTATCGTGACGAGGCATTCAGATGTATTAATCAGATCAGGGAACGGGGAGGAGCGACTTTATTAGCATCTTCTTCCGATCTTAATATAGATGTCGTACGTAAGGAAAGAAGAAAAGAACTTGCCTTCGAACACAAAACTTATTGGGATCTGAAACGTTGGAGAATCATTTACAATGAACAGAATAACAGACGTTACAGGGTATTATATCCTTTCTATTCCACAGATGCCGATAAATATTTCCTTGATACGCGATATATGGAATCTAAAGCCGGAAATAACTATATCTTTAATTTTGATACTAAGAATTATTATCAACAGATACCTACAGGAGAGATTACCAAGAATCCGAATTGCAAACAAAATCCAGGGTATTAAAATTTAAACATTCAGAGATATGAAAAATATATTGTATATTATATTGTCGTTATTCATTTTTGCCGGAATCACTTCATGTGAAGATGATAACTATCCGGAACCGAAAGAGACATTTAAAGGTAAGTTTATAGATAAAGGAACAGGTGAACCGTTTCAGACTGCTATAGGAAATACAGGTGTTAGAATTCGTATGATGGAATATAGCTGGAGTGATACTCCCGAGCCTTATGATTTCAATTGTATGATGGACGGTACGTTCAACAATACAAAAATATTCAAAGGAGAATACGGAGTTATTCCTTCCGGAGCTTTCGTTCCTCTGGCTGAAGAAAGGATGACCATCAGCGGTACAGTCGAAAAAACATTCGAAGTGGAACCTATCCTTCGTGTAGAATGGGTTGGCGAACCTATTGTTAAAGCTGATAGTGCAAAGTTCACAGTGAAAATTACCTACGGAACGGATAATGCGACCTATAAAAAACCTTTGGTAGAAGGATGGCTTTTCATAAGTGAAACTAGTTATGTAGGTGATTTCAGTTATAGTCCCAATTACTCCATTAAATGTACACCTGCTCAAATGGGTGTAGGAACCAGTGAAATTTTAGGAACTAATGGTACTACTTTTACTATAAGTACCCGTAAAGATCTCAAATTTCCTAGTTATTCAAGGAAATATTTCTTCCGGTTTGGTGCTCGTACTTCGGTTACTTTTGATGCGACAAACCGCTACAATTATACCGATATCAAGGAAATTACACTTCCAGCTAACTAAACAATGATAAGGGTGTGTCAAAAGTGATTCATGAGCATTATCAGGACTTTTGACACACATCCTTTTACTTAAATAACGGTTCGCAAACTTATATTCAATGAAAAAATATAATTTATGCACTTTGCTAGGTGCTTCTATTAGTGTTTCTTTCGGAGTTTCTGCTACTAATCCGCAGACGCAGATGAATATATTATTTGTCATGACGGATGATCATGCTTTTCAGGCATTGAGCGCTTACGGACATCCTATTTCAAAATTGGCTCCGACTCCGAACCTGGATCGGATAGCCAACAATGGTATGCTGTTCCGTAATGCTTTTGTTGAGAACTCAATCTCAACACCTAGCCGGGCTACTCTGTTGACCGGAATGTACAGCCATCAGCATGGACAAACCCATTTGGGTTACGGACTGAAACCGGATGTGAATTTTTTTACGGAATATTTGCAACAAGTTGGATATCAGACTGCTGTGTTCGGAAAATGGCACCTTGCGGCTGATCCGAAAGGTTTTGATACTTATAAAATATTTGAGGACCAGGGAGAGTATTATAATCCGGTATTTAAAACCCCGGAAACCAATGGGAAATATATCCGGGAAGAAGGATATGCTACAGATCTGGTTACCGATGATGCCCTCAAATGGCTTGTATATAGGGATAAAAATAAGCCCTTTTGTTTAATGGTACATCATAAGGCTCCTCACCGGAATTGGATGCCCGATTTACAATATCTTGATTTATATGAAGATATAACATTTCCGGAGCCCAAAACCCTGTTTGATGATTATCAAACCAGAGGAGAACAAATGCAGGATCAGGAATTGACTGTTGCCAATCACCTGGGTTATGCATTCGATTTGAAAGTTGCTCAACTTCAAAATGAGCCGACATTAGATTATATAAAAAATAGTTTTTATATTGCAATG
>JAVBTA010000046.1:0-28284 GCA_031556375.1 Bacteroidales bacterium | reverse complement strand
AGGCACGGTGAATCCATTCCCGATTTCTCCCGATGCATTGGCGACCAACTTGATATTAGGAAGTGGGGCGCCATTTAATGAATTATTATTATTCGACTTAAAATTAGTATAGAACGTTTTCAAGGCACTAAATCTCGAAGTGGTCATCCCGTCCGAAGGAATAATCCAATAACCTTCTTGCTTATCATATACAATATTAGAACTATTATAATAACCTGGCATCGTTTTGAATAACTTCTGGGATGAACTCGCTTGATAACGGACATATCTGTAATCATCGGAAAAAGCCAGATCATGAGGAATAAATTGTTGTACAAGAATACTATCGGCAGTCAGATTTAGACCATCAAAAACAATATCAGTAGCAGGGAGGGAAGGACTTCCGACTGTTACCTGCAATGGATTCTCGGATATCCGGGTCGGAATATACCTGATATCCAGGTTTTTAAAGTATAAATTACTGGATAAGTATATCTGCATTGCTCCATTGGCTGCTACCAAAGCGGAACCTGCTGTCTTACAGCTTGCTTCTATTGTCATATTATGTACCCGTGCAAATGTTTTCTGAGTCTTACCCGGACGGTTATTCATTCCAAGAAACGCGACAACAGAACGGTTGGAGGAAAATGTAGACACTTTAGAAATTGCATTCCTGACTGTAATATCTTTCAGGATCAGATTATCATTTTTAAATCCCCAACTATCTTCTTCCCTGATAGTCAGAAAGTAATCGACATATTCACGGTTATCTCCATCAATTATTATATTTTCAACCACATTATCTGTAATCCCGGAAATATTAACCAGTTTGTTTCCCTGAGATTTATTTACAAGAACAACTTCTCCCAGACCAAAAATCTTCACTCCGCTATCACTATTACCGACAATGCAGACTGCATCATACATAGGAAATGGCATCTTTGTCATCTCATAGGTACCATTATCTATCAGAATCGTAGTGAACTGCTGCTGGATGAATGTATGTATATCATTATAGTCATTCGTAACTATTTTTACCGTAAATTCATAACCGACTCCGGTTGTGGAATGAATCCATTGGTCATCAACAGAGGTACGATTAAACCAGATCTTAGCCCCATCGCTATAAGTCACATTGTCGGTCGTACAAAACAGATAATTCTGATTCTCCCAGTACTTGTCAGGCAACTGCATTTCCTCAATATTAGCAGCATCCGACGCACGGGTAAAATACCCGTTCGGTAAATCTATCGCCTGAGCTAAAGAACTATTCGCCGATGTTGTCTGATTACCGCTAATAACTACCGCATGTTGTGTCGTCGTTGTCCCACACTCATTACTGACATTCACTGTAACGATACCTCCATGATCGGCCAATACCGGAGTATATATCAGATTATCAGCATTACCAATCTCCGTACCATTCAGCATCCATTGGTAAGACAACGGCTGCTCGCCATTATGTACGGCTTTTACCGTAGCATTTACCTGAGAGCCTAAACAAAGAGACTCAGGCAAACCAATCACGTCCACTATTGTAGGCTTATTTTTCACAACAATCGAGACCGGAGCGCTGGATACAACACCGCAATTGGCTGTACTTACATTGTATCTTAATGCTTTTCCGTTATCTGCATCCTTAACGTGATAAGTTCCCGGGGTTATAGTTACTCCGTCCAATGTCCAATAAGGAGTACCTGTATAGTCTCCTGCTACTCCATAACCGGACAAACTTGCTTCCATTAGTTCTCCGGAGCATAGCGAAGATGCTGTAAACGGATCAAATACAGGAGCATTGTCAATTGTTACACTGTATGTAGCAACATTAGATTCGACACCGTCCTGATCTTTGAATTTCACACTAACTGTTCCACTCTGAGTAAAAGTAGCTCCGATTTCATTCGTTCCCTGTCCCCAAACAATAGTTCCGTTCGTTACAGTCCAAACATAAGCCACATGCTCCCGTGTTCCATTGGATGTGAAAACATACTCTTTTCCGGAACAACCTGTAGACAAGCCTGAAATAGTTGCAACAGGTGGAGTTTGAGCAAAAATAACATTAACAGAATTCAATAACAGTAACACAACAACCGTTGCCTTTCCAAACACAACAGATGTTAATTTTTTAAAAGATGTAAATTTAAACATAAGATTTGTATTTATTTGTGTATAGCTTCCCCACATGGAATATCATTTTGAATAAATATAACCATTGATTCCACATCAATCGTAAATGCCCCGAAATTAACAATAAGTAGTTTCAATTTATTTAAGAGCTGAATTATAGCCATTTAACATCCATGTAAAAACAAATTCCCCTTTTTAATATTTACCCTTACACATGGAAATATAAACAACCATCTCGTATTAACAGCAAAAATCATACCATTTTCAGGTTTTACCTTGAATTTGAGAACAATCCCCTCGTTACATTAAACCTGAACTGAATCAATTTTTTAGCTTTTGAAAAACGAAATGTAATCGTATAATATAAGAACAGAACTATGGATGCAACCCACTTCACAGCTTCTGCAAACAATCGTTTATAATAAGATTTTGGAGACTCCGACAAGGTTCTGATACGCTCGCTAACTCCAATGGAATAAGTAAGGCGATTAAAAAATTCGTCAGTCAATTTGACAGCCGGTATATGATGATAAATTGTCGCACCCGGTACATAATAACACTTTACCCCATTCTGTATCAATCTAAAAAAGAAATCTTTATCCTCGGCACCGAGCAAAGAACTTCCTTTTCTCCCGAGATCAGTATTAAATCCTCCGTATTTCACAAATAGGCTTCTACGAAAAGTCGCATGTCCTGTTCCCGGATAATCTTTCGGACCAACAATCTTTATTTCTGTTCCTTTATCATAAGCTCCTGTTATCAACCTCATCGTAAAAGGAGACAACCAATCAGGAGGTGTAGTCTCATAAACCGGAATAACAGGCCCTGCTGTTAACGAAGCATCCTCATATTCCGTATAAAAATCCTCCAGATTCTGTAGAAAAGCAGGCACTACAGTCTCATCGTCATCCAAAAATACGATATACTCTCCTACTGCTTCCGATACGCCCCGGTTACGCCCATAAGAAATTCCTTGTTGAAGTTCCTTGAAATATCTTATCGTAAGATTCTTATATTGATCCCTGAATGAAAATGTAACGGCACCTGTCTGATCCGGACTATTATTATCGACGACTATAATCTCAAATTTATCTGAAGGATAATCCTGTAATACTACACTGCCAAGTGTTTGTTTAAGAGACTTAGCCCTATTGTAGGTACAGATTACGACAGAAAAACGGGGAGTCATCATAATAACGGATAATGATTATTGTCTTGATTTACGATAGAAATAAAAAACGACTCCACCCAGTAAAAGAAACATAATCAATGCACTGGCAATTGTAGTCACCATTCCACAAGCTTTAACCTCATCGGGATCAAAAACAAGTCTGACCTGATGTTCACCTGCCGGTATCACAATGGCACGCAAAATCCAATCTGCCCGGCTTATTGGAACCTGTTGCCCATCAATATAGGCTTTCCATCCATGAGGATAATAAACTTCGGAAAGGATTGCCAATCCTTCGCGTTGAGAATTAGATTTATATTCGAGTATATCCGGCGCATATGAAGTCATCACGATCGAAGCGGTACTGTCCGGTGTAATTTGCAGGCCTTTCAGGTTTTCTGCAAACTTTTGATCTAAAACGGCTTCTGTTCGAGGATTCAAGGTTTCCAACGCAGCCATTTCTTCATCCGGAGTATTTACAACCCGGTACGAATCCACGAACCAGGCATTTCCGTAAGCAGATGTATTAACAATAGGAGGTTGATTCGGATCAAAAATAATATATTTTGTATTCAACATATCCAATGTCGGGCATTGAGAAAGTACAGCATCAAAATCATTCAAAGTCTGAGCTGTACTAAATGTCGATATGATGGAGCTCATTTCTTTCATAATACGGCGATCGATCAGATCCTGGTATCTGCCTAGTTTAGCAGCATGATACCCTCCGATAGATTTATGGAAATATGAAGTCCTGGATTCCAAAAACGGATTATTAAGATTTAATACCCTATATGAAACAGCGGGATCTTTCAATATCTCATTATCAGCCACCATCTTTTGAAAGGACTGTTCTTTATTGGATTTAGCTGGCAAGAAATGGTCTTTATTCAGGTAACGTTTATCAACCTGCCACATATCACACAGCACTAAAATCAGCAATCCTGGAATAACAAATTTCAAGATTTTCTTTGGTTCTTTCGCTATTGAAAACCAATATACCAAACCGGCACTCAACAAAACGAAGATAAGTGAACGAAGGGCATCTGCCTGAGTAAGTGCTTTCCTGTCTTTTATTACACTTTCCAGGAACCAGTCAGGAGCACCTTTGAGTAAAATTGCGTCGTTAGCCGATTGGAAATTCAAGAACATTCCCGGCATTAACCAGAATATAAAACAAACACCTCCGACAATTCCGGCAGACCAATACAATGCATTTTGTAGTTTTTCCTGATTTCGTTCTCCATAAATCAACTCCTTCAATGCAAATACCGCAACTATCGGGAAAATAAAACTCGGAATAACCAAAGCTGTCTCCACTGTACGGAACTTATTATAAAGAGGGAAATTGTAATACATAAAATCGTTAAACCACGGAAAGTACTTTCCCCAAGCCAAAAAGACAAAAAATACCGCAGCCCCTAACAACCACCACTTACTCTTTCCCGGAACAATCAAAAATGCGAAAACAAATAGAAAACAAATAACCGCCCCTAAATAAAACGGCCCTGATGTAAATTGCTTGTCTCCCCAGTATTCCCGGGTTCTACTGAGCAATTGATTCGCATCTTCTCCATTGATTTGTCCTGAACGAGCTCTGTCGACCAAAGCTTTATATGATTCCGAACCTTCTCCGAAAGGCTTGGAAGCGCCTCCCATCAAGTTTGGAATAAGAAACGTGAACGTTTCCATCTTTTTATAACTCCATGCAAAAACATAATCTTTATCCAATCCCTCAGCCGGTCTTTCTGTCTGGTTAGGGTCTGTTTGCACAGGAGTCAGTTCGGCTTTTCCACGCATACTTTCTTGCCCCGACTCATAGTTTGTATAAAGTGCAGACAGATTCGACGCTACGGCTAATAAAACTCCGGCGACAAGGATTCCTGTACTGATTCCGAGATGCTTGTAGTCTTTATCATTAATTGACGACACCAAAAATCCGATGAACAAAATAGCACAAAGCAATGCCGTATAATATGAAATTTGCAAGTGATTGGATGTTATTTGCAGTGCCAGAGCTAATGCAAAAATAATGAATCCGGCAAGGTATTTCCGCTTGATTACAAGGAATAATCCGGCAAGAATCAAAGGAACAAAGGATAAGGCCCAGGCCTTAGTCACGTGTCCGGCGACAATGATAATGATATTATAAGATGAAAACGCAGTAGCTATCGCTCCCAACAAGGACAACCAAACCGGAGCTCCTAAAATGAGGAATAAAATATATGATGTAAGCATCAATGTAAAAATAGGAGCTGCCGTATCCGAGTGGATCGCCCCCAATACATGGTCTTTGAACTTCCAGACAAAATCCGTTCCGGTGCTATATCCGGAGATATGATAGCTCGGCATCCCGGAGAACATAGAGCCTGTCCAACCGGACGGTTTTCCATATTCTTCCAGTTCATGCACCATTCCCTGAAATTGAGTTACGTCGCTTTGTTGTAAAACTTTGCCTTCAAAAGCAGGATAGAAATAAACTAATATAAGTATGAAAAAAATTACAATTGCACCTAAATGAGGTAATAAAGACCGGAATACATTCTTCATTTTTTGATCATTTTAAACTTAGCTGCAAATATACGACAATTTAATTTCACATTCCACGTTTTATGTATAACTTTGTTTTTTAGCGGTCATTATAAAACAAATTTTTAATCTGAATGTCAGAAAAATCACTTAAAGAAAAAACATTTTCAGGACTTGGATGGAGTTCCGCAGATAAAATATTTCAACAGGTAGTTGTATTTATTTCAGGTATTTTTCTATCCCGTATACTGGATAACGAAGATTTTGGAAAAATCGGGATTCTGGCTATTTTTTCAGGATTGTCAAACATCATACTGGATAGCGGGTTTTCTGCTGCAATCATCAGGAAAAAACAGGTTACACAAGCTGACTATATTACAGTCTTTTACTCAAACATCTCCATCGCTATTTTTTTATACCTGGTTTTATTTTTTTGTGCTCCTCTTCTTTGTAAATTTCAAGATAATGATCTATCTCTTATCCCCTTAGCCCGATTCATATTTCTTGCGTTTCTATTCAATGCATTCGGAGTCGTTCAAAATGCCAGATTATATAAGGAACTGAATTACAAACTGATCACAAAAGCAAATATCACTTCTGTCTTTGTTTCTTATTTCACAGCCCTGATTTTGGCATTGTTAGGTTATGGTCCTTGGGCTCTGGCCTCTCAAATTGTCATTTACTCTTGTGTGAGAACATGTATTTTATGGTTGCTGGCAAGATGGAAACCATCCGGACGCTTCAGTATGGAATCTTTTAGAGAATTTTTCACCTTCAGTTCCACACTCACCGCAGGGAATTTACTTGGATCCGTTGTAAACAACCTACCACAGAACGTTCTTGGCAAAATATATTCATTAAATGTAACCGGTATCTATTATAATTCAAGTAAATACTACAATACGGTGCTGGAGTTTTTATCCGGGTCCATATTAAGTGTCCCTTATCCTGTTCTATCGGCAGTACATGAAGAACACCGCCTGAAACGGATCTTTAGAAAGTTTGTACGAGTAAAGGCATTCATTATTTTCCCTACATTCATGGGTATGATACTTGTTGCAGATCCGTTTGTCAATGTATGTTTGGGAGATAAATGGATCAGTGCGATTCCCGTATTACAGTTTTTGTGCCTGGGAGGAATATTCTATGCATTGGATTCTTCTAATGGAGACATATTCAAGATACAGAACAAATCCGGTTTTTATCTGATATTTTCCATATTACACGTTATAGCTATGGGTATAGCCATAGCAGTAACATATATATTAAAATTAAATTACATTTGGTTTATCGCAATATTGTCCATAATGAGTATGTTGAGGTATTTTGCTTCAAGCATTGTTGCAAATCGTCTTATCAAATATAAGTTCCGGGAATTTTGCAAAGATCAGTTTCCTTATTTTTTCATAGCCCTCGCAACTATCTTTTGCGGATATCTGCTCAAATTTTTGATTTACAACAAATTGATTCTAATGTTATGTCAAATATCATTAGTCGGCAGCTTGTATTTGGGTATTTTGTTCTTTTCCGGATCCGTAATTGTAAGGGATGCTCTGAATCTGTTGTGGAAAAGAGGAAATTCATTTTAATAAAATCAACTTTCTGAGTTTCATTTCCAGTTCCAAAAATATTTCATTCAGGTATTCTGCAGCTTCAGGCATCAAACGCGGTATCGAATAAAATTCCCGGTATAATCGGGCATTCTGATTCAAAGAACGAATCAAATTGATATTTTTTACATTATCTTCTCCTTTATTCCAAAAAATAATTGCATCTTTATTTAAAAATTCAGGCTCCGGATTATTATCGGCCCCCCAGTAAACAGGAATAGCCCCGGAAGATACAGCCCCCATAATTTTTTCTGTAACATATCCCGAAGCATTCGAGTTTTCAGGACAAATGTTGAATTTAAACTGTTCCAAATAGCGTATTTTGTCATTGCCAAAAACATCTTTCAGCTCACTGCTATTATTGAGGAAAGACCCTCCACAGCTGATTTCATCAATATCAATCAAACTCTCATAAATCTCTTTTCTCAAGCCATTAGGGTCATGACCTGACACCAATGAACAAAATCGTTTGGAGTTATCATTATCAATCAAACGATTAGAAATCCTGTCGCACATTTCTTTTATTGACAATGAGTCCGTTGCCATTGGATCCACAAAATAAAGTATCCACAATGGGAACCGCAAATATGATTCTGATTTGAGATAATCAAAACCAAGCGATAAATCCAGTTTATGGCTTTGTAAACAACCGGAATACCCCTGATAAGAAAATCCAAATTCATTCCTGTGAAGATTTTCCCCTGTATAAAATACTTTTACACGTGCATTATCAAAGGAAATGGGAAACAAATCCCCGAAAACAGAAAAAAACGCAATTGTATTATTGGTGTGACATGGAATATTCCGTGAACGAATAAATCTCTCAAACCAATAGCCGCCGACCTCACCAATCCAGTTATAAAAGCGTACAGGCTTACCTGATTGCACGTTTTTATCTTTAATATAGTTGTAGGTTGTTTGTAAATATGATTTTATTTTATACATTTTCGAGCTCGTATAAGTCCACGCCTTAAATAAGGTGGCTGAAATTCAGGATCATCAAAAAGAATCATATACCCTGCAGATGGTTGAACAGAAAAACCTTTCTGAACCAACATATTAGTCAGATTTTCTTCATCCGATTGGTGATGATAAGTACAAAGAACCAGTTTCATGTCCGATTTTCGGGAAAGTATCTTCTCCATCCCTCTTAACATTTCAATTTCCGCACCCTCAATATCCGCTTTAATAAAACTCACCGGGTCATCATCTCCCAGAACAGTATCCAGACTGATATTCTGACCTTCATCATTATCCGAAATAAATTTATTGAATACCACAACTTTATCTTTCCACGGTTCAAAGGTAGCTTCCAGAGATTCAATCCACTCCGGATCCGTCTCAAACAGATATATTTTTTTTACTTTTTCTATAATTGTAAGAGCAAAATTTCCTTCTGCTGTGCCGGCATCGATTACGACATCTCCATTTTCAACAAAGAAATCATCAGTAAAATAACAATGGGGTGAATTTGAAGACTGCTCACAAATCAAGTTTTGATAAGACCTTTGAATTTCCAAACGAGTCATCGTCCTCTTCATATACAATCTTTTCCCATAAAACAGCACATATCTCAAGTCTCTTTCCGGATCATTATAGACCTGGCACATCCCAACTTCGGGAAATTTCAATGGAAACATCGATAAAGGATTTTCTTTCAAGAAATCTACGACGGCCCGTTGTTCCTCCGACATGGCTACATCCTGTTCATAATACCGGATTATCTCTTGTTTTATTTTTTTTGACTTCCATAAGTAAACAACATTGATTTTCTTCGCCGGAATAATAATAATCTTTATAATCCATTCCCGAAACCATTCGGGGATTAATTGACGATATTTCTTTTTCAGTTGTGACAACATCATAGTGAATTATTGAATATTTTTTGAAAAAACAATAACGATACCAACTTCGGAGAATGCTTTTCTATAACGGACTCATGTCCTTTTTTTGCTAATTGCATATAAAATTCTTTTCTTAACCTTATATCATCTATATAACCGGCTATATCTTCAACCGAATCATATTGCAAACAAGAAACCCCATTCTCAACAGCAATATTTTCAAATGCATATTTTGAACCGATACAAATGAGCCCACAACATAATGCATCCAAAACTTTACCTTTGGTTCCGGTACCCAAACTGATAGGAAACAATTGAATATCAAAATTCTGTAGTTCTGAGAAATATTCTTTAACCCATTTAATAGAAACCGACTCATATCCGAATGACTGCAACCGATGTGAAAAATCAGTCCAATTTTTCCCGATAAATGTGATCGTTATTTCCGATACCCATTTTTTATTTTTCAATAATAAATTAAAAAAACGATCAAAATCAGTTTTTATGTATTCATTGTATTGTCCGGAAATCAAAACCCTCATTTTTTCATTTGCGAAATATGATTCTTTCTTTACATATGAATAGTGAGGATGAGGTAAAAAGAAAGCTCTGCCAACATCAGGGTACAGAGAACGTTGTAAAAACTTCTGATCATCCAGGCCAACCAAATGAAACATTGCATTCTGGTCCGAATAGAGACTCTCCAGATTCAAACATTTCCTGTATTCTCTATAAGTTTCTTTACACTTTGAATAATTTATATCTCCCAGTTTCCTGTAATAATGAAGAGATGCGCTATCACAACAGGTAATTAACATAGGGGATGTCTTAAACTGACGGACAACTCCGGCCATTTGATACGGATAAATCCAGATAAGGTCAGGTTGTGAACTTTCTATTTCCGAAACATATTTTTTTCTCAATTTAAGGAAACTCCATGAAGGTAAACTGAAAAACCGGGCACAGAATCGCATATACAAATAGCCTAACTTGTTCTTAATACCTTTCTGCCTTATATTTATGATTTCACAATCTAACTCTTTCACACTCTCTCTTTGCCAACTTTCAGGGACATTACTCTGATCGAAAGAATAAATTTTTATTTGAATATCCGAGCTCCTGTTCTGAATTATGTGATATAATAAAGCCGTCGGTCCGCCAAAATTCTCTTTTGTCGGGGTAAACTGTGTTACTAAAATAATCTTCTTCATAAATAATCACAATAAAAAATTAAGGACAGAGATGGAATATAGCCGTATTTCCTTGTTTTTAGAAACAAAGATATAAATAAAAAATATTATATATCTGTGATTCATAAAAAGATTTGTATATTTGCATACATGCATTAAGTCAATCTGTAAATTAAATACTAATGAGAACAGATTTTTGAGATCATGAACTTATTAATTATCTATCCTAAATTTTCTTTTTAAAGAATTCTATTAACAACAAATTTCATGATTAATATCTTCGTTTTTGGAGGGTTAGGAAACCAGATGTTCCAGTATGCTGCCGCAAGAGCTCTGGCCGACCAATTAGGTGTCAGGGTTTGTATCGACCAATCGCTCCTTAATGTCCGTTCCTGGAATTTAATTCATCGAGATTACGAACTGGATTTATTTTTCCTTAAGCATCACGAAAAGATTGTATCTTCTAAAAAAAGAGGTATTCTATTTCAAAAGATATATCCCAGAATAAGGACAACAATCCTCGGTAGAAAAATTGCCAGACATTATAACCTGTATGAAGAACAAAATGCGTTCAACTACGATCCTGATTTTTCAGGTCTACCGGATCATACTCAATTATTGGGTTTTTTTCAATCAGAGAGATATTTTGCATCATTCCATGAAGTCGTAAGAAAATGTTTCACCTTCAAAAAGCCTCTGTCTGATAAAAATCTGGAAACTGCAATAAAAATTAAGAATACCAGTTCTGTATCTATTCATATACGGCGGGGAGACTATATAAGCAATAAAAATTCCGCAAATACTTATACCCAACTCTCCACTCAATATTATGAAAAGGCGATCGACAGGATTTGTAAAGAAGTTGAGAATCCAACATTTTTCGTTTTTTCCGACGAACCCGAGGAAGCAAGAAAAATAATATCCTCTGCTCAAGCTGTATATATTGACTGGAATAAGGGACGTGACAACTATATCGACATGCAACTGATGAGTCTTTGCAAACATAATATCATTGCCAATAGTAGCTTCAGCTGGTGGGGAGCCTGGTTAAATAATAACGAAGAGAAAACGGTTATCGCTCCGGAAAAGTGGTTCAAAGACGAGCATGAAAACGACAAAACAAATGATCTAATTCCGGAAAAATGGATTCGAATATAAAAGCTTCAATATTGATGCCTGTTTACAATGCCTCTTCATTTCTTTCTGAAGCAATCAAGAGCATTCTAAATCAAACTTTCAAAAACTTCGAGCTGATAATTCTTAATGATGGTTCCCTGGACAGAAGCAAAGATATCATTCTCTCTTTCTTTGACTCCAGAATCAAATATATTGAAAATGAAACAAACCTGGGATTGATCAAGACATTAAATAAAGGGATTGAATTATGTTCTGGAAAATATATCATCCGTATGGATGCCGATGATATTTGTGAACCACAACGGATCGAAAAACAAATCCGTTTTCTGGAAAGTCATCCGGATATTGGATTATGTGGTACCTGGGCGCATGTCATTAATGATAAAGGGGATATTACGGGAAAAATCGTTAATCAAACCTCTCCCCCATTCTTATCCGTCTCTCTATTATTTACTGTTCCCCTGATTCATCCTTCCGTTTGTTTCAAAGCCTCGGTTTTAAAAGAACACCAATATCACGAAGTTCCTATTGCTGAAGATTTTGACCTATGGTGCCGACTTGACAAAGAGACTAAAATGGCAAATATTCCGGAATATCAGTTCCTTTATCGCTGGCACAACACGAATATTTCGAAAGAAAAGCAACATATTCAGGAACAAAATAAAGAAATGCTTATCCGAAGAGGATTGTCTGAGCTGGGGTTAGAACCGGATACCGAAACAATGCGCATTCACAGACTTTCATTCTCTCTATATTCATTAGGAAAAGATACACAAATAGACGTCAATCATTTCGATCTTAAAAAATCCGGAGAATGGTTTACTCAATTATTATCTGCAAATAACTTACAAAAACGATACGATCAGCATGCTCTAAGGGCTTTTCTATGGGGTCGCTGGTTCGTTCTTTGCAAGACTGCAAGGAAATCATATAAGGCTTTTTCCCCTCCGTTTTTCTCATTCTCGCCTAAGGTTTGGTATTATCTAGTACAACAAATCTGGCAGTTAATAAAAAAATAAACAACGTCCGTTATTTCCCTTATTCATTATAAACGAAGACATTCGATTTATTCATAAATCTCCCTTATCCACAAAAGCTCCCTTAGTAGCTTGGATGCGGTCTATGCAAACATCCCTTATTCCCTTATCGGGCATGCAAAACGGTATTTTAGGAAAGTATACAAAAAAAATGGACATACCTTTCGACATGTCCACTTTTGTAGAGTTTGGGCCGGTGAGGAGTTTTCAACTCCGTCGTTCCTTATTTTTTGATTACCTTGTAAGTTTTACCATTGTATTGTACCATGTAGGTGCCTTTAGCATAACCCGTCAGATCAATTATCGTTGTTCCTTCCTTAGTTTTGAAGGTGCCTTTCAAAGAACCGGTAACGTCCAGAATACGGATCTGTTGGCCGGATTCGGTGTTAGATACCTTGACAATTCCTGATGTCGGATTAGGATAAACAGTTACAATGTTAGCAGTGATATCTTCTACGCCTGTTGGGTGTTGAACTTCGATCGTTTGAGTAAGTTCTCTTGTACCACATGGATGATCCATGGTTACTTTCAGAGTACCTGTACCCACTGCCAATGTTCCAAACGTTGCCCAAGTCTCGTTTTCGGTTTCCTTACCGATTTCCGGAGAGAAACTAACGCCTTCTTTATCGTAAGACCACACATACTTCGTTACATCCTTATAACCATCCACTTGGAGATGATAAGTACTGCCTACCGTCGCCGGATTCGGATATTCGGCTAGTTTCAGATGACTAGGTAAATAATCAGCCACCCAAAGTTTGACACGTTTACTATATGCACTGGAGATGAAGTCATTGTAGTTACTCCGTACTATAACATAATAACGTTCGTAATCGATCAACTTAGCATCTTTGATCGTGATCGAGTTCGTATTCGCACCTATGATACGGTTGAAACCACAATACCATTCATAAGTCAGATCATAACCTTCTGCTTCAATGCTCCATGTATGGGTACCACCGACACATACAATCGCATCTTCCAAATCTTTCGTGATTCTCGGCACGTAACAATCTCGTATTATATTCAATATATAGGTTTTCGTCGTAAAACCGTTTTCTGCCGTCACTGTGATAAAATACCGGTTATCTCCTATTTTGAGACTCACGTTTGAGGGATTGACAACCGTAGCATTAGCATGATTCGGAATGCCAATGATATTAGCTAGATCAATTTCACAGGATGCAACGTAGGTATATTCCGTAAGTTGGGGATCAAATTCAGGAACTGTGGTTCCATCCACCAGCAAGTCTTTAAGCGTTGCGTCAGGACTCAAGATATTAACGGTAACAGCTTCGCTTGTTTGAGCTGTGCCACAATCACCGCTTACAACAACAGAGTAATTACCATAGTCTGCTGTGGTGGCTGATGCTACGGAATAACTAGCCAAGGTTGCTCCTGAGATAGCGGTATTGTCTTTATACCATTGATAAGTCAGATTTTCACCTACTGCGGTTACATTCAATGTAAACGGATTACCAATACCAATCACTGACGGTGATACCGGTTGAGTAGTAATTGCGGTTACAGTTTTCAATGTAATAGTTACTGGGGTTCTCGTTGAACTGATACAATTATTACTATTGACTGCTTCTACATAATAAGTTGTAGTAGTAGTTGGTGTAACACTTGAACTGCTTAAAGCGGTACCGCCAGTAGAGACTGTATAATATGACAGGGTATAATTACTTGGATTAGCCACTGTAGTTGCCAAATCAATGCTTGTTGCCGGACAGATCAATTGAGCTGTAGTCGTTACTGTAGGCAAAGCATAAACCGTAATGTTTACTGTATTCGAAGTCGTTGTTCCACAAGCATTTGTTGCTTCGTAATACAAAGGATTACCATGTTGAGCTAAGCTAACGGTCGTACTTGGAATATATGTTGCCGAATTCAGTTTCCAATCCTGGTTGCTCGTCGCTGGAACAGAAGTAACCGTTGGAGTAGTAAGAGTCAATGTAGATCCATCACAAACGCCAGCAGGAGCACTTATACTTCCGACTGTTGGTTTGTCATTGATCGTCACATTAGTTACCGGGGATACTATCGCAGTAGCTGATGATGCTTCACTGTAAGCTACTTTAATCGTCCCTGTTCCTGCTGAACCCCAAGCGACTGTTGCGATTGCTGTTCCTTGTCCGCTGGTGATAGTTCCGCCAGTAACAGTCCATAAGTAGTTGTATTTCCCGGAGGTAGTACTATACGTCTGAGTCGTATTATAACAGAGATTTGTTACAGGGATACTGATCGTTGGTGTACCTTGAGCTACAATCGTTGTGTTTACTACTGCCGTTGTCGTTGGACAACCGTTGCTGGTATAGTCCACACTGATGCTGCCTGAGCCTGCAGCACCCCAGGTAACGGTCGCGGTTGCATCTGCTGTGGTACCGCCACTAGTAATTGTACCACCAATGACACTCCAGTGATAATTACTACCAGCACCTGCTGTATAAGTCACTTGTTCGCTTACTACTACTCCGGTGGTACCCGTCAGTGTAGCAGTCGGAATAGATTTTACCGTAATTACCACTGGGGTTCTTGTCGAACTGACACAGCCATTACTACTGGTTGACTCTACATAATAAGTCATTGTTCCTGGGGATGGGCTTACTGTGGAACTGCTTAATGCTGTACCACCTGTAGATACGGTATAGAATGACAGGGTGTAATTGCTTGGATTCGTTACTGCAGTCATCAGGTCGACAGAAGCTCCGTTACAGAGTGTCAGGTTAGACGGTTGGGTAAGTACGGGCAATGGATTAACCGTAATAGTAAACGTTTTCGTGGCTCCCGTACATCCAGCTGTTGATTTGGGTGTTACGGTAATAGTAACCGATACGGAAGTCGAACCGGCGTTAATTGCCGTAAAAACCGGAATATTACCTGTACCGCTGTTGGCGCTCATGCCGATTCCCGTACCAGAGCCGGTTGTTACGGCCCATGTAGAAGTCGCTGCATCGACGTTCGTCCCGGAAAAGGTTACCGCTGTTGAGTTCGACCCTGCACAGAGTGCCTGGTTGGACGGTTGGGTGAGTACGGGCGACGGATTGACCGTAATAGTAAACGTTTTCGTAGCTCCCGTACATCCGGCTATTGATTTAGGTGTTACGGTAATAGTGACCGATACGGAAGTCGAACCGGTATTAACTGCCGTGAAAACCGGAATATTGCCTGTACCGCTGTTAGCGCTCATGCCAATTCCCGTACCAGAGCCGGTTGTTACGGCCCATGAGGAAGTTGCCGCATTGACGTTCGTTCCGGAGAAGGTTACCGCTGTTGAGTTCGACCCTGCACAGAGTGTCTGGTTAGACGGTTGGGTGAGTACGGGCGACGGATTGACCGTAATAGTAAACGTTTTCGTAGCTCCCGTACATCCGGCTGTTGATTTAGGTGTTACGGTAATAGTGACCGATACGGAAGTCGAACCGGTGTTAATTGCCGTAAAAACCGGAATATTGCCTGTACCGCCGTTAGCACTCATGCCGATACCCGTACCTGATCCGGCTGTTACAGCCCATGAGGAAGTCGCCACATCGACGTTCGTCCCGGAGAAGGCTACCGCTGTAGAGTTCTCCCCAGCGCAGAGTGTCTGGTTGGACGGTTGGGTGAGTGCGGGCGATGGATTGACCGTGATTGTAAATGTTTTAGCCGTACCAGAGCAAGTACCCTGTTTAGGAGTTACTGTAACGGTAGAAACAATAGCAGCATTGGTGGCATTTGCAGTCGTAAAAGCCGGGATATTCCCAGTGCCGGAAGAAGTCGAAAGCCCGATAGCGGTAGCATTGGTGGCCGACCACTCATAGACAGTACCAGGAACGGTACTTCCGGAAAATACCCAGGTAGTAGCCGGGATAGCCGTACCGGGACAATAGGGACCTCCGTTTGCCTGTTGAGTTACAACCGGAAGATCATCGTCAACGATGGTAACGGCAGTCCGATTAGTACTGCCGACAATAATCAAGTCATTGCAGAGATCCGAATCAATACTGACGTCAAACGTCCTATTGCTCTGGCAGGTAGTATTACCGATGATTGTGACATTGTTGAGTGTGAATGTCTGGGGTGTGGTATAATCACCTGCCGGGATAGTAAATCCCTTTACATACGAATAATCGGTATTTTGAACAGCGGTACCATTGGTAACAGTAAAATTACAAATCTGGTTCTGTGCCAGTTGTCCGCCACCGACAGTGATTTGAATGGAGCTGGCCGTATGTGAAGCATTACCTTCTGTTTCGGAAGAGGTAGGAGAAGCAAAATTCACCACAACAGGGGAAGATGAGCCGCTGGGAACCGTAGGATCCGTCACAGGGGTTTGATCAAACTCGCCCTGAGTGTCTCCGTATCCATGCATGATCCTTCGCACACCGGTTTGCCCTAAAGAAAGAGGACCAACGGTAAACTCTACGGCAACACCGTCATCAATACAGCTTGTCGTTTGCAATGTATTGGAAAGCATGTTGGAGCTGGTTTTAGCATCACGACCACTATAAAATGCGGAATAATAACTTCTGAATGTGCCCGCAGCTTTGAATCCATGACAGGAAGGCGAAATTCCACTTGAGTACCGGGAACATGTGGAGCTGTTATCAGTACTTTGGCGATAATCGCCCACAAAGTGACCGCTTGCATTTTGTGTCATCATTCCACGAGATCCATCAGAACCTTTAATATTAGCATCATGGCTAAGGTAAAGATGGATAGTCTCCGGAGTGGTGTAACTGGAAGCATAAGGCGCCCGAACATAATAATCCACGAAAAAATAATTATTGGGATGAGTGTAGGTAAAATTCATGGTTACATAGAATCTTTGATTGCTGATCGGAGATATAACATAGCCGGAGATACTGGTAGTCCAGTTATTTCCAGATTGTTCCGCCTGAGTAGTAGAACAGGCTATTAATGATCGATCGCTTGAATTATAAGTACCTTCCTGACTGAAACGGAACGATAAATTAACTCCACCGGTAGATCCACTCGGATATACCTGACCACAACAATATTGTGCTAAATTAGCCCGATAAACAGCAAGAGCACCATTTGTATTTACAACAACTTTAAGACCATCGTTAAAACTTGTGCTGGCACCTCCAGTCGGATTAATAGTTTGTGCAGTTTGTCCGAAAGCGCAGACAGCTATCCAGCAACAAAGCAACAACAGCCCTGCTTTTTTAAAAAAAGTATAGAAATTCATTTGTTAGGATGTTAATAGATTAATAGATAAAAAGGAAGAAACCTACGGCAACAGGATCAAAGCCTTCCTCCACCGTGTAACGGATATTTGACTCGCTGCCTAAATAAAGGGTTCCGTCAAGCAGTACCGCGTAGGGAGCTTCTTTAAGGATATCACTACCCTTTGCTGTGGTTATATAATACCTTCCTTCGGAGGGAACATAACGGGCTACAATATCGTTGTTATTATTATAATAAATGTATTTACCATCGGAATAAGTGCAATAACCTTGTTTTTCCGATATAGAAACCCCATCCTGAAATAGCCAAAAACGATTATTTTCTATTTTACAAGACACAAATCCGGCAGGTTCTGGTTTATACATGTTCCCGGAAACTTTCCTGACATATACGGTACCATCTTCATTTAAAATCGATTGTGCTGATAATGTCCCACAGACATAAATTGCACATGTAAGCATAAGAATTTTTTTAATCACGCAAGGATACTTGGCAGGCTGTAACTGCATCCAGGCCGTTTTGCGCTGTGGTGTAATTGTTTGTTTCATGTTTAAAATATAGTTTTATAGTGTTATGTTTTAAGTGTTATGTTTTAAGTGTTATGTGTTATGTATTATAATGTTTGTGTTATAGTGTTATGTGTGTAGTGTGTAGTGTTATGTTTTAAAAGCCATATCCCTATTTCCCTTCCCCGAAACATTCACAAACACATACATACAATTTTCTTTTTGAACTGGAATATCCTGCATTATTTTCTCAAACCATGCAAAACACCTCTTTGTCCGTCTCTTAAAAGGGACGGCAATGAAATTCAAATAAGACACTTTAGGAAATGAAACACGGGGAAGGGTATAGAAATACTGCTCGACGGAGTTAAAAACTCCACCGAACAAATGGGCACAAAAAAACTTGCTTAAATCCAAAAGATTTAAACAAGCTATGTCATTGAATATTAAATAATTTACGCTATATTTACGCGCGAAGGACGCTAGATAGCTCTCTCTCTCTCTCTCTAATTTAAATACTGATGTGGCCAAATTTAAAGTGTTAAATTTGACCAAGTTATGGTATTTATGTGTTAAAAAAAGATTTGTCATCTATAAAGAAACTATTGTGCAAATATAATCATTTATTTCAAACTGTGAAAAAATCGTGCCAAAATATTTCATGTAAATTTTTCATATGTCATCCCGGCTATAACGGAAGATCAGGTTGAGACTCCTCACTACATTCAGGATGACGCATAACTTACCTATGTGAAATAAAAAATTAATATTTGAAAACCTTTCCTCCGGCCATCACTTCCTGAGTAGCTTTATCAAAGGTTACAAATTCACGGGTACGCAAAGCCGCTGTCACCATGATACAAGCAATAGAGTGATTATACCCCGCTTCTACCGGCGCATTGGGTTGTTTACGGCTACGAACACACTCCATCCAGTTGCGGACGTGCAATGAAGATAAAGGATCACCACCTGTATTTGCATCCGCAGTAACTTTAACATCCGATTTTAAAGAAAACTCTTCCAGTTTATTTTCTTTCAACCCCATTACTTTAGCATTACCTTCACGCATATAGCCGTTTGGAGTTACTTTGTTGGTATCCAGATTCAGTTCTCCCCCATTAGAATAATAGATTTCCTTGATACCTCCGGCAGAGTTGGTGAAACGGGAAGAATAAAGCACCTGAAATCCGCTCGTCGGATCATTTTCAGGACCATATTCCATAACAGCAGTCATCGTATCGCAATTTCTGCGACCATCTTTCCAAAGATAAATACCACCATTAGCAGATACGCTACGTGGATGTTCCAAACCGGTAAACCAGTGAACCGTATCGATCTGGTGAGCCATCCATTGTCCCGGTATACCGGAAGAATAAGGCCAGAATAACCTATATTCCAGATATTTACGAGGATCAAACGCTTCGTACGGGCGATTCATCAGGAAGCGGGTCCAATCCAGGTCTTTTTCAAAACACTGGGGCACCAGAGTCGGACGTCTCCAACGATCAGGCTGATTCACATTCCAGGTCATTTCACACATGACTATATCACCGAATTTTCCGGAACGGATATAGTCATTAGCCGCATGGTAATTAGGACCGCTACGACGTTGCGAACCCACCTGCAACACAATTCCGGCCTTTTTTGCAGCAGCCTTAGCTATGCGGGCATCAGCCATTGTTTCGGCAAACGGTTTTTCAACGTATACATCTTTCTTATTCTCAGCAGCCTCAACAACATGAAGAGCGTGCTGGAAGTCGGCTGTAGCAATAATTACAGCATCTATATCCGGATCGGCATACAGTTCTTCATTATTCCTGTAGCCTCTCATATCATGATTAAAATTTTTCTTTAGGAACTCAACTCCTTCTACCCTGCGACGGTTCCAGATATCGGAAACCCCAATTATATCGAAATTTAATTCTTTATAGTAATTCTTAAAACAAGGAATTAAAGTTTGTCTCGAACGGTCGGAAAAACCTACAATTCCTACATTCACGCGGTCATTTGCACCAACAATCCGGTTATAACTTTTCGCACTCATTCCCGCTCCCCCAATCAGGAAACCTGCAGAAGCCAGGCCTGCTTTCTTTATAAAATCTCTTCTTGTAGACATAGTATTCTATTTATGGTAATTCTTTAATTTTTATGTTTTTGAAATGAACTTCATCTCCATGATCTTGCAACAGGATATTTCCTTCTGTATGATTACCGAAGTTCGCCCAATCTTTGTACTTGCTATAAGCAACCAGGGCGTTCCACATTTGGTTATTACGTTCATATTCAATAATTTTCACATCATTCAACCAATGTTCCACATGATTACCTTTTACTACAATACGAGCTGTATTGAAAGCGCCGCCACGATATGGTTTATTTTCCGGGGCAGGAATCAAATCATATAAAGAACCTAATTTACGATTACCTTTTACACCTAATTTTGCATCCGGGTGTTTTTGATCGTCCAAAACCTGGAATTCACATCCGATAGAAGAACCTGCTCCTTTATTTGTTTCAGTATCAACAAAATATTTAATACCACTATTTGCACCTTCTGTGATTTTGAAATCAACTACCAATTCGAAATTTTTGTATTTCTTTGTAGTTACGATATCGCCTCCATTGGTAGATTCTTTACCATCCGCCTTTTTAACGATCAATTCTCCATTTTCAATATTCCATCCTTTTGTAGGGAAAGCGGTTAATCTGGCTCCTCTCCAGCCTTCTGAAGATTTACCATCCCACAACAATTTCCATCCTTGAGCAGCTTCGTCATCCGAAATAGTATTGTCGATGGCATTCACCTGAGGGATTTCACTGTAATAAGGAGTTTTTTCCAAAGGTAAATTTTTAGTGCAAATACGAATATTCTTCCAGGCTACAGTAAGGCCTTCCTTACTTGCATCTTTCCCAATTCCATGTACTTGCAATGCAACAAACCCTGTAGGTGTCATATTATCCAAAAGATTAGAACAAGGCACTCCATTCAACCATGTACGGATAGAATTACCGATAGCTTCAATACGTACTTTATTCCACTCCCCTTTTTTATAAGCTATTTTTGCCGCCGGATTTTTATCCATGGTATAAAGCCATCCGCGACGGCCTTCATCATATATACCGGCACTCCATGCACGGGGCGATGGGTCTATCTCACACTGATAACCATGTACACGTCCGGAATTATATTCAGGAAGACTATTACTTCTGAATTGGATTCCTGAATTCAAACCATCGTCAACACGGTATTCCAATTCCAGGATAAAGTCCGAATACATCTTATTTGTAGCTAAAAACGTATTCGGGGTATTCATTTTACTGATTCCCACAATGGCTCCATCCTGAATTTTATATTCAGCATTACCATTCAGTTTTTTCCAACCTTTCAGATTTTTCCCATTAAAAAGCGTTTCCCAATTGCTTTGTTGTGCAAATCCCTGAAAGACAAAAGTCAGGGCAAATGCCAGAGTTAGTAATTTAGTTTTCATACAAACTTATTATTTAAAATTATTCTTAATAAAATCTTCGAGTTTCAGAGGTTCTGTGTTTGCTGATTTTCCAATAGTTTCAACGATAGAATGAATTTTTAAAGGCTGTTTGTTTTCCACAAATAAAGAAATAAACCGTTGTACTTCAGGAAGATTATATTTCATAGGGTCTGTCGACACCTCATGTTTAGATCCGGCCATCTGATAGAGGCAGTATGGTGAGTCAGCCTTCTCCAAGTGTTCTGTGATATATTGAGACCCACAAAATTGCATTCCCGCGATTTCCAATTTTGCAAAAGGAACCGTAGCATCCATATCCCCATGAAACAATAACATCGGTGGGATCTTTCCTGTCCATGTCATTTCTCCTTTTGAAAATATTGCTCCTGCAAATCCTATCACTCCGGCATATTCGAATCCGGCAGGTAATTTCTTTGCAATTGCAGATTGTTGATTAAGTTCATATTCAGCTTGTAAAACCGCTATTGCTCCGGCACTTGAACCACTGACGACTATTTTCTCCGAATCAATATTCCATTCCGATGCGTGCTGTAAAGTATAAGTAGTAGCATCGTACAAATCTTCAACCGCCATATAAATTGCATTTCCCAAAGCAGGTATTACTTTTTCCAGAGCAGGATCGCGCATATCTTTCAATCCTAAACGATAATCGATCGCAATCACTGTATAACCCTGATTCGCCAGGAAATCATAATATTGCAGATAACTATTCCCATCGCGTAATCCCCCCCTGAAACTTCCTCCAAAAAGGAAAATAACACAAGCTTGTTTTTCATCTGATTTATTCAGGCGGTATTTATCTAATTTTAATGACATCCCATTTTTCGTAGAATAGACAAATGTTTCTTTGTTAATATTTTGGAACAAAGATCCGTTTGCGCACACAGAAAAAGTCAAAAGAAAAGAGAAAATGAAAATCATCGAAATTGTGCGTCTCATATCAATTATTTAGGCTGTTTTTGATTAGTATTTCAGGATTCAAAGATAATGTTTTTTTCTGTTTTTTCATAAATTTAGGAAAATTCAAAAATAGATTATTACAAAAAAAAGCTCCGGCTGAAATCAACCGGAGCTTTCCTGAATATTTTTTTGCTTTTATTTTTTCGCACGATTTCCGTAGCGGCTCATGAACTTGTCTACACGTCCTGCAGTATCCACCAGCTTTTGTTTACCAGTGTAAAATGGGTGAGAGCTACTTGAAATTTCAATTTTTACTAAAGGATAAGTTACACCATCAAGTTCGATAGTTTCTCTTGCGTTGATTGTTGAACGAGTGATAAAAGTATCTTCATTCGACATGTCTTTGAATACGACCGGACGATAGTTTTCCGGGTGAAGTCCTTGTTTCATTACTATATGTTTTTATTATTATTCTGCTTAAAATAAATCCCAAATAAACCTCAGATATAAAAATTGGGCTTGCAAAGGTAGAAATTAACCTTGAAATAAAAAAATTTTTCATTAAAAAAACTTTAACTTTGTTGCCAATTTTAATCTATCAACCAGGAAACGACTCTGGCTACGACAAAATCATTTTATAATCATGATAAAACGCATCTTCTTTAGTCTATGCTTCATTACCTTTATATGGAGCGCTAACGCACAAAAATTATCTTTCAGAAAAGACGGCTCTTTTAAAATTACCCAGTTTACCGATGCTCATATTTGCGCAGAAAAACCTGAATCAGACACCTGTATACAGATGATCAATGCCACTTTAGCGAATGAGCTTCCGGATCTGATTATTTTTTCCGGGGATGTAGTTACAGGCAAACCTGCTGCAAAAGGCTGGAAAATGGTCATGGAACCTATAGCTAAAAGCGGCATTCCATTCTGTGTGGTATTGGGAAATCATGATGATGAACAAGATATTTCCAGGGAAGAAATCGCGAAGATCGTAACGTCTTATCCTAATAACCTGAATACCATCAAAAACGGACAGTTGGACGACCTTGTACTGACTATCAACAGTGCCTCTTCCAAAGAAGAAACCGCGGCCTTAATCTATTGTATGGACTCTCATGCCTATTCAACTATCGATACGGTCAAAGGTTACGGATGGTTCTCCAACGAACAAGTAAACTGGTATCGCAAGACCAGCGCAGGATATACTAAACAAAACGGAGGTCAACCCTACCCTGCCCTGGCATTTTTCCATATTCCTCTTCCCGAGTACAAACAGGCCTTTGAAAACAAAAAAGGACGCCAGGTCGGACAACGCCTGGAAGATGAATGTGCTCCAAGAATCAATACCGGCATGTTTGCTTCATTCTTAGAATGTGGGGATGTTATGGGCACTTTTGTCGGGCATGACCACAACAACGATTACGCAGCATCTCTATATGGCATTACCCTGTGTTATGGTCGTTTCTCTGGAGGAAAAACGACATATACTGATATTCCAAACGGTTCTCGCATCATAGAATTGAGAGAAGGTGATTACGGATTTTATTCCTGGTTGAGAGAAAGAGGAAAAAATATAGTAGACAAGGCCTATTGGAATAAAAAGCAGGGAAAAGTTCTTACCAATGCGTTCTCTCATAATGATTATGAAAATAAACATCCTCTTTTCGATGCCTTGAACTATGGATTCAACAATGTAGAAGCCGACATCCACCTGATCGATGGAAAATTGTTCGTTTCCCACAATTATCCGAAAGACACATCAAAAGCGAGAACTCTTGAAGAATTATACCTGAAACCACTGGCTGAAAGAATTGCCGGAAATGAAGGTAAAGTCTACAACAAAGGAACAGGGCCTTTGTTCCTGATGATCGATTTTAAATCAGACGGAGAAAAGACCTACTCTACCTTAAAACCCATCCTTGAAAAATATAAGAATATCCTTTGTTCTGTGGAAAATGGAGAATTTAAGGAAAGAGCCGTTCTTTTATTTTTCTCCGGCAACCGTCCTTTCAAATCCCTGCCTAAAGAAAAAATAAGATACGCCTTTATTGATGGACGAATCAAGGACTTCAGCCAATATCCCGCATCTGTAATTCCCGTGGTCAGTAACAATTTTTATGATATTTTCTCCAGAGAATCCAAAACGGATTTTTCTCCAAGCGATCTGGAGAAATTACGTTCAATTGTTACGGAAGTACATGGACAAGGCAAAAAACTCCGGTTCTGGGGAGTACCGAATACCGACGCATTCAAGAAAACAATGATTCGTGAGGGCGTAGACCTTATTGGAACTGACCATATCGAAGAACTTGCAGAATTTCTTAATAACTTGCCAAAATAGTTATTTAGCAGATTAATTTGAGGTTGAAAATTGTCTTACAGCTGGGGAGTAGTGTGTCTAATAACTAAGAAAAATCACACATATTTAGGCTCATTCGCCCAATAAAAAAACAATCCCAACGCGTTCATTTTTAACACGTTGTGGTTTTTCGGCTCGCCCAGCATGGGTATATTCTAATGGGTGCAAGTCCCTAACACACCCTGATAGAGGGAAGTGTTTAGCCAAAGCCAAGGGTGTCCACCGTGAGATGGAATCTGAAGGAAGGTGGCGGCAAACATCTGGCCTGACGTACAGAAACCGGATATAAGGCTAAAGGATGTGGGTTAGTCTGCCGAACAAGACAAAGCCCAATAACTATCCGGAAACATCCAAAGTAAATCCGGCAGGTATAAGATGGAAAGAATGTATTCTTAACTGGGGAGGTCTCACTGAACGTGCGGATGTTTTTTTTCAGAAGCACGGAGTAAAGCTTGCAGTGAGAAGTCAGCAGATGCCATAGTAGGTACGGATACAAGCCTGCCCATGAAAAAAAAATGTACAGCAGGAAGCCTTACCAAGTATCGAAGGGCAGAACCTTATTGTAAGTGGGTCGTGAATGACTGTTACCTGATGAAAGGACGAATGCAGAAAATATCAACAATTAGTGATAGCTGCCACGATGGGAATAGGACGGAATCCGAAGGCTATCGTGGAGTGCAGACTTTTATTGGGATAACAGAAAACAACCTCACGGAAGTACGCTTTACGCAAGACGACCTACTGGAAGAAATCCTATCCCCGCATAACCTGAACAAGGCTTATAAGCAAGTTGTTTTCAATCATGGAAGTGGGGGAATAGATGGGATGGAAACGGACGAACTCCTACCATGGCTTCTGCTTCACAAAGAAGAATTGTTATCGGCAATCAGACAAGGTAAATACCGTCCTAATCCCGTTCTGCGGGTAGAGATTCCCCAAGAAGCCGGCAAGAAACGTAACTTTATAGAGCACATCTCATTTAATGCCTTCAATGAGGGTACCCGCGGAATCTCTTCCATCTGCTATGCCCAGGTGTTGTTCCGTCAGAGGGTTACTCACTTTGCAGGAGATGCCATTTATGCCACCAATAAGACCCGAAAATATTGCTCTTCAAGGCCTGCTCCGATTTATACCAGTTTTCTACCCAAAGGCAAAAGAGCCAAAGATGAACCTGAAAAAAGTAAGATGCGTTCGTTACTGTCCAAAGAACGATCCACCCGGTTGGAAGGAAGTTTTGGAACCGAAAAGGAACATTACAACCTGCGAAAGATTAAAGCCCGAACACCACAGACCGAGATACTTTGGATACTCTTTGGGGTGCATACGGCAAATGTTGCCAGATTGGCGGCAAAAGAACAGAAAAAAACAAACCGCCCAAAAAGCAGCTTAACAGCTGGAATAGATACACGATAGAGCTAATCGGCATTAGCTACAGCCTAAAGTATGCCAAAAAATAAAGATAAAAGGATTTTGTCAACCTCAAAACAGATATAGTCGAAAAAAAACATCAATTATAAATCTATTGCTCGTTTTTCGACTATTTAATCGGACATTTAGCGAATTAGCCTATTTAGTATATCGTTTTATAACATCTAAAACACGCTCTATTGCTTCTTTGTCTGTTAATATAATAATTGCAGTATCAATGCTGTCATCTTTATATGATTGATTGATATTAATTTTCGATTCTTTACTGAACAATTCTGAAATTTCGACTTCAAAAAATTCGGCTAAAAGAGGAATATAACGACTCTTAATATCCTGAGATCCTTGTTCCCAAGAGGCATAAGTCCGTCTATCGACATTCAGTTTATCCGCTATCATTTGCTGCGAAAGTCTTTTTACTATTCTTAATTTTCTAATATTATTTCCAATTATCATACCCAAAATAATCTTTACATAACAAACGTAATAAATTGTACTATAAATTGTACTATTTATGAGCATTTTTTGTTTTTGAAAACTCAACTCTTTATCCAACATTATCTTGTTAATCAAATCCCTATTAGGGCAATTTGATTTGGGCTTATTCTTGCTAAAATCCCAATGTTCCAGTTTGACAGATATACCTAAGCTCTGATATTTCCTTTTCCTGTCTTTAGTAACACAAAGCATTAATGGATGCTCTCCATTCTTTAATGTTTTTGATTTGTAACACATGATGCTAACTGTTGTACTCATTTTGTTTTTAGTTTGCATCTTGGTTTACACAGTGGTTTACACAACATTCTCCAAACCCGCATGAATAAACGTTTTTGTGGTTTACTCAAAGTCTTGATTTTTCACTTCAATTTCTTGTCTTTTCTGTCGTTTTTACAGTAAACTTTCAGAAAATCATTGATTCCAATTATTAACCATTTTTCATCATATTAGCGTATTTGCGAGCGTTTTTCTTATCAAATCAGTATATTTTCACATTTGTAAAACACTGATTATCAATAATGATTAAAAAAAACAGAATAAACGCTTGCGTATATTATTTTTTCACCATATCTTTGCATCGCATTTGAGAGAAAATGCACATAAGAAACATTTGGTGTGGTAGTTCAGTTGGTTAGAATACCTGCCTGTCACGCAGGGGGTCGCGGGTTCGAGTCCCGTCCATACCGCCAAAACGGTTTCAACACCATCTCAAATGACATTAAAAAGCCTGTAAACTCAATGTTTACGGGCTTTTTTATGTCTTCTCTATTCCATCCCAAAGTCAGAGAAAAGCCAAAAACGGACAGTTCTCGGATCAGCGTTAAGTCAGATCATTGTTTTTTCTTAAATACAAAAAGCAGCATATAAAGGTACTGATTTTATACTATTCTCAAAACCAAAGTTCTTTTTGGATATGCGGATAGAGTAAGGCGATTTGTATTTCTCCACGAAAACTCCCAAGCTCTTAGAACGATTTCTCCTGCTCTTTTTTACTTCAACAGGAATAACTGCATCATCAATTTGAAGAACAAAATCAACTTCAGCCTTGCCTTCACTTTGCCAGTACAGAATGTCATATCCTTTGGAGGCAAACACTTGTGCTACATAATTTTCGGTCATAGCCCCAAGAAAAGTATTATCTACTTCAATCGGTGACAATATGGTCTGCAATGGAATCTTTGACCGCAATGTAAGAATGCCTATATCAGCCATGTATAATTTGAAATTTATCAAATCGACATACGCATTTACCGGAATGTAACCA
>JAVBTA010000044.1:0-78561 GCA_031556375.1 Bacteroidales bacterium | reverse complement strand
CTTTCGTTATTTTAATAGCAAGGTAAATTTCTTATAAGCAGTTTCCCAAGTTTGTGTATCCTGAGGTGTAAATATTTCCGGTGATACTGAATCGCGAACAACCTTTCTTATTTCAGATAGATTATTAACCAGACCTAAGGCTTTAACTTGCATCATTACATTTCCGATAGCAGTAGCTTCGCTTGGACCTGCAATAACAGGTATTCCGATTGAATTGGCTGTCCATTGGTTCAATAATTTATTTTGTGAGCCACCTCCGATAACATGTAATTTTTCGATAGGGAAAGGCGATACTTTGCGCAAACTTTCGAGTACAAATCGATATTTCAAAGCAAGACTTTCAAATATACACCGGATAAAATCGCTATCGGACTCAGGAACAGGCTGATTAGTCGATTTGCAGTAGTTTTTGATAGCTTCAGGCATATTACCGGGATTTGCAAACGATGGATGGTCGCTGTCTACTAAAGAACGGAATGGTTCGGACGATTCTGCCATTTTTACAATCTCAGGATAACTGTATTCTTTTCCTGCTTTTGCCCATTCTGCACGACATTGTTCTAACAGCCACATACCCGTGATATTTTTCAGAAAACGTGTTGTTCCTTCCACTCCACCTTCATTCGTGAAGTTCATTTGGAATGAGTCTTCGGTAATAATAGGTTCCAGGACTTCAATTCCCATCAGGGACCATGTTCCGGAACTCAGATATGCAAATTTTTCGTTTTCAGCAGGGATGGAAGCGATAGCAGAGGCAGTATCGTGTCCGGCAACAGCAATTACTTTTACGTTTTTCAGACCTGTTTCATCTTCAATTTCTTTTGTTAGCTTTCCGATGACAGTTCCGGGCATAACGATGTCGCAGAATAGGCCGGTCTTTAATCCTAATAGCTCCAATAAACCGGATTCCATACATTTGGTACGGGGATTTAATATTTGAGAGGTCGATGCAATTGTATATTCACAGACTTTTTCCCCGGATAATAAATATGCCAGAGCATCCGGCATAAATAATACTTCTGAGGCAGCATTATAAGCAGATGAATTTTCTTTTTTTGCAGCAAACAATTGATATAAACTGTTGAAATTCATGATTTGTATCCCAGTCAGGTCATAAACTTCTTTTTTAGGGACAATTTGAAAAACTTCTTCAGGAGCGCCATTAGTATACGGATCGCGGTATGTTCTCGGTAACCCCATAAATGTTCCATCTTCTCCGAGATAAGCAAAGTCAACACCCCAGGTATCTATGCCCACAGATTCTATTCTTACGTTTTCGCGGGCTGCGACACAGAGTCCTTCTTTCAATGCGCCATAAAGCGCGTATATGCTCCAGTAATATTTACCATGCAAATGAATGATTCTACTTGGAAAACGGGTTAATTCTTTCATCTCTATTTTTCCATTTTCAATAGATGCAAGGATAGAACGGCCGCTGGTAGCGCCTAGATCAAAGGCTAAGAAATATTTTTTGTCCATAAAACTATTGTGTTTTGCAGATGCAAATATAATGAGAATAAAAATCCATTGAATGTAAATCCTGATTTTAATTCTTGAAAAAATGATGTCGGCATGCAGCCGCAAATCGGAAATGCAATAAACGACAGTTGGTTACGTTTTAATATGATAATACAATACATTATGTTTGAGCGTACATTCATATTTTTAGTTATACTGTGTTTCTCTTGTTTTTCCTGTACCGGCCGCCAAACATTCGGAGAGGAAAATCCGGAATTGAATGTCAAACGGTTTGATGTTGATTTTTATCAGTATTTAAACAATCAGAGCACGTCAGAAATGCTTTCTACGCAATATAAAATGTTCCTGGATGTCTTTGGTACGCAGGTAATCGGTATTGGAACAACGGATTCGACAGGATTTCATGACAGGCTTAATTCATTTTTCTCGGAACCAACCCTGATGTCATTATATAAGGCAGAGCAGGAGAAGTTTGCTGATTTTGATTTTGTTAATAGAGAGTTGAACCCTGCATTAACAGCACTTTTAAAAGAATTTCCGGAAATAAAGCAACCTTCTTTGTATGTGCATGTTTCCGGTTTAAATCAAAATATTATTGTTACAGATGAGATTTTATCTTTATCTGCCGATAAATATCTGGGAGCAGATTATCCTCTGTATCAGGATTTCTTTTATGATTACCAGCGACAAAACATGACTCCAGAGAGGATTGTCCCGGATTATCTGTTCGGTTTTATGATGGCAAATTTTCCGTTTGAAGGAAATTCGGAAATTCTGTTGGATAATATGATATATGAAGGTAAGTTGCGCTACATTTTATCCTGCTTGTTGCCGGAAAGAAATATTTGGGAATATGTTGGATATACCAAAGAACAATATTCCTGGAGTAATGATAATGAGGCTGATATCTGGAAGACGATATTGAGAAAAGATCATTTGTATAGTCAAAATTATCATGTTGTGACTCAATATATAAATGAAGCTCCATATACAGTTCCGGTATCTTCGTCTTCACCGGGACGGTTAGGTGTCTGGGTGGGTTTCAGGATTGTATCAGCATACATGAAGATCCATCCGAAAACGACTCTGGCTGAACTAATAAAACAGGTTGATGCTAAACAAATATTAAAAGATTCGAAGTATAAACCTTGATATCTGTTTGCAGAAGAAAAAATAAATTGTTATTTTTGTAAGGATAAATGTAACAGTAATGAGAAAAGGATTATCTAAATTTCAGGTTATATGTATTGTGTTGTTATGGGTAGCCTTATGTATAATGCTGTTTACCATACCATCCAATGCATCAACGGGAGAGAATATTTTTGTGGCAATTTTTTCAGGAATAATTATCGCAGTGGCTTTGGGTAAGGATCAACAACGCAGAAACAGGAACCGTGACCGGTAGATGTGATTTGTAGTGAAAATATAAAAAAAACCGGCTTCCGAGCCGGTTTTTTTTGTTCTTATTGTCTTCCTTGAGTTTCTATATTAGGATCTATTTTCTTTACCAGACCTTGAAGAACGCTTCCAGGGCCAAGTTCTGTAAAAGATGTCGCACCATCAGCGATCATATGTTGTACCGATTGTGTCCATTTTACAGGAGCAGTCAACTGTGCAATTAGATTTGTTTTAATTGCTTCCGGGTTAGTTTCAGCTATAGTAGTAACATTTTGATATACAGGACAAACAGGAGTTGAGAATTGAGTCGAATTAATTGCCTGAGCCAGTTCTGCTCTTGCCGGTTCCATCAATGGAGAGTGAAAAGCACCACCTACCTTTAATTTCAAGGCGCGTTTAGCACCTGCAGCTAGAAGTTGTTCGCAAGCTTTGTCAATACCTGGTTCGCTTCCGGAAATAACGATCTGTCCCGGACAGTTATAATTGGCCGGAACAACTATATCATCGATACCGGCACAAATTTCTTCAACTTTTTCATCCGGGAGATTCAATACAGCAGCCATAGTGGAAGGAGTGGCTTCACAGGCTTTTTGCATAGCCAATGCACGTGCGTAAACTAATTTCAAACCGTCTTCGAATGATAAAGCTCCAGCAGAAACCAGCGCGGAAAATTCTCCTAATGAGTGTCCTGCAACCATATCCGGTTGAAATTCAGACCCCATTGTTTTAGCCAGGGTTACCGAATGTAAGAAAATGGCCGGCTGTGTTACTTTAGTCTGACGAAGATCTTCGTCTGTTCCGCTGAACATCAGGTCGGTAATACGAAATCCTAATATTTCATTTGCTTTTTCGAACATTTCTTTGGCAATAGGAGATTCTTCGTATAAATTTTTACCCATTCCTACAAATTGGGCTCCCTGGCCCGGAAATACAAATGCTTTCATTTATTCGTGTTATTTAAATTTAATAAAGAGGTACAAAGGTAAACTTTTTTTTGTCAACATCATTTTTTTTGTTTAAGTTTGTGCCCTGATTTTGGAACAGGAAATAATTAATTCAAGTAAATAATATTATGGACACACTGTTGTTTTTTGGAAATTTAGGAACAGGAGAGATCATCATCATTGCATTGGTCGTTTTACTCCTATTTGGAGGTAGAAAAATTCCTGAATTAATGAAGGGGATCGGAAAAGGTGTGAAAAACTTCAAAGACGGAGTTAAAGGGATTGAAGACGATATAAAGGAAGATACAACTTCAGAACCTAAGAATTAATACCGTTTTAAGTAAGAAGGGATGAGTGACGAGGTGAAGGAAATGTCGTTCTGGGATCACCTGGAAGACCTTCGTTGGACAATATTTCGGTCGGTTATTGCATTATTTGTATTTGCAATAATCGGCTTTGTATTTATGCCGTATTTGTTTGATAACTTTGTAATGGCGCCGAGGGAGGCTGATTTTTTTCTTTACAAGTATCTTTGCAAAGTAAGTTCACAGGTACCATCTCTTTTGCCGGATTTTTGCAATGAAAGTTTTCATGTGGATGTGATCAATATTAAGTTGACGTCACAATTTTTTACGCACATGACTATGTCGTTTTATCTTGCATTATTACTGGCTTTCCCATATCTGATATATGAAATCTGGAGATTTATCAGTCCGGCTTTATACACTCATGAGAAGAAAAGTGTTCGTTGGGTACTTCTTTTTGGCGGGGTGATGTTTTTTATCGGATGTGCGATAGGATATTGTCTGGTATTTCCGATGACGCTCCGTTTTCTCTATGGTTATCAGTTGAGTACCACGATTGTCAATCAGATATCTCTGGATGACTATATGAATAATTTCATTATGCTCATCATGATTATGGGACTTGTATTTGAATTACCATTGGTTTCCTGGCTATTGTCGCAATTAGGAATTCTCAAACGTTCTTTCTTTAATAAATTCCGTCGTCACGCGGTCGTGATATTATTGATACTTGCTGCATTTATAACACCTTCCAGCGATCCTTTCACTTTGTCTGTCGTATTTTTCCCATTGTATTTTCTTTATGAATTGAGTAGCCTCCTGGTGAAAAAAGATAAACCAAGTGCGGATCTGGATACTGTAGATGAGGATTAATTCCTCTCCTGGATATGTTTGATTAATTTGTTGAATATCTGATTTTTGGATAGCAACAAGTCATTCCCTATAATGTAGAGTTTTTTCCGGGCTCTGGTTAATACGACATTTAGTTTCCGGTCGATTATTCTTCCGTTCTCTTCTATAATGCAAGGGAGCGCATTCAATTGCCATGACGCATTTACGCAGAAAGAATAGATAATTATATCCCGTTGGCTGCCTTGGTATCTTTCGATTGTATCAACTGTAATGGAGGATAAAGCATTTATACCGGATTCCTGTAGTCGTTTTCGTATCAGTGCAATTTGATTCCTGTATGGTGTGATAATTCCTATATTTTCAGGAATAAATTCACTTTTTCCCAATTCTGCTGTTTCAAATAGCTTTTTACAGATGTCAACGACAACATCAGCTTCTTCAAGATTTATCTTATCTGAACTATCTTTTGATTTTTTCCGTACAGCGTAAAACTTCATGTTGTCATTATCCCAGCAAGCTTCTTGATGAGGCAAGCCTGCACATTTTAACTGGTTATGATAAAAATGCGACGATGGAAATTCTGCAATCATAGGATGCATCCGGCCTTGAGTGCAAAGAGTATCATAGGCAGATTCTATGCCTGAATCCATATATTTACGATAAAGCCGTTCGAATAGAGAATTGCTGAAATCGTTGATGCCGATTTCATTTAATAATGGATTGTCAATTCTACTGTCTTCTGCAGATTGTAGTACGACTGCGGGTAATTGCTTGTGGTCTCCTATAAGAATAAACCGTTTGATTGCATTCTCCCGATCTTGTTTTTTCGCACATAAAATACCCAACAAATGAGGTTCCAGCAATTGAGTTGCTTCATCTACAATTGCAACATCGAATTGTTTTAATTTAAAAATATCGGGTTTGTTCCAGACAGAAGCCACTGTTCCGACATAGATCCTGCATTTATCAATTACCTGTTGGACTTCACTTCTCCGGTTGCATTTATCTAATAGGTTGTCTAATAGATATTTTCTGTATTCCGGATTACAATTCAACTCGTTTCCGATTCGGATAAATGGCAGATGTTCACTAATAGAAGCTAATGCTTTGCATATCTCATCAACAGCTCGATTGGTGTAAGAAATAAGAAGAATATTTGTTTTGTTTTCCTGTAAGAAAGCTTCTACCATTTGTTTTAATGCCAATGAGGTTTTTCCGGTTCCCGGAGGGCCTACTAATAGAAAACAGTCTTTACTTTTGATTGCTTTCTGTACCGCCCTTTCTACGTCGCTTTCACAAAGGGAAATATTGTCCGAATTTAGATTGTTTTCAGGCATTCTTCTGCCAAGTAATAAATCCCGCCTTTCCTGGTTAGCTTCAAGAAATGCGTTTAATGTCCTGAACATCCCGGTGTAGGTGGAATCCATATAGTCGTGTTCCAGAGCGTATTGAGACTCTATTGTCCAAACTAAAGTATTTCGTTGGCGGTATCTTAAACGTACCCTGACTTCTTTGTTATCCAATATTTCTATGGCGCCTTTAAAAACCTGACGATTATTGACATTGTCTTTTTCCGTATTACGTTCATAGAGAACGACAGCGTCTCCGGGACGAAAATTCGGGAGGTATAAATCATCGTACTCCGGTATTTCGAGAGTTACAGTATGAGACTCTGAATCGGCCTGATTATCAGTTATGACCAGATCATGAAGAATTTCTCCTGCAGCAAGTTTATCTTCAAAAGATGCATTCCAGAGGTTGGAGGCTCTGGATATTCCTTCATATTCCCGTTCGCCGGCTTTTGAAAGCCATAATTCTTTGTTAATGAAGGAGTAAAGTTGCATGAAATAAGTTCGTTCACAATTGTCTAAAGAGTCAATGGAGACTTTAAACTTGTCTATAGAAGGACGCAGGTAGTTTTCGAAAAATTTTCCTTCCAAGTTATTGGTGTTTAATATTTCCGGCCGGATATTACTTAAAATTTTTTCGGTATAGGCAGCGTTATTTTGTTGATTAACAGCCGACTCGATAGCTACAATCTCGTTCCGGAGTCGTAGTGCTTCACCAAGATGTTTTCTGGAATGTTTTTCCTTTGAAAGAACCGGATATTTAGAGTAAAGCAGGTAAGAACGGATAGAATCGGCATCCAGATTAAGATTGAATTCCAATACAGCCAGGTATAAAATCATCTGGGTATAATGATTTGCTCCGGAATGTATGAATTGTCCTCCGGTACGGAAATCTTCGACTGCTTTCCCGGATTTTAGTTCTACAAAGGCGGAGAAATCATTCAACATCAGGTCTAAACGCCCCTGAATGCCCAAAGTGTTACAGATAAAAGAAGGTTCCAGTACAGCTTTATCCCTATCCATACCTGCTTTTGGAAATAAATCATGAACAGATTTTTTTATATTTTCAAAATGTTTTTTACAAGATGAAAAAAAGGCATACTCAGTTCCGAGGTCTTTTAAATCTTCACAAGCCGAAAATTCAAAAGGAGAAGATTTGAATAATTTTTTAAGAACATCCTGGTAGTTCACAGGTTGCGAATCCTTTTCATTGACTAATTCATCAATAAAAAAGTTTGCGGTATTTCCCAATAAAATATGCTGAGTATTTTCGCCTGGACGAATTCGTGCGAGAATATAATTGAGCGGATGGTTTCCATAAGGGCGGAAGCATTCGGCCAACGAACTGATATCTAACAGATAATCCGGTTCAAAAATGAAGAATTCTGCTTCAAGGATGTTAGCCTCAATCTCTTTTACATTCAGGAGATTGAATCTATTCCCCGGTTGTATATAGGGCAGGAGAGAAGCCAATTCTTGCTGTTGGTTCTCGTTACAAAGGATAGTTAAGGTAATCCCGGAAGTGGTTTTGGCTATAAACCGGTCTTCAGCCGCTTCCCGGAAAATGATTCGCAGCGTTTTGATTGTTTCCATTCAACAAAGATAATTCTTTTTTGTTTAATAAGAGAAGTCGGGGATTTTGGGTAATTTTGTGTGAGAATATTCATAATCAAAATATTATTATAATGAACAATTTCAGTTATTACAATCCGGTAAAGATTATTTTCGGGAAGGGAACTATTGCCCGAATGAGTAAAGAGATTCCCCAAAATGCTAAAATCCTGATGATTTATGGCGGCGGAAGTATCAAGAAGAATGGTGTTTATACTCAGGTTTCAGAGGTTTTGAATGGTTTTGAGTGGAAAGAATTCTCAGGTATAGAGCCAAATCCGCATTATGAGACCTGTATGCAGGCTGTTGAGATGATAAAAAAAGAAGGAATCAGTTTTCTTCTGGCAGTAGGAGGAGGATCTGTTGCTGATGCTACCAAATTTATTGCTGCAGCTGCTTGTTATGAAGGAGACCCATGGGATATCCTTGCGAAGGGCGCTTCTGTTAAGAAAGCGTTGCCTCTTGCTTGTGTGCTGACTCTGCCCGCTACCGGTTCGGAAATGAATAGTGGTGCGGTAATTACAAAAGCATCAACACAGGAAAAATTGGCTTTTAATTCATCGCTTGTTTTCCCGAAATTTTCTGTTTTAGATCCTGAATCGACTTATTCTTTGCCGGATAATCAGACCGAAAATGGCATTGTGGATGCTTTTATACATGTTTGCGAACAATATCTTACTTATCCTGCTAATGCTCCCTTGCAGGACCGTTTTGCCGAGAGTATTCTGGTCACATTAACAGAAGAAGGTCCCAAAGTCTTGAAAAACCGTACGGATTATGATTCCAGAGCGAATGTAATGTGGGCGGCAACAGCTGCATTAAACGGATATATTGCATGTGGTGTTCCTCAGGATTGGGCAACACACATGATCGGACATGAGATCACAGCTCTCCACGGTTTGGCTCACGGAGAAACATTGGCTATTATCTTGCCATCGCTACTAAGGGTGATGAGAGAAAACAAGGGAGATAAGCTGATTCAGATGGGGGAGAGGGTATTTGGAATTACTTCAGGAACCCGGGATGAAAGAATTAATGCAACGATTGAGAGCGTAGAGAAATTTTTCCGTTCATTGGGTGTCCGCACTAAACTTTCGGAATATGGGTTGAAGAATGACATGATTGAGCCGATTGTTCAGCGTTTTGAAGAGCGTGGCTGGCAATTGGGTGAACGTCAGGATATTATTCCGGAGAAAGTGAGAACGATTTTGCAAGGAGCTTTTTGAATTGAGAATTGAGAATGGGCTTACGCACAAAATCATTCTCAATTTTCAATTCTCTCTCATTCTATCCTCAAAGGCAGTCAGAGCCGCTTTAGCTCCTTCTCCCATAGAAATAATAATCTGTTTGTATGGAACGGTGGTAACATCTCCGGCAGCGTAAATGCCGGGTTGGTTTGTACGACAATGGGCGTCGACTTCAATCTCACCGAAACGATTGATATTGAGAAGGTCTTTAAATGCAGAACTGTTAGGTATCAGACCTATCTGCACAAATACACCATCCAGATCAACGGTTCGTTCCTGATCGGTATTCCGGTTTTTAATTCGCATTCCGGTTACTTTTTCATTGTTTCCGATAATTTCCAGAGTTTGGGATGATTTGTGTATTTCGATATTGGATAGGCTTTGTACTTTATTTTGTAAGACCTGATCCGCTTTCAGTTCATCCAGGAACTCGAAAACGGTGACTTTAGAACAGATCCCTGCGAGATCAATGGCAGCTTCTATCCCGGAATTTCCGCCACCGATAACTGCAACATGTTTTCCTTTATAAAACGGACCATCGCAATGAGGACAGAAGGCTACGCCCCTGCCGATATAGTCGGATTCTCCGGGGACATTAAGTTTGCGCCAACCGGCCCCTGTAGCGATAATCACCGCCGGAGTAATGAATTTCTCTCCTCCGGTAACCAAAACAACCTTATTTTTTCCATCTAATTCGATCTTTTCAACGTGGCGGTGTTCCAATATGTCAATATCGTAATCCTGCATGTGAAGTTTCAGGTTGGCAGATAGTTGCTCTCCTGTAGTTTTAGGGATGGAGATCACGTTTTCAATGCTTAGAGTTTCCTTAACCTGTCCACCGATACGTTCGGCTAATATTGCGACTTTTAATCCTTTCCGGGCGGAATAAATTGCAGCAGAAGCGCCTGCAGGCCCTCCTCCGACAACAACGACATCATAGTTCTTTGTGATAATCTCTATTTTTTCGGTATTGATACCGTAAAATTCCTCCAGTTTGCCTAGTAACTCTCCAAATTCGGCTTTCCCGCTATGAAGCATTTTTCCATCAGCAAATACAGCCGGTACTCCCTGTATCTTTAAGGACTCAACTTCTTCCTGATTGATAGCTCCGTCCACCATTTCGTGGCGGATATTGTCGTTGAGTATAGCCATCAGATTAAGAGATTGAACTACATCCGGACAGTTCGTGCAGGTCAGCGAAACATAAGTAGTCAGATTGACAGGCCCTTTTAATGCCTTTACCCGGTTACAGATGCTTAAGTCCGGAATATTTTTCCCTTTACCATCACTGTTAAGGATTGCCAGCAGTAATGAAGTGAATTCATGTCCGTTAGGAATGCCACGGAACTTGATTCCAGTATCGCTTCCATTTTTTAATAAAGAAAATTCCAGACCTTTACCTTCTTTTACTTTACAGGAAATCTTCTCAGAACAATTTGCCAGGTCGTTCAATAGCTCCAACATTTCGTCCAAACTTTCATGTTCGGACGAAACGGTGATGTCGAGGGTATATTCCGCTTCAAGAGGAGCAAAAATGCCTATTAACTGATCTTTTAATGGTTGATCGAGCATATTTATTTTAAATTTTTCCGACTAAATCAATACTTGGCTTCAATGTTTCTTCACCTCTTTTCCACTTTGCAGGACACACTTCTCCCGGATGCGAAGCTACAAAGAGTGCGGCTTCTACTTTGCGAAGTAATTCGTCTGCATTACGTCCGATACCGTTATCATGAATTTCTGCAATTTTGATTTTTCCTTCTGGATTAACGAGGAATGTTCCACGATAAGCCATGCCTTCTTCTTCAATCATAACTCCGAATGCCCGGCTCAAAACTCCTGTTGGATCTGCAAGCATAGGATATTTGATTTTGCGTATATTTTCAGATGCATCGTGCCATGCTTTATGAACAAAGTGGGAATCCGTACTTACGGAATAAATTTCTACTCCATACTCTTGAAATTTTGCATATTTTTCTGCCATGTCAACTAATTCGGTAGGACAAACGAATGTGAAGTCCGCCGGATAGAAGAAGAAAATGGCCCATTTGCCTAAAACATCATTGTTGCTTACAGTTTTGAAATTTCCGTTTTGATACGCCTGAACTTTGAATTCAGGAAGTTGAGAATTGATAATTGGTTGCATAATACTAAATTTTATGAATGATTGTATTTTATTTTTTTTGCAAATTTATTTTAATTAATATTATAAATCAAACTGATAATCTCTATCTTTGCATAGATAAAATCTATTGGCAATGACAATACAACAATTGGAATACATTCTTGCGGTGGATCAACACCGGCATTTTGCACGGGCAGCAGAGGCTTGTCATGTGACTCAGCCTACATTGAGTATGATGATCCGGAAATTGGAAGAGGATCTGGGTGTGCAGATTTTTGATCGCACCGATCAGCCTGTAGTGCCGACTCCCATCGGTATACAGATTATTGAACAGGCAAAGTTGACACTCAAACAATTTAACCGGATACAGGAATTGGTGGAAAATGAGCAGAATTTGGCATCAGGAAACTTTAACTTAGGTATCATTCCGACAATAGCTCCATATCTTGTTCCCGAATTATTGAGAAGGAAAGAACGCAAGTATAAGGAAATTACTCTTGTTCTCAAGGAAAATACGACTACCAATATCGTTACGGATATCCTGGCAGGGAAACTCGATGGAGGTCTGATGGCGGGTCCGTTGAATCATCCCGGTTTAGTGGAATATCCGATATATTATGAAAAATTTTATGCTTACGTGTCTCCTTCGGATGTGGAATGGCAAAGTGAGAAAATAGATTTGGATTCGATAGATATAAAGAATGTCTGGTTACTGGAGAGTGTACACTGTCTTCGGGGACAGATAGAGAGGCTTTGTAAAATGAAAAAGACTGTATTGGGAGAGAATTATCCTGTGAGATATGAAGCGGGAAGTATCGATACCCTGATTAATATAGTAGATCTGAATTCCGGAATAACTGTCGTGCCGGAAATGTCAGCGATGACTCTTAGCGAAGACAAACAGGAAAATCTTCGTGAGTTCAAGGATATTACAGCAGTCAGAGAAGTCTCTTTAGTGGTAAGTAGAGATTATATTCGGAAGAAAATGCTGGATGCAATTTTGGATATTGTAAACGATTCAGTTCCAAAGTCAATGAAAAATTCGGATTTGAAGAAATTTGTAGTAGATTTGTAATTGCAGAATTGTATCTTTGCTGTTTATAAAAAAACAATATTTAAATTATATCAACCCTAAAAAAAAATCTATGAGAACTAAATTATTGATGTTGTTATTGGTTGTTTTTTGTGCTGTAAGTGTGCATGCACAAAAGAGTAACACACTGTCTAAAAAAGAACAGAAAGCGGGATGGACCCTTTTGTTCGATGGAAAATCTTTCAACGGTTGGAGAAAATGCAACTCTGAAGAAATGGCTGCCAACTGGAAAATCGACCAGGAAGCAATGAAAGTCGAGCGTGGTGAAAAGGCTGGCAGCGGACAAGGCGGAGACATTCTGTTTGGAACGAAAAAATATAAAAATTTCGAGTTGTCGATTGATTGGAAAATAGAAAAGGGCGGAAATTCGGGAATTTTCTACTATGTAGTGGAGTATCCGGGAAAACCTATTTATTATGCAGCTCCTGAAATTCAGGTACTTGACAACTGGTATGCTTCTGATAATAAATTAGCCAACCACCTCGCCGGTTCACTTTATGATATGATTCCGGCTCTGCCCCAAAATGCAAAACCGGCGGGAGAATGGAATACGATTGTGATCCGTGTTGAAAACGGAAAGGTTACACATACTCAAAATGGAGTTAAAGTAGTCGAATATACCCTTTGGACTCCGGAATGGTATGACCTGGTGTCAAAAAGTAAGTTCAAAGACTGGCCGGGCTTCAAAGACGGACCTGCAAAAGAAGGTTACATCGGTCTTCAGGATCATGGATACGATTGCTGGTACAAAAACGTTAAAATCAGAGAATTACAATAAGAGTTGAAAAAGAATAAAGGGTACGGGTTAAACAACCACAACCGTTTGCTATCTCTACAGTTTATCGCAGCTACGTTTATATCCCAATAATTCCCAAGTTCCTTTAAAAAATGTTGTTAAAATAATAGATAGGTAGTGAACTTTATTTTGATGAAATTTGTTAATATAAAAATTAATAATTATAACTTGTAGTTTTTGTTACCAACTCGTTTGCTAATCAAAATTATACAAAGTAACTAATGGGAATTTAGATTAATAAATAAATATGAAATACATTACACTACTCTTTGCTCTATTCGTGTGCGCCAAGGTAAGTACTGCTCAGGTTGTTGATGGTATTAACTATACTTTTTCCGGTAGTGATGCTACCGTAACCTCTCTGCCGACACCAGCTGAATATACTGGAGATGTTGTTATTCCAAGCACGGTTACTTATAACAGTGTTACTTATAATGTTACAGCTGTTGGGATTTCTGCTTTTTCCGGCTGTAGTACTTTAACTTCAGTTACTCTCTCCGATGGAATTCGATCTATTGCGAATAATGCTTTTCTAAGTTGCAGAGACTTATCTTCGATTTCTATTCCTGAAGGTGTTACTACTATTGGAAGTACTGCTTTTCTAGGCTGTGCCTCCTTGACTTCGGTTACTCTCCCGGAAAGCTTATATTCCATTGGAGGCTTAGCCTTTAGGTCGTGTATTAATTTAGTTTCTATTGTCATTCCCAATGGTTTAACTACGATTGGAGTTGGTGCCTTTTTTGGTTGCAAGAAACTATCCTCGATAATTATTCCGGCTGGTATAAATGAAATTCCTGGTGTTTTTAATGGTTGTACCACGTTAACATCGATATATTCACTTAATACGACCCCTCCGCGACTTTCAGCTTCTTCTTTTTCGGGAGTGCCCAAAGATACCTTGTATGTGATGGCAGGTAGCCTTTCTGCATATCAAGGAGCTCTTGAATGGAAAGATTTTAAAACTATAATTGAACTTAGAGTCGATGTAACTGCTCCGGCTGTTTGTTTGGGCTCTAATGTAGATTTGACTTCAACAGTAAGTGTATCGCCAGTAGATGCAACAGTTGAATACTTCGAATCGGATAAAACGACTCCGGTTGCCACTCCTACGGCAGTGTTAATGAATTCAACCACCACTTACTATGCTCAGATGACTACGATTCATGGTTATAAGAGTGACATGACTCCAATTGTAGTGACAGTGAATTCTAAACCGACAGTAGCCCCGATGACTTTACCGGCAGCTATTTGCGAAGGAAGCGCCTTGACGTTACCTACACCGACTGTTACTGCTCAGGGAACACCGGTAATTACCCAAACCTGGAAACTGGATGGTGTGATTTACACCCCAGGTGCACTATTGGCTTATGGTGATAATGGTAAAACATTGACCTTCACAGCTTCCAGTGCTTGTGGCGACAGTGTTGTTGTTGTGGGCACTATTACTGTTTATCAGACAACAGCTGTCGCGACTCAACCGGCGATAGACAATAGCAGTAATATTATTTTGAGTAATGGTTATATCCGTCCGGGTTCCAATGTTACACTGATTAACCTTGTTGCTGTAGGTCATAACCTGCAATACCAGTGGTATAAAGATGTGGATGGTATAATTACGACCCTGGCAGACGGGGGTAAATACTCAGGAACTACAAGTTCCCAACTGACCATCGGTAATGCTTATGAAACCGAAAATGGCAATTACTATGTAACGGTTACAGGTACTTGTGGAACAGCAACGAGCACACCGGTCACTGTAGTCTCGGTTGCGAACCAGGATGCAAGCCTGAAAGATCTGAAAGTGAATGGTACTGCTGTTTCCGATTTCAATCCGGCCCGTACCAGTTATATGATGACCATTTCTTGTGAAACGGAACAAATCAGTTTGTTAGGTATTGCCAATAATGCGGGCGCCAGTGTTTCCGGTAACGGAACGTTCTCTCTTCAACCGGGCGATAACTACCTTACAATCGCGGTTACTGCTCAGGACTTGACGACCACAATGACTTATGCGGTGAATGTGATCCGTACCTGTTATGTGCCGAAGATTATCAAAGATCTGGAAGATGCCTTAGTTTGTATCAATGGTAGCTATACATGGAGTATTGAAGTAGAAGGTGAAAACCTGAGTTACGAATGGTATTGCGGTAATAACCGTGTGATGGAAGCTAACTCGAATACGATCACAATCAATGATGTTAAACTGACGGATTACGAACGTTATTATGTAATAGTACGTAGTAACTACAATGGCGTCACTTCTAGTGCATACAGTAAACGAGTTAAACTATGGGTCGCTGATTACCTTCCAAGTTCTCTAAAACTGGCAGAGTATCCCAATCCGGCAACCGTAGGTAAAACTTACCATATCAAAGTGGATGGTTACCAGGATGTAACAAAATACAGATGGAGCTACAATAAAGAAGGCGTGACTTTCTCTCCGGAGGTAGGAAAAGAAACAGAAAACGAGACCTGGGCAACCTTTGGAACGCTATCAGCAGGAACAGGCACCCTTACTGTCACGATGGATCACCCTTGCGGTATGAGAGAACTGACACAAACGATCACGGTGAGTTATCCGACAGGTGTTGAAGATGTCACAGCAGCCGTCGTTGCTGTTTATCCTAACCCGACTTCAGGCATCCTGAAAGTATCGGGAACCGTTGCTAATCAAATGATCAAAATAACTGATATTACCGGGTCAGTAAAAGGCAGTTGTAAGACTCAGGAAGGCACTACAACGATCGATTTGAGCAGTTATGCCAAAGGAACGTACCTGATACAATACAATGACAAATCTTACAAGGTGATCAGGAAATAGGAATTTCATTATTTCGAACTCACGTTATTTAATATGAGCTGAAGAAATCCGGTTTGATACAGAACCCTGCTCTTAGCATGCAGGAATATTTATTGTAATCGAGTAACCCTTCGCAATAACCACTGTAGAATTGGACGTAAAAGTATTGATTGTATTTTTTTGAAAGCCGATATCCGAGACTTATATTGATATTTGCGTTTCCAAAACCTTTTCTTGGATTAATATCCGTAGTAAACCACCATAATTTATTCGGAGTTAAAGTATTGAAAGAAAAATCAAGAAGTCCCCTGTAGTCCAGCAGATCCTGATTTGCTCCACCATCAACGAATGGAATCCAAAACTTCAATTGTGCGGAAGATAATTGATTGAAGAAAAATTTCCCTGCACAACTCATGTAATTCCAGCTTCTGGATAAGATAGAGTCCCCCTGTCCGTTTGATTCATGTTCTATTTGTATGAATGCTGTACCTAAGAATTTACCTTTATTGAATATATGTTTCCCGAATCCGATTCCCGGGTTGTAATTTGAGTCACGAAAAGGACTCGATTCACCATAAATATCCCAGAATGTTTTTTGAGTATAAGTCAGGTAAAGGAATGAATTGAAAGGCAAGACGCTATTCGAAATCCGTTGTCGTATGCTGAGTTGAAATTTTGCATCGGCAGTTTGTGGGTTTACTTGTTTGTTGAGAGGTATTCCTGTAATAAAATAGTTGTCTTTATAAGCGGCAAAGGCAGGTTCCCTTTCTTTCGCTTTAATAATACTGTCTTCGTCGGATTTTATTTCTTGAAGTCGGTATAAACGTGCGGTCGCGGCCGCCCGTTCACGTAAGGACATCGTTGTTGTACTATCATGCGAACATGAGGCTTTGATAGTGTCGTTTTCCTGGGAATAAACTCTCTGGAAAGATAAGGATAACAAAATCAATAATAGAAGAAGTCTATCCATAGTACATAAGTTTATGCAAATGTACATGAATATTTTCAGGTTAAACTGCAAATAAAGAAAAAACTCTCCTTGAATATCTAATCACTGTAAACAGAAAGGCTACCCCTCAATTGAGAAATAGCCTTTCCTTGCCCTAATTTATTAAACTTAAATCACAAATAACTTAGGGTTTTATTGTAAATGTAAAAGCATTGTAACTTCCGACTCCCACAATAGTTGGAGTTGCTGTGAATTTTATCTGGCGAGTACAAGTCGAGACAGAGGCATCTTTGAATCTCCATACAATTGGGGTTGTAGGATTATTCTGATAATTATCTCCTGTTGCTTGATCTGTTGTAACGACTGAAAAATCTTCAGTATTTATCCAGATTAATGTGTATGGAATAGTTGGTTCCCAAATGTTTGGAGAAATCGGATCGATTTTAACACCATATAATTTGTTCGGATCTACTCCGGCCGGAATAGATGAAGGTTTTCCATCATAAGCGGAAAGTGTGACTGCGTATTTGTCATTACCATAGCCGGATGCCTCTGCACATTGGAACGTTCCGATAAATGTTGAGCTAGGATCGAAAGGACATACTACAGAATATTGTACGCGATAGGAGAAATTTCTTTCACCGACTTTCCAACCGGAAAATGCCTGATTGTTGTAAACCCCTGTATATTGATTCCAACCAGGAATTACCTCTCCGCTTTTTAGTACAACACTTGGAGTGAAAGTTAATGTTTCACCAAGAGCAGGAGCTGTTTTCCCAAATTTACTATATACATCTGCGATATTAATTGTTATAGTGCTAGGGAAAGAGGTTATGTTATCCACAGCTACCTTTGATGTCGATTTACTTCCGTCGTTCAAAACTGCTAATAGTTGTGCATGGTCCATCATTGAATAATCTCCCTGATAAGTAGGTATGACCATTGTTACCTGATAGTTTCCGGTTGTTTTTCCATCGGAAAGGACACCGTCGCTTCCGGCAACCCTTGTAATATCAATAGCAACCCCTTTTGTTACTTCATCAATAGGGAATGGTAAGTCTTTTTCGCAACTTATTGTAAATAAGCTGATTGTAATAGCGAGTAAGACATATAAATATATTTTTTTCATATTTTTTTAATTTAAATTAGAAATTATCTCGGTCTTATTTATCCCAGAATATAGATTTTACTGATAAATCTGTTTTTTGAGACATATTGGGGTTCAAATCTGTTTCTGAAGTTGTCGGATAATATAGTGATCTTGGGAAAGATGTTATTGGCATGATGAACACACGTGCCGGAGATCCTGAAGTTACCGTTGGGTTCACTCCATATCCCGGATCTGTTGTGTTTGCCGGATCGAATAGAGTCGGATAGCCGGTTCTACGGTAATCGGTATATGCGTCTTCAGGAGAAAAGAAATTACCAATCCATTTCTGTGTCATTATGATTTCCAATTTTTCAGCATTAGAAGCGGCATCATACTTGGCAAGTACGGCTGCAGTAAACGCATCTCTATTAGCAGCTGTGATTCCCGCGATACTTTGTTTAGCAGCTACGGTATTTACGTGAGCAATAGAGGCGTCCATTCCTTGTTTGAGGAAAGTTTTTGCATCGCCGGATATTTCGTTTGTAATAACCAGTTCGGCCAACATAAACTTAAGCGAATGGAATGTGAGTAATTTAATAGGCGCTACACCATTACCCGTAGTTGATGAAACTGCACCTCCGTTGCCATCGTCAAATTTTCCTCCGCAGGCATAAAGACCTATTTTAGACATGGAACTGGATTGGTCGCCAGAACTATTACCGGTATTACTCTCGGCAAAGAAAATAGATAGGAAATTACCTTCACGGTAAGAGTAGTTGTTCTGGGCAGCCTGACCTGTTTTCAATTGGTTGTAGAAATAATAAGGAACCCGTGGGTCTGTAATGTTTGCAAATGGATTCTTGGTATTATTATAACTCAATCCTTTCATCATTTCATAGAAATAAGGACTGATAAAATATGTAGTACCTTTATTCGCATATTCACTGACAAATGCAGGATGGCGTTCATCCGGACTGATTTTTGATGTAAACCAGAATTGGAAGTCTTCCCCGGAAGCAATAAAGTTATTCGCTGTAATTAAAGCGTTTAGTTTGTTTTGCCAGTCTGTAATATCAGATTTTGCTTTACGTGACTGTAACAGCAATTTCAATTTAATGGTATTATTCAAACGGATCCATTTGTCTTTATTTCCACCGTAAAAGAAATCATCAGTACCTGGTTTCAGAAGGTTCGGTGCTGTTGTGTTCTGTAAGTCAGCTATTCCGGCCTCCAAAAGAGCGATTGTTGCATTATAGATATCAGCGCTCTTATCGGCTTTAGGTGAATTTAACCCAGGTATATTATATTCACTATAAGGAATATCTCCCCATAGATCCACCATCATTGAAAATTCGTATGCTTTTAATGTCTTGGCAATACCAGAATAAATTAAATTACCTTCAGGTTCCGCAAATTTGATAATTGCATCGAAATCTGTGAGTGAATACAAGTAAAAATAATTCCAGGAGTTGCTGATATTGTTAGCAGTGGTACCCATACCATAGTTTTGAACTTCTCTGGCCACTAAGTGATGTGTATAGGACGATAAATTGTTTCCAATAAAATTACCTTGTCCTAATGCAGCAGCCATATACTTTTCGCTACCGGATAACAATTGAGTAAGTTCCGGTGTTGTCGGACTATTCGGGCTGTCATTGATGTCTAACCAGCCTTCTGTACAGGAAGATACAGAAAGTGTTATGAATAGAATGAATAAAGATTTGAATATATTTTTCATATTATCTGTATTTTTAGAATGTTAATTTGAGATTAACTCCAAATCTTTTTGTTGTAGGAGCTGTTTCTCTATCAATCCCTTGTACGTTTCCAGAACCAAAAGAATTGGATCCGGGATCATAATTTGAATATTTAGGGAATCCAGGAGCATAGTGCCACAAGTTTCTTGCTAATACAGAAATAGTAGCAGAACCTATAAAAGTCTTTCTCAACCAGGTTTTCGGAATGTCATAACCTAAAGAAATTTCACTCAGGTGGAATACGGTGGCATCGAAAGTGCTGAATTCGTGTACACCATTCATTGCAAATGTAGGAGATGTACCTGCTGATGCGAACCACAGGTTATTTTCAGTAAGTTGAGTTGTGTTCTTTATTTTATTCCCATTTTCATCCAGGTAAGGTTTTTGAGTATTAGGATCAGCTAAAATTCCAGGAAGGATGCGGGCTCCCAAACGATCTTCCGTAAACTTGGTGACTCCACGTCCTAACATATCGGAGGCTGGTCCTGATACAATTACACCTCCTACGCTCATATCGAACATAAAATTGAATGTAATTCCTTTATATGATAATGTATTGGTAATGGCCGATCTGAAATCAGGATTAGGATCTCCTAAGTCTCCCAATTCGCTATCTACCATGTAAGCTCCGGTTGCAGGATTTACTAACGGATTACCGTCCTCATCGCGTGCAATTTTAGTTCCACGGAGGTAACCGTAAGGATAACCGGGTTGCATTGTAGGTTGAGGTTCGCTGGTAGAACCTGTAGATAATACAATCCGATCGATACCATCAACCAGAGATACTACGTTGCTCTTATTTTTTGTAAATGTAGCGAAGATATCCCATCTGAGAGAGTTACGAAGATCGATTGGTGTGATCGAGAGACCTACTTCAATCCCTTTATTATTTATCTCTCCGAAGTTTGTAACATAGCTGCTGTATCCCGTTGATTTAGGCAAACTTATTGACGCAATTTGGTCGGTAATCGTTCTATTATACCAAGCAAAATCAATTCCGATACGATTTTTGAAGAATTTGAGTTCTGTCCCGAATTCAAATTCTGATGTAAATTCCGGTTTCAATTTTTCATCGTATGTCGTGGTTGGTAACAACATGATGGCCCTGCTATCAAAAGGTGTATCCTGAAGATAGGTGCCATTTTTGTAATAAGGACTGGCATCATTTCCTACCCGTCCCCAGCTTAGGCGTACTTTCCCTATATCCATCACGTTAGGGTTAATATGAAAAGCTTCGGTAAAAATGAAAGACCCGGTGAAAGCAGGATAAAAATAACTGTTGTTATTTGTCGGGAGGGTGGAAGAGTGGTCATTACGTACAGAGGCATTCAAATAAGCAAAGTTCTTATATCCGAATGTTATATCAGCAAACAAAGCCCAGAGGCGTCTTCTGGAATATGATTCGGATGCAGTTTGTGTTTGAGTATTGTCTACATTGTAGATGCCCTTAAATATCATTTCTGTTCCATCTGAATTAAGAGTTTGTGATGTTCGCTGATTTACATTATGTCCAATTGCAGCTCTCAGGTTATAGTCTGTTCCGAAATCACGATTGAAAGTAAGTGTCAGAACCGATTCCAGTTCTTGTGTTTTATAACCATAATTTGCAATATAGCCTTTTCCTGATGATGCTGCAGAACCTATGTTTATCACTTGTTTTCGATTTAGCTCATATTGGTTCCAGCCAAAAGTATAATCAAGTGCTAACCATTTAGTAAAATCATAACCACCATTCATGGTCGTTACTACACGGTCATTTACAGTATTAATAGTGTTGTATTTCCAGGACCACAGAGGATTGTCCACACCACTCAGAGGGAATAGGTTTGCTCCTGTAGGAGTTTGATACGGTAAACCTGCAGCGTCGAAGTTACGAGGCATCAGTAATGTGCGGGCAAAGGAACTTGCAGAACCGGTATAATTTCCTGCTCCGAAAACAGGACCATCTTGAATTGTATGACTATAAGTCAGGGTTCCTCCGACACGGATACCGTTATCCAGCTTTTGATTACCTCCTACGCTAAAAGAGTTGCGTTCAAATTCCGAGTTAGGAATATAGCCGTCTTGTTTTGCGCGGGATATGGTCATGTTATAATTTCCTTTGTCATTATAGCTTCCAATATTTGCAGAAACGTCTAATACTCCTCCTGTCTGGAATAAATCTTTTACGTTATTCGGATAGGCTACATAAGCCTGAGTAGGAGACATTTCCGGATAAGCTGTAAGATAATTGCTCCAAGTGGGGAAAGTTTCCAGATCCTTGAATGCAGCTCCCCAAGATCCATTTGCATTAGAATATTGGAAGTCGGATCCTGCACCATAAGTATTTTGATATTCAGGTAAAGAAGCTGGTTTTTCCCAGGCATAAGAAGTTGTTAAAGACACTTCAGTTCCTTTTTGAGATGGTCGGGATTTTTTTGCTCCGGACTTTGTAGTAATCAATACAACGCCATTAGCAGCACGAGAACCGTACAGTGCAGCAGCTGCGGCACCTTTAAGAATCGTCATCTTTTCGATGTCATTTGGGTCCAAAGTGGCGATACCCGTTCCGTAAGCACCGGATGAAGTAAGCCTGCTACCGGTAGCAACTTCCGGGTTACTGTAAGGAATTCCGTCTACTACATATAAAGGATCATTGTTTCCATAGATAGAAGAATTACCCCGAATAGTTAGTTTTGTAGCACTTCCGGCAACAGACGATGTCGCACTAATCTGTACCCCGGGAATTTTGCCATTCAAAGAACGAAACATGTCCGGTTCCGCTTTTTGCACAGCGTCTTCCGGATTAACTTTAACCATTGCGTATCCCAAGGCTTTATCCGAACGGCTGATACCCATTGCAGTTACCACTACTTCATCTAATGTTTTAGTATCAGGCTGAAGGGTTATACGTATATCTGTTGACGCTGCGACTTCAACATCGATGTAACCGAGATATTTGATAACCAATGTGTTTACAGCCGCAGGAATTGAGAACGAAAATTTGCCCTCAATGTTACTCACCGCTGCCGTAGATGTGCCTTTCGCGATCACCGAAGCTCCATAAACCGGTTCTCCGGATTCGTCTACGACGATACCAGATACCGGTTTGTTCTGTGCGATTGCCAGTCCCATGCTTAAAATGAAGCATGCCAATAATAAAGTCAATCTTTTCATAAAATTTGCTTTAAATTAAAACTACTATATATTTTTTGTTGAGAATATGATGTCATATAATTAAAGAACGAGGCTTTCTCACTTGTGAGATAACCTCGTTCCTTAATTTTAACGCGATTACCAACCTGGATTTTGTTGTCCATTCAGGTTTGGATTCGCTTTCATGTCATTCTCGGGAATCCCCCAGACAAATTTATCATTACCTGTTTTTTTATTCAACTTATCAGCGTCTTCCCCTGTCATAATCACATTGATGTTTTGTGGCGTTTTTCTTACACAATCCTGTTTCCATCGCTTCAGATCCTCAATTCGGTTTCCTTCACATAATAATTCACGAGTCCTTTCCACTTTGATAGAATCTAAAAGAGCAGAACCGGAAATACCCTGAAGAGCATTCAATCCTCTTTTTGTTCTCAACACGTTAAGAGCACTCAATGCTTGTGCATCATTTGAGGAGGTCATTGCTAAAGCTTCAGCTTTAATCAAATGCATTTCCGCAATTCGGAAGACCTTCGGTTTATGTTGATAATTCGTAGTCCCGGTATATAAAGCCGGATTGCCGGGATATTTGTTGATAAGATAAAGTTCATAATCAGCAGAAACAATGTATGCGGGTTTCTTATCCAAATAGACACTCTTTCTTATATCCGTGTCAGAATACATATCAACGACCCATTGTTGCGGAATGAAGTCTGGAGAATATTTCTTAGTAGCAGAGCTATAACCAAGATAAATGCCGTTAGAAGCGGTGGGCAGCTCTGATGGAGTCGATGCAAAAAGTTGAAATATGGTTTCTGCATTAGCATCAGAATGCCACATATTTTTAAGATCTGCGACAGTACTTACTAAAGGATAAACATTTGAAGAAATCAAGGCGTCTGCAGCACTGGCAGCTTCTGTATATTTGTGCATACAAAGATATACACGGGCTTCCAATGCTATGATACAGTCTTTGGTTAAGTTGATAGATCCAGGAGTTCCTGATGTAGTCAATAATGTTTTTGCCTGAGAGATATCACTCAAAATCTGAGCATAAGTCGCTTCTACAGAAGAACGGGATGGTTTAGCCCCAACATCATATCTCAGAACAATCGGAAGCCCCATATCTGTAGCTGCAGTTGTCGGCTCGTAATCTTTAGAGTAGAGCTTGACAAGTTGATGATAATAATATGCCCGAAGAAGAAAAGCTTCTCCCTTGTATTTAGATAGAGTCGCTGTTTCAGCTGCGCTTACGGCTGGAATTTTATCTACATTATCTAAAAAGTTATTTATATTTGTAATTGCTGAATAATAAGGTTGCCAGGTATCTCTGATCGTATAATCCGATGCAAGGAAAGTCCAGTAATATACAGTTCCGTTTCTATTTCCAAAATCTTTAGATGCATTTAATAAATCAGCCTGCACATCTGAGGAATACATAAAAATTCCATAGACACGGTTTCTTAAAAACGTGTACATTCCCGTATTGAATTGAGTAGCATCTTCTACATTTTTAAAAGATTGAGATTGTTCAATACTATCTAATGGATATTTGTCCAGGTCGCATGCTGTAAATAGTAGTGCAACTGTACTCAATATTATTATTATTTTTTTCATATTACTTTTCATTTAATTAAGTTGTAGAATTTAAAACGTAATATCAATACCAAAAGAATATTGACGGGTATTCGGGTATATACCCATTTGAAGATTAGAGTCCTGTTCCGGATCTTGTCCCAGATAATCTGTGAAAGTCAATAAATTACGTCCGGTGGTATAAACTCTAATACCTTTGAAGATTTTTGTTTTCTTCATCAGAGAACTTGGGAATGAGTAAGAAAGAGTTATGTTTTTCATTCTTACAAATGATGCATCTTCCAATAAGTGGGTGTCGAATTGCATCGTTTCACCATACTTAGGCATTAATGTAACATCACCCGGCTGTTTCCAATAATCAAGAACTCTATAAGACTGGTTCGTGCCTGTTCCTGCATTTCTTGGATTTTCGGTAAAATAACGATCATTATTGATCAGATATTTACCCTTAACCACAGCAAAATCAGCTTGCATCGCAATTCCTTTCCATTTAGCATTCACCCCAAAACCTCCTGTAATTGGAGTATATCGATCCTTTCCTGTATTTTGTCTCAAAGCTGATTCATTAAATACTTTTGTCACATTATTCGGATCCATAGTTGTTACTGTAGGATCATCTCCGGGAACATACCACATTTGTTTCCCATCAGCAGGATCAATCCCGGCAAATATCGGATAGTAATAGGATATAGGTTGACCAACTACCCAGCTAACACCGGTATTTGGAATATCCCAACGCTGATAACCATCAAATAATTCTGTTATTTTATTTGCATTATAATTGACAACGGCATTGAAGCCTACATAGAAATCTTTGGTTTTTACCAAATCTAAATCAATCGTAGCATTGAACCCCTGGTTTTGCATCTTTCCCACATTGGACGTAACAGTTCCGAATCCTGATGTATAAGGATAGGGTACAGCTACGAGCATATCAGATGTTTTTCTTAAGTAATACTCCAGATTGAAACGATATTTATTATTTATCTCTGCGATTACCGATAAGTTTGATTGCATTTGTTTCTCCCATGTCAGGTGAGAGTTTCCTGAATTGCCAATAGCCCATCCGGGGGATCCGTTATACGGGCTTGTAGTGCCAGTTGTTGCAAGGTGAGTATAATCTCCAATACTTGAATTACCCTGAGTTCCGATTTCTCCTTTTACAGACATCATTGTAAGCCAGGAAACATCTGATAAGAAATTTTCTTTCTTCATGTCCCACATCAAGCCTACAGAATAAAACATAGCGGAACGATTATCTTTACCAAAACGAGAAGATTGGTCATTCCTGATAGATAAATCAACGAAGTACTTTTCATTATAATTATAATTCAATTGTCCGAAATAAGATAGATATGCATATGAGTTACCCGCAGAATTCAATGTCTTATTTAATGCTCCAACTTGCAGTAGCATCAAGCGATCATCGACCTGTCCTTCAGATTGTCCATTAAAAGATCTATAATTAAAGTCAATACCCTCTTGCCCTAATAAAGCCGTTATAAAATGCGTTTTGTTTAGATTAAATTTATACTCGGCAGTATTTGTAATCGTGCGTGTTACTCCGCGACTGAATGCTTCATAAGTTCGTCCTCCCTGAGCTGCTGTTCTGAAGTCGGCAGATGGCAGAATTTTACTGGAAACGGTTGCGTCATAAGCATCTATTGCAAACTGAGAACGAAGGATAAAACCTTTCACCGGACTGATTTCCAGATAAGGAATCGCGTTAAGTTCTGAGGTGTTACTTCCTCCCGGTTGTTTTTCATAAAGGTAATATGGGTTGTACATACCACCAGTGCCTTCAATTACATTTGTGCGATTTCCGTCTTTATCATACGGAGAATAGAATGGTAATGCTCTACGATAAAAACTACCTCCGTACGCATTATTTCCCATATAACCGTTAGTTTCACTCATATCATAAGATAAACTGATATTAGCACCGAACTTGAGCCAATCAAATGCTCTGGATTCAATATTTGAACGACCGGTATAACGTGAATATCCTGAGTGAGGAGCCACCCCTGTTTGGTCAAAATATGATGCAGATACAAAATAAGATGTTTTTCCGCCGCCACCTCTAATAGAGATATCTCCTTGGTAAGTAGGAGTATTTTCGCTATAAAGATAGTCTCCCCAGCAAAAATCATTAGGATATTTTGCAACCAGTGCATCCATTTGAGCTTTTGTCTGAATACCTGTTTCAGTCCAAAAATCAGATAATTGTTTTGAATTTAACAAATCGGTATAAAACCGTTTGTCAGCAAGAGAGGAAACCCCATATTGTCCTCTTACGGTAACTTCAGCAGCTTGTGAGAGTGATCCTTTTTTTGAGGTATAAACAATAACCCCGTTAGAAGCACGAGATCCGTAGATAGAAGTAGCTGACGCTCCTTTTAATACTGTTACACTCTCAAAATCATTCGGGTTCATCGACAATATTGCCCCTGAACTAACAGGAGCTCCATCCAATATATAAAGAGGGGTATTGCTGCTGGATAAGGAACCGACCCCATTCAATCGAACCGAAGATGTAGCTGAAGGTTCTCCTGATGAAGTATAAACCTGTAGACCAGCTACTTTACCTTGTAAAGCGTCCACAACATTCGCAACAGGTTTATCTTTTATTACTTCGGAAGAAATCTGGGAAACAGAACCGGCTATAGTCCCTAACTTTTTACCTGAACCGTATCCAATCACGACAATTTCGTTTAGTAGCGCGTCTGAGTTCTTTAGTGTGATTTTCATGTCTTCAGAAATTGTAACTTCCTGATTTTCAGCACCAATATATTTGATAGTGATAGTCTTTGCATCGTTGGGAACAGATGCGAAAGTAAATCTTCCATCAACACCAGTGGTTACACCAAGATTCGTACCTTTAATTACTACAGAAGCTCCGATTGCAGGTTCTCCATTTTCATCGAAAACAATACCTTTCACAGCTTTGTTCTGTGCGATTGCCAATCCCATGCTCAAGATGAAGCATGCCAATAATAAAGTCAATCTTTTCATAAATTTTACTTTAAATTAAATCTACTATACATTTCTCTTTTTTGTGATATTTTTTGCTTTTTTGTCTAGAAAATACGGTCGATTATTACCACAAGTATAATATCAACTTTCATTTTACAAGAAAACATACGCAACAAAGATAAATTGTTTTTTTAAAAAATGCAAACAAAACAAAAAAACAATAAAGATTTCTGAAAATATTTAACGGTTTGTTTCTCTAATAAATTCACTTAATGTTAGACAATGTGCATTTAATTTTTGAGACATAGTACTTTTTGACATTTGTTTATTTAACATTATTTTCATTATCTTCTTCCTTTTCCTGACAGCTTTCCCGAAACCGTAAATCAGATACTTCATTTTCAATCTCTATATTGAATATTAACGTAAAAATCAACTATGGAATTGTTGAAATTAATCGACCGTATATTTTAGACAAAAAAGCAAAAAATATCACAAAAAGAGAAATGTATAGTAGTTTTAATTTAAAGTAAAATTTATGAAAAGATTGACTTTATTGTTGACATGCTTCGTCTTGAGCATGGGACTGGCAATCGCGCAGACTACCAAAGTAAAAGGAGTTGTTCTTGATGAGAGCGATGAACCTATTGCTGGAGCATCTGTGATGGTAAAAGGGAATACTGCGGTTGGTACAGTAACAAATATTGATGGACAGTTTGTATTAGACGTTCCAACATCGTCCAAGGCTCTGATCGTTAGGTATTTAGGGATGGAAGATGAGGAAGTTGAAGTTGCACCGGAAATCAGAGTCCAAATGAAAGTTGCGGCAAATTTGTTAGATGAAGTTATTGTAATTGCTTATGGTACAGCAACAAAAAAATCGTTTACAGGATCTGCATCTGTAGTAAACTCCTCTTCGATTGAAAAGCGTCAGGCTTCGGATATTACTAAAACCTTACAGGGTGCAGTTGCCGGAGTTCAAGCTACAACCTTATCTGGTCAGCCGGGAAGTGCTTCTACTATCAGAATTAGAGGACTTGCCTCAATCAGTGCCAACTCGGCCCCCCTTTATGTTATTGACGGAGTCCCTTATGAAGGTTCATTAAATGCAATAAATACAATGGACGTTGAGTCCATGACAATTCTTAAAGACGCGGCTGCGAACTCAATGTATGGGGCTCGTGGGGCGAATGGTGTTGTTTTGATTACAACTAAGAAAGGACAAAAAGGAAAGTCTAAAGTCACATTTGAAACTCGTTTTGGTGCGAATACGAAATCTATTCCAGCTTATGATCTGGTCACAGACCCAGGTCGTTATTTAGAATTAGAATGGGAATCTTTGCGTAATAGAGCCATTTCTGATGGAAATATGAATCCAAATGCATGGGCTAGTAATAATTTGACGACAACAGCCTATGGAACAGGTGGTTATAATCCTTACGGTAATCTTCCTGGAAATGAAGTTGTAATCGATGGAAAACTAAATCCAAATGCTAAACTGCTTTATCATGATGATTGGTTAACAGAACCGTTCTCTACAGGTTTCAGAAATGAAGATGTAATAACAATCAGTGGAGGAGGAGACAATACCAGCTACTATATGTCTGCAGGTTACCTCACAGATGAGTCATATATCCCTAATTCGGATTTGCAAAGATTTACCGGTCGGGCAAAAATCGAACAAACTGTTACCCCCTGGTTTAAAACGGGATTTAATATTGCTTATGCGAAAGTGTTACAGAATAGCCCTTGGTCATCGGACCGGGCAGGTAGTTATGCGAATTTATTTATGTTTGCTCAGGGAATTGCTCCTATTTATCCAATTTGGCAATACGACCAATCAACGGGTCAACCTCTGCTTGACCAATTCGGCAATAAAATGTATGATTTTGGGGTAACTATGGGAAGTCGTCCTTATGGTTCTAATACCAACCCATTATCTGCATTGAATAACGATGTGAGAGATTCAGATACAGACAATACAACCGCATTAGGTTTCGCCGAATTTTCTTTCCTAAAAGATTTTAAATTGATGTTGAATATTGGTGTTGAAAGTAATTCTTACTTCCAAAACTCATATCAGACCCCAATTGCTGGAGATGCGAAGAATGTTGGTGGACGTAATACCCGTTCATCTGGCAAATTCTTCGGTTTGAATAGCCAACAATTGCTTACCTGGAAACGGAATTTTGATAAACATTCTTTCGATGTTCTGTTAGGACATGAATCCAAGAAAGACCAAACTTATTATATGGCAGCACAAAAAGAAAACTTCTTGATTCCAGATAATCCTGAATTGGTTAATGCTGCTCGTTTGTTGGATGCAACTTCTTATAAAAGTGAGTATTCTTTGGAATCTTACATTTCTCGTATCCAATATGGCTATGCAGACAAGTATTACGCATCAGCAAGTTATCGTATGGATGGTTCTTCTCGCTTTCATCCGGATTCTCGTTGGGGTGATTTTTGGTCAGTAGGAGCATCTTGGAGAATTAGTGAAGAAGGATTTTTAAAATCTCAGGAATGGATTGATGACTTGAAACTGAAAGCTAGTTATGGAGTTCAAGGTAATGATAGAATTGGAAGAAATAATGCTTATGATGATCAATATACAGTGGTTCCTCAAGATGGAGAAATCGGTATTTCATATGTATATAGAGGTAATCCTAATTTGCGTTGGGAGGCCAGTGGTAACCTGAATGCAGGTGTTGAATTTTCTTTCTTCAACAGATTAAGAGGAAATATTGAGTATTATGTTAAAAAGACATCTGACTTGTTATATCAAAAACCATTACCGCCGTCTATGGGTGCTCCTACTTGGATTTGGGAAAATACAATCAGTATGAAAAACTATGGCGTTGAGCTTGAGTTAAACTATGATGTAATCAAAAATGATGAATTGGTTTGGACAATAGGAGGTAATATTACTTCATTGACAAACAAAATATTGAAGCTTCCTAAAGATAGAGATATCAATGGTAAAGGATATCGTAATGGTTGGTACTATTATAAAGTAGGAAATTCAATTTTTGATTATTACTTTAATGAATATGCCGGAGTTGATCCAGCAACAGGTTCTTCTTTGTGGTATACTGATGTTAAGGACAAAGACGGTGTTGTTACCGGTCGCACTGTTACATCTGATTATGCAAAGGCAACTCTTTATGAAAATGGCAAACATGCTCTCAATGATTATTATGGCGGAGTGAATACTTCATTGAGTTGGAAAGGATTTGACTTTTCTATGGATGCTTCTTATGCCATTGGAGGTTACACCTACGATTCTCAATATTCATCATCAATGAACAATATGGTTTCTCCTGGTGGTGGAATCCATAAAGATGTTGAAGCAAGAAGATGGACTACTCCAGGTCAGATAACTGATGTTCCAAGATTACAATTTGGACTTCAGAATCAAAATGCTCAATCAGATCGTTTCTTAACAAGCCGTTCATATTTTAGTTTACAAAATGTTACCTTGGGATATACTCTGTCAAAACGGGTTGCAAGTAAATTAGGAGTTGAAAGTGTACGATTCTATCTGGCTGCAGATGAATTATATTTGAATTCTGCACGTAAAGGATTTGACCCGAGGTTATATGTTGATGGAAATTCTACTTATGCATATAGCGCTATGAGAAGCACCTCGTTCGGTTTGAATATTAATTTCTAAAATTTAAGAAGATGAAACTTTTATATAAAATAACAATCTTATGTTCCTGCTCGCTTCTGTTTTTGTCTTGTGGGGACGAATTTTTGAACAATGATGTTACGCAGTTTGCGACAAAAGGTCAGATTGAGGATCTTGGGGAAACATCTCCGGAAGCAATCGCTTCAATCTTGGAAGGAATGTTGAATGGAGTATATGCTTATACTACTGAATATCAAGGATCTCATGATGTTTTCAGTTATATGTCAGTTGGTTTATCTGGGGATATGATGACTGAGGATGTTGCTCAATTGATGAATCACTATTTTTATTTTGATTATCAAATTGAGAATAGAAACTCCACTTATCGTAGACCTACTCAAACCTGGGTAACAGCTTATACAATCATTTCTAAAAGTAATGAAATTATTGATAAATTGTCTCCGGATGTTACTAACCCTATATTAAAAGCTTATCTTGGGCAAGCTTTGGCATTGCGTGCTTTGGGTTATCAGATTGCAATTCAAAGATTTCAACAAACATACAAAGGACATGAGCAAGATCCAGGTGTGCCAATTTATCTGACAAGTCAGGATGATACTGAATCTGTTTTAGCAAGAGCTTCTGTTCAGGAGGTATATGATAGAATTATAAAAGACTTGAATAGATCTGTCGAATTAATGGAAGGATATAAAAGACCTGCCAAATCGATGATTGATAAAAGTGCTGCCGCTGGTTTATTAGCAAGATCTTATCTGGTAATGGAAGATTGGGCAAATGCTGCAAAATTTGCAAATATGGCTCGTCAGGGATATACTTTAATGAATATAAATGAATGTTCTGTTGACGGTTTTAATGACATAAACAATAAAGAATGGATGTGGGGAGCTGATATTACAGGTGAAACTACTACAATGTTTGCTTCTTTCTTCTCTCATATCAGTACATTTGAAGCAGGTTATGGTGGAGCTGTTGGAGCTTATAAAGCTATCGATAAACGTTTGTTCGACCAAATTGGAGCAAACGATGCTCGTCGTAAACAATTTAAAGCTCCAGGATCGATTGTTGATAATACATCTTCATTACCAGAAGTGAAGGCTGCAATTTATTCTAACTTGAAGTTTAAGAAAGTTACAGGTTGGTTGGAAGATTATGTATATATGCGTGCTGCAGAAATGTATCTGATTGAAGCAGAGGCTTTAGCTCATCAAAATAAAAATACTGAGGCTGCAGATGTTCTGAAACTCTTAATGCAAAATAGAGATCCTGATTGGAACAGAACTTCAGTAAGTGTAGAAGATGTTTTCTTACAAAAGAGAATCGAATGTTGGGGTGAAGGTATTATTTTCTACGATTATCTAAGATTGAAAAAAGGTGTTAATCGTATTTATGAAGGTTCTAATCACCTTGAGAAAATTCAACTGAATGCCGGAGATTGGAGATTTATTTATCAAATACCTCAAACAGAGATCGACAACAATAATGAAATTGATCCTGCAGATCAAAACCCATAATTAGAATAATTAAAAATAGGAATTATGAATAAGATTATTATTATATCAAAATTGATTTTGTGTTCTTTCTGCTTGCTTCTCATTTCATGTGAGGCTCCGGAAGGTGCGACATATCCATTGGATGGATCAAAAGTTTCATTTCAAGCAGGAAGATATGATCTAAGTTTAGCTCCTGAAGATGGAACTGTGATTAAGATTGCGATGAATCGTTCAAGTTCTGCTGGAGCATTAGATGTGCCACTCGTTTTTAAGACAACATCTCCAACACTATTCTCATTGAATTCATCAACAATTTCTTTTAAGGAAGGTGAGACTGTTTCTTATGCAGAGATCAAGCATGCGACTCTTGATAAATTAAATCCGGCTTTGACCTATTCTCTGGTTCTGAAACTTGATAATATGGAGCAAAAGTCTCCATCTGCACTTGATTCAGTGTTAGTCAATGTGTCAAGAAAGATTACATGGAAGAAAATTGGAACAGGAACTTTTACATCTGCATTTTTTGAAAAATCTTGGATGCAAGAAATCCAACAGGCACAAGAGGATGCTACAGTATATTGTTTCCCGGATTGTTACACAAAGAATTTTCCTATTATGTTTTCTGTAGCAGCGAATAATTCTATTTCATTTTCGACTCAGCAGACTGGGTATGTCGACTCTCAATATGGAATGACATCATTTACGATGCCGACAGCTGCATCTCTAAATCAACCTAACAAAAATGGTAAAGTATTTAATATGACAGGTCGATTTGTTGTGAGTGCAGGTAGCTTTGGTGAATTCAAAGAGGTGTTTACGATGAACTAATTGGTTTTATAAATCAAATTAATATAAAATTAAAGGGGCTATCCGACTTTGGACAGCCCTTTTATTATAGAATTATTATAAATGTTGTAATACTTTAGTTTATTTTGGAAACTTATCCTCTAAAATTAAAAAATAGTTCCGAAAAGAAATATAATTTAATTATCGGAAGTCAAATCCAGTTTTTCATTATCAGAACCCTTCTCATAATAATGTTTTTTGAGAGGATTTGCGTTAATTTCATCATCTGTCTCTCTATTTTTGATGATATCGATTGCAAGGTAAATCGAGTTTAGCAAAGCGAGTTCAGGAGCAATATTTTGTCCGGCGATATCGAAAGAAGGCCCCAGGTTGGGGGCGGTTCTGACTATTGGAAGTCCGGCGCTGAAGTAGACACCTTCTTCAGCAGCAAGTGTTTTGAAAGGCACCAATCCCTGATCATGATACATTGCCAGTACTGCGTCAAATTTGGTAAAGCTTCCGGAACCGAAGAACTCATCGGAAGCATAAGGTCCGAAGCAAAATATGCCTGATTTAGATGCACGCTCCAAAGCGGGAATAATTTGCTCTGTTTCTTCTTTTCCCGGATTATCAGGAGTAATATTAGGATTGAGGGATAATACAGCGATACGTGGCGCAGAAACTGCAAAATCGCGAATCAGGCTATTTTGCAAGTCCGAAAGTTTTTTGAATATAAGCTCTTCCGTCAACTGATTGGAAACGTCTGTTAAGGGGACACTTCCTGTAACTAAGGCTATTCTCAGGCTGTCTTTCACTAATATTCCCAATGATTGTTTGGGTTTCCCGATGACAGTTTCTATTAATGCAGTCTGTCCGGAATATTTGATACCGTCTTTTTGTATGTCATTGATAATTGCCGGCAAAGTAATGATTGCATCAATAACACCATTGTTAATGTCTTCTGTCGCTCTTTGTAATGATGATATCGCAGCTTCTCCTGATTCAGAAGTATATTTGCCAAGTTCGACTTTTACATCATCATTAACACAATTTATGATATTTACACGGTTTGGAAGAGCATCTGAAGCCTGATCTATAGCATGCAAATTAACACTCTGAATTTCCATCGCTTTCCGATGATATGCTGCTACTTTAGATGAACCGTAAAGTACAGGAGTGAAAAGTTCAGTAACCCTTGAATCTGAAAATACTTTCAGGATCATTTCATAACCTATTCCATTGATGTCTCCGTGTGTTATACCTATTTTGATCATATGATTATGTCATTTTTTTTACAAAGATACTACTTTCTTTTGTGGAAAGCATTCCGCAGGCAGCTAAAATATCTTCTCCTCTGGAAGACCTTATTGTACAGGTGATTCCTTTTGAAGATAAATAATCTCTGAAAGCAGGCATAACGGTCATATCCGAACTTTTCAGATCTACATCAGGAATAGCATGGTATCTGATGAGATTGACCCTGCAAGGAATTCCTCGAAGGAGTTTTGCCAGGTCTTTGGCATGTTCCAGGTCATCATTCAATCCTTTGAACATGATGTACTCAAAAGAGACCCTGCGTTGATGTGAAAAATCATATCTTTGTATCAAGTCCAGTACCTGACTGATTGGGTATGCTTTTTCTACCGGCATGAGCGCTTTTCTTTCATCTTCGTATGGTGAGTGAATGCTGATAGCTAAATGGCATTGGCTTTCTTCAATAAAACGTTTTAGGCTGGGAATAATGCCCACCGACGAAACTGTTATTCGTTTCGGACTCCAGGCATAACCGTAATCTGAAGTGAGGATTTCCAAAGCCTTAAAAACTTCGTCAGTATTATCCAGAGGTTCTCCCATGCCCATAAATACAATGTTGGTGAGTTTCGAATTCTCAGGAACCGATTGTATTTGATTTATGATTTCGTTAGCAGTAAGGTTTCCTGAAAAACCTTGTTTCCCGGTCATACAGAATAGACAATTCATTTTGCAACCTATCTGGGATGAAACGCAAAGAGTTGCTCTGTCATCGTCTGGAATATAAACTGTTTCTACAGAATGTCCGGTTGTTGTATTAAACAAATATTTTATTGTTCCATCTTTGGATTCCTGCTTTTGTGTGGGAGTTTCAACGCCAACAATGAACCGTTCTTTAAGCTTTTCCCGGTTTTGATTCGATAGATTACTCATTTCGTCAATACCGGTTATCTTTTTTTTGTATAACCAGTCTGAGATTTGTTTTGCAGTAAAAATCGGCATCCTCAAATCAGAGACAATCTGTTTGAGTTCTTCCAGTGTTTTACCAAGCAATCTATCCATAAATAAAGACTGTAAATAGGTAAGACCGTAAGGTAATAAGACCGTAAGATTTAGATTTCACTATCTTACGGTCTTATTACCTTACTATCTTACGGTCTTATTATCAATAAAATCTGATTCTATTGTCTTCGACTTTAGCTTTATCCCTCAATGCCGGTAGAAATGAGTACATCCTGTACATATTTGTTGACATAAGAGATTGTTTTTCGATTTCTGCATTGTAAGGAGCTTCGGCTGCATTTTTGCTGGTGATGTTTAATACAAAAACACCGGCTTTTCCTTTCAATGGTTCTGTTATTTTTCCTACTTCAGCTAAAGGAGCTTTTGCATTAATGATAGGTTCAACACCAATTCCGGAGATATTTGGAGTTGAGAATGTTACAAATTCGACAGAGTTAACTGTGGAATTCATCGCGCCAGCATAATCACTCATAGAAGAAAAGTTTTTTGCTTTCAGATCACTGATAATCTTTTCCGCTTTTTTATCATTATACAATTCGCGTTTCAAAATTTCAGAAACGGAAGCTAACGGACGATATCCCGGTTTCAGACTACCATCTACAGCAACAACGACAAAACGATCCTGACATTCGAAGATTTCAGAAATCTCTCCTTTTTTGTGTTCGAAAGCCCAACGTATCGCAGGACGTGAAGACTGGATATTTGCCAAAGTCGGTTGGTTTTCAGAAACAGGTATTTCGTTTTCAACCATGTATCCGCTTTCAGCAGCAGCTGTTTTGAATTTATCTAATGTGTTGTTTTTTGAAATATAGGTACTTAAGTCGTTATATAATTTGCTGTATGTATCCGAACTTGGAGTAACTGCAATTTGTATTGCAGCAATTTTATACTTAGTTATAGGTTTTGTCTTTTCCACAATCTGTACTAAGTGAGAACCATGAATTGATTTTGCAACAAAGATATCTCCGACCGGAGCTGAGAATACTTGATCCTTGAAGTTTGCATCAGTAGCGGAAACTAACTGAGCTTCTGTCATGTAGTTAAGCTCTCCGGTAGTCCGGCCTTGAGTTTCTTCTTTAGCTACATCAGCAAATGATTTTCCTCCTTTGATAACACCAATTATACTGTCGGTTAAAGAAGTAAGTATTTTTTCATCCAGGTTTGGCAATACCAGTTGATTGATTTTAATTGAATCAGGAGCTGTCGTAGTTCCTATTAATTTCAACATAACATAAGCTCCTCCGGATAGTACCGGTTCGGAAACGTCATTTACATTTGCAGTTTCTACAAAAGCCTGCATGTCGTCACGAAGTTCTGATTTCGCCATATATGCATCGATATATTTCAGATCTGAGTTTTCGTTTACTAAACCGGCAACATCTGCATCTGGTTTTTCGAACGCTGGTTTCAAATCCGTAACGGCTTTTAATATCGCAGAAGCATCTTCCTTGCTGGGAACAATATCTACAGAAATAAAGCTTACAACTTGTTGTTTGTCTTGTTTGTAAGTACTTTTTCGTTTTTCGTATAAACTTTTGATTTCAGAATCGGAAACAGTCACCTGATCATCGGGTACTGATTGGTAATTTTGAACTACGTATTCAAAACCGACACTGATTTTTTTCTCTTCGTATGCATTTTTAGCTTCAATAGCATTTACAGCGATCGCATTTCCTAACAGGCTTGAATATTTAGCCTGCAATTTTTGTTGTTTGATCGTTTGTTCCCAGAATAACCAGTAGTTTTTAGCTTCTAATAATTGAGCTTTTGCTTCGGCAGGGTAACCGCTGAGGTCATCTGATTCTATGGTTTGCAGGAATTGCAACAACATATTTTTATCGAAAGTTCCTGTTTGAGGATTTTGAAAATCCGGCATTTGAAGAATCAGTGGTGAGATGTTATCACCGATAATCAGATCGGAAAGTTCGTCTTTTCCGACAGTCATGCCAATTTTATCAGTCTCTCTATTTAATAGTATGCCATTTACCATTGTTTCGAAAACATCGCTCCGGATCTGGTTTTGCATCTCTTCGTTAACATTGTTTGTCTGCGTCCTTCTTTTGTAGACGTTGGTCATTTCTTCCACCTTAGCCTGATAATCCTGAATAGAGATAGCTTCTCCATCGACTATAGCTATTTTTTCTTTGGATTGATGAAAAAAAGTAGATCCCGATTTCAGGAAGTCTCCGATAACGAATGCGAGCAAAGCGATACCGACCACAGCGACCAGTAAACCTGCTTTACTCCTGATTTTTTCTAACGTTGCCATTGATTTTTATATTTGTTTTTTTAATTTATTTCGTAGAAATTGCGCACGAAGATACGAAGTTTTGATTTATTAACCATATATTTTACGAGAAAATTTATGATTTGCAGATTTTAAGCCTAACCAGTTCTATTTTTGTATTCGACATCTTAATGATTTTAAAGGTGTATTGATCTATTGTAATAAACTCATTAATCTTAGGAAAGCTCTGGGTGTGATTGAGGATGAATCCTGCAATTGTCTGGTATTCATCGGATTCCGGGATGTTAAGAGAGAACGTTTCATTGATTTGGTCAATTTCAGCACGTCCGGACAAAATATATTCATCTTCATTGATTTGTTTTACAACGAAATTCCGGGGATCGTGTTCATCTTCAATTTCTCCAAAGATCTCTTCAACAAGGTCTTCCAGGGTAATCACTCCGGATGTCCCGCCAAATTCGTCTACAACAATTGCAATGTTCCGTTTTTCTTCCAGCATGTTTTTCATCAGCTTGTTGGCTGCCATGTTTTCCGGAACAAAAGGTAGTGAAATGATACTTTTTGTCCAGTCCTTTGGTTTGATAAACATTTCTGACGAATGAATATATCCGATAATGTTGTCTATGTCTTCTTTGAAAACAAGTATTTTCGATAAGCCGGTTTCAATAAATCGGGAAAGTAGTTCTTCTAATGGTGTAGAGGTACTTACTGCTACAATTTCGGTACGGGGAACGACACAATCTCTGATCCGGACATTGGAAAATTCCAATGCATTCTGGAATAGTATCATTTCTTTGTCCAATTCCGTATTTTGAGGAGCTTCCTGGATACTTTTCTGAATAAAATAATCCAGACTGCTTCTGCCATGTGAACTTATATTTTTCCAAGATGGGCGTTTTATCCTGAAAAAACGTAGGACAATTTTAAGGATAAGTTCTTTAAGTATAAGAACTACAACAATAATTATGATTGTAGAAATAAAAAGTATCCAGGTACTCATCGTTTTATGAGTTTTTCGTTTTCCTCCCGAATGGGTTTGTTACTTTTGTTACCAATGCTATCGGTTCGGGTAGAGTCGAGATTTTCTTCGGGAATATCAATTTCTCCGGAGTGATTCAGGATCTCCCAGTCACTCATGCTTTGGTTCGAACGAAAGCCATAACCCGTATGTAGCTGTCCCCTACGTTCTATCCGGATAAATTTGTCGGTATAAATCTTTCCCGCTTTATCATCCAAGTATAGTTCGGAAGTCTCAAATTTTTCACCGGCAAGATTAACGACTTTAACGTTTCCGATGGCTTTCCATAGTTTTTGTTTATCGAAATAATAGGCCGTATCTGCCGACAGGTTTCCTTCGATGTTGAATAAAGTATCGAACTTTTCGACATATATCCCTTCTGGAAAATACGAATAAGATTCAGATGCACTGTCAACATACACATCCCAGATTTTAGCGGATAGCCGATATCTAGTAATCCCTGAATCGGAGATTAGGGATAGTTCATCTTCGGTATGCGCTATTGGAAGTCTCTTGCTGTCCACAACTACAGTTTCCAATGACGATTTTTTGCTACATCCTACAGAAAGGAAGCATAGCAGAAGTAATAATATTATTGGAGTTTTCGCTTGAAGAACCACAATTCGTTGAAAGTATAACTTACTGTGAATTTAAAGTATTGTTCATCGATCAGAGTTTTTAGTTCCGGACGAATAGCGACATATTCAAATGTAATATTCAATCTGGATCTATTATCTACCATTGGTATGCCAACCCCTACAGAAGCTCCGTACTCTTTGTACCCGGAACCTTGTACATTAACATAAGAATCGGAGTAAGAAGCCCCTGCTCTGTACTTTGTGCGTTTAAATAGGCTTTTGCTTCTGGAGTCGGGGGTGTATTCAAAACCTCCGTTGATCTTCATGCGGTTACTTAGGGTGTCTGTTTTGCTTTCGTATTCGGCATCCGCCCATTGTTGCAAAAGAAAGTCTGCACCGACAGTCAATTTATCAAACTTGGTGTATGTAGCACCAATTCCGAATGACTGGGGCAGCTGAAACCCGTAATCATCAATAACTTCCCGCTGGGAAGAGGATGCTCCGGAAGTATTATATGTTATGCCGGTTTTCATTTCTTTTCCATTGAATTTTATTTTCGGGGCATAGGTAGCTCCAATCACAATCCGGGATTTACTGTTTAGAGGGTGTATGTACTGAATGCCGAGATCATAAGAAAACCCAGATGAACGCAAGGTATCCGAAAGGCTTGTAGTCATATCGGAAGTTTCGTTTGAAGTTATCGTCCTGTAGTGCTTGATATCTCCGAATATGTATCCGATGTTTGCTCCGACAGAGAAACGTTTGAATAAATTGTATGAGAATGACCCATATATCTGATTGAGCCCTCCACCACCGTTGTATAATGTGTATACCAAGTAATTATTCGGTTTCGTGGTTGTTGTCCCATAATTATATCCGACATAGGAAACCGGTTTGAATCCAAGCCCCATTCCAAGGTTTTTATATAATGGGAATTGCATGGCAACGTATTCTAGATTGCCATTAAATTTACTTTCTTTATTACCGGAGTCCTCAAACCATGCGAGTTGCCCTGTTACTCCCAGGTCGAGCATAAATGTCATGGAGTCTACTGCGGAAAATGCGGCAGGATTCAGAGGGTTGATCATTTTAGGATCACGTAATCCATAGCCAATGCCACCCATGGCTCTTTGTGCCCCGAATGTCTGATCGGAAAGCACTCCATAGGCATATCGCGAATACGGTGAATTTGTATTATTCTGAGCCGGTAAAAAAGCAGGCATGAGGCTTATACATGCAAGCAATAAAATAGTCTTAATTTTATACATATTGATAATTCAAGATTTCATTTAATCCATTGAGGACTAAATTTCCGTCTGCAAAGATGGATTTTTTTAATTTTGTTTCAAAATAAAAAGAGTGTCCTCCTGTTAAAAAAACCAAAAGATCCGGATATTTTACTTTTATTTCGTCAATATAAGCATTCATTTCTTTTAAAATACCGTTAACGACACCAGATCTGATGGCTGTTTCGGTATTAGATCCCAGTTCGGGAATATCACCGTTCTCATCCAACAGAGGTAGATGTCTGGTATAATTGTTGAGAGCTTTGAAACGAATGGTCATTCCCGGAGAAATATTTCCTCCAGAATAGATTCCTCCGGCTTGTATGAAGTCGTAGGTTATTGCTGTCCCGGCATCGATAACCAATAGGTTCCGGTCTGGATGTTTTTTGTAAGCGGCTACTGCAGAGGCAATTCGGTCGCGTCCTAAAGTCTGTGGAGTTTTGTATTGTATTGTTATAGGTACAGGGGTTTTTTCATCCAATATAATAAACCGGTTGAGTTTTTCTTTTAAAAAAGAGATGATATCCGGATTAATGTCGGCAACAGAACTGAATATGCCCTGTGACGGAGAAAATTCGTTGATTAATTTTATCAACCGACTTAATTGCAGAGGTTTAAATATGAAAGACGCATGCAACTTGCGTCTTTCATACATGGCTACTTTAGCCGAAGTATTTCCTTGATCAATTACTATATTCACTAGTCGTACCTAATTTATTGTCATATGCAGACAAATCAGAGCGACAAAGATACATGATTATTTTTAGTTAGCAATAATAACCAGTCGGATTTCGATCTCATCATTAATAAAGGAATCTTTTAAATCTTTAAATATATTTTTAGATCCGTAATTTACTCCCCACTGTATTCTATCTATAGAAAAAGGAGCTGTTGTCGCAACATAATTATGGCCGTCTTTTTTTATTGTAGCATCAAAAGAAATATTTTTTGATACATCCTTCAAATTCAGGTTGCCACTGATTTTTACATTCAAACTGTCTGTTCCTTTAGATAATTCTTGTGAACCTGTAATAATAAACTGGCCTTCCGGATACTTTTCAACATCAAAAAAATCTGCGCTTTTCAGGTGTCCTACTAATTTCTGACTCATGTCTGCATCTTTTATGTCTTCACAAACGATAGCGTTCATGTCGAGGATGAATGAACCGGATTTTAAAGTTGTTCCTTCAATATAAAGTTCTCCGCTTTTGATTCCCAAGGTTCCTGAATGATGTCCTCCCGGTTTGAAACCAGTCCAATGAATGGAAGAGGCAGCAGTGTCTACCATTAATTTCTGCCCTTCGGCTGGAGCTGCTTCTTGAGCGTCGGAGGCCTCTGTTTTATTTTTTGATTGTTGTCCGCATGATAAAAAAAGCAATGCAGATAATATGAATAAATAGTATGTTTTCATCTTTTTACTTTATTTAAAATATGTGATATGCATCATAACGAATAAAATAGTATCTTTGTTCCGGTTCAGTGAAAAATGTGTAAATCTTATTTACATATGCAGTTTAAATTGATATAAAATTATTAAAGATTTATGAAATTAATGAAAAAATCGGCTGGGATAACTATTGTTTTGGCATTTATGCTTTTATTTAATCTTCATGCACAGGAATTACCTTATTGGAAGGACGTAAATGTCGTCGCTGTAAATAAGGAGGCTCCGAGGACTACCTTTATGAGTTATAATAATGCAGCTAATGCATCGACTCTCAAGTATGAAAACAGTCCGTATTACTATCTGCTTAATGGTACCTGGAAATTTTTCTTTGTTGATGCTTATAAAAAATTGCCTGCGAACATTACGGATGTAAATGTGAATCTTTCCGGATGGTCGGATATTCAGGTTCCGGGTAACTGGGAGCTTCAGGGGTTCGGAGAAGCTTTTTATGTAAACCATCCTTATGAATTCAATACTTACAATCCTGTTCCGCCTGTTTTACCGGAAGAGAATCCGGTAGGAGTTTATCGTCGTGATATCGAGATTCCCGCAGATTGGATGAGCCGTGATCTCTTTTTGCATATTGCCGGTGCGAAATCAGGAGTCTATGTTTACCTGAACGGAAAAGAAGTGGGATACAGTGAAGACTCCAAAGACCCTGCTGAATTTTTGATTAACCCGTATATCCAGGCAGGAAAAAATGTGTTGACATTGAAAATATTCCGTTGGAGTACCGGTTCATGGCTGGAATGTCAGGATTTTTTACGTATGAGCGGTATTGAGAGGGATATTTTTATCTGGTCTCAACCGAAGACTGCAGTCCAGGATTTCCGTGTAGTGTCGTCATTGGATGATAGCTATAAAAATGGGATATTTAAATTAGGTGTGGATGTAAAGAATACGACTTCTTCGGCTCAAAATACATCTGTTAAGTACGAATTATTGGACGGTAATGGAAAAATTGTTTCTTCGGGAACAAAATCATTATCCGTGCCTCAGGATAATTCAGGAACTGTAAGTTTTGATTACACATTAAGTAATGTACTTACCTGGACCTCGGAACATCCAAATTTATATAAGTTGTTGATTACACTTGAACAAGGAGGTAAAGTTGCAGAGGTTGTTCCGTTCCACGTTGGTTTCCGTCGCATTGAAATTAAAGAAAGTGATCATATCATGCATGTTAAGGGTCGTGATGGAAATACTGTGGAGAGAAAAGCCCGCTTGTTTTATGTTAACGGACAACCGATCAAACTTAAAGGTACGAATATTCATGAAACTATTTTCCGAGGGCACTATATCAAGCCTGAAGAGATGAAGCGTAATTTCGAATTGATGAAATTACATAATATCAATACCGTGCGTTTGTCTCACTACCCTCAGGACCGGAAATTTTATGAAATGTGCGATTTATATGGTTTGTATGTATATGATGAAGCAAACATAGAATCTCATGGTATGTATTATACTATCCATCAGGACGATATGAGAAAAGGAGCCCTTGGACACGAAGATGGAGGTAAAAAAGGAACTTTGGGACATAACCCTGATTTCTTGAAGAGTCACCTATCCCGTATTACCAATATGTTTGAACGTAATAAGAACTATCCTTCCGTAACTATCTGGTCGATGGGAAATGAAGCCGGTAACGGTTATAATTTTTATAATGGATATGTTTTGCTGAAAGATCTGGATAAAGACCTGATGAAGCGTCCGGTATGTTACGAAAGAGCTTTGAGTGAATGGAATACCGATATGATAGTTCCTCAGTATCCGTCGACAGCCGAGTTTGAGAGACAGGGACAAACTTTATGGGATCGTCCGTATGTGCCTTCCGAGTATTCTCACGCAATGGGTAACTCCAATGGGAACCTGTCTGATCAATGGGAACAAATCTACAAATACCCGAATCTACAGGGTGGTTATATCTGGGAATGGATCGATCATGCAGTGAAGATCAAAGATAAAAAAGGACGTGAAATCTGGGCATATGGCGGCGATTTCGGAGAAAATCAGGCATCAGACGGTAATTTTGTCGCGGACGGAGTAATCGGGCCGGATCAAAGTCCTCATCCGGCAATGGCTGAAGTGAAGTATGCTCATCAAAATGTAGCATTTGAAGCTGTGGACTTAAATAAAGGTGAATTTAGAATGATCAATCGTTTTTATTTCTCAAATTTGAGGGATTATACGATTTTGTATAAAATAATGGAAAATGGAAATATTCTTCAAAAAGGAGTCCTCGCCATTGATCTGGAGCCTCAATTATCCCGGGTTGTAACTGTTCCGGTGTCTAAAATAAAGGTAAAGCCAGGCTCTGAATATTTCGTGAATTTTGAAGTCCGTTCTAAAAATGCAGAATTGTTGGTTCCGGCAGATTATGTTGTCGCTATAGAGCAATTTAAGTTGCCTCTTCAAGGGGAGAAAAAAGATTATAAGGCGTCTGGTCCTCAATTGACGACTTCTGAAGCAGGAGATAATATTATCGTATCTTCTTCAAAAGTTAACTTTACCTTCAATAAAAAATCAGGATTGGTTACTTCTTATCGTGTAGACGGACAGGAGTATTTCAGTGAAGGCTTTGGTATTCAACCGAATTTTTGGAGAGGCCCTAATGATAATGACTACGGAAGCCGTATGCCATACCGTTTGCAGATATGGAAAGAAGCCAGCAAAAATTTCAAATCCCAGGCTACAGTCGCAAAGCAAGGTGATGGAGTGGATGTAAATGTAACATATCGTTTGCCATTGGGGAATGATTATATTGTGAAGTATCACATTTATCCTTCAGGGGTTGTGAATGTCTCTGTAAAATACACGGCGGTTACTGTTCAAGGGAAACAACTGGCTGAGGCTGAGGATGAAAAGACAGCAACGGAATCCGCTAGTGGAGCATTGGCGCGTGCCAGGAGAGCGGATACCCGTCTGGAGATCCCTCGCGTTGGTGTTAGATTCAGATTGCCTGCGGAGATGAATCAGGTACAGTATCTTGGTCGTGGACCGGAAGAGAACTATCTGGACAGACATAAAGGAACCGTGATAGGATTATACTCTTCTACTGCGGATGATATGTATTATCCGTATGTTCGTCCACAGGAAAACGGTCACCATACCGATACCCGTTGGGTTGCTTTGAACATGAAAGGTGGAAAAGGTTTGTTAATAGAAGCCGATAATACGATTGGATTCAATGCTTTGAGAAATTCTGTAGAAGATTTTGATTCTCAGGAATCGGATGCGGATTATCAATGGGGAAATAAATCACCTGAAGCTAAGGCAAATAAAAACTATGCCGAAGCTAAGGATTTCTTGCCGAAACAAACACATTCGGCAGATATTCATCCGAGAAATTTTGTCGAGGTATGTGTGGATATGAAACAGTGTGGAGTTGCAGGATTTAACAGTTGGGGCGATAAACCTCAACCAAAGTATTCCATCTATGCCAACGAAGATTATAACTGGGGATTCACATTGGTGCCGATTGCTAAACCGCAGGATGCTTCCGCAAAAGCAGGATATAAATATTAATTATGAATATCGAAGAAAAAATATCGGAACTTCGGAAATTAATGCAGGCAGAGGGACTCTCTGCTTGCATTATTCCTAGTACAGATCCTCATTTAAGTGAGTATCCGGCAGAGTGTTGGAAAACGAGGGAATGGATATCCGGATTTACCGGTTCTGCCGGAACTGTCGTTATTACTACGGATAAAGCAGGATTATGGACTGACTCCCGTTATTTTATCCAGGCTGAAACCCAATTATACGGGACAGGAATCCATCTTTTTAAAGAACGTATTCCGGGCACGCCCACGGTAAGTGAATGGTTGGGCAGTGAGCTTAAGAAAGGAAGTATAGTAGGGGTCGATGGCTCTGTTTTCGCGGCTTCTGATATAAAAGATTTAAAATCATATTTGTTAGCACATGGGTTAAGTTTAAATACGAATTTTTCTCCCTGGAACATTCTGTGGAGTGAACGTCCTGCTATCCCTGTGAATAAAGTTTTCTTATTGCCGGAAAAAATCTCCGGTGAAGGAACAAAGCAGAAAATAATCCGGGTTATGGATGAAATCCGTAAGGAAGGTGCAGATGCTTCGATTTTGGTTTCACTCGATATGATTGCCTGGCTTTTTAATATCAGGGGGAATGATATCGGATATAATCCGGTGGCAGTAAGTTATGCCTTTATCTCCGATGAAGAGGTAGTCTTGTTCATCAATCCGGAAAAATTGAATACAGAAGTCGTTGATTATCTGAAATCAGAAGGCGTGATTTTTGCTGATTATGAAAAGGTCACTGATTATATTCGGAATTTAAAACAGGATACCCGTTTATTAATTAATCCGTCAAAGATTAATTCGGAACTATATGAGGCTATTCCGGTGGATTGTCATGTTGTATATGCTCCTGTTCATCCGGTAGATATGCTTAAAACGATCAAGAATGAGACTGAAATTTGCGGGGTTCGTAGTGCAATGAAGAAAGACGGAGTCGCTTTGGTACGTTTTTGGATGTGGCTTGAAGAAGCATTGAAAAAAGGGGAAGTTGTAACTGAACTTGATGTCGAAAAAAAGCTTCGGGAATATCGTAGTCAGCAGCCAATGTTTTTTGGAGAAAGTTTTTCATCAATTGTGGGTTATGCGGAACATGGAGCGATCGTTCATTATAGCGCAACAGAAGAGACAAGTGTTACGATTCAGCCGGAGGGGCTGCTATTGGTCGATTCCGGAGCTCAGTATTTTGATGGGACAACAGATATAACGCGGACATTTGCTGTCGGTGAGCTTAGTGGTGCTATGAAAAATGATTATACTGCAGTCCTGAAAGGAAATATCGATTTGTCGATGGCTAAATTTCCAAAGGGAACGAAAGGTGTTCAACTGGATATTCTGGCCAGAAAGGCTTTGTGGGAAAGAGGTTTGAATTATTTACACGGGACAGGGCATGGTATCGGACATTTTCTGAATGTCCATGAAGGACCGCAGAGTATCCGTATGGAACATAATCCGGTTGCAATGATGCCGGGAATGGTCACATCGAATGAACCGGGTGTTTATAAGGCAGGAGAATATGGCATTCGCATAGAGAACCTGATCCTGGTGGAAAAAGCAGAAGAAAGTGCGTTCGGTGAGTTCTGCCAATTTGAAACATTAACCTTGTGTCCGATAGATAAGAAACCGGTAAATAGATCGTTATTATCGAAAGAAGAGATTGATTGGTTAAATAATTATCATAAAAAAGTATATGAAATTCTTTCTCCGGAATTAAATGAGGAAGAACAAAAATGGTTAAAAGAGAAGACAAATGAAATGTAAAATTTTTATTATTCTTGCTTTGGTAATAGTTTGGAGCTCAAATGTTAGGAGTAATGATTTGAATATTTCCATCAAAGCTCCCCAGTTGAAAAATAAAGAGTTGGCTTTGTGCTCCTACTTTAATGGAAAGGTCTACAAAAAGGATTCGTTACAATTGTCTGATCAGGGGATTGGGGCTTTTATACAACCTCAAAAACTGGATCAGGGGTTGTATATGGTTTATATCGACAGTACAAAATATTTTGATGTGCTATTATCTGATAATCAGGTGTTTCAGATTGAAGTAGATACAACGGATTTTGTTGAGAAAAATAAAGTGACGGGAGCGCCCCAGTCGGTAGCATTTGCGGAATACATACACTTTCTTTCCGGAAAACAAAAAGAACGGATGAAATTGTATGAAGAAGGCAAGGCTTTGAAGGATGCCAATCAGGATTTTTCTGCAATTACCGAAAAAATGGAGGCCCTGAATAAAGATGTACAGGCTTTTCAGGAGACTTTCTTCGCCCAACATAAGGATCTGTGGGTCTCTTTGTTCTTTAAAGGCTTGGAACCGGTGTCAACAGGCCCTTATCCGTCTCCTAAGACACAGGATGAGGCCAGAGAAGAATTTTATTATCTGAAAGATCATTATTTTGATAATATTGATTTATTGGACAAGCGTTTTTGGTTTACTAATTATTTCCCTCAGAAAATAGAAACATATATGCAACGGCAGGTTGAAGGAATCCCTGATTCATTAGCTAATGCAGCTTCCCGTTTGGTAGCTAAAACGATGAAAGACACTACCTGTTACCAACTGATGCTTTCGAAATTGACAAACTATGCTCTGCAGAGTAACCTGATGGGTATGGAGAATGTATGGGCTAAATTAGCTGAGGATTATTATTTGAAAGGACTGGCTACCTGGGCCGATTCGGCTTTTCTTTCGGATATCAGGTCCGAATATGATAAAGTTCGCTTTAACAGGATTGGTATGAAGGCAAGAGACTTGCCTCTGCAGGACTCCCTGAACAGGAGAGTCGATCTTTATAGTCTTGGCCGGAAGTATACATTACTTTGTTTTTATGAACCATCGTGTGGACATTGTAAAAAAGAGGTTCCGGCTTTACATGACAAGTTATACAAAAAATATGTAGATAAAGGCCTGGATGTGGTATGTGTGTATCGTCTAAAAGACAAAAAAGAATGGTTGGACTTTGTAAATGAACATAAATTGTATGGTCCTCATTGGTACAACCTTTGGGATTCTAATAACACATCTTATTATTGGCAGTTTTATAATACAGCTACAACTCCATCCATCTACTTATTGGATGACAAGAAAGAAATTATTGCAAAAAAGTTGAATGAAGAAACTCTTGATCAACTGTTGAACGACCTGTTGAAATCCAATTAATTTTAGAGTTAGTATTCAGACATTTTACTGCGTGCAAACAGATAAGACCCAAAACAGCATGCGGTAGATTAGTATCAGCGTAAAGATACAAAGAAAAGAAAACTCCACAATAAAAATTTAATTACAAAGAATCATGTTATTACTCAAAAACAGATCAGTACTATTATTCTTATTCGGATTATTTTTAACAGGTAATCTGTTTTCCCAACAAATTAATCCGGATGTTTTGTATAAGATAGTCAGCCCATCAGGTTTGGTGATTGATAATTTAGATGCGGCAACGAACGAGGCCAAACTTGTTTTAAGCAAAGAACAAAAAGGAAAAGAAGGGCAAGCCTGGAAAATAACAACTTCAGCGAATGGATATAGCTTGATTACCAATCCGTTTTGCAATAAAAGTATCGACAATTTTAATAAGGATTCCGGAAACGGAAATCCGGTCATCCAGTGGGATTCTTCACCTGCGAATGAAAATCAGCATTGGAAATTCACAATGACAGGTACAGGAGAATATACCATTGTCCAACGTAACAGCGGAATGGCTTTGGCTTTTACCGGGGAAGAAGCCGCAGGAGCAAGAATAAGTCAACTGCCAAATGTAATGCAAACATGGCGATTGGTACCGACAAACATGAAAGCGCCTAAAGAAGTAAAGGTCAAAAGAAGTAAAAACGATTGGGAAAATGAAACTATTTTTGCCGTTAATAAAGAACCGGGGCATGTTACGTACATTCCTTTTCCGTCGATAGAAACTCTCAAAGCGGATCAAAGTTTTGATAAACCATGGTTGGAACCGTCATCTTCACTCTACCAATCTTTGAATGGTGTCTGGAAATTCAATTGGGTAAAACAGCCATCCGAACGCCCGATGGATTTTTTCAAAACCGGTTACAACGTTTCTTCCTGGAAAGAAATACCTGTTCCTTCCAATTGGGAGATGCACGGTTACGGAACACCTATCTATACCAATATAACTTATCCGTTTAAGAATAATCCTCCGTTTATTCAACCGCAAAAAGGGTATACTAATGAAAAAGAACCGAATCCGGTAGGTTCCTACCGCCGCGATTTCGATATCCCGACCGGTTGGGATGGAAAAAACATTTTTATTCATTTCGATGGAGTGTATAGTGGCTTTTATATCTGGATAAACGGCAAAAAAGTAGGATACAGCCAGGGTGCAAACAATGTAGCGGAATTTAATATATCCGAATACGTTAAGCCGGGAAAAAATATGATTGCCGTACAAGTGTTCCGTTGGACAGACGCCAGTTATATCGAAGACCAGGATATGTTCCGTATGAGTGGTATTCATCGCGATGTGTTTCTGTTTGCAACTCCGAAAGTTCATGTCCGCGATTATCAATTGTCGTCCGAATTCAAGGGAGATGATTATTCATCAGCCACATTCAAAGCAAAGGCTTTTGTAAAAAATGATGATAAGAAAGAATCGGCCGCATCTATTGACATTACTTTATTAGATCCGCAAGGAAAAGCAATAGCTGATATTTCAAAGAATACAAACGTCTTGAAAAGTAAAGAAGAACAGAGTCTCGATTTACAGGCTTCTGTTATGAATCCGATGTTATGGTCGGCAGAAAAACCAAATCTTTATACAACGATTATTTCATTGAAAGACAAAAACGGAAACGTAACGGAAGTGATGTCTTCCAAATTCGGATTCCGTAAAACCGAGATAAAAAATAAACGGGTTTATATCAATAATGAACAGGTGTTTTTCAAAGGAACCAACAGGCATGATACCCATCCGATATATGGTAAAAGTGTTCCGGTGGAAACGATGATTCAGGATGTAACGATGATGAAACGTTACAATATGAATACGATTCGTACAAGTCACTATCCTAATCAGGCTAAAATGTATGCGATTTACGATTATTACGGTCTTTATACTGTAGATGAAGCCGATATTGAAAATCACGGAAACCATTCCGTCAGTAATATGCCTTCCTGGTTACCTGCGTATAAAGATCGTTTGGAAAGAATGATACAGCGCGATCGGAATCATCCATCCGTCATCTTCTGGTCGATGGGAAATGAAGGAGGAAACGGACAAAATTTTGATGAGATCGCAAAATTAGCCCGCCAGATGGATCCGTCTCGTCTTGTTCATTATGAAGGAAGAAATGAGTCGGCCGATATAGATTCTCACATGTATCCGTCACTGGAACGAATGGCAGCCTTTGATCAACGGGAAAGTGATAAACCTTATTTTTTGTGTGAATACGACCATGCAATGGGTAATGCCTTAGGTAATATTGCTGAATATTGGGATTATATTGAGAACAAATCCCAACGTATGATCGGTGGCTGTATATGGGAATGGGTCGATCATGGAATCGTTAAGTTCGGAGGTCCGCAAAACAGGTATTATTATGGAGGAGATTTTGGCGACCAACCTAATGATGGCGACTTTGTTTGTGACGGATTAACGACTCCCGATAGAAGAGAAACTGCTAAGTTGTTGGAAGCAAAGAAAATATATCAATATATAAAATTCAGACCCTTGTCACTATCGATTGGAAAAATTGAAATTGAAAACAAATACGATTTTACCAATCTAAATGAATTCAATATCAGTTGGGAATTGATTAAAGACGGAATTATTGCTGAATCAGGATCAATAAATCCGATTAATCTTGTGCCCAATCAAAAAACGACATTATTTGTCCCATATAATAAAAATCTGGATTCCGGTAGTGAGTATTTTTTGAATGTATACTTCAGGTTGAAAGAAAATACCAGTTGGGGAAAAGTCGGGTATATTGTTGCTTCAGAGCAGTTTGCGCTTAATAAAAAGCAACTGTTGCCATTGTTGAATACGACTTCCATGCAAAAGATTCAAGCTGAAAAAACAGGGAATGAGTTGGTCATTACCGGAACTGAATTCTCAACGGTTTTTGATATGCAGACAGGAGTTATGAAATCATTGAAATATGGAGACAAAGAGATGATTCATGACAAAAAAGGACTTGAACTGAACTGGTACCGAAGCTTGAATAATGACAAATATACCGACCAGAATTATTATCCGGTGGTATATGATAAACCGGTATTTACTTTCCAAACAAGCGAAGATGGGAAGTATGTAACCGTAATAATGAGTAAAACTGCAACTATCAATTTTAAAAAGCCGGTAGAGGTTCCCTTCTTGATAAAATATCAAATATATGCGGATGGAACGGTCGATGTCGATGCCAATTTTACAGCTCCGGGAGTTAATGTTCTCCATCGCCTGGGATTACAGGTCGTATTGCCTGCCGGTTTGGAAAATATTAAATATTACGGTCGTGGTCCGCACGAAAATTATTCGGACAGGAGACATTCTGCATTCTTCGGGTGTTACGAAACTACGGTAAAAGGAATGGAGGCCGAGCATTATGTGCGATCTCAAAGTATGGGTAACAGGGAAAATATCCGCTGGTTTACCATTACTGACAATAATGGGAGAGGTCTGAAAATATCCTCTAAAGATCGTTTGAGTTTCAGTGCGCTGCATTTCACCGATAATGATTTATGGCAGGCAAAACATGATTTTATGCTTGATGAAATACGTAAACCTGAAACATACCTCAATCTGGATTGTATACAGGAAGGCGTCGGAAATGCAAGCTGTGGGCCGGTAACTTTACCTGAATATATGATTCCTAATGGTCAGAATGTTAGTTATTCGTTCAGAGTTGAAGTTATCAAATGGTAATAGAGGTTTAGTAAGTAAAAAATAGCCACAATCGATTCATTATGAATTAGTTGTGGCTGTTTTTTATTCACTGATTATAATTACCATTTCGGAATTTCAAGATCATCCTTCTTTGGAAGCGTCGGGAATTTGGCATGAGGTTCTTTCTGATACCAGAAAACGGTTGATGAAATATCTGATTTCTGATTATTGTATCTCCAATCGTGTCTCCAGCCGAGATCCTGAATAGTTACCTTAAGATCTTTGTCAAAACGGATAGGATCAAGGACATGCCAGCGGTACATTCCGAAACCTTGAACGGCATTGTAAAGTCCGTCAGGGCGTATCACCTGATGTAATCCGGCATATGGAGTAGTATATTCCTGATATTGTTTTGTCTTTTTGTTCTCGAAATTATAAGATCCGCAGAAATAATCTTCAGTTCCGGTTCCGCAAATAGTAGGGAATTCGTTGTCTCCATCCATATAGAATTTGATTTCACCTTCACCCCACCAGGCGTTATCATGAACTCTCCAGGCGAGATAAGTACCAACATAGTGTCCTTTTCCTTTTACTCCGTCAATTAAAGTATGGATTGATCCCTGAGTCGGATTTGAACGGCGGAATTGTGCATGGAAATAAGCTTCGTCTTCTCCGACTTCTGTTAATGTATAATTCACCTGATAATATAACCGCATGGATTCGGAGTTGATATTTTCCATGGTAATTTTACATTTCTTGCGGAAAGGCATTTTCCAGTAACAGTTAAAGGAGCTTCCGGGGTTTACACATACCGCCAGTGAAGATAATTGTGCGAATTCGTTGTAAGCACTGGCGAAGAAGTCTCCTACAGGACATTCTACAGATGGTTCTGTTTCACCATCCCAATAAAAACGAATGATACTGAACCTCCAGTTGCCGGTCGGAGTCATCCATATCTGCTGGATTGCTCCCGGGCCTTCAATCTCGGCAATAGTGATCGTTTCTCCCCCCTGAATATCCAAATATGGGTTTACCTTCCATCCGATTCCCAGGTCACGTGCGTTTTGTGCTGCATTTGCTATGTTTCGTTTGCCTTTATCAGCAATAGGATCAGCCATTCCGCCTTTTCCTGGTTCTCCCGTTCTGTTTTCCGGACTGATAGAACGTGTTTTAGCATTGGATAATTTCGACAGGCTGCCCATGTTCATATCCAATCCGTTGAAAGGATAGTTTTGTCCGTAAACAAATAGTACAGACAGTAATAAAGTCAAAGATAAAGTTAGTTTCTTCATGATAAAAACAAAAATATTTTAATAAGTAATTTTAGAGTTCTCCAAAGGTAATGAAATATTTAACAAGAGCAAAAAAATAAAAACAGCCTTAATTTGAGAACTTTTTATATGAGAATGTTGTTTTTTTAAATTAATAATCAAAATATAATTGAACATGAAACGTAACGTATTGGTATTAATCGGAATCTTGTTTTTTGCTGTTTTTTTTAATGAAGCGGTAAGTGCGCAACAGGTACGCAGGGGAAAAGCCGGAGTTCCGGGAGAATGGCGTGTGATAGGAACAACAGAGGCTAAGTTTGTTGCTGACCATGATGGGATTGCTGTGGTTGCTCCATTTGATAATTTCAGAAAAATAAAATTTAAAGTCACAGATGCTGCTTTACGTTTGATAAAGTTAAGGATTACGTACGATAATGGCGCACCGGATGACATCCCTGTGGCAATTGATATTCCTCAGGGAGGAGAAAGCCGGATTATAGATTTGCGTGGAGTTGGCAAACGCAGTATTCGTCGTATTGATTTTTGGTACGATACGAGAGGCGTGTTACGGGGCAGAGCCAATGTGACAATATTTGGAATGAAATAATTTAGTTTTTTATTCCGAAGTTGTCGATAATCAACATTCCTTTATTTAATTGAAAAATAGAGAGATAGCAATCTCCTGATTCGTCAGTAGTAAATGAGCCCTCATATACTCCTTCTCCATCGAGAGGGGAGGATAAGAGCGGTTCATTACTTTTTGTAGAGGAAGCCTTTATTTCGAAGGAACCTTTTACTGTGGATTTATACTGAAAATTTACAGTGTATTTTGTATTTGGCCTGAGTCGAATGAGAGAAGGCATTGTTCTTAAAATCTCGCCTTTGCCCTGATCCAATATTTTTAGAGACCATTTTCCATCGATAACATCATCTGTGTAAGCACCATTCCGTTCGCTGAGGTGGGTTTTTGCTTCCGAAGGTCTGGCGAGCATCCAGCCTCCCCACCCGAAATCGATATGTTCAAAATCTTCATAATAAGCATACCCTTCTTTTTGACAAATCTGAGTTTCCAAAATTCTGATATCATCAAAAACAACAGAGGATCTATCTTGCACTGCATCAGCCACAAGAGATAACTTTGCCGTTGTTTTTCCTTCCGGTTGAACAAACTGTACCTTTAATAACTGATAATATCCTCCACGTTTATCAGAATTGATTTGAGTGTTTTTGAAGAGTGTTTCATCAATACGGGAAACGATAGGCTGTGTACCATTCTCTGAAATTTTAATGGAGGCATTCCTTTTTCCATTGACCTGTACCCAGGCATATATACTATAACTTTTTCCCCCTTCCAGTCCGGAGATAGTTTGTATAACTCCGGCTTCTTTCTGTCCGGAAATCTTTAATTCTGCTTGTCCATAGGGTGTTGTTTCTATTTGAACTCCTTCCTGATTTCCTGTTTTTGTCCAATATCCAAAATCTTTACTGTCAAAACCCATATCTTTGATGAGGCTGCCATGACTCCAATCGGCAGGTAATAAGTTAGAAGCTGACGTTTTATATAAGACGTATGGTACATCTTTCTTTGCATTCAATGTGATTTTATGACTTTCGACATTCAAAATATTGCCCGCTAGTCTGCCTGTATCTGTTAATTCATAGCAATATACCCTGTCTGTTTGCCATGAAGCCGGTAATTCCCATTCAGACACTCCTCCTTCCGGATTATAATGGTAGATCTTTTCGGCTCCGGAATTATTCCAAGGGATAAATACGATGTTTCCCTTTTTGATTATCCTGCCGTTGTCATACATATTGGTAATCCCGTTTTCCCTGCGCGTCTCTGTCCCGTTTTTGAAGCGAAGTTTATTAGCATCGGCATAAATAACCGGAGATTGCATCAGATAACGATAAGGTAGTTGTTCCGTATAGAAATTGCGGATAGCTTTGTACATGTCTTTACCATTCTGCCATCCCTGAAAACCAATTGCAGCTCCACGGTTATAGCCTCCTCCGAATAGAGAGTCATTTGCAAATGCGTCTTTACGTGTTCCATGTACAAACCTGGAAATCAGACTCTTGGATTCAGGACAGTAGTGTATCCATACCCCATAGCGGTTGAAAACGCTGGGATCTTCAGTCCAGACGGCCCAACCCCGCTCATTAAAGAGTTTTGCCGTGTTATAAGCCAGATAACGATGTTCCCGGTAGGTATCAATATAAATAAAGTCCAAACCATCCACTTCTTTTTTCAGATTATCGAGCCGCTGTTGGAAACTACCGCTTATCACATCAGCTTCTTTCTTGATCAGATAAGCCTGGTCAAGCCATTTCCATCCGGGAATACCTGAGACAATCGTTTTATTGTATGCTTTTGCCGAAGGATGAGCTTCACTCTCATTAATATGCAGTCCGATGTAGGCGTTATATTTTTTTGCTTCCTGAACCAGTGTATTCAAATCTTTCATCCCTCCGGCACGGGTATTGTAATGACTGGAAAAATCAGGATGTCCGGTGTCATGCCCTTCTGCCTGGTAACCCTTGAGTTCGAGCATCTGGCGGAATCCATCGGTGAGGTAATATACTTTCTTAATGTTATCCAGTTGCCTGAGGAAAGGAAACTGAGCTTCACTTGCAAAATTCATGGTAATTGTAATATTGGAATTACGTACCCGGTCTACTCCGTAAGGATCCGGATATACTTCAGAAAGAGCGACCGCACCATCCTGCCAATTCACAACATTATCATTATTTCTATCTCCGGTAAAAATAACTTTCCACCAGGGCAGTTCTGTTGTTTTCCCATCGATTCCGGTGTAAATCCATTCGTTATTACCGATGAATGTCGCATTTTTTTCAGGAACAGATCTATAAACAAATTGCCTGGTTTCGTAAATAGAGTTATTATCTAAAGTAATGGCCTGATTTTCATCGTTGAGGATTACAATAGCCGCATTGCAATTGATTGTATCAGTAGCTTTTTTGTTTAGATGAAAAAAACGGTCGGATCCTTCATTGACAGCAATAGAGAGGGCTGTTTTTTCAGAAGAGTTAGGCATTGCAGCAAGGTATTGCTCCGGAAAACCGATGGTTTTTATTGGGAAGGCCTCCTCTTGGTTGTTAATGATTTTAATGTCCTTAAGGCAGGTCTCAAAAATATGCTGCTTCACCTTGCACTCAACAGTGATAACAGCATTAGCCGCAGGAACACTGAGAGAATAAACTACTTTATTCCCATCGATTTGCCTCCCTGAGCTTTTTGCCGGATAAAGATCTCCATTGAGGTTGATATACTCACAAACTTGATCATTAGCAGTTACTTCCGGATTATTTTTCCACTTATATTTCAGTGGAGTGGGGAAGTTTCTGCTCAAAACAACCTGTAATTCGTCAGATTGGATAATAAAATTTCCTTCAGGGAATGTAGTTTTAGGCTTGATTGTTTCTTTAAATGAGATATCAGAAATAATTGCTGATCCTCCTTTATGCGCCCTGAATCCAATTTTTCCAGCTTTTTTTCCTAAACCGGGAATATTTACAAAAGTTGCTATTTCAGAATCAATTCGTAATAAAATCGATTCATCCACTAAATCAATACGAATATTCCGGGGATAATCTTTATATAATTTTGCAATATCTCTTGCTATTTCCTTTCTGAACGAGGGAGTTTCAACATACCAGACAGAGTATCCGAGGATATCGCTGGTTTCATCACAACCAATATAAATCCAGTCTTCCGGAGAAACGTAGCGAAGTATCACCCCAGTATGGGAGTTCTCATTCTGGGATTTAACCGTGTAATTTATTGAAGTGTTGAAGAAATGAAATAATTTATCATAAACATAAAAAAGATCGCTGTCGGATTTCAGTGTAATATTACCATTTATAATAGACGCAAATCCTTGGTTTTTTTCAGGAATTATTTTCCAATGAAGACTATCCTTTATCTCGATTGGCATATTTTTTTGTTGAGCGCTTATCAGATTTATTATGATGAAAGTAAAAATAACGGGAAAAATGATTTTTTTTGCAAACATGTTTTTCGTTTTATATTTTTTGAGCTGAAGCTAATAATGCAAATATACAGAATTAATTGTTATTTAATGATTGTAGGCATTGAAAACCGGAATATTTCCGAATCTACATGTTCTTTTTGCATGATATTTCTCATGTCGGAGACTATTTTGGGATATTTTTCGGCAACATTGTAATCTTCATGAATGTCTTTTGACAAATCATATAATTCAAGGACAGATTTTTCCGGATTTCCGACATTAAGCATTATAGCTTTCCAATTCCCTTTTCTGACTGCCATTTTCCCGCCTTCTTCATGAAATTCCCAGTACAGATATTTATGTTTTTTCTGTTTCCCGTTACCCAATAATGATGGTAAAAATGAGATTCCATCAGTATTTCCTGAAAAATTGTTTCCTGTTAGTTTTGCAAAGGTAGGTAGAATATCCCAAAAGGCAGAAATGTGTTCATTGACAGAGTTTGCCTTTATTTTTCCGGGATAGCTCACTATCAAAGGAATCCTGATGCCTCCTTCGTGCAGATCCCGTTTGACCCCACGCAGAGGTCCGTAACTGTCAAAATAGTCCGGATCGGCGCCTCCTTCGCGGTGTGGGCCGTTGTCGCTGGTAAAAAAGACGATAGTGTTTTTATCCATACCTGATTTTTTCAGGAGATCCATAATTTCACCGACATAGGCATCCAGTCTTGTGATCATAGCCGCGAAATCGGCTTTCGGATGGTTTGTGCTTCCATAACCACCGGTTTTATAATCAGTTCCGTCGTCGACTCCTTTGTATGGAGTTTCAGGAAAGGTATTTTTATATCTTGCAAGTATGCTGTCTTCCGGGTTCGTTAATTCAGCGTGGGGAATGACATAAGTAAGGAAAGCGAAGAAAGGCTTGTCTTTATCTTTATTCGACCGGATGAACTCCAGAGCTTGTTCCTGGATCAGATCATGAGAATAATCTTCCTTCAGATGACCTTTGTTTCCATTTAACCATACTGTGTCCTGGTTATGCCAAAGATAGTACGGATAATAATTGTGAGCTATACGTTGACAATTATATCCGTAGAATTCATCAAATCCTTGTTTGTCGGGAGTTCCTTCAGAACCGGGATATCCCAGGCCCCATTTACCAAAGCAACCGGTAGTATATCCGTTTTCCTGTAACATTCTACCAATAGTGTAAGTATTTGCAGGTAGAGGATGTTGTCCTTCCGGATAATGCTCTTTATTTCCGCGGATAGGAGTATGTCCGGTATGTAAACCGGTCATCAAGGAAGAACGTGAAGGGGCACTGACAGTACAGCCTGCATAGTGTTGCGTAAAACGCATACCCTCTTTTGCCAGTTTATCAATATTAGGAGTCTGTATCTTTGTTTGTCCGTAGCATCCCAGATCTCCGTATCCCAGATCGTCTGCAATAATATAGATGATATTAGGTTTTTCTGTTTGTTGGGAGTATACTGAGAATACTCCCGGACTGCAAAGAGCCAATGCTAATATTTGTTTTCCCTGTAGTTTCATAGAAATATGATATTCAATTTTGTGTGCTGTAATATTTATTAAACATTTTTATAGCAGTTTCCACCGGGTCTTTCCCTGATGGTCTTATTTCTTTGGTAATATCCTGATATAACCATGTTTCTGTAATTGAGAACAGTTTAGGTTTAGGCATCGACGGGTTATCCCAGGCCTGATGAAGATAATTAAAAAACAGTTCCCAGCGTTTGTAGTAATATGTTCCCAGAAGGCCACCTAACTCCCTATGGGTATAGTCATTCAGAGATCCTTCTACGGTATCCCAAGACGTAAGAATCAAGCGGTTATAATATTCGTACTGGTCTTTGATACCTTGAGTACTTCCGGCATCCCGTGCGTCTTGTAACCAAGGCTGTAAACAGAATCCGGGGTGAGTGAGCAGTAATTCATCCTGGTCTTTAATAAGTTGAAGAAAGCGTGCAGTTGATTCATCAAATGCGGCTCTGTTTTTTGTTTTCCAGGCTTCCTGTATCGATGCATAAGTAGAGCGACCGAGATTGGAGATGTATTGGCGTATCATATCAATAGCATCATAGCGATAATTGATATTGTTTTTTAATTGTTCTGCATCCAGAAGGAAAATAACACATGCTTTCGCAAATTCATCCGGATTATAGAAAATTTTGCTCTGAGACCAGGCGGATACCGTCTTTACATTTAAAGAAGGATTGGCGCAAAATACAGGTTCAGAAGGGCGACGGGATTCGGGGTATGTTCCGTATGCCGTATGGTAGAATCCCTGCCATGCCTGTTGGAGAGAAGGAAGGTTGCTATGATAACGGCATTGAGCATAGCGATTAATCCAGGATGTCATATCCGGGGCCTTGCTAGTCCATATCATATCGCTCCATAAGTCTGAAACTACCGGATTCGTTTCTATTCCTTCAGGAGTAAATCCGATACCAGTCAATGTCTTTGAGGCATCTTTGTCCGAAAGGGCATCTGTCGGTTGAGAAGCTATAGCATCCAATCTTCCATGCAAGCCGATATTGCCTCCCCAATTTGAAATGTTTGACCAGACCCAAGGGATACCGACATATCCTTTGTTGTCTTTCCATCGATGCCAGTATTCGGCGCATAGTTCGACAACCAGAGAATGATCCGGGGATAAGCCTTTTAATAATTCGGGAGTAGGATTGGTACCCCAGCTTTGTACTACCCAGACTGACTGGGGATTGTGTTGTAACATTGCCTTTTGTACCTCTTTAGCACAAGCAGTAACGTCCAACCCTCCTGTTTTTCCACCTTCGTGAAATAAATCCCCGGCATAATATTCTGCTTTTCCGAACAGTGCTGTATATTCATCATACCACAGTTTGGCTAACCGGTTGAATTCGGGATCCAAAGGAGAGAAAACATCCGGACGGTCGAAGGTGTTCCATTTTCCTTGTTCTACAACTTTTGTGTTAGGAAATTTTGTTTTGAAATTCGTTGGAACCATTCCATAAAAAGCCTGAAAAATAGGAGACATGCCGTAGCTGCGCATACGTTCCAATATTTTTTTCTGCAGTTCGACTTGGCGTATAAACCATTCATCCGGCATCGGACCTCCTAATGTCTCCATGTTTCCCATCAAGAGCCAGGGAAGATAGACCGGTCCGGTTAGAAAATGCTTGGCTTCGGTTTCTGAGTAACCTGTTTTCTTCAAGAAGTTCATCCATACTTGTTCTACCCCTACCATTGCCAGGGGATGAGTCACTCCATTTAAAGCCATCCAATCGATTTCTTTTTCCCAGCGTTCCCAATTCCAATAAACGGTAGAATAACCAAAAGTACAATAGTTCATGTAAGTGACGAAATTGTAGGGACTGTGCTCCTCAACCGTAGTTTTTGGGAGAGGTAATTTATCTGGTAATATCGGTTGAAAGTTTGTCCAGCTAACAGATGTGTTGAGGTAATTCTTCATATATCTGTGAAGCCCCGCGGAGATGCTGACAGGAGAATTTCCCTCGATTTTTATCTTTCCGTTTGAAGCGCTTATTTTAAACCAGGATTGTTTCCCGGGACTTAGTTTGAATATAAATTGTGATTTGTGATCAGGGATAATTCGGCTAACCAGCTCTTCTACAGATTGTATGATTGGTTTGTTATCTTCTGTTGCGTTTACAGGTAAAAACAGGATAAAAAGAAGAAATAAAGTAAATTTTAATTTAGAAGTCATAGTATCATTCAGAGTGTTATTATTTTATTCTGCAAAATTAGTCGTTTTACTCATAAAAACAGGTCGTCCTATTGTTGATTTTACAATCTTTTGAAGAACGACCTGTAGATTATTAATTGAAAAATCAATTACCAGTGTCAGGGCTTCTCCATCCCGGATTTTGTTTTAGTTCCGGGTTGAGAGTTAATTCATTCAATGGGATCGGGCTCAGATATTGTTTGTTTAGCCATCCGGGACTTGGTTTTTCGCGGACATATACACGGCCTTCAGATACCGAAGGATTGTTGGGCATAACTGTTCCGTCGTCACCAGCTAAAGGTAGCGTAAAGTTTGCAACAGCCGGAGTTGCCGGGGTCTTCGCACCAATCACAATATGACGTTCATCTTCATATTCTGCTTTTTTTACCCAAGCTCCGAAGAGTTGCTGACTGATATATTTCCCTTTTGCCCAACGTTTGATATCATTGAAACGGAATCCTTCACAATACAGTTCTACACGACGTTCACGGCGGATTTCCCACAACACAGGATCTACCTCATAATCAGGCGTACCCTGTACTTTGTCACCTGAAGAAGGTGCCCATCCTCCTTTATCCCGTTTGGGATCGAAAGAAGACGTGATATCTGATACTTTCATTGTGGCTATGTTGCCACGAGTACGAAGTTTGTTAATTGTTGCATCTGCAACTGATTGATCGAATTTTCCCAATTCCCACGCAACTTCTGCATGGTTGACCAGCACTTCTCCCATACGATAGATAGGGGCATCATTGCCATCTCCCGAACCTTGATTGGCCGGAGTATAAATTTTCCATGGATAATAGCCACCAGTTACCGCGTTGTAACCTTGCGCCATATTATAACGGCCGCCGCCACTGCTGAAGTGTGGCATTTCCCGGACTAATTCGTCGTTCCATTGATGAACAGGCATAATTTTCGGTGCTGTGGATGTACTGATGGAAGCCATTAGATTCATAAAATATGCATCCTTTGCGACTCCGGTCGGACTTACATTGGACATGTCTTTATTTTGTGGGAATGTTGTATTCACACGATAAGGCGGACAAATAGAATAATACAAGCGCCGGTCACGGTTTAAGAACTCAACATCCATAGTCGCATTTCCATCTGCAGGGCCCTGGTAAGACGAACTTGTCCAGATTGGTTTTCCGTCTGTGCAAAGATATGATTGAACCAAGTCGGACGAAGCCTGATAAGGAGTTGGATTGGCCCCCATGCTACGGTTGATCATATGTCCGTTTTTTCCGACATAGAATACTTTGAACAACAAAACGCTGTTGACGGAAGTCAAATCATATGAATTGAACAGTTCGTTGTAATTGCCGTGGATATTGGGAATTGCAGCTATCAATGCAGATGATGCATCAAAACTAGCCTGTAGGTATTTCTTATAATCGGTTTCACTGCTGAGTTGATGATATTTTTCCCAGGTTCCTTCAAATAAACCGAAACGAGACATTAAGGCATTGACAACGTTCAGGTTTACAGTATTACGTCCATCTCCGTCTTTTTTGATATTCTGTTGTGCATATTGTAACATTTCAAGTATCTTCTTTGCAATTTCCAGACGGGGAGTTGCCGGTCCGTACAGGATGTCATTGTCGCTGCTACCCAATACTTTATCTACCCAGATAACGTCACCGAATGCTGTCATCAGTCGAAGGTACTCCTGTGATTTAAAGAAATAACCTACACTTTTCCAGTGTTTCTTCTCCGTATCAGTCATAGATGAATTGTCTATATTGTCTAACATTTGGTGGATGACTCTTATACGGCTGTAATACCATTCTCCTCCGGAAGTGGGTTCTATAATCTGATCGGTGGCGTAAGCATTAACCCCGGTCTGACCATCCATACCATTGTCTGTATAACTGTCGAATTGTGTTGCATTCAAAGTATATCCGGAGTACCATGCATAAAATTGCCAGGAATATGATTTGAAATTTTCATAAGTTGTGAAAAATGTCGGCACGGTAGCTGCATTCTTCGGATACTTCTCCATAAAATCGTCATTACACGAAAACAATAGCGTAAGAGTCAGTATGAATAATATTTTATATGTTTTCATAATGTTCATGATTTAGAAAGTTAGATTTAGACCAAAAGAAAGTTGACGCATTAAAGGGTATGACCAACTTCCACTACCGGAATCACCCTGGATTCCCTGAGCCATATTTAAAGTACCGGGAAGCGCTACATAGGAGTCCGGATAATGTCCGTGAGGTAGATGATGCCATGTATAGAGGTTTTCCCCGCTAGCAAAGAAACGTAACGACTGTACGAAAATTTTGTCACATAGATTTCTAGGTAGATTATAGGCTAGTGTTACATTTTTCAGGCGGATATATGCTCCATTCTGAAGATACTTTGTTTGGATCGCGGTGTTAGCTCCTGAGTTATTGATAATTCCGGAAGGAACCTGACCATAAATTCTCGGCCAGAAGGCATTCGGATTGTCCTCTTTCCAATAATCTGTCTGGTAATCGAAAACTCCGGCAACAAAAGTCCCGCTAGGAGCAGTATAGTTTGGCATAATCAAGTCTCTTTTGCCAACACCGTTAAAGAAGAACGATAAATCGAACTGTTTCCAGGACACGCCTCCATTAACACCAAACTGATAGCGGGCTGTGTTGTTACCGATAACCTTTAGATCTCCCGGATTTTCAAAGGTGTTATTGCCTGTGTCAATGATGTATTTACCAGGGTTTTGACTATCCTCTCCATCAAAATTTTTATAAACTACATCTCCTGGATTGGGTTTGGTATATCCTCTTACGAAAGGAATACCTGCTTTTAATGTTTTTCCATCTGCTTCGAAATCGTCCGGAGTGTAAAACCTGTCTGTTGTATATCCCCATATTTCTCCGTATTTCATGCCTTCACGCAGCACGAGTGAACCGTTGTTGATAAGGATGCCTGAAGGGTTATCGTATTTTGTGATTTCGGATTTTGAGTCGTACAAGTTTAATCCAATGTTATAACGGATATCATTTCCGATATTACTTTTCCATTGTATTGTTAATTCCCAGCCTTGTGTTCTCAGGGCTGCTGTGTTTTCTTTAGGGTAATTGGCTCCTAGTACGGCAGGGCCGGCTTTTGCCGGAGCTAACATATTTTTTGTATCACGCTGATACCAGTCAAATGTTGTTGACAGTTTATTCTTGAAGAATCCCAGATCTATTCCAAAGTCCATACTTTCAACCGTTTCCCATGTGTAATTCGAAGAAACAATCCCGGGTTGACCCATCGTTTTTACCCAATCGGTTCCTCCGGGTAATATCCAGGATGCGTTTCCTGGAGACATCGTTGGCAGATATCCATAATCTGTTGTAATTATATTTGTTTGTCCTACGTTCTGGTTCCCTATTTCTCCCCATGAACCACGTAATTTAATATTGGAAATATTTTCATGTAAATCAGATATAAATGTTTCTTCACTTAACCGCCAACCAGCAGAAAAAGAAGGAAAGAAACCAAATCGTTTTTCTTTCGGGAAGCGGGATGAACCGTCATATCGTCCGTTTGCTTCGAATAAATAACGACCTTTATAGTCATAGTTGAAACGATAAAAAACTCCTCGGGTTGCATATTCTGAAAAATTATCGGATGTTGATTGAGTGCCGCCTGCCATAGATAAAGAAGGTAGATCCTGAACCAACAGATCCAATCGGGATCCGGATAGAGCCTCATAATAATAGGCTTCCTGGTTGAAACCAACCATTCCTGTAATATTATGAGTTTGATTTAACAGTATATTATAAGTACCATAAACGTTAATCGCATTGTTTGTAGTAAAATATTGAGACATTGAGTATGAAGTATTCCCTCCATTCAAGCTGGACAGACGGACATTTGATACAGGATTCAACGTGTAGTAATCTTTTCTGGAAGTCGATTCAGACCACCAATCTCTCATGTGGCTGAATTCACCTGTGACCTCCATTCCCTTGAATGGTTTGATGATAGCGCGTCCGATTAAACGGATGTTATTATTCCTGTTGGTTTTCGGATCTTCCAACATGATCATATGTCTGGCGCTGGTGTATGGATAAGTTTCACCACTGGCTTTATCAATCCCATCTCCCAGAGGAGCCATCGGTTGGCAGAAACGGGTATAATACCATAAATCACTTCCTTCTGCATTACCTCTTGGTGTCAATGTTTTTGCATCAGCATAACGGATGTCGACTTGTCCGCTCAACCAGCTGGTCGCATCTAAATTTACAAAAGAAGAAGCGTTATAACGTTGGAAACCGTCACGGTCGCTGTATAGAATGCCATTTTCATCAATCATACCAAAAGATATACGATATGTAGATTTTGAGCTGCCTCCGGTTAAGGATAAATTGTGTTGCTGTTGGAAGCCGGAAGAAGCCATCATATCCTTGTATGCATCGGTTTCAGCCAAATTGTATTGGATCATATCATCTCCAACAACATAACCTTCCGGATATTTTCCCTGGTTATAGTACTCGTCCATGTAATTCATCCATTTAGATATGGTTTGCCCTCCATAATACGACTCAATTCCCAGATCCTGGTAGACTTTTACGGTGGAATAAGGATCAATTTTATTGGGTAAAGTTGCCGGATTGGAAAATGCAAAATTGTTGGAATAATTTACACGGATAGGGGTGTCTTTTTTTGCTTTCTTCGTAGTTACCAGAATAATACCGAATGCGGCTCTCGCACCATAGATCGCAGAAGCGGCAGCATCTTTCAGTACAGATACGCTTTCAATGTCGTTTGGATCCACCATGCTCAAGTCCATAGGAACGTGGTCAATCAGTACTAAAGGCCCTGATGTGGGATCATTAATACTAGTAACTCCACGAAGGTTGATAAAATCGACAGCTCCCGGTTTTCCACTAGCACGACTGATTTGTAATCCGGGGATTGCTCCTTCTAAAGCTTTGGCAGAAGATCCTACCGGACGGCTTCCTAATACATCGTCCATTTTTACGGTTGATACAGCTCCTGTCAGATTGACTTTTTTCTGTGATCCGTAACCTACAACAACGATTTCATCAAGAGTAGTTGTGTTTTCATCCATACTCAAAATCAAATTAGGCGTATTTCCTACTAGTATTTCCCGGGTATTGTAACCAAGATAAGAAATTTCCAGCACCGTATTTTCATTAGGTACAATTAATGAAAATTGTCCATCTATATTAGTTACAGTTTTTACACCACTTTCTCCTTTTATTCTGACAACGGCTCCGACAATTTTGTCTCCGACTTTATCAGAAACGGTACCGGTAACCTTAATTCCGTCATTTGTTGCTTTTTCAGGTGTAATTACAATTTGTTTTCCTTGAATGGTAAAACTCAAACCCAAACCTTTTAGTGTTTGAGAGAGAGCCTCCTGTAGTGTGGCATTTTTAAGATCAACAGAGATCTTTTGGTTCACATTTAATTTTGATTCATTGTAAGCAATAGTATAATCGGTTTGTTTTTCAATTTCTTCAAAAACAGATAAGATGCTTATGTTTTTCTGAGAAATCGTCACATTTTTGTTTTGAGCAAAGATATTTGCAGGGAAGATCGAAATTAGCAAAAAGCTCAAAAATGTTGTCAACAAAGAAATTTTGTTACGATTGTAACAGGTAGATCTAAGTAATTTCATAATTTTGTAAATAATTTTTTCGTTGAATACTTGTTTCCAATTCACGTTGAGGGTGTTCTTCGGTTTCAGACCGGGGAGTATGGGTGAAGCTTTTCTTCCCGGTCCTTTTTTTCATAATAGTTATTTTAATAAATGAATATTTTTTTTCCTTCAATTCGATATTTGAAATTTGTCACGATTAATTCTAATATATGTAGGCTTTCCTCTAATGATTCTCCATGAATGAATTTTACAGTAATAAATTCCGTATCATATTTTGAAAAATCACAATAAACAGTTACTCCAAACCTTCTTTCTAGCGATGTCGCAATTTCACTCATAGATGCATGCTGGAATACTAAATGACCACTCTTCCATGCTGAAGAATAATTTAAGTTAACAGTTTTTATATTTATTTTTCCGGATTCGCGATTGTATGCTAATTGTTCGCCCGGATTTAAGAATACAAAATTTTTGCTTGTAAGAGAGTCTCTATCTCCCAAATTTTTAAAGGTCACTTTAATTTTCCCGGAATTAAGTGTTGCATATGTTGTTTCTCCGGATGAATAAGAATTAATATCGAATTCGGTGCCTATTGCTTCTACGTCCAGGTAATTTATATTTACAATGAATGGTTGGGCTTTATTTTTCTTTACTTTAAATTCTGCTTGACCATTTAAATAAATATTTCGGGTTTTTTTATTAAATTCTTTCGGATATATTAAGACACTACCGGCATTTAAAATTGCAATAGAACTATCGGGTAACGTAATGTTAAAGATCTTTCCGTCAGGGGCGAAACATTCGACCCATTCTACTTGTTGTGGTTCTTCCTGATGCTGGAAGTAGACGTAAACTCCTCCTGCAGGAAGTAAGATAAGTAGCATTATGACAGCTATTTTCGCAATCCATAAAAAATAAGGGATCTTTCTTGTAGAGGAATTATTTGTTTGAGAATTGATTTTATTTTGTGTTTTTATAAAAGACTCCTTAGTTGAGTTGTCCGGTTCGAGTTCTATCTCATCCCAGATCATTCGGAGCGCTTTTTCTTTCTCCAAAAGAGAATGTGGATTCAATAACCATAATTCAACCTTTTTCCTGATGTCTTCAGGAAATGAATTGTGGAAAAAAGAAGATAGTATTTGATATTTTTTTTGCATCCTATTATATAGGACAACTAAGAAAGGGTTTACACCCAATGTTTATATGAAAAATAAAGAAGATAGTAGAATGGTCTTTTTTATTTCTTTGAGGGCCAGATTCAAGTGGTTTTCTATCGTTTTTTTAGATAAGTTTAGTTTTTGAGCAATTTCTTCGTTCTTTAAACCTTCTATTCGACTCATCTGATAAATCTTTTTCCGCTGAGGAGGCATATTATTTATACTCAGCTGAATCAATAACTCTAATTCTTTAGCATAATATTCCTCTTCGATTCCGGTTTCTCCAGGTAAAATATAATTCTGAACATAATTTTCTTCAATATATTGATGTTCAAAATGATTGATGACAGCATTTTTTGCCATCCGGTATATGTAAGAGTTGAAATTGGATACTTTATTGAATTTTTCTTTATGAGACCATATTTTAACGAATATGTCTTGAGAGAGTTCTTCTGCGATGGCTTCAGATTTGATTAAATGAGTGATGAAATATTTCACTTTTGGAAAATATTTCATAAAAAGGGCTTCAAATGCTTTATGATCGCCGGAAACCAGGTTTTCTAATAACAATATGTCAGAATTTTGACTCAAACCAAGGGTATCAAAACCACAAATGTAGAGAAAATTTATTTAAGTTGCTTCATTTTGGAATAAAGCTTAACTGATTTAGTCTTTTTTTTTCTGGATATTCTTTAGGGAAATATAATAGGAAAGAAAGGTGCTCCTAAAGCTACAGGTATTCTAAATAAGGTGTTATCTCAAAATTTATCTGTTCTGGAAGATATTATATTATAAAAAAAGCGGCAGAAGCCGCTTTTTTTATAATATATCTTTAAGATTATCCGTTTACTTTAACCATATGGGCTAAAAGATCCAATACTTTGTTTGAATATCCCCACTCGTTATCGTACCAGCTAACTACTTTTACGAAGTTCGGGCTCAATTGAATACCGGCTTTAGCATCGAAGATAGATGTGCGGGCATCACCGATAAAATCGCTTGATACAACTTCGTCTTCAGTGTAACCTAAAATACCTTTTAATTCACCTTCTGATGCTGCTTTCATTGTTTTGCAGATTTCTTCGTAAGAAGTTTCTTTTGCCAAACGAGCAGTCAAGTCAACAACAGAAACGTCCAAAGTAGGAACGCGGAATGCCATACCTGTAAGTTTTCCGTTCAATTCAGGAATAACTTTACCTACGGCTTTAGCAGCACCTGTAGAAGAAGGAATGATGTTTCCGGCAGCAGCGCGTCCACCTCTCCAGTCTTTTGCGGAAGGAGCGTCTACTGTTTTTTGAGTGTTAGTTGTAGCGTGAACTGTAGTCATCAAAGCTTCAACGATACCGAATTTGTCATTCAATATTTTAGCGATAGGAGCCAGACAGTTAGTTGTACAAGAAGCGTTAGAAACGAATTGCTCGCCTTTTACATATGTTTTTTCGTTTACACCACAAACGAACATTCTGGTATCGTCTTTAGAAGGACCTGTCATTACAACATATTTAGCACCAGCATCAATGTGACCTTTAGCAGATGTTTTGTCAAGGAACAAACCTGTAGATTCAACTACATATTCAGCTCCGATTGCATCCCATTTCAAGTCAGCAGGATTTCTTTCAGCTGTAACGCGGATTTCTTTACCGTTAACAACCAATTTACCGTCTTTTACTTCTGCTGTTCCGTTAAATCTTCCGTGAACTGTATCATAACGCAACATATAAGCCATATATTCAACGTCGATAAGGTCGTTGATACCAACGATTTGAATGTCATTTCTTGTTTGAGCTGCGCGGAAAACCAAACGTCCGATACGGCCAAAGCCGTTAATACCTACTTTGATCATTTTTGTGTAAATTTTTATTGTTAGAAAATAATTTGTCAGCTTGGGAGATAAATTCCAATCTTTTTGCGGTGCAAAATTACGGAAAATTTTCCTTAATACATAATTATTCGGTATAATTTTTGCCCTAAATTAACAACCGCAAGGACTTGCTGTGGCACAAGCTGTTGCTAAAACAGCAAGACAAAGCAATACAATAATATAAGTAATACGTTTCATGAAAAAGCTTGTTCTAAAAACATTTATTTATATATAACGTTTCAGCTTGAAAACTAGTATCTTTGTCAATTAAAAATTAAGAATATTTATGGGAATGATTAAAGAATTTAAAGAATTTGCGATGCGTGGCAATGTCCTGGACATGGCAGTGGGTGTTGTAATGGGTGGCGCTTTTGGTAAAATTGTTAGCTCTGTTGTTGCAGATGTAATTATGCCTCCAGTCGGTCTTTTGGTTGGGGGAGTTAATTTTTCGGATCTGAAACTGACATTGAAACAGGCCGCTATTGATGCCGCCGGTACAGAAATACCTGCGGTTACTTTAAATTATGGGAGTTTCTTGCAAACAATATTTGATTTTATTATTGTTGCATTTGCGATCTTCTTGTTTGTAAAAGCGATTAATACTATGCGCAAAAAAGAAGAAGCTGCTCCTGCTGTACCTCCGGCTCCAAGCAAAGAGGAAGAGTTACTGACAGAGATCAGGGATTTGCTTAAAAATAAGAATTAAGAATGAGACTTACGCACGAAAAATTCATTCTCAATTCTTCACTTTGACAAGTCCAATAACTCAACTTTTCTGAATTCTACCGGGTGGCTTTCGGATTGTAGAGCTATCCGGCCGGATTTTAAAGGCCCGGGAATTACATTTGCTTCTGGATTTAAACCTTTGCCGTTTACAGTCATTTTTGTGTAGGTCATAACAGTATCTCCATTGACAATATGGTGTCCGATGCTGTCTCCTAATATTATCATTTCGATAGTAACCCACTGCTCGCCATGATAGGTTTTTGAGGTAGAACTGGCGCAGTGTTGCCCGTAAGGTACTCCTCCGATATAAATATCGGTTCCAGGTGTACATACATTCCCGGTGGGACGTTCGTCTGTGCCGTTTCCCCCAAGGAATTGAGCTTCAATAGATGCAGGAAAATCCTGGTCTAAATGAAGGGTTTCCGGAGCTTGAGCGTGTAACATCGCTCCGCTATTCCGGTAGGCCCATCCCGGGCCGTCGGAAAGTTGTTCGCCTACAAAACGATATTCGATTCTTAATTTGTAATGTGAATATTCTTTGTCTGTGTAAATGTGTCCGAAACGATTGTTGAAAGTGTCGTTATAGGCATCGTAGTTGACTTTCAATACCCCATCTTCGACACGGAAAGTATTGCCGAAATTGTTTCCCACTTCATAACCCCGTATCTTAACAGTCCATCCGTCAAGATCTTTCCCGTTAAACAACTGGATCCAGTTCTCTTCTTGTGCAGTTTCTCCTTTTTTTGTGTTTTGACAACCAACGGAACAAATGATGGCCAACAGGATTAGTGACAGATTTTTCATTCTTATTTTAATTTATTGTCGTAAGGCTGCAAATTTAGAAATAAAATCGGAATTATTGTATTTGAGGAGGGCACAAAGTATGAACAGATATGATTCTCTCAGATAATCCTTACCTTGAGAACTCTTATCTGGGTGAAGATGTCTTAACCTGGGTGCAAGCCTAATGGCAGCATAACTTATTCATAAAAGTCCAGACTTTCTCAAGCCCGGACTTTATTCTCTCAGATATTAACCTGAGAGGGTTTTCTATGTTATATGTGAACAACAAAGATAATACTTAAATTCAAATAAAAAAAGGAAAGAAATACTTGATGTTGAAAAAAAATATGAAATCTTTTTTCAACAAAAAAAAATAACTTAACTTTGCGTCGTAACATGCGTTGCGCAACATACGTTTTTAAAAGATATTGTTATATGCCAAAGGTAAGTGTACTTACTAAAGAAGTTATTCTGGATGCGGCTTTTAGTATTGTCCGTGAAAATGGCCTTAATGCGTTGTCTGCCAGGAATGTGGCCAGGCAGATAGGCTCTTCTGTTCGGCCGATATATAATGCTTATGTTAATATGGAAGGCTTGAAGCAGGAGCTTGCGAAAAAGATAGAAGAAGAATTAAACCATCATATATTTAGCTATAAAAAAACGGGTCATCCATTTCTTGACCTGGGATTGGGTTATATTCATGCAGCTTATGTAGATCCAATACTATTCCAGGTTTTCTATTATGGAAATATGTTAGGTAAGAGTTTAGATAGTTTGGTTCCTGATGGTTATGCTCTACGTGTTTTACAACAAGAGTTGAGTCATTTTAGTATTTCGGAGCAAAAAATAAAAGAAATGGTGATTAATGGATGGATATTTGTTTTTGGATTAGCGTTATTTGTAGCTTCCGGGACATTAATATATGATGAAGAAAAAATAATACAACATTTTACCGTTAATTGGAATAATATCATAAAAGGATTGGATCGTCCTGATATATAGTGTAATAAACTGCGAATAGCTTAAATTAAAAAAGAAAAACAACAATGAATCAATAGCGATAATTGGTTTTGGAATTTTACCCTTAATTTATTCAAAAAATGGAACAGTTTGTGTTACTGTTAAAAGAAATTGAAGAAGCTCTCCATAATATTGAAAAAAGTGAAATTTGTATTCAGGATAAAGCGCAGGATGCAACAAGTATATTGATGGATGCTTTTACTCGTATGAAAGCTTTTGCATTCAAGTATAAATTCCGTAGTGAAAGTGAGGAGATTTTCTTTTTCAAGGAAATAAAACCAAAAGTATTCTATAATCAAATATATTATTGTAAGGTCTATGATATTGAAATGAATCGGCCTTTGGCGATGGAAGATATGCAAATAGACTATCTAAAACTGGAATTGAATAGAGTGAATAATTTCTTGAATGAAAATTCAGGATTTCATCAGTATTACAGGTTAGGGAATACTTATCTGGATCGATTTTATTTCTTGAGAAAAACGCGAATTTTGTATGGAATGAAAGATGTTTTGGAGAATCTTGAGAGTATTTACTTCGAACATGATCCCTGCTTTTCGACTAATTGTGATTTTAAATTGGCTAAAATACTTGCCAGTGAACAAATACAAAATTATCTGAATTCGGAACTCAAGACTCTGGGGATGGAAATGAGTTAATAAGATAATGGAAGCAAGAATTGATAAATACTTATCAAGATTGAAGATGTTTTTGTTGAGGCAAAAAACGTTTGTCCTTGTTTATCTACTAGTCATATTATTTGTTTATCTGTTTTTTATTTTTATCCCGTCGTGGGTATTGGGTATTTGCTTTTCTTTGCCGGCTACTATTTACATCGTTTCGACGTCGACGGCAATTATCCTTACAACGTGGGGTAAACGAATAGGGCAATTGGTAAATCGCATATTTTTTAATAAGTCGGTAAGTGGTGAACAGATAGAGATTGATCAGAAAAAGATACGTCTTGTTCTGATTGCAATTTATTTTGTTGCTATCATCGTATTTACCCTGGCGTCATTGATGTCTCATCCGGTTTTTGCGATAGACAAAATGGACTATTCTATAATACAATCATTTGCTACATATATTGCTTATGATCGTTTAGTGCGAAATTATAAATCCTTGGTGAAAGACAGAGAAAGGCGGTAAGGATAATTTCATAAGTTTAGTTATCTATTTCTTTCAGGTTGAACTTTAAATCGAATTTTAGTTCAAGGCCATTGTTTAACTTCACCTCGTAATCACGCTTGTCACGGTCGATTTCTACAATTATGGTATCCTTGTAGTTTGCGACAATATAGTTCTTAATTTGTTGTGGTACAATTTCTTCCGGGACTTGAGTAAACTTACAATTGATATCCTTCCATTCTCCTTTGCTGTCGAATTCGACTTTATTACCATCAGTGAAGACTACTTCGTAACTCTTGTCAAACATTTCTTTCTCCATCTTGGCGAAAGAAACTTTTGTGTCAGGGAAATGTTTTTGAATAAATTGTTTGGCGCTGACAGGCAGTTGGTCTACTGTAATCGGTTTGTCGTTGTCTGCGAATGACATACTAACGGTCATAATGAGGATGGACAGTGATAAAATAATTCGTTTCATAATTTATATTTTAAGTTTTATGCAACAAAGTTCCGATACAAAACTGAAAAGAAGTTGAAATCAGGGGAAAAAAAGTGAAAAAATATGTTTTTCTTCTGAAAATAGGTAATGAATACTTATTCCGTATAGATTACAAACGGATTTAACTAGAGCCAGTCCCAATCCGGTTGAACTTTCTTTTTTTGTTTCCTGATAGAAACGATCGAAGATAACATCGGTATTCAAAGGTTTTGCCGTTCTTGTATTGGCGACGGAAATATTTTTCCCGGAGATATGAATCCGGATTTCACCTTCGGGACTATTATGAATAAAGGCATTCTTTAGCAGGTTGCCGAATAGGACAGATGCCAGGGTTTCGTTCATATCGATTTTTAGCATATTTTTTTCCTCTATTGATACTGAAATGTTTTTGCCGACATATACTTCCGAATAATCATCTGCTAGTTTTTTAATCAAATCGTTTACCAGCACTTCTTTTTTGCCCGGGAATTGATTGTTCTCAATTTTGGTAAGCAACAATAATGTTTTGTTAAGTTTGACGGCATAGTCAAGTGATTGCCTCGTTTTCAGGATTTCGTCCATCTGTTTTTCGGTTAGCTGTGGATCGTTAGCCAGCATTTCCAAGCGGTTGAGACAGGCTGCCAACGGTGTTTGTAATTCGTGCGAAGCATTACCGATAAACGATTTTTGTTGTTCGTAAGTTTCAATGTTTCGTCGTGCACTGCGGGTAATAGCCTCATTCAATTTGCGGAACTCAGTGGTTTTCGTGTCAATGTCGGGTTCAGTGAATTTCTTTTCTACTCTGAAACCGTCTAACCAATGTAACAACTTATATAATGGTTTAAAATTGCGTTGCAGTATCAACCAGTTCAACCCGATGATAACAACCAGCAAGCCTAAGTAGAGAAAGATAATCCAGTAAAGGATAGCTTTTTGCAGATCCGATTTTTCAATGGTGGGAATAGAAACTGTTAACTCGTAATATTTGTTTTTCGAATCGCTGAAAATCGTTTTAAGAATTCTCGCCGGCTCAGTTTCGTTTTTCGAATTAATATATACCATTTCATCATAATAACGGATGACCGGATGTTGTGAGGCATAGTTAGCTGTTACTTCCGATATGTGGTAACTGTTATTTGTGCCGTTATCTTCTGAAGGCAAAGGTTCACCTGCCAATGAGCGGGTGATAATATTTTCCGAATAATCTTCGAGTGAATCGTCGGTTTCGTCGTTGATTTCTTCTATAATAATAAGGTAGAACAATGTTGCCCAAGCAGTCATCAATATCAATAGCACAAGAGATATACGCGAAGTTATGCGATAGGCTAGTTTCATATGTCTTCTTCAGAAAGTTTATACCCAAAACCATATACCGCTTTGATTTCAATGCCTGCACCGGCCTCGTTCATCTTTTTACGCAAATTTTTAATCTGTGCGTAAATAAAATCATAGTTATCTACCTGGTCTATATGGTCACCCCATACGGCTTCGGCTAACGTGACTTTGTCTACTACACGATTTGGACGGTCGATGAAGTAATGTAGGATATCGTATTCTTTGCGGTTCAGTTCGAGTGGCTGCCGGTCGATATATACCTCGAATGTGTCAGGGATAACCGTCACGTTGCCAATTTTAATAGCTGTTTCCCCTTGCCGGAGGTTACGCCGGATTAGACTTTTAATGCGAGCGCCGAGTTCCGACAAATGGAAAGGTTTAGATAGATAATCATCGGCACCTAATTCCAAGCCTGCGACTTTATCTTCCACAGAGTCTTTGGCCGAGATGATGATGACGTTTTTCTGTTTATTTATTTTCTTGAGCTCCTGTAATAGTGTAAGTCCGTTACCGTCAGGAAGCATGATGTCGATCAAAATGCATTCATAATCGTAAAGCGATATCTTCTGTAGCGCTTCGCGAAATGTTGCTGCTGTTTCCGTTACATAACGTTCCTGTACGAGGAACTCCTGCATGATTTCCCGTAACGCAGGTTCATCTTCTACAATCAGTATTTTCATTCGTATTGCTTTTTTCAAAGATACGGACAAAAACTGAAAAACGACTGAAATGTTCTAATATCTATATACATAAATCAATTTAAACTGTAAATTTGCATCTACGAATGAACAACTCAGAAAAGAGTACAGTATCCAAAATGATCCGTATTTACTGCCGTTCCAAACACGGACAGCAAATTTCGCTTTGTCCGGATTGCTTACAATTAGAAGACTATGCGCATAGGCGCTTGGAACATTGTCTGTTCGGAGAAAGAAAACCTGCCTGTAAGAATTGTACAGTTCATTGTTATAAGCTTGATTATCGTAAAAGGATCCAGGAGGTGATGCGGTTTGCCGGTCCACGAATGTTATTGTTGCACCCGGTAGATGCGGTCGTACATCTGTGGAAGACAATGAAATGATGAGATATTTTATTTTTTGATCCTACCTTTTGTTTCAGCCATTTTCTTATTTTCGATGACTCTGTATTTTACAATTTTAGTAATCAATTTTAAAGGCATAGGTTTATTTAATGGGAATTGTATGGCCCCTTTTGAAGTTTTATAATCAGACAATTCATCCTTGAATGTTTCAATTCCGGATACACCGGGATAAAGACCAATATGATTTTTATGACCGGCAAAATGAACGATATTCCCATTTTGTTTGAAAGTTGGCATTCTCCAACTGATACACTCTTCCGCTTCTGGCGCTGCTTTTTTGATGGTATTCCTGACGAGCTCTAAAATGGGTTGAATTTCTTCAGGAAAACCTGCAATATATTCATTTATAGTGTCCATATTCATTTTATCATTTTTTAGATTACAGTTTTTTGGAATATATTCCATAGAAAATATTTGCTACAACAACGAGCAGAATTATCCAAGCCAGGATTATCAGTCCGCCGACAAACCAATTTTTCTTATTTGAAATACTTAGGTTTTCAGTTATCTGCTGACATTCCTGCCAAACATCTTTCGGAATCAGTTTTATTCCAAGCATAATTCCTAAGGGTAATAGCAACAAGTCATCCAATAAACCCAATACCGGGATAAAATCGGGAATCAGGTCTATCGGGCTAAGGGCGTACGAAACGACAAGAAACAATACTCCTTTTGCGTACCAAGGCGTGCGCTTGTGTTTCAGGGCAACACTTAACGTTGTAATACCTTTCTTTAATTCATTGGCTTTATGTCGCAGTTTATCAAACATTTTCAATTTCTTCAGCGCGATGACCGCATATGGTTTTATGATATAAACTTTTGCAAAAATACGGATTAAAACTCATCCTTTAACGATTTATATCTCTAAAATTAGATTCTCCCTGAATTTAGATTGACGTGACTTCTTCATACAAAACAAACTTAGATGAAAATCGTATGATTTTCATCTAAGTTTGACGTGGAAACACTTCTGACCAATGGTATGCAAACAGGTAGTCAGACGATCGTATATAAGTTATTTCACTTTCTCTACATTGTTCAGTGTCCAGGGCGATTTTCTTTCCAATACTTCTTTGGTAGCCCCGTAGTTGCGGAACAGCACGAAGAACGGCTTGCCTTCGGCGGTCGAAACCCAATTGCTTTCATTACTTTTGGGCGGATTGGGCGAAAAGTACACATCTACCGAACCGTCGGCATTTTTCTTCAGTTCCTGGAACGAGTTTACCCCCACATTTTTCGCTTCGCGGATAAATCCGGCGGTTTCGACGTCCTGTGCAATAGCCGACCAGAACTGGGTGGTGGGTACATTGGCAGGCACATTCAGTTTATAGGTGTTCGAGCCGTTGAGCGCATTGCCTTCCCCGTCGAAATATGTTTTCACGTACAGGTTGGGAAGGGGGTTTACAAGAGGCCCGAATACCCCGTAATACAAAAACGCGCGGTCATCGAGCATTTCCCTGTCCGGCAACAGAGTCATATCGCCACCTGATGCTTTAGCTGCTGTCATTTCCACAGATGCCATGGAAAGCCAGCTCCGTCCTTCCCACCAAAGGACGCCGGTGGTGGCATATCCGTTGACCATGTAGTCGTGAGCGTCGCGGATGGCGCGTTGCAGTATGTTTTTTTGTTCGGTCGTCGGCTTGAACTCAACATCTTTACCGATGCCGATGCTATGCATCAGC
>JAVBTA010000060.1:0-28641 GCA_031556375.1 Bacteroidales bacterium | reverse complement strand
ATTAAATCACAATCTTCCGGTTTGAATGAATCGATCAATCTCTGGGATAATGCCGTGAATGCTTCCGACAATAGGTTCAACCGATGGTTGAAAGTTTGATAAGAAGGCAAGGCTGGAAACCAGGAGAAAAGATACTCTTGTGCAAAAGAATGTATATCTTTGACCTGGAAATATTTTTGACAATGACCTGCAAACAGGTAGATTGTCATAATTTCCTGATCAGTGAATACGGGTTTGGAATTATTGCTGTATCTTTGGCAATAAACCTTAATTCTGAATCATATAAATCGCAGATATACATATAAATCTTTATTAAAATAAGTTCTTTTCTCTTGGGAATCATGGCTTGAAAAATAACGGGAATTATTCTTCTAAGTTAGTGATTCCCAGGGAATTGAACAACTATTTATGCGATTATTTTATTGATAATAAACATTTTAACACAAGCGAGTCTTTGTAATTTTCAACTACTGATTCGCATTGTTAATGCATTTCTATACTTCAAAACAAAGCAAACTCTCAATCATTTAAATTCATGATTAAAATGGAAAAATTGTTTTACAATATGAATAAAACACTACTGACTTCCATAGATCAAAATTTCTATGGTTTATCAAATGGCAAAATGGGGTTATGCATATATTTCTATCATTTGTCCAAATTAGAAAATAATTATGAATATGTAGTAATTGCAGAAAAGCTACTGAATGAGGTCCTGGAAAATATTAATTTATACTCTCCGGTTAATGTAAATACAGGATTAGCTGGTATTGCGATTGGTGTCAATCACTTGTTAAAAGAAAATTTTTTAGAAGGTGATGTAAATGAAATATTAGAAGATATCGACAATGTAATATTTAAAGTAATCGTGTTCGAAAGTGACAGTTTAGATGTTTCAATTTCGGAATATATATACATGTTATATTATTTGTATATCCGTTATGTTGAGCAAGAAGATTACCAAAAATATATATCCAAAGGGCTCATTATAAAAGTGATAGACTATATTTATCAGAAATTGACACCTGATTTTTTTAACGAACCAAGTTCTTTTTCATCTCATTATCACCTGCCCGTTCTTTTATTTATAATAGGAAAGATTATTTCCTTGAATATATATAATGCCAGAATATATAAAATATTAGATGAATTCAAGCTAAAAATACTCGGATCTTTTCCATTATTACACAGCAACCGTCTATTTTTATTATGGGGATTAACCGAGTTAAATCTTTATTATCCAGGATTAAACGTCAATGAAAATATCTTGTTATTAAAAGGCAATATCGATTTAAATAAAATTTTGCATCAAGAATTAACAAATAAACAAATATTTGTAAAAAACGGAGTTTCTCTTGTTTATATTTTATTATCCCAGATAGAAAATATAAACGAAAGTAAAATTGATTTTGATCCCACTGTTATTTATGACAGGATATTTAATTCAGAGGCATGGGACGCAGATAAATGGGGAGGAGATGATTACTATTATGGCTTGCTCAGCGGGCTTCCCGGAGCAATATTGACTTTATCTTTTATTAGAAAAAATATCGGATATGAAGCATAATCTTAAAGATGTAACATTTATTATCCCTGTTCGAATTGATTCTGTCATTCGATTAGAGAATTTATTGCTTAGTATTAATTATCTTGAATCTAATTTTGACTCAAATTTTATAATTATTGAAGCTTCCAATTACAACAACAATCTTATCAAATCTTTAATTAGTCCAAGGATTCTCTACTTTTTTGTCGAAGATAATGATCCTATTTTCCATCGGACTAAATATATAAATATTGCATCTTCTCATGTTGAAACAAGCATTACCGGAATATGGGATGCTGACGTGATAATTGAGAATAGTCAAATAATTGAAGCGGCTAAGAGTATTCAAAATGATGGATATGACGTTGCCATTCCTTATGATGGCACAGCCTTAGATATCTCAGACATTTTAAGAAACTATTATTGTATAAATAAAGATATTGAATTTTTGAAAAAAAATAAATCAAAAATGAAATTATTATATTCAAATCCGGATAAACCATGTGCTGTTGGAGGTGCTTTTTTGATCTCAACAGAAAAATACAGGGCTGCAGGACTGGAAAATGAAGGGTTTTATGGCTGGGGACCTGAAGATTTTGAGCGTTACAGCCGCTGGTTAGGATTGAAATATAAAATATTTAGAAGCAATGGGTGCCTTTTTCACCTGTCACATCCAAGATTTACAAATAGTGGGGCAAACATTAATACTTTTGAAATGAATAGGAAAAAAGATATATTGAACTTATTGCATAATTATACGAAAGAAGAATTAGACAAATATATTGCAAATATTAATGGAGATATCTGAAATGAGAGGCTTGCCACCTTAAATGATTATAAATAAATTAATTACTAACTAATTCGAATGTGGCATAAAAATGTATTTGTTTTGTGATAATTTTTCAAGTATTAATTTTAAAATTTATTATTATGAGCAAAATGAAAAAAATCAAGTTGAATAACTTGAACAAGTCTAATTTGACAGAAAGAGAAATGTCTTCTTTACAAGGAGGAACTTATTGCGGTTGGGGTGATGAAAATAAAGCCGCTAATGAAGAAGCCGGTGTTTGCTCCTGCTATTGCGGTGGAACATCGGAAGCTTATTACAATGGTGATGGACTGAATTCTCAAGCTTCCATTTATAAGAACTATGAAACTGGTGAACGTCCTACCTAATTTTTTTGGTTGGCTGTAACCCAGCCAACCAAAATTTTATTTAATAATTTTCATTAATTTATTAGGAATATATATAAATAAAAATATATGAATAAATTAACTTTAATAATACTAATTTATTCTTTTTGTTTGGTTGGATGTTCAAACTCCTCAACAAAAACCAATATAGAAGAACCCACAGATGCTGGAATAAGTAACGAAATCCTTTTGTCGGAAATTATAGCTGATATAGATGATACCATGCTTCTTTCCCAATGGGTTGATAGTATTACGTATGTACCTTTGGAAACAACGAATAATAATCTTATTCGTAAGTTCGATTTTAACATTACTCCCGAGTATGTTTTTTATCGTAATTATTGTTTTGACTGGAATGGCAATTTTGTTAAGCGCTTTGGGCGATTAGGGCAAGGTCCGTGTGAAGACCAGGGACAGATGATTACTTCTGCTGCTTTCATTAATAATTTATTCTATACCAAGGGTAGTAATCTGATTGAATATGATAAAAATGGTGTTTGTACAGGGAAAAGTAAGCTTTTATATAAGATCGCCCCAGGAAAATTCTCATTGAAATTTGCGAATACAGGTGTTATAAAACGAACCGGTAGTAATATCGTTACATTTCAATATCCAGATTCCGTTTATTTTATAAATACTGATCTTGAAATAGTAAATAGCCGCCCTATCATGAATTGGGATCAAGAAATGCCGGCTCAAGCCATAGGGCCAGATTATAAAATGCGATTTACTCATTACAATGACACCCTCCTTTTTTATAACTACTATACAGATACAGTCTATCATGTGACAGAAAATACTCTTATTCCCAAATGGATTATCCGGCTAAATGAAAAAGATAAAGCATCATCTGATTATATGTATAATTTTGGCGAATATTTTGGCGATCTTTTCAAATGGATGGCGAAAGGAAGGGTCGAGGAATCAAAAGGAGCCAAACTGCTGGACAATACAATTTTTGTATCTTCTATACATGAAACCGATAATTACCTGTTTATTTTTGCTGAAGATATTATTTATCAATGGGGTAATAGAAGTAATCCTCCTGCCCCAAAATATTTCACCATCCGCATTGACAAGAAAACAGGAAAAATAACAGGTGCAAAAACTCTTGTTGACGACCTTGGAGGAATGGATAGCTTTCGTCCTGCTTGGGGTATTTGTAACAACATCATGGTCAATGCTATCTGGCCATATAAGCTGGAAGAATTTATCAGTGAAAAGCAGAAAAAGAATCAAAAAGTAGACGAACGGCTTCTTCTGTTGGCAAAGAAGGTAGATACGGAAGATAATCCGATTTTAATTTTTGCACATCTAAAAAAGTAAATGAATATGGATTCAACTATTTTATTTAAGACAGTTAATAAGAATCACTATATGTATGATATACGTCATTCTATTTTATTTAACAGTCATCCTATTCTCGAAAGTATTTATTCCTATGTGAAAGAGGAAGGTAAAGAGGGCAACGAGATCGAACTTATTTTAACTCATGATTATCCAGATTATTCGTTAGATGAAATAAAATACTATATAAAAAAGTTTCATTTTTTGTCTGGTTCGGATATGTTTGATAAAATATCAACAGGAGAAATAATATTTGGAGGAGTTGCTCCTGAAACTATAGAAAAGGATGTTAATAATATAGATAATATATTATTTCAAGTCACAGGGAATTGTAATTTAAGTTGTAAATACTGTTGTTATGGAGATATGTATATCGATGACTCTTCGCAAAAACCAATGACTAGGGAAATAATAAATAAAATATTTGAATTCATGCTCCCCAAGTGGGAATCGTCTGCAAATCTTTCATATAATAATCCTATAGTAATAGGATTTTATGGTGGTGAACCATTGTTAAATTTCTCTTTGATCTCTTATATAATGTCTTGTTGCAAAAAACTTGAAACAAAAAAGCTTCGATTTGTCTACAGCATGACAACAAATGCTTTATTGCTTGACAAATACATGAAAACGCTGGCTGATAATGATGTTTCGCTATTAATAAGCCTCGATGGGAACAAAACTCATAATCAATTAAGAGTTGATAAAAAAGGGAAAGAATCTTTTGAAAGAATCTATAGAAATATAAAATTGTTGCAAACTACTTATCCTGAATATTTTGAAAGAAAAGTGAAATTTAATTCTGTCTTGAGTAAGTATTCAAATGCTATGGAAGTTCATGATTTTATCAAAAATGAGTTTGGAAAATTTCCTTTGATGGATTCCATTTCTCCCCATATGTTAGATGAAGAAAAATCAAATGAATTTAATGACTTGTATCAACCATATATCGAACCCCAGGAATTAACAAAAGAAAAAGGCACTCAATCATCTGTATTTAAACGATTAAGTATGTTTTTTTATTATCAGCTTAACAATTCTTATAAGCATTATACAGATATAATATATGGGAAAGCACAAACCCAAAGAAAGCTTCCGACAGGGACTTGCCTTCCTTTTCAAATAAAAATGTTCATCACTGCTGATGGTCAGATATTGGCATGTGAAAGAATAGGGCTTCAATATGTTTTAGGTACAATAACTGATCGGGTAAATATAAACTACAATAATATAGCGGAATTATACACACGTTATTTTTCTCATATACAAAAACAATGTAGCAATTGTTACTCCATTAGTTCATGTAGCCAGTGTTTATTCCAACTTCCATTAAAAGAAGATGGATTACATTTGTGCCCTTACATGCATGGTAAAAAGGAATATCAGATTTATCTGGCCGATATGTTTGGAAAATTAGAAGAAATGCCTGAATTGTTTACTAACATTAATAAAATGATCAAAGCATGATGAAGAAATATTGGTTAATGCTTGAAGCATATGTTTTTATTTGGAAACGCAAAAGTGGTATTTTGATTTATAATACTTTATCCGGGAAAGGATATACGTATAAGTCTACTCCTAAAATTGATGCTATCATTTCGGAACTTCAAGACAAAAGGAATCTGTATTGTACGACAATTAATAGTTTTGATTTAGAAAATCCAGATGTAAGCCGATTCATACAAAGTTTGCGAGATACATTTAGTGGTAATATAATTAACTGCTCTTTATTTCCTCAAAAACCTGTAGTTTTTATTCCCGAATCAAACATTGGAGATCAATTGAGCAGGGAGCTAGAATTGTCATACAACCCTCATATATTCGGAGAAAATATTTTGAAGAATTTGACTGATCTGACAATAAAATTGACTGGAGAATGTAATCATGACTGTCGATATTGTAAGGATCTGGCAAAACAAACACTTTTTTGTAGAAAAAGCGAAGGAATCTTATCTATAGAAAAAATTGAATCGATTTTTAGACAATTATCTCATAGTTCTATTTTTGATATCAATTTTATAGGCGGAAATATTCTTTCTTATCCATATTGGTTTGATTTAATGGAAATCATTAAAGAGCATTCTTGCAATTTTAATTTTTACATTAACTACCTTGATTTTTATAATCCAGAATTGAAAAAAAAGCTTCCTTTTCTCAAACAAAAAAACTGTCATTTGAAAATACTTGTAGATTGTCATGAAATAAAAATCGATGACTTTACCATTATTGATATTTTTTCAGATTTGAATGTTGAATATATGCTTATTGTTTCGGATAGAATCAATTATGAAAAATGTCTTTCAATATCGGAGAACAATGGAATCCGATCCCAAATTATTCCTTTCTTTTTAAATGATAATCTTGATTTTTTCCGTGATTTTGTATATTTAAATAATGACGATATTTTATCCACACCCTGGAAGAAGAATCAAATTTTTGCAAATCAGGAAGTTAATGTAACCGACTTTGGAAAATTATTTATTGATTCAACTGGATATATATACTCGAATTTAAATTTCCCACCTGCAGGAAATCTTAATGATGAGATAAAAGAAATTATATATAATCAAATGAATGGAGAAGGTTCTTGGCTTCGAACAAGATCACAACAAAAACCTTGTAATGAGTGTCTTTATTGTGATATTTGTCCGCCGCTTTCGAATTATGAAATTGCTATTGGGAAAGCAAATTTATGCCATATAAATGAAATGTGAAAATGACGAGATCATTTCCTCACTACCTCCAACTTGATGCTATGGACTGTGGTCCTTCATGTTTGCGCATTATTGCCAAATACTATGGGCGTACCTATTCTCTCCAAATCTTACGAGAAAAAAGTTTTATTACTCGTGAAAGAGTAAACATGTTGGGGATTTCAGATGCCGCAGAAAATATCGGTTTTCCAGTCCAAGAAGTACTGGGCGCTGTTCCCCATTGGATTTTACGATGGGGAGTCACCATTATAGCTTTGGTTGTCTTGATCCTGTTGATTGGCAGTTGGTTTTTCAAGTATCCGGATACGATTCAGGCAACGATGATTTTGACCGGGAATACTCCTCCGGCAGATATAGTATCTAAAACAAGCGGACATTTGAAAGAACTCAATATTAGCGATGGCCAGGTTGTAAATGAGGGTGATTTTCTGGGAGTAATTGAAAATTCCGCATCAACCGGCGATATGCTTTTACTAAAAAGACAAATTGAAACTTTGATCGCTCACCCTGACAGCACTGTATATTTCCCTTACAGTGAATTGAAATTGGGAAGTGTTCAAGGGCTTTATGTGTCATTTTTACGCTCATTGAATAATTACAGGCAATTTATAGAACTGGATTATTATACGAAGAAAATTGCATCCATACAAAATCGCATACAACAATACGAACAATATTACCGGGGAATTGAAGGACATGACAAAATCACAAAACAGCAACATGAACTTGCCCAATCCCAATTTAAACGGGATTCGTTATTGAAAAAAAAAGATGTACTTTCTGATCAGGAAATGGATAATGCAACAAATCTATTCTTACAAAGCCGTTTGTCAGTAAAAAATTCGTCCTCGTCCCTGGAGAACCTGAGAATGCAGATCTCCCAAACGAAAGAAAGCCTCCTGGACACGGAAAAGCAATACATGGATAACAAAAACACCCTCGAAACAGAGTTGAACACCTTGTCTATCCAATTATTGAATGAGATTAAGACCTGGGAGCTTAATTATGCACTGATCTCCCCAATATCAGGGCAAGTCACATTTACAGCCTATTGGAGCGAAAATCAACAAATTGCAGCAGGAGAGGCTGTTTTTACCGTTATTCCAACCAATAGTACCTCCTTGGTTGGGAAAGCACTATTACCTGTTGCCCGTTCAGGAAAGGTAAAAGCAGGACAAAAGGTAAATGTCTATTTTCTCAACTATCCCGATGAAGAATTCGGAATGGTACGAGGAAAGGTGAAAAATATCTCATTGGTTCCTGTTAAGGACAACTATACTGTAGAGGTAGTATTTCCAGAAGGACTGATGACAACATACAAAAGAGAACTCCCATTTTCGCAGGAAATGACCGCTAATGTTGAGATTATTACTGAAGATTTACGGCTATTGGAGCGTTTCTTTTTGCCAGTCAAAAAAATATTCAAAGAAAACTTTTAATGAATACCTGTTATGAGTACGATGATTTCTGTAATTATGCCTGTCCGTAACATGGAATTGTTTGTTCTTTCTGCTGTGGATAGTATTCTCAAACAATCATTCCCTGATTTTGAGTTCATTATTATCAATGATGCATCAAATGATAATACCCAGCAAATATTGGACGAAGTAAAAGATTCCCGTATTGTCAGGGTTAACAACAACATTCAAACCGGAAATTATAAATGCCGCAACCAGGGCATTTCCCTTGCAAAGGGAGAATATATATGTGTCATGGATGCTGATGATATTGCACATCCGGAAAGACTTCAAAAACAATTGGATTTTATGGAGTCCAATACACAATATCTGGCTGCAGGAAGTGATATTGAATTCTTTTCCGGGAATAATACTCCTCACTTATTCCAACGGGAACGTGATTATGAACAGATAAAAGTGGATTTATTGAGAGATAATGTATCTACGCATCCTACCCTGATTATCAGGAGAAACGTTTTTGACAGATACAATATCCGGTATGACGAAAGTTATTACTATTCAGCCGATTATGACTTAACACTGCAGATAAGCAGGATCGGAGCAATTACAAATATCCCGGAAGCTCTGGTCTTATATCGCCTGCATAATGGACAGATCAGTTCATCAAATTCCAGGTTGCAGGAAATATATGCAGATCAGATCAGATTAAGGCAACTGTCTTTTCTGAAATTAAGACCTTCTGTAGATAATGTAATGCTACATTTATTTTTAATGAATGATCATCCTATTGCAAAATCTAAATTGTCATTGACTGAAAACTGGTGTAATCAATTGTTAGAAAAAAATAACCGGTTAAAAGTTTATGAAGAGAAACGCCTTTATTCTTTTTTAGAAAAACAGCTAAAATCTGCTGTTCATAATTCATTTTGATATTAAAAATGATTTTATGGGAACACCTCTTGTTAGTATTGTAATGCCTGTATATAACGCATCCCTGTATATCCGGGATGCAGTTGATAGTGTTTTCTTGCAATCTTTTCCTGATTTTGAATTTATAATCGTAGACGATGGCTCTACAGATGAGAGTGTTTCTATCATTAAAACATACAATGATCACCGTATCCGGTTAATCCTCAATGAGCATGACTTTATTGGTTCTTTGAATACAGGAATAAAGGAATCCAAAGGAAAATATATTGCGAGAATGGATTCCGATGATATCATGCTATCCAACCGCTTGCAGGTACAGATCGATTTTATGGATCAAAATCCTGAAATTGCCATTTGTGGTTCTTATGCTGAATCCTTTGGATCCGGAAACGGGATAATGCAACTTCATACCCGGCATAATGATATAATCTCAGTTATGCTATTACATAATTCGATGATTCATCCTTCTGTTATGATGCGCCGGGAAATATTTATCAATCATGAATACAAAAGGGATTATCCTTGCGCCGAAGACTATAAATTATGGACTGATTTAGTTATGCAGGGTCTTCGGTTTGCCAATATCCCTGAAATACTATTGAAATACCGAATTTCGGAAAATCAGGTAACTTCTACCCGTTGGCTAGAAATGATGAGTTCTACGCGGAAAATACAGGCTGAATATGTTGAGTATGTTATGGAACAGATTATTGAGGTCAATGAAAAATATTTAGGATTTATAAATGAATTAATCGAATTATCCAACAATGAATTATGGTAAAACACAAAACCGGATAAATCAGATTTAGAGTAGTAATATCACTTGCACTCCTATGAATAATGACTTCATCGTAGAAATCGGATATCATTATCGATTTTCTAATTATTTAGTAGTTTAACCTCATCACAAACCATATTGTTAAACGTCCTTAATATAGGTTCAATAAATGAACATACATCAGGAAAAGTTATAAAGAAAACATCATTTTTCGGAGAAGAATCTGTAATATATGGAGATGCTTCTAAGATTTTTTCTTTCAGTTTTTTATCTGCATTATGTACCAAATTCATTACAAAATCAGAATCAAAATCTTGAAATTCTTTCAGGGAGAACTTATCCCTTCAACTCGGTTGAAGCAAGTGGAAAATGTTCGTACACCGTCGGACAATTCCATATCTTGCATAGGAAGATTATCTGCTTTTAAAAAGCATAGATAAAATTTTCAAAATTTGAAAGATATTATTCGAGCAAGGTGCTATTACAAAATAATATAGCTACCATGATTTGTAATTATATAATATTATGATTTCATTATTATAAGATTAATATATTAATGATTAATTTGTTAAATATATAAAATAATGCATTAATGAATAAAATAAGTATTATATTTGTAAAATATTTAATTAAAAAGCTCAACCATGGGGAAATTAATTAAAGAAGGAATTATTATTTCCTTTGCCAATCAAAAAGGTGGAGTCGGAAAATCTACGATAACTACCATACTTCCAGGATATCTACATTCTACTGGAAAGGAATATGGATTTAAAGATGCTGACGACTCTCAAAGTACTCTTACACGTTTGCGCAATCGGGAAGGTGGAGATGAAAACGATTTTAAGATAATCAACATATTATCAAAAGATGTTCCTACTCGTGTTGATTTCTTAAAAAAAAATTACGATATTACTTTGATTTACCTGGTAATATAAAACAAGCAGGGGTATTAACTCTATATCATTTCATCGATGTCATGATAATTCCCATGCAAATTTCATTTCCGGATATCGACAGTAGTACTCTGTTCTATGAGGACACAATCAAACCTATTATAGAAACACGTAAACAACAAGGATTTAAAACTACTGTAAAAGGGATGTTCAATAGAGTTAAACCTAATCAAACTGATTTCAAAGAATTATATACCCAAAAAGACAAATTTCGAATTAATATTATGGATCGGTATATCAAGGACAGTGTTTTAACTCGTAGAAACCTTTCCACAATTGAAAACAATTCATCTGTAAATTCAAATCATGAAATAAACCAATTTTGCGAAGAAGTAATAGAATTAATTACTAAACATCAACAATCATGAGTAAAAAGAACCCATTAAATGATTTATTATCAAATGCACAGACAGCAGAAGACTTACTTCCAGAAAAGGGCGCGGTTCCTCCAACTAAAATTGTCGAGCACGCAACAAAAAAAAATGAAAACATTTACTCAGAAAAAAAAGATTTAAATGTTTACTTTAATCGTCGCGAAGATAAATCGACAGAACCCACACGATTACCGGAACATATTCACAAAAAATTGAAACTCCTTTCATTAGCTTCAGGTACATCAATTGAAGCATTGACTGCAAATATAATTGAGAAAATATTGCAAGACAATAAAAAAGAAATCAATTCGTATTTGAAGAAAAATTTGAATATTTTATAACCTCATTTATTAATCCCAAAATGGACGAAATAAAAATATCAAAAGAAGTATATCTTAATGCATTGGAAATAGTAGAAACATACCATAAACAAATATTGTATGAATCAAATATTGTAAAACAATTTCTAAAATTAGATATAAAATTAAGCTATTTTTTAGAAAATTATAACCACATTCCCCGTAAGATAAGCAATATCCTTCATAAATATATAAATTTGTATGGCGATACTACTCTTGAATCTGTCGCAAGAAGTCATTTTTTAAGATTAAGAAACGCCGGAAAAATGAGTTGGAATAAGTTTATTAATCTCAAAACAGAATATCTAAGAGAAAGATTAAAAGCTTATATTTAATATTTCGTCAAATTTAATACAAATATTGATACAATAGATTTTTAAAACAAACATCAACATATTGATAATAAACTAAATATGTGCTTTTTTATGGATAGCCAGATGAGCTAATGCCCCATACAAAGCATCGCAAAGGCAGAAACTTTTTTTGTATTTCAAAGTGATAAAAGAAAAAATAATACTGGGTATCGACCCTGGGACCAACGTAATGGGTTATGGGTTGTTGAAAGTAATCAATAACAAACCATCGATCATGGCAATGGGTGTACTTGTTCTCGATAAATATGAAGATCATTATCTCCGATTAAGAAAGATATTTGAACGAGTAATCGGTCTTATTGAAGAGTACCTTCCCGACGAACTGGCTATTGAAGCGCCTTTTTTTGGAAAAAATGTTCAAAGTATGCTCAAACTGGGACGCGCTCAAGGGGTAGCCATGGCTGCGGCCCTGACACGTGACATCCCTATTTTTGAATATGCTCCTCTAAAAATCAAAATGTCAATTACCGGAAACGGACGGGCATCCAAAGAACAAGTTGCCGCTATGTTACAACGCTTCTTGAAAATTCCGGATGATCAAATGTTGCCTCAGTTAGATGCCACAGACGGTTTGGCGGCTGCCCTTTGTCATTTTTTCCAGAGCAACAATCCGGTTAAAGAGGATAGTTACAAAAGTTGGAAAGATTATATTAATAAAAACCCGAAAAAAATCGTATAAATAAAAATGATCAATAATCAAAATAATCCCTATACTCCCCCGCAATCGACAGAGTTTTTTCAGGATTGCCTGCAACATTGTGTTAATGTAAGAATCGACATGATAGCCGATTCTTCCTGGAGACGCGTCTTATCCAACAAACCAATCCTATGGATGTTTGAAAACTTTTCCCAAGCCCGGGAATTCATTTTTACTCAGAAAAATCATGTAATGAGTTCGGAAAATGAACGATGGAACGGAAAAACGACTCATTTGGAAGCCGGATTCACAATCCGGATCAATAATATAGATTATATTTTCCAAATGGAAATAAATACAGATTATTTGGAATATTTTGTAAAGAAATATGGATTAAGTATATAATAACAATTTAAAATGCTTCATTAAAATTGAAGTAAAAACCTCGTGTATTTTTTCCGATTCCAAAATCAAACCGGATAGCCATACGGGGTTGAACTTCAAAACGATACCCGATACCTCCATTAGGTAGCCAATGATCAAATGCAAGATCAGGAGCAATGGATCCTCCTCCAAACCATCCAATCAAGGCATGTTTACTCCGTTTGCCATCTGATTTATAAAATGAATGACGATATTCGGCTATTCCAAAAAGCATGGATTTATCCCGGTATTGTCCCCAAAGGTAACCTCGTAAATCGAAGGGAGTACCTAATTGAGACATTTCGCCATAAGGAACATCTCCCACAGCAAAACGCCCACGAACCTGCATCGCCAACGTTTGTCCGGGTTTAAATAATTGGATATAATGACGGGCATCGACATTAAAAACCTGATAATTATTTTGTCCCCCCAGATAATGTCCATAGATTGTAGCCTGCGCCAACAGATACCATCCTTTCCACGCATTAACAGGAATATCCCGGGAATCAATCATAAAATGCGCTCCCAAACCGGCATTAAACGGTTTATCATTATATGTCATATAATTCTCATCAGCAGACACTCCCGGCGATGGACTCTTTCCATGAGTATAATTTATATCCAGAAGTCCCCCGACAAAATAATTCGGTTTGTATTGCCAGAAAACCTGAGGGTTAAATTGAAACCATAAACGATCGAATGCCGTTGTCGAATCCGATTTCTCCACATTCTTTCCATTTTCATATCCTATTCCAAAATAATTATCCGGCATATTTTTAAACCCAACATCAGCATTCACCCGTAATTTATCATTCATCCAGAACGTTGTCATTTTTGATTGGATAAAAAGAGCCCCCGTAGAGGAAAATCCGACTGTAACAGGAAAAGACGAACGTTGGAGTAAAGAGTCGGTCTTGTCGGTCTTAATAGAGAATAAGGCCCCTCCTGCAATGGAAAAACCTAACTCCGGAGTATATCCCGGACCAAGAACCGGAGTGACCATTAATCCTCCTTCTTTCTCCTTGATAGCCTGTTTCATCTGATAGCGTTTCAGCCAATTCAAATGTTGTGTCGTATCTTTTTCATTTTGAGCAAAAACAGAATGTATTAACAAGGAAAATAAGATGAATATTGAAAATTTTTTCATTTTTTCAGAAACAATTAGTGATTTCAAATGATTTATTGATTTATAACATTTATCTTTACCAAAGTGTTCTTAGTATATGAAATTTTACATATTTACAATATAATGAAAAAGAATATCCTGATTATTATTAGTCTTTTCTTTTTGACTATTGTCCCGGCACAAGCTGTCCGTTTAGGAATCAAAACAGGTGTGAATCTTTCAAAAGCTTCATTCAGCTGGAATGCTTTAAATCCGGATAACTTTACGGGATTCCAGGTTGGGCCCATCATGGAGTTTCACCTTCCTATCATTGGATTAGGCATGGATGCCGCAATTTTGTATTCTGAACAAGGATTTAAACTCGAAGGAGAAACTCAAAAAACTCAATCAATTGATATACCTTTAAACTTAAAATATAAATTTGAATTGCTGAATATCATCGGAATATATGGGACAGCAGGTCCTTATGCCAGTTTTAGAATATCCGGAGATAATTTTTCAGTTCCTGATATTACCGATCAATTTAAATACAAGACTTTTGGAGCGGGGTTAAATTTTGGTTTTGGAGTGGAAATACTCAAGCATTTACAAATCGGAGCTAATTATCAACTTGCTCTAACTGACGATTACAGTGTAAATAACTATAGTGTAAAAATGAAAACCTGGTCTGTTACGGCCGCTTACTTTTTCTAAATGTTTGTCGAAGTAATTTTACCTGTACCCCTCGCCGATACTTACACTTACTCCATTCCCCCGGAAATGGAAAAGCAGATTGTATCCGGCAGTATGGTTCTGGTCGAATTCGGAAAAAACAAACATTATTCCGGTATTGTAGCCTATATTCATCAAATAGAACCTGAATCCCGGTTCGAAATTAAGTCGATCATTGCCGTTGAAAGTAATAAACCGGTACTGAGAAGGCCTCAACTCCGCTTTTGGGAGTGGCTTTCACAATATTATCTCTGCAAATTAGGAGAAGTTTATAAGGCTGTTCTTCCTTCAGGATTCCGTACCGAAAGTTCTACTAATTACAAACAAAAAAAAGAAACTTTTGTCTGTTTTACAGGTAAATATAATGATAACGAACAATTACATGAAGCATTCGATCTCGTCAAACGAGCTGTGAAACAAGAACAATTGTTATTGACATACATCGAATGTTCTCAAATCCTCAGTTCTCATGGAGTAGAAAAAAATATTAAAGAAGTATCGAAAAAAGAGCTGTTATCCAAAAGCGGCTTAAACGATGCTATTCTCAATAGCCTCATCGAAAAAGGAATTTTCGAAACTTATGAAAAAGAAATAAGCAGGCTGGGAATCTACGCACATGAAATTCAACCATTAAATAAGCTTAATCCTTATCAACAAGAAGCTTATACCGGAATTGTTCAAAGCTTCAGGGAAAAAGATGTTTGTCTGCTGCATGGTGTTACATCAGCAGGAAAAACGGAAATATACACGCATCTGATTGCTGAAACACTGAAATTAAATCGTCAGGTATTGATCCTTCTTCCGGAAATCGCCTTGACAGCTCAGATTACTGGACGATTGAAACGTTTTTTTGGAGATAAATTAGGAGTTTATCATTCGAAAGTCAGTGATAATGAGCGGGTTGAGATTTGGAATAATATATTAAACGATGAAAGCTATCAGGTTATCCTGGGAGTTCGTTCCTCTATTTTTCTGCCATTTCGTGACCTGGGATTGATTATTGTGGATGAAGAACATGAACCGAGCTATAAACAACAGGATCCGGCTCCGCGTTACCATGCCAGAAATGCGGCCATCGTACTGGCTACCATGCACTCAGCCAAGATCGTTTTGGGTAGTGCAACTCCTTCCATTGAATCTTATTTTAATGCTCAAACGGGTAAATATGGATATGTTGAGTTGAGTAAACGGTTTGAAGATACAGAATTGCCTCTCATAACCCCGGTTAATGTAAAAGAACTCCGAAGAAAAAAACGAATGAAATCTCTTTTTTCCCCTTTATTGATTGAAAAAATGCAACAAACATTGGAGAAAGGAGAACAGATCCTGCTTTTTCAAAACCGACGTGGGTTTGCACCTATGGTTACCTGTAATGTTTGCGACTGGACTCCCAAATGCAGATTCTGCGATGTAAGTCTGACTTATCACAAACGTTATAATCAGCTAACCTGCCACTATTGCGGTAGCACCTATCCTCTTCCCAACCAATGTCCGGAGTGTGGTAATAAAGACCTCAAACCGCAAGGATTCGGAACAGAGAAAGTCGAAGAAGAGATACTACAACTATTCCCGGAAACGAAAATCGACCGAATGGATGCGGATACCACCAAAAATAAAAAGTCATTCGAAGAAATTATAAGCCGGTTTGAACGGGGAAAAACTCAAATCCTGATTGGTACCCAAATGATTTCCAAAGGACTAGATTTTGAGAAAGTTAGTCTTGTTGGCATTTTGAATGCCGATTCTTTGATGAGTTTTCCTGATTTCAGGGCATACGAACGGGCTTATCAACTTATGTCGCAAGTCGCAGGACGAGCAGGACGACGCAAAAAACAGGGAGAAGTTGTACTACAAACATCACATCCCGAACATCCTTTGATCCAGATGGTATTAGACCATAACTATGCCGGTATGTATCAAATCCAGCTTGAAGAACGACAACTATTCCGATATCCGCCATTTTACAGGCTCATCAATATCAACTTGAAACACAAGGACGAAAACCTGTTGAAAAATATGGCCACAGAATATGCTAATCTTCTCCGCAATACTTTAGGCGATCGTGTTATGGGACCGGATAAACCTCCGGTGAGCCGTATACAATCGCTTCATATCCAAAAGATCCTACTTAAAATCGAGATTTCAGCATCCCTTAATACCCTTCACGAAATATTGGAAGATACACGTTCCAGGATGTTGTCGAATGCTCAATACAAATACGCAATAATACAATACGATGTCGATCCTGTATAACAAATTTATGCTTAGATATGGAAAAGAAAAAAATACTATTTGTCTGTTTAGGTAATATTTGCCGCTCTCCTTCTGCAGAAGGAATCATGAAAAAAAAAGTAAATGAAGCCGGACTCGAAGAATTTTTCGAAATTGATTCTGCCGGTATACAAGGCTATCATGAAGGAGAATTACCGGATTTACGGATGAGATCTCATGCTGCTAATCGTGGATATGACCTCGTTTCCCGTTCACGTCCCATAAAAACGAAAGATTTTTTTTATTTCGACCTCATCATCGGCATGGATGATTCCAATATTCAACATTTAATGCAGAAAGCTCCGGATCTGGAATCAAGGCAAAAAATTCACAGAATGACGGATTATAGCAGGAAATTCGGTCACGATCATATTCCTGATCCATATTATGGTGGCCATAGTGGCTTTGAGCTTGTTTTGGATCTACTGGAAGATGCTTGTGATGGATTATTGGATGAACTTCGTTCCGGATCTTAATATTTATGCTTTTTCTTTTAAATCCGGATAACTGATCCTGGAATGATACATTGTCGTCAACTTTTCAATGAATATTTCCTTAATATCTGAAATATTCTGGAATGTCAACGGAACCCTATTCAATAAACCATCCTGGATCTGAGTGTCAATAATTTTATTGACCAGCGAAGATATTGTTTCTTCCGTATACTCCTTCAAACTCCTGGAAGCCGCTTCTACAGCATCTGCCATCATCAGGATAGCTGTTTCCCGGGTATAGGGATTCGGCCCCGGATAAGTAAATAAAGCCTCATCAACAGATTTATCCGGAAATTCATTCTTATATGAATTATAAAAATATTTCGTTTTGCCTTTCCCATGGTGTGTCCGGATAAAATCAATGATCATCGCCGGTAAGTTATTTTTCCTGGCAATTTTTACCCCTTCTTCAACGTGACTAATGATAATTCGTGCGCTATCCACATAACTTAAACGATCATGAGGATTGATGCCACCAATCTGATTCTCAATGAAAAATGCCGGATTGACCATTTTTCCAATATCATGATATAATGCTCCCGTGCGTATCAGCTGCGGATTAGCCCTTACCTTGGTAGCTGCTGCTGTTCCTAACATCGACACTTGTAACGAATGTTGGAACGTTCCCGGACATTTTTCAGATAATTCCCTCAGAATCGGCGTATTGATATCCGACAATTCGACCAAAGTCACATTAGATATATAACCAAACAGTTTTTCGATAATGTAGATAAATGAGTATGTAAACATCAGGAAAACAAAGTTAATCCCGAAATAAGTGAACATCCGCCAGTTAATTTTGCTCCAGTCTCCCTCCTGAACCATTACAAGACCTATATATACAACTGCATATGTCAACAAAACATAGAAAGAACATTGAATCAATTGAGAACGTTTGGTAAGATCTTTCAGGATAAATATGACCACCATACAGGTCATAAACTGAAGAATGATAAATTCAAAAGGAAAAGGTACCATCAAGGAACACATCAAAACAGTGATGATATGAGCCATCTGTGCCGTACGGGAATCAAAAAAAGTCCGAATGGCTAACGGAATAATTGCAAACGGGATAACGTATACATTGAACATTTCAAACTTTACACAAAGTTCTGTCAATATCGTAAAACCGGCTATCAACGACAACATGAAGATAACATGTTTACGCCTGTGGTAAATGTTCGACCGGAAAAAATGCAGGAAAAACATAAAACAAGCCAATAAACCGGCTACCAAAATAACAATTCCTATTAAAAACCGGGACTGACGACTCAAATTACCGGTACGGTCTTCTGAAACCTGTTTGAGGGAAGATAAAATATCAAATGTTTTTTTACTAATAATTTCTCCCCTGTCAACGATCCTTTCTCCCGCCTGAACCATACCATTTGAAGGAGATATCTGTTGCAAAGATTCATTTTTTACTTTTTCAGAAATTGCTTCATCATACTCCAGATTCTCGATCAGATAAGTATTTAAATTTCCAGACTTCAGGACTTGTATATTCAAATCCAGAGGACAATTTTCAAAAATATACGAATATGCTGATTTTACAGTGAAAATATCCTTTACTGAGTAGCTTACAGCAACATTTTCTTCAAAAATTTTAAAATAGCTGTATTGATTATCTTTAAGAAAGTTATAATCATCTACCTGCAAAATTCCGGCTTTATATAATTTTTGTAAAACATCAGAAACATAGTATACATAATTTCGCTCCCACTTTTTCCCAAAGTCGTTTTCAAATTGAGCGATCTCATTATTAACCAGATCATTATTTTTGGAAAAATACGGTTGAAAATTCATTAACACACTATCCTGTTCTTTCTTTAATTCTTCCGCAGGTTTATAAATAGGAAAATCAAATTGAGCCGTAACCAATCCGTATCTCCAGGGCTTACCTTCATTAAAAGTATAGCGAAATCGACCTTCACGCGGAAATAATGCGATAATTACTAAAGCAACAACGATGAAAAATGTATAAATTGATATTTTGAAAGACTTATTAACCATGTAAAACCATTGAAATTTGCCGAAAAGTAATAAAAAAATAATAAATATGCGTACTTTTGCGAAAATTTCAATAAACAGACCGTTTATGTCACAACAAAGAGTAAGAGTCAGATTTGCCCCCAGTCCAACGGGCCCATTACATATCGGAGGTGTTCGTACAGCTTTATACAACTATCTTTTTGCTAAAAAACATGGAGGAGATTTACTCCTGAGAATCGAAGATACAGACAGTCAACGTTTTGTATCCGGAGCTGAAGAATATATTATTGAAGCATTTAACTGGCTGGGAATAACATTTGATGAAGGGGTTCACGTAGGAGGAAAATGCGCTCCTTACCGTCAATCGGAACGTAAAGACATTTATAAAAAATATGTCAATGAACTTTGTGAAAAAGGACTGGCATATGTTGCTTTTGATACTCCTGAGCAACTGGAAGCAAAACGTGCGGAAATTGCAAACTTCCAATATGATGCATCTACCCGGATGTCTATGACTAACTCCCTTACGTTGTCTCCCGAAGAAACAAAAAAACGTATTGATGAGGGCGTTCCTTACGTTGTACGTATAAAAATAGAACCTAATGAAAATATAACCGTCAACGATTTAATTCGTGGCGAAGTTGTCATAAACTCATCTGTATTAGATGATAAAGTTCTTTATAAATCAGCGGACGGACTTCCAACTTATCACCTTGCAAACATTGTAGACGACCATTTGATGGAAATCAGCCATGTGATCCGCGGAGAAGAATGGTTGCCTTCAGCTCCTCTACATGTTTTATTGTATCGTTACTTTGGTTGGGTCGCTCCACAATTTGCTCATTTACCTTTATTATTGAAACCCGAAGGAAATGGCAAATTAAGTAAACGTGATGGAGACCGGTTAGGATTCCCTGTATTTCCTCTTGAATGGAAAGATCCTGCAAGCGGAGAAACTTCATCTGGATATCGCGAAGCCGGATATTTGCCTGAAGCCGTAGTTAATTTCCTTGCTCTTTTAGGATGGAACCCCGGAAACGATCAGGAAATATTAAGTATGAATGAATTAATTCAACTATTCTCCCTCGAAAAATGTAGCAAAAGCGGTGCAAAATTCGATTATAAAAAAGGAGAATGGTTCAACCATCAATACGTCCAAATAAAATCTAATGAAGAAATTGCAACAATGTTTCTTCCTGTCCTGAAAGAAAACAATGTTTCTTCTCCAATGGACATTGTTGTTAAAATTGTTGGTCTGGTCAAAGAACGTGTAAACTTTGTAAAAGAACTGTGGGGACAATCTTCATTTTTCTTTATTGCTCCCACCACTTATGATGAAAAAACAGTTTCTAAACGCTGGAAACCGGAATCTGCAAGAGAATTAGCAGAACTTGGTGATGTGTTAACGAAAATAGATGATTTTTCTGCTCATAATACAGAAGAAATTGTCAAGACCTGGATCGAAGAAAAACAATATCACCTCGGAAACATTATGAATGCTTTCCGATTGGCTCTGGTAGGAGAATCAAAAGGTCCTCATATTTTCGATATTACAGAAATCCTGGGCAAAAAAGAAGTACTTAACAGATTAAAAAAGGCCATAGAAACATTAAAATAACACTATGTACAGCTTCATCATTGGACTTTATGCAATGATTGTCCGGATTATCTCTCCCTTTCATAAAAAGGCTGGGCTAATGGTTAAAGGGCAAAAGCAAACATTTGAGATCCTTCGAAAGCAAATAGATCCGAAATCCCGGTATATTTGGTTCCATGCTGCTTCTTTAGGAGAGTTTGAACAGGGTCGTCCTCTGATAGAGAAGATCCGGGAACAACACCCCGAATACAAGATATTACTGACATTTTTCTCTCCATCCGGATACGAAGTCCGTAAAAACTATTCCGGTGCCGATGTGATCTGTTATCTTCCTTTCGATTTCTACCGGAATGCTAAAAAATTCATCAAACTGGCAAATCCGGAAATGGTGATTTTCATTAAATATGAATTTTGGCAAAACTATCTTAATCAATTACATAAAAGAAACATACCTACATATATTGTCTCTGCCATTTTCAGACCTACACAAATCTTTTTCAAATGGTACGCAAACGGATATCGTTCCGTATTAAAGGATTTTAATTGGCTCTTTGTTCAGGACCAGGAATCTATCGATCTTTTGAATAAATACAAGATTACTAACGTCAGTATTTCCGGAGATACCCGGTTTGACCGTGTAGCAGAAATATTTGAGCAGGGTAAATCTTATGATTTAATAGAAAAATTCCTTAACGTACAGGAATATGGAAGAAAAGATTTAGCTTTAGTTATAGGAAGCTCATGGCCTAAAGACGAAGAATTATTTATCCCTTACTTTAACAACCATCCTGCTATAAAACTGATTATCGCTCCTCATGAGATCAATGAAGAACACCTTCAATATATTACCTCTAAACTAGAACGTCCCTATGCTTTTTACTCCAAAGTTACAGAAGACGAAATTAAAGACATCGATTGTTTAATCATTGATAGTTTTGGAATGCTTTCTTCTATTTATCGTTATGGAGAAATCGCTTATATCGGAGGAGGATTTGGTGCCGGAATTCATAATATACTGGAAGCCGCTGTATATGGAATCCCTGTAATTTTCGGACCTAATTACCATAAATTTAAGGAAGCAAACGACCTCATTACCTGTCGTGGTGCCTTTTCTATTCAGGATCAAGCCTCTTTTGATCAGAAAATGAATGAACTGTTATCTTACAGCGAAGTACTTGACAAAGCCGGAAAACAAGCCGGAGAGTATGTTCACAGTAACGTTGGAGCAACAAAGATTATTCTGGAGAAGATTTTTCCTGCCAAAAATAAAATTTAAAAGCCATGTGAGGCCTGTGATTACTTGAGTCGCGATAGTGATTTAATCATATAATTACACAATATCTATAGCTATTGTTAACAACCTGTGAAAAACTGTTGATTACTTTTGAAAAATTTCCCTTGACTTGTATTGAATCTTAATCATATATTAATTATTTCGGAAAGTAATCTTTTCCCTATTTATTTTTGTTGTTTAAATATCAGCACAGTTTTACACAAGAACAAATGGTTTTTCTGTAATAAAGTTTTTAACTTTGCACTTTTCAACAATGGTTGATAAAAAACATAAAACAGCTTATTTTCAATGGATTGAAAATTTTAAGCTTGTTGATAAGTAGGACGATGAATTGTATGGCACTTTAATAACTTAAAAAGCAAATTATTTAACATTATTTTTTCAGACTTTTCAACAGGGTATCATAATCATCATTTTCTATTTTTAAAATTTAAAAAATAAATATAATATAACAATGGTTGAAAACATCTCTCCAGCCGGATTTTTAAATATTCCCGTACCAGAAGGTTTGGATATTAAAAAAGCGATTTCCGATTTGAAAAAAGAAAAAAATGCAATTATTCTGGCTCACTATTATCAAACCGGAGAAATTCAGGATATTGCCGATTTTGTAGGCGATAGTCTGGCTTTAGCCCAATGGGCTGCTAAAACAACAGCTGATGTTATTGTTTTATGTGGCGTCCATTTTATGGGTGAGACTGCTAAAATACTTTGTCCTGAAAAGCGTGTATTCGTACCTGATTTGAATGCAGGTTGTTCTTTGGCCGATAGTTGTCCGGCTGATGAATTTGAAAAATTTATAAAAGCTCATCCGGGACATACGGTTATTTCTTATGTAAATACTACTGCTGCAGTGAAAGCTTTGACGGATGTTGTGGTAACATCTACGAATGCTAAGCAAATTGTGGAGAGTTTTCCTCCAGAAACACCGATTATATTCGGTCCGGATAGGAACCTTGGAAATTATATTAACAGCGTTACAGGGCGAAATATGGTGCTTTGGGATGGTGCTTGTCATGTACATGAACAATTCTCCCTTGAAAAGATTATAGAATTAAAAAAAGAATATCCTAATGCTTTATTATTAGCACATCCTGAATGTAAAAGTGTAATATTAAAATTAGCCGATCATATAGGTTCTACAGCTTCATTATTGAAGTTTGCGACAAATTCGGATAATACAGAATTTATTGTGGCAACAGAATCAGGTATTCTTCATGAAATGCAAAAGAAAAATCCTGATAAAATTTTTATACCAGCTCCTCCAAACGATAGTACTTGTGCTTGTAATGAATGTAGTTTTATGCGTTTGAATACAATGGAAAAATTGTATAATTGTTTAAAATATGAAATGCCTGAAATTTTTGTAGATGAGGAAGTAAGGCAGAAAGCAGTGAAACCGATAGAGAAGATGTTGGAGATTTCTGCAAAACTGGGTTTGTAAAGTTATAAGGTTAGCTTACGCACGATAAAAACTTTATAACCTTTTAACTTTATAACTTTACAAACCCAACAATTCTTCTGCCCTGTATAAAGCTTTATTTATATCATCACAGATGTTGTCTTTTCCTATTTTTTCTGTAAATCCGGATTTGATTAACATACTTTGAATTTTTTCATTTACTCCGGATAATACCAACTGAATTCCTTCTTTTTCTGATAAGCGATATAAACTTTCAAGGTTATGTAATCCGGTTGAATCCATAAACGGTACTTTTCTCATCCGGATGATACGTATTTTTGATTTTTCACCTCCCGATTGTTTCATACTTTCGTCAAATTTATTTGCTATACCAAAAAAGAAAGGACCATCGATTTCATATACTTCAACTCCTTTTGGTAAAACTAGTTTATCATTATCAGCTGTTTTTTCGGCATCAGTTTCCATATCCAATTTGTCTTTGATAATTGAAATATGAGATGTTTCTGTTACTCGTCTCATAAACAATAACATAGCAATTAATAATCCTATTTCTATTGCTATAGTTAAATCAAAAATAACAGTCAGGAAGAAAGTAACCAACAATACAACAACATCTGATTTTGGATTTTTAAGAATAGAACGGAAAGTACGCCATTCACTCATATTGTATGATACAATGATCAAAACACCCGCCAGACAGGCCATAGGAATATGTTTGGTTAATGGGCCTAAAAACAATAAAATAAGTAATAATACTATTGCATGAATTATTCCGGCAACCGGAGTTCTTCCACCGTTATTGATGTTAGTCATCGTACGGGCGATAGCTCCTGTTGCAGGTATTCCTCCAAAAATAGGGGCGACAATATTAGCGGCTCCCTGAGCAATTAATTCTGTATTCGAATTATGTTTATCGCCTGTAACTCCGTCGGCAACTGTTGCTGATAATAATGATTCTATGGCTCCTAACATTGCAATAGTAAAAGCAGCGGGAAATAATAAGTTTATGGTTTCTAAATTGATAGGTATGGTAGTAGGAGTCGGAAGTGAAGCATTAATTTCAAATCTGTCTCCAATAGTTTCAATACTACTGATTCCTAAATAATTTTTTAAAATATATACTACTATAGTTACTACAATGATAGCTATCAATGAACCAGGAATTTTTTTTATTAGTTTAGGAGAATATACAATTATTAAAATGCTGGCAATTCCTATTATTAGCGACCAAATATTAATAGTAGATATTGCTTTTCCGTATTCAATCCATTTTGGAATAAAATCTGCCGGAACACGTTCCATTGTCAGTCCGAACAGATCTTTCATTTGAGTGGTAAAAATGGTTAATGCGATACCACTTGTAAAACCTACAATAATAGGATAAGGCATAAATTTGATGATGGTTCCGAGTTTTAAAACTCCCATGAGAACAAGCATTATACCTGCAATTACTGTTGCTATCGCTAATCCTTCAACCCCGAATTTTTGGATGATTCCATAAACAATGACAATAAAAGCTCCGGTTGGACCCCCGATTTGGACTGTACTACCACCCAAAAATGAAATAATAAATCCTGCGATGATTGCGGTAATCAAGCCTTTTTCAGGACTTACTCCCGAAGCAATACCAAATGCAATAGCTAATGGGAGTGCTACAATGCCGACAATAATACCTGCCATTAAATCTGCAGTAAATTTTTCTTTAGAGTAGTTTTTTAATGAACTGAATAATTTAGGTTGGAAGTCTGAATTAAGTTTTTTTATATCAAAAAGTTTCATTTTAATAAAAATTTTTCGTAAATTCGCTATATCGATTTAAAAACGGTTGCAAAGTTATAAAACAAAGCTGATATTAGGTTTCTTAAAAGAACAATTTTACTTCGTATGTGTTTTAAAGTTAAGGCTTACTATGTGATTTTTACTTATCAAATATTAAAAAAATGGAACAGAAGAGTATTAAGGGAACAAAAACAGAACAGAATTTGTTGAAAGCTTTTGCAGGTGAAAGTCAGGCAAGAACCAGGTATACTTTTTTTGCCTGCCAGGCAAAAAAAGAAGGTTATGAACAAATAGCAGGTGTTTTTCTGGAAACTGCGGATCAGGAAAAAGAACATGCTAAGCGTTTTTTTAAATTCCTTGAAGGAGGTATGTTGGAAATTACGGCTACTTATCCGGCCGGAATTATCGGAACTACAGCCCAAAATCTTTTAGCTGCAGCTGAGGGTGAGTTGGAAGAATGGGATGTTCTCTATAAAGAATTTGCCGAAGTTGCAAAAGAAGAAGGTTTCCCACAAGTTGCTACTGCTTTCCGTATGATTGCACGTGTAGAAGCTGAACATGAAGCCCGTTATCGTAAACTCCTGGCAAATATTAAAGCTGATGAAGTGTTCAAAAAGGAAGAGGAAATAGAATGGCAATGTCGTAATTGCGGTTTCGTTCACAAAGGTAAAAACGCACCGAATATGTGTCCCGCATGTGAACATCCTCAGTCTTACTTTGAGCCAAAAAAGACGAATTATTAAAAAAATCCTCGTAGGAGGTAACTGCAATGAAACAGTTGGTAATATTATGTCATTTAAAAAATGAAGAATTAGATGAAGTAATATGGTCACATTTATCACAAGTATATGATAAATATAAGATAAATGTTGAATTCAGAAATTTACATGAATTGAATTTTAACCCTATAATGGGTGTTGAAGATATTACTGCTGCTAAGCAGGGTACCGTGTTGGAAGATGTTAAAATAGAACAGGATTATATTACCGAGTCAGATTATTTAATATTTGTTTATCCAATCTGGCCAACGGGGATACCTGCTTTACTCAAAGGATATATTGATCGTGTTTTTACTGAAGGATTTGCTTATTCTGTTTCAGGCGATGGTAGTCTTAAACAACTCTTGAAAAAGAAAAAAGCGGTTCTGGTTAATTTAGTCGATCAACATACGAAATTGTATGAAAGCGATTTGATTAATAGTCTGACTACCTGTGAAAAACATGTTTTTGAATCTTTCGGAATAGAGACTGTTTTACAATTTTTCCTGGAAATTCCAACTCATAAAGGTGAATTGGATAATTTGAAAATAAGATTGGAAGATTTGAAACAAGAGATCAAAAAAATAATGGTTTTGAGTAGGAATAGCAGATTGAGTATTCCAAATATATTCCTTTAAAGAGATTTATAAACGTACGTCATTTCAACTGAAAGGAGAAATGACGTGCGTTTTTTATACTTATACAATTTTATCTCAAATGATTTTTTTCAGGATAATCTATAGTAAAATGTAATCCTCGGCTTTCTTTCCGTTCCATAGCTTGTTTGATGACCAGATAACCTACATTTATAATGTTTCTTAGTTCACATATATCCCTGGATACTATAGAACGTTGGAAGAGATTTTCTGTTTCCTGATAAAGGATTTCGAGACGGTCCAATGCGCGTTTTAAACGAAGATTTGAACGTACGATTCCTACATAATTTGACATGATCGAACCGACTTCTTTTACACTCTGGGTTATCAAAACCATTTCTTCAGGAAGAGAAGTTCCTTCATCATTCCAGGCAGGAATTTTTTCATTGAAACTATAGTTACCTACAAACTCTTTGGCATGTTTAGCAGCTGAATCTGCATACACAACAGCTTCTATCAATGAATTGGATGCCAATCTGTTAGCTCCGTGTAATCCGGTACAGGAACATTCTCCACAAGCATATAAACGATTTATACTTGAATGAGCATTTAGATCGACTGCGATTCCGCCGCATAGGTAATGTGCAGCAGGAGCAACAGGTATATAATCTTTTGTAATATCGATGCCTTCGCTCAGACATTTTTCGTAAATATTGGGAAAGTGCTTTTTTGTTTCTTCAGTATCTTTGTGAGTTACATCCAGATAAACATAGTCATCTCCTCTATTCTTCATTTCTGTATCTATAGCACGGGCTACGATATCACGTGGAGCCAATGATTTACGTTCGTCGTATTTTTGCATAAATTCTTTTCCGTTTACTGTCCTCAAAACAGCTCCATAGCCTCTCATAGCCTCTGTAATAAGAAATGAAGGACGTTCTTTCGGATTGTATAATGCAGTAGGGTGGAATTGAATAAATTCCATGTCTTTGACTAAACCTTTTGCACGGTACACCATAGCAATTCCGTCACCGGTGGCTACCAATGGATTGGTGGTAGTCTGGTAAGCGCTTCCGATACCTCCAGTCGCTATCAAAGTTACTTTAGATAAGAAAGTATGGATATTACGGGTACGTTCACTTAGAACATAAGCTCCATAACATTCAATATTTTCCGTATGTTTGGTGATAGTTTCTCCTAAATGGTGTTGAGTCAGAATTTCAATCGCAAAATGATGATCGAAAACCTTAATATTCGGATGATTTTTAATGCTTTGTATCAAACTTTTCTGAATTTCTGCTCCCGTAGTATCTTTATGATGCAAAATACGGAATTCTGAGTGTCCACCTTCTTTGTGTAGGTCGAAATTTCCTTTGTCATCTTTGTCGAAATCAACACCCCAGCTGATTAGTTCATTGATTTGAGCAGGAGCTTCCCGTACTACTTTTTCGACAACTTCTAAGTCACACATGCTGTCTCCTGCAATTAAAGTGTCTTTGATATGTTTTTCGAAATCATCAAAAGGAGCTGTAACAGAGGCAATTCCTCCCTGT
>JAVBTA010000024.1:0-66900 GCA_031556375.1 Bacteroidales bacterium | reverse complement strand
ACAAGAGTATCTTTTCTCCTGGTTTCCAGCCTTGCCTTCTTATCAAACTTTCAACCATCGGTTGAACCTATTGTCGGAAGCATTCACGGCATTATCCCAGAGATTGATCGATTCATTCAAACCGGAAGATTGTGATTTAATGGTGTCCCTTTTGGATTCCATGCCGGTAATTACTTCTGCCGGAAGAAACAGAACAGGTAAGGTAGCGCCTGAGATTACCGCCAAAGGATATTGCTCGACAAAGAACCAATATTATTATGGTTTGAAGTTGCATGCTTTGGCTTTCAAACGGAAGGGAACCATTCCTTTTCCTGAAAGCATCGTGCTTTCCCATGCCTCAGAAAATGACCTGAGCGTTTTCAAAGAAAACAAATATTCAAAGAGCGATGAAGGTCAGGTCTACCACTGGTCTTCTGGTACATACGATGGGAAAAATGGCCATCGCATTCATTTATCTAATTTTTTAATTACTGATTCGCATTAATAATTAATTTTCAGAATAATGTCTAAAAAAATATTATTCCATAATAAATGAAATATTCATTTTAATATATTTTTGTTTGATCTAAATTTATTTTCAGCAAAAATTTGAAAACTCACATATTTTTATTTACCTTTGCAAAATATATATCAAAAATATGAACAATTTATCACATCATCACCATCATCATTACAACGAGTAATCGGTGGGCGTTGATGATGTATAATATAACAAAACAAAAGGCTTGCCACGTATGGTGAGCCTTTTTTTATATCAATAATTATGTTAAGAATTGCAGTACAGGCCAAAGGCCGGTTATTTGAAGAAACAATGGAGCTTCTGAATGAAGCCGGAATTAAGCTTTCCGCAGGCAAAAGAAGCCTGTTAGTTCCATCCAAATCTTTTCCTATTGAAATCTTATTTCTTAGGGATGATGATATTCCACAAGCTGTTGCAGACGGTGTAGCCGATGCCGGAATTGTGGGGGAAAACGAATATGCTGAGAAAAAGCAAAATGTCAATTTAGTTAAACGGCTGGGATTCAGCAAGTGCCGATTATCTTTAGCAATTCCGAAGGAAGAAGAATATAACAGTCTGAATTGGTTTTCAGGAAAAAAAATCGCGACTTCCTATCCTGGAATTTTAGAAAGTTTTCTGAAACAAAATGCGATTAAAGCAGATATCCATGTAATCAACGGTTCGGTTGAGATCGCTCCGGGAATCGGATTAGCTGATGCAATCTTTGATATAGTAAGCTCAGGTAGCACGCTGATAAGCAACCACTTAAGGGAAGTCGAAGTGGTAATGCAATCCGAAGCTCTTTTAATCGGACATACTAACCTTACAAGGGAAAAAAAAGAAATCCTGAGCGAATTGCTTTTCCGTATCGATGCCGTAAAAACAGCAGAAGACAAAAAGTACATTCTGTTAAATGCTCCTAACGAAAAACTTCAGGAAATTTTCAGTATCCTTCCGGGAATGAAAAGTCCGACGGTATTGTCTCTGGCACAAGAAGGATGGAGCTCCATACACTCAGTAATCAGCGAAAAACGTTTCTGGGAAATTATCGGAAAACTAAAAGCTGCCGGCGCAGAAGGAATTTTAGTAATCCCTATCGAAAAAATGATATTATAAAATGCGAATAATTAAATATCCGGAGAAAAAAGATTGGAGTACCCTACTCTCCCGCCCTGTTCTAGACAACAGCTCACTATTCGATACGGTAAAATTGATACTCGATGACGTAAAACAACGGGGAGATCAGGCCGTATTAGAGTATGGTTTCAAATTCGACCGTGTAGAACTATCAAAACTGGAAGTTGAAAAAGAGGAAATAGATAAAGCTGAGAAGTTGATCTCCGGTGATTTGAAAGCAGCTATTCGTATTGCAATGACAAACATCGAATATTTCCACGAAACTCAACAACTGGTTCCAAAGAAAATTGAGACGTCACCGGAAGTTTTTTGCTGGCAAAAATCAGTCGGTATAGAAAAAGTCGGATTATATATTCCAGGAGGAACAGCGCCTCTGTTTTCCACAGTGTTGATGTTGGCTACTCCGGCGCGCATCGCGGGATGCAAAGAAATTGTACTATGCTCTCCTCCTGACCAAACAGGACAAATTCATCCGGCGATTCTATATGTCGCCAAACTATCAGGAGTTCACAAAATATTCAAGGCCGGAGGTGTTCAGGCTATTGCAGCAATGGCTTATGGAACAGAATCTATTCCGAAAGTGTACAAAATTTTTGGACCGGGAAATCAATATGTCACCGCAGCAAAACAACTGGTAAGCTTGAAAGATGTAGCTATCGATATGCCTGCCGGTCCTTCTGAAGTAGAAGTTATTGCCGATGAAACTGCCAATCCGGTATTTGTAGCCGCAGATCTTCTATCTCAGGCTGAACATGGATCTGATAGTCAATCGATCCTGATCACTACATCAGAAACTTTGGCCGAAAATGTAATAAAGGAAGTGGAGAAACAACTTAATAATCTGCCTCGCAAAGAATTAGCACAAAAGTCTATTGACAATAGCAAGATCATAATTCTAAAAAATAATCAGGAGATAATAGAAATGACTAATGACTACGCTCCGGAGCACCTGATTATTGAAACATCCGATTATATTGAAATTGCGGAACAAATCACGAACGCAGGATCTGTCTTCCTGGGACATTACACTCCTGAAAGTGCTGGAGATTATGCCTCAGGTACCAATCATACCCTTCCTACAAACGGTTATGCTAAATCATATAGTGGTATTAATCTCGACAGTTTCGTAAAAAAAATTACCTTTCAGGAGATTTCTAAACAAGGAATTTGTAACTTAGGCCCGGTAATTGAGATTATGGCCGAGAATGAACATCTCGATGCTCATAAAAATGCAATTACTTTAAGAATTAATAGTTGACAATTGTCTAATGGCAAACATTATGACAATTAAAATGAATAAAAAATGAAAACAATCGATTTAGAGCAACTGGTTAGAAAGAATATATGGTACCTGAAACCCTACTCCTCTGCAAGAGATGAGTTTCACGGAGATGCTTCGGTTTTCCTGGATGCAAACGAGAATCCATTTAATACTCCGTACGACCGCTATCCTGATCCAAAACAATGGCCCCTGAAAGAACTCCTCGCCACACAAAAAAGTGTCAGAAAAGAGCAGATTATGCTCGGAAACGGAAGCGATGAACCAATTGACCTGGTTATAAGGATATTCTGTGAACCGGGAAGAGATAATATTGTTGCCCTGGATCCTACTTACGGGATGTATAAAGTTGCAGCACAAACAAATAATGTAGAATACAGGGAAGTCACTCTCAATGAAAATTTTGACTTTGAAGCATCTGAACTGTTAAAAGCGTGTGACAAAAATACCAAACTGATTTTTTTGTGTTCTCCTAATAATCCGACCGGAAATTCCCTGAATGAGACTGAAATATTACAAACAATCGAACAATTCGACGGAATCGTGATCGTAGACGAAGCATATATTGATTTCTCAAGCCGAGCTTCCCTGTTGAAGAGTTTGAATAAATACCCCAACCTGATTGTCTTGCAGACATTTTCAAAAGCCTGGGCCAGTGCCGGAGTCAGACTCGGAATGGCTTTTGCATCCGAAGAAATCATTGATCTGTTCAACAAAGTAAAATACCCGTATAATATCAATATATTGACTCAAAAATACGCGTTGAATATCTTAAACGATTATCCGAAGATTAAAAACTGGATAGCAATGATACTGCAGGAACGGGAACATCTTCTGAGAGAATTGAATAAACTGATATGTGTGGAAAAAATTTATCCTTCCGATGCTAATTTCCTGTTGGTAAAGACAAAAGATGCAAATGCCACCTATCAATTTCTGGTTGACCGGGGAATCATCGTCAGAAACAGGAATAATGTAACTTTATGCAATAATTGTATTCGAATTACCGTTGGAACTAAGGCAGAGAACCAAATGTTAATAGAAACCTTGAAAACGTTAAAATGAAACGAGCTCTCTTTATAGACCGGGATGGCACTTTAGTGGTCGAACCTCCTGTTGATTATCAACTAGATAGTCTGGAAAAACTGGAATTCTATCCTAAAGTATTTCAAAACCTGGCATTTATCCGTAAGAATCTGGATTTTGAATTTGTGATGGTTACTAATCAGGATGGTTTGGGTACCGATTCTTTCCCTGAAAACACATTCTGGCCAGCTCACAATATGATATTAAAATCATTTGAAAACGAAGGAGTTACTTTTGATGATATCCTGATAGACCGTTCTTTTCCGGAAGATAACGCCCCAACGCGTAAACCCCGTACAGGTATGCTGGGTAAATATTTATCCGGAGAATATGATTTAGAACACTCTTATGTAGTTGGAGACAGATTAACCGATGTCGAACTGGCAAAGAACCTGGGTTGTAAATCTATCTTCCTGAATGACAAAAATTTACTTACTGAGAATTTAAGTAATACTTGTATTCTGGCAACTACGGATTGGGATAAAATCACAGAATTTCTTTTTGCCGGAGAACGGAAAGCAATAATCTCAAGAAAGACAAAAGAAACTGACATATATATAGAGATTAATCTCGATGGAAACGGTAAATGTGATGTCAATACAGGATTACATTTTTTCGACCATATGCTGGATCAAATCGGTAAACACTCCGGGATGGATCTTACAGTCCATGTAGAAGGAGATCTGGAAGTCGATGAACATCATACTATAGAAGATACCGGAATAGCTTTGGGTGAAGCTTTATATCAGGCTCTTGGAAACAAAAGGGGTATAGAACGGTATGGTTTTTGTCTTCCGATGGATGATTGCCTGTGTAGCGTCGCTCTGGACTTTAGCGGACGCCCATGGTTGGTATGGAATGCCCGGTTTCATCGGGAAAAAATCGGAGATGCTCCTACCGAAATGTTTATGCACTTTTTCAAATCATTGAGTGATTCGGCAAAGATGAATTTGAATATCAATGCGGAAGGAGAAAATGAGCATCATAAAATAGAAGGTATCTTCAAAGCTTTTGCTCGAGCGATAAAAATGGCGGTCAAAAGGGATATTTTTCATTATGAGTTACCTTCGACCAAAGGAGTACTATAAAATAAGATTATGAAACTTAAGTGGCATTTCATATTATTCCTGTTTCTTGTATTCACAATATCCTCTTGTGATAAGCTTTTTGTAGATGGAGTGGAAGGAACTGATACTGATCTACAAGGTAAATGGCAACTGACATCCGATAAAGGTGTCTACTACAATTTCCAGAACAATCTTTTTGAATATCAAAAATATATTAAAAAAGACAGTATATTAGGGGTTTACGGATACTACACAATTATCGGGGACACAGCAATATATCTTGAATTGTTAGCCGAAAGTACTGAAATCAATGTCTATCCGGCAACTTATCCTTTAGATTTTCTGGGATGGGACACTATCCCCGGAATTAATGCGACTGATACTCTGGTTCAACAATTTAGCCTCAGATTTGTTACAAATAAAGAACTGAGGTTATCAAATGCCTCAAAAAGTTATGATTTTCGAAAATTTTGAAGTTATTAACTGATAATTTATTTATCTTTGCCGATGGAATCGAAAGAAAATATTCATTATAAAATAATTCAATCATTATGAAATCAAAAATTTGGTTATTTGGGTTGGCTCTTACATTATTATTTTCACTGGGAGCTTGTAAATCTAAACAAAGTGCTTACCAATCTGCTTATGAAAAGGCAAAAGAAAAAGAAATTGCAGAAGATAAAACTGTAACTGAAGTTACTCCGGTTTCAAAATCTGCAACAACTACAACTGATTCAAATTACAGTTCTGCTACTGTTCAAAAAGAAAAAGTAACGACAATTGATGGTTCAGGCTTGAAACAATTCAGTGTGGTTATTGGTAGTTTCATGAACAAAACTAACGCTACTTCTTTGAAAGAACGCATGCAACAACAAGGTTACAGTGTTATTATTGCTCAAAATGAAAAGCAAATGTACCGTGTAATTGTTGCCACTTTTGACAATAAATCCGATGCGGCCCGTGAACGCGATGCAGTTAAAGCTAAATACAATCCGGACTTCCAGGATGCCTGGCTGCTTGAGTTACAATATTGATTTCTAGATATTTATATACAAAGAAGGAGGTTTAATGCCTCCTTTTTTATTTCCGTGAATCACAATTTCCAGGATTTCATTATAATTTGTATGTTATTCATATAAAATATATCTTTGTCGGATAAGTCATAATTTTACACCTTAATATACAAGCTTAACATGTACAACATTAACCAAGAATTAATCCGTATCATTAAAGAAAAAACGCCGGAAGGCATGAACTCTGTAGATTTATTATATGAAATAATTCCCATCAGAAAAGAATCTCTTTACCGTCGCTTACGAGGAGAAATGCCTTTTACTCTTGATGAAGCGACTCGAATTTCCGTCAACCTAGAGGTCTCCTTGGATGATCTGCTTCCTCATAAATCTAAGAATACTTATCATATTAAAATGATTAAGAGTGATCTGGAGGGAGGTTATACTATGACCATGAGATATTTGTATGAGATTCTTAACACGATTACGAATGACCAGGGTGCTTGTGTATATTCCGCCACGAACAATATACCACTCAATAGTTTACTGAAATATTCAACTCTATCAAAGTTCAGAATTTTCACGCATAACTATCAATATAGAAAAGAAACATTACCTCAAAAGATGTCAGATTTCGCTATTTCTCCGGAAATAAGAGAATCTGAAATTTCTTATATCAATAAAATACAGCAGGTTCCGGTTAATTATATCTGGACAAAAAATATGATGCAACCTTTTATAGTCGATGTGCGTTATTTTTCAGAAATAGGATTATTATCAAAGGAAGAAGTTCAAGAATTAAAAGATGAAGCCTTATCTCTTTTAAATGATATGGAACAGGATTCTTCTTCCGGAAAAATGGAATCCGGATTTCCTTTTACAATCTATCTTTCAAATAATTTATTTGATAATAATTGTTTATATGCGGAATCCGATTCATTCAGATCCTGCTCAGTAAAAGCTTTTGGGATCAACCTATATTCATCAACAGAACCGGATCTTTGTGATAGTACTAAAGAATGGATTATGTCTTTGATGAAATATTCTGTTTTAATTTCTAAAAGTGGAATTGTAGAACGGGTTCATTTTTTCAAACAACAACGAAGTTTGATTGAAAGTCTTTGATAAGTTCAGGTTTTAATTATTTGAGAATATGCTTCAGATTCGATATCTGATATTTTTTATAGTCTTGTGTATAATAATATCCTGCGGAGCAGGGAATCAAAAGCAAATAAACATGGAAGTTAAATACAATCCATTAACTCCTGAAGAGGGAGCTCCGGATACGGCCTATTTTGCCTCAGGATGTTTTTGGGGAACGGAGTATTACATGATGAAGGCACCAGGAGTATTATCTACAGCCGTAGGATTTATGGGGGGGCATGTCGATCATCCCACATATGAGCAAGTATGTACAAAAACAACCGGACACCTGGAGACCACTGAAGTCATATTTGATGCCAATTTAACTACATACGAAAACCTGTTAAAGTTATTCTTTGAGACTCACGACTTTACTCAAACCAATGGACAAGGTCCGGATATAGGGCCACAATACCGTTCATTTTTATTTTTCAGAAATGATGAACAAAAGGAAATCGCAGAAAAGTATATCCGGATTCTGAAAGATAAAGGATACAAAGTCGCAACTACACTGGAAAAATCTTCTACTTTCTGGAGAGCTGAAGACTATCATCAGCAATATTATGAACACAAAGGCACAAAGCCTTATTGTCATATATACAAGAAGATATTCTAACAAAAAAGGCTGTCAATGACAGCCTTTCTTGTTAGAATATCCTTATTTACTTCACAATTATTTTTTTTACAGTTTCTTTTTCATTTGGAACCATAATATGGGCCAGGTAAGTGTATAACTACCCCTAAAGTTGTACAAAATATTGTACTTATATAAAAAATTTAGTTATTATAAGGGTGCAAAGGCAACAAAAAATGGCCCGGAATTAAAATGATTGAAATAAATTTCATATTTTTACAACATTATTCCGGATTATAAAATGAATGCTTTAAAATACATACTTATAGCAGTAATCATTTTTTTGTTGTCGTGTGACAAAAAAACAGATCAAACCGAACTGACTACAAGTATCAATAAGCTGAATCAAGAGGCTTTTGATCTCCGCTATAAAGATTTTGAGTTGTCAAAAGCAAAAAGCGAGGAAGCCATTCAGTTGATCGAACAACAAACACCTGTGGATTATAATGCAAAAGCAAAAGCATGGAACAATCTGGCCTATTCGTATTACCTGACATCTTATTTTGATTCGGCCAAAATATACATTAATAAAGTACGAAACATTGACGTCGATTACGAAAACAAAGAAATAGAAAAGAATATTTCCTATATAACAGAAGCACGGTTGTTATTGAGAGAATGTAAATACGCCGAAGCATTTACAATCTACGATTCAACTATCAATATTTTCAGCGGAAGTCTTAACAAGCTGAAATACAACAATATTCTCCCATTAAAAAAACATGACCGACAACGATTTAATTGGGCAAAATCCGATTATTTAATTGGAAATGCGGTTTTAGGTTATTATTACCGGAATACGGATTTGCCTATAATATTAAAATCGTTGAATAAAATAGAAAAAGACAAAGATCTGCATGTCGATACGACCCAATTTTCTATCCTCCATTACACTTACGCAGGAAGTTACGAAACTGCCATTCCAAAAGATGTTCAGAACCTATACAAAGCTTTGGATAACATAAAGACGGGGTTAAATCTACTTGAAGATTCCCTTACACCAAATAAGTATCAGTTAGCCAATTTTTATCAGATTCTCGGTGAAATACTATTTAATAGAGGGACACAGGAATGGCTGAAAAGCAAAGATTCGATACAAATAAAAAAATATATTTCTGAGATTAAACAAGAATACCTGATAAAAAGATACAATTGGAATATTGCAGATGTAGAATCGGATTCTTTAGATATGCTTCTCATTAAAAAAGCAGATTCCTTATTTCAGAAATACGATGATCCTTATCAGGATTTAGCTTCTTGCTTATTGATTGGAGATCATTATCTGGCAAATAACGATACAGCTTTAGCCCTGGCATATTACTACAAAGGGATTGAATGCGACTCAACACTAAGCGCCCGGAAAGGCTATTCCCGTGTATGGAAAAGACGACTTTATGATACTTTATTAAAATTGGTTTCAGGAAAAGATCCGATTGAAAAGGTTGGACATTGGTATGATCTGTATTCAAAAGAATCGTCCATCATTGCAGAAAATACAACAGAAGATTATTATACTCAAAAAGGACAAATCGAAGCTGAAGCTCGGGCGAAAAGATCGATGTCTATCAGGTTCATTATTATGGCAGTCTGTGCAATCGCTTTTATTCTATTATACATTCTGAACAAACAAAATAATAAACTTAAAAAAGCCCGTTCCGGATTAAAAATCCGAAATGGAAAGCTTGAAGAATCCAGGAAAGACATGGAGTTGCTAGCAAAAATCGGTAAACAAGTCGTTTCTACTCTTGAAATTGGTAATGATTTGAAGAAAATTGAATTTATCAATGCTATTTACAGGCAAATACGAGAACTTAAAGTTCTGGCTTCATTACCGGACTTCAGTTTTATCCTTTATATAAAAAATAACAACAATGAACTGCAACGTTACTGCAAAGAAAATGTCGACTCTGGAGTTGATATCAGCTTCCACTCGATGGATGAAACTGATCGTCCTGCAGTAGGGTGTTTCCTGAAGTATGATAGGGAAGTTATGTATTTCAACGACTGGGGGATAGAATACAAAAAATATGCTGACGAAATCGGAATAGACAGTACATTACTCAATCCTGACGATACTATCTCCGGACATTCCACTCAATCCCTGGCATTTACTAATCTGTTTAATAAAAAGGGCAACAAAATCGGAGTTCTATCATTTCAAACGACTGAGTTGAATGCATTTGAAAAATCATCATTACTGGCTTCATTTGAAATCATTGCCGAATATGTTGCCGCCGCCTTGGATAATGCAATGCAATACGAAGAGTTGCATTTTATTCAACAGAAACTGATTGAACAAAAACGGGTAGAACTGCTTACATACGTGGTAAGAGGTATTTCGCATGAGCTGTCTCAACCGCTCGGTAGTATTACGCAGACATTATTCGAGACTTTCAAAGATATCAATGCCCTGAAAGAAAGAAAAGACACTCTGCCTGATGAAGAATATTACAATATTGTGAAAAATATCAATTCCGATCTGGTAACAATATCACAAAGTAAAGAAACCATCAGTGATCTGGTAAATTCGTTTAGAAATACGATCAAAGAAAATATTATCGACCCTGAAGCTGATTTCAATCTGAAACAACGGATGGAAGACATTATCAAAGTGATAAAACCAAATATCAAAAGTAATATCAATTTAACAGTCGATTGCGACGAAAATATAGTCATCCGTAGTTTTCCATTATTGTTCGGACAGGTTATTACCAACCTGATCTCAAATGCCAATCAGCACGCATTTCCAAATTCTAATAATCCTAATGATACTGTCCATATCATATGTAAAGATTATGGTAAAGACCTGATCGTAGAATGTACCGATAACGGAATAGGCATTCCAGAAAACGAACTGGATAAATTATGCCAGCCTTTTGTGTCGAAAAAACAATCGAATCTGGGACTGGGCCTTTCTCTGGTAAAAAACATAGTAGAACAATACATGAAAGGAGAAATTCGTTTCTCTTCAGATAAAGGTCTGACTGTAACAGTGGTAATTCCTAATTGCATTATAAAAAAATAAAATATGTACAACATTGACACAACAATCAATGTAATGATTGTCGACGATTCCGACTCATATAGAGAGACTCTCGAACGGAGGTTTGCCCGAAACAGATTCAATCAGGATACTCCGTATAAGATTATTTCTGCCGATAGTGCGACAAATGCGATTGAAAAAATCTCTGTTTTCAGCGAACCGATAGATGCTTTCCTTATTGATATCCGGATGGAGACCGATCATGCAGGAATCACATTAATAGAGTATATCCGGAGAAAAGAACAATTCAGGTACTCTCCTATTGTGGTTATCACAGGTCAACCCGGAGAATATTCCGAAAGCAGGATCAAATATGAGTACCTTATTCATGGATATATTAATAAATCGGACAATATAGACGTATTGGAAGAAGTACGTAAAATCATTGTCCAACATAAAATATCGCAAAAAAACGAACAGAATAAGTTCCGAATCGAAATGGAACGTAATATGGGTAGTTGTAAAAAGATGCAGGAAGTCTTTAACCAGGTTGAAAATTGTAGCCGGATAGAAAATCCTGTTATTTATATCGATGGAGAAACCGGTACTGGTAAATCACTTATTGCCGAATATTTCCATAACATCGGCAATAAAGGTGGTATTTTCATTGATTACAATTGCAGTACTCCTGTCGGTACGGATGAGAACATATTGAAAAGTATCCTGTTTGGCGCACGCAAAGGGTTCCTTAGCGCTGATCATAAGGGAAATGAAGGACTCATCAAACAGGCAGAAAACGGGACTCTGTTTCTGGACGAATTTCAGAATGTCAGTGTCGAAATTCAATCCATGCTTATAAAAGTCATTGAAAGTAAGACATATCGTTCATTAGGCTCCGAAGAAAAACAGAGATGTAACATAAATATTGTAATAGCCGGAAATAAAAACATAAAAGAATTAGTAAATGATAAACTGATTCGTGAAGATTTTTATTTCCGTATCCGTGATATCATAAAACTTCCGCCCTTGCGTGAAAGAAAAAGTGACATTCCTCATTTCGTCAATAAATTTCTGAAAGAAAGCAACCGGAGTCTCCGAAAATACGTTTCCATCTCGGAAGGAGCCATTGAAAAGATGGAAAACTACAATTGGCCGGGAAATGTGCGTCAACTGAAAAACGTAATAGAACGAGCTGTATTGCATTGTCGCGGATACGAAATATCAGCGGCTGAGATCGATCTTGATAATTTCAGCAATACGGATAATTTATCTCCTGTAATAAATGATAGTGCAGATAGAGATGATTTTTTCTCCGATCTGAAAATTTTGATCGAAAAATACCTGAATCAGAATGAAGAGGTAATCAGATCTAAAAATCCAAAAGACCGAAAAATCCTATTTGATTTCGATGAACTTAAAATGGTTCTTCTGAATTGTGTGATGGATTCAACAGGAGGAAATAAAAAAGCAACTGCACAACTTCTCGGATTAACCGTCGAACAACTGGCAACTTTATTAAAACATGCCGGAAGATAATATTTAAATTTACATATTTATATTGTAAAAACATGACCGACAATGTAAAATCACAATGTGGTTTTGCATTGTCTTCATTTAATGGAAATGCTATCTATCTGAATATTAGCAAAATAAAAATCATGGCACATTGTTCGTATTTAGTAAGGTAACAAACCCTATGCTTAATATATAACCTGGGTTGAAACTACTAAATGATACTGCCATGAGACGACCAATACTTTTGATAAGCATCGCAGTTTTTACTGTTGCAGCACAAAGTTGCAAGAGAGACCAAGACCGGAAGACTGAAAAAAAAATTAGTAGTAGTTGCTGAAAAGATCGGTAACATCCAGGACACAATCGAATCGGACGAAGAAAAGATCGTCAGTATTGAACAGAAAAATAAACATCAAGTTCTCAGCTTCCAGGAAGATTCTGATAATTTAAGTTCTGATTTCATTTCGTCCGATTTGTTGTCTTCTTATCATGTGGAATAAATATCAAAAATTTTTGAAAAAGGAGTAAAATATTAGGATAGATTTAGCGTTATAAAGTAATATAACTCTATTTTTAAAATTAACCAATATGAAAACTTTCAAAATCATGCTTTTGTGCCTTCCTCTATTGTTAGGCGCTTGTAAGGGTAAAACAACAGACAGCTCAGTCTCAAACGAAAAAACGGTAACCGATCCACAAACAGACAATAGTCGCCGGTCACTCAATGCACCTAAAACCATGGAAGAATTATTAACAAACTTTACGGGTACCTTCTCGGGAACCCTGCCCTGTGCTGATTGTGGAGGCATATTGACAACACTGACATTGAATGAAGACGGAACTTACATTCTTGAAACAGAATATCAGGGTAAAGGTGATAACAATAAATTCACAGATCGAGGAAAATGGACTCCATCGGAAGATCTTGCATTTGTTGAATTAGGGTATGATAAAAAAGGTGAAGATTCTCCTGTTTATTATGCTTTGATCGACAAAAACACGCTTGAGAAACTGGATATTAAAGCCAAACCGATAGATTCTAATCTTAATTACAAGCTGAAAAGAAAATAATCGATCATACAAGAATGGAACAACCTCTGGCTAGCGCTGTCGGCATAGGGATTTTCTAATTCTTACGGAATCAACGATACTTTGATCACAGCATCAGTATCTGCCGGAATGTCCGTTTCGAACCCTACGAGTAATGTTCCCGGATTAGCTGCATCAAAGTCATTCGTGGATTTTGTCGTCCAGGTTTTCAGGCGGATATTTCCCGGAGAATCAACCTGGAGCTTAAGTTTTTTACCATCTTTTCGCAGTTCCATTGTCTTCTTTCCTGTAATCTTCATCTCTGCCGATGTTAACATTGTCCAGCGGATAGTAGTCGACGGTTTATCTATCGTTTTTATTTCATCCTTAACCTCTACATATTTTTGATTTACAATGGCAACTATCCGTTTGGCTGAAGCCAACTGGTTTTCGTAGATAGCAGAAAGGTCTGATACGGCATTCATATTTTCCGTCCGGTCGGACCAGGAATCAATTTTTGCATATCCTTTCACATTTTGCAGTTGGTTATCAACCGTTAATGTATTGTGAGCAAAGTTATTATAACGGAACACTTGCCAACGTTGAGAATTCTGCGCACGATTCCAAAGGTCAACACCTTTCTCTTCTAGGGAGGTATACTCCTGCATACCGAAATCCATCGCCCATCGTACACCGTTAGCTTCCATAATAAACGAACCCGCATCCATATGGGCATGGTTACTGGAAGCGGTTCCTCCCTTAAAGCCGACAAACAAGGCGTTGGGATTATCCCAGGAAGTACGCATCATCACGACTGGAGTTACTCCCTGTCCTACCCATAATTTCTTTTGTGGAATAGTCACTTCATTTGTTTTCATTCCGGCACCCCAAATCATCACGGCAGGCAAAATACGGTTTTGAAGATAACCTTTATTCCGGTTATCAGAAAGATAATGTTTCTCGTTCCAAAGCAAGGATTTATCATTCACTTTTCCGGAAAACCAAAACATGGCGGGACTCAAGTTACCTCCCAATCCACAGTCGGCATAGTTATAACATTTCCATGAAGGCGCTATCATATTTTGAAAGTAATAAGCCGTATTGATAAATCCAGGAGCCGAACTCAAATCATAGTCGGTTTTCAAGGCTTTTTCCAAAGCACTGATAAACAAAACATTAAAAGAAGTGCCATAATCCCAATAACCATAACCTTCGGGATAAGCGCCATCCGGACCGTAATCGTGCATCGGCAGGTGAATAGTTTCGACAGCCCGGTCGATAATTGTTTTCGATAATTCAGGGATATCTTCATAAAGAGCCAATGCACCATAACTCATACCTGCATTACAAACCTGATTCCAGTTATGGGGCGCTTTCAGGAACCAGGCATATTTGCTATTAAAAGAAGGATCTAATCCTTTCGTTAAAATTGCTTTTTTGATGGTTTCCCGTGAATCTACGGACAGTTTATCATAAAGCCAGTCATAACCGATAGACACACCAAGAGTCATTTCTGCCACATCCAGAAAATGTGAAGGGTTCCAATCGCTAAACCGGGAAACTGCAAGCATTTCTTTTTCAGCGCCTTTGAAATATTTCTCATCTCCGGTCATCCGGTAAGCATACGAAAGGAAGAAAATCCGACGAATGGCTTCCCTGGACACCGACAACAGACGCTTTCCGGTTTTAATCCGTTCCAACACGGGAAGTGATAAAATCTGGTTACATTCCGACAAAATAGATTGATGCATATTTTCCCAAACCGGATCTGCCTGGATATTGTTTTTTATTTTCTCTTCTTCTCCTTTTAATAACAAAATACGGGGATGTTCAGGCATTCCTTTTACATCTTCAAGGTATTTCAACTGACCGTGTACGTGCACGAACACTAGTAAAAAGAGCATTACTCCTATTGTCCTGAGTTTTTGTAAACAATTGGTTTTCATGATTTATAGTTTTACGGTAATACTTTTCCCGGCATAAACTGTTTGAGGTAAATCTATAGATATTTCGCTGACATTCTTTGAGCTATTCCATACAGCATCAAATAATTCTCCTTGTTTTTCAATTTTCCGGTTTAGGGAAAAATGTATTTTACCAAATCTGCGGGACGGGTCGGATACTGAAATTTCCGTGATATTGCTTCCATCCATTTTCAACATGATAATTCCGGGACTATCCATTACCAGTTTGAGATCTTTTGTAAGTTGGAGTTCCCCATTTTTATAACAGACAACCTGATAGATCTTCAATTTTTTATTTACAACAGCTTGTATATCGGCAGTATTAGAAAGAACAGCTACTTCAGGAGATGCGGCATAATTTTTCAAATCAGCCAGAGACACCGCTGGAATTACCACATAACAGTATCCTTTCTCCTGGTTTTTCTGATTATCATGATTAATCCATAACTTGAACATATTTTCAGTAATGCTTTTTCCGGAGATCCCGGATTGACGGTTGATCCGCCGCCAGTTTCCTGTCACCGGGCCATTCATCAACTCTACTGGTGTTTGCTTTGGGAAAAAGTACCCGATGCTATCGTGGAATACCCATTTTGCATTACTTATACTATGTTTTCCAAAATTTACCATGTTTTCTTTATCATCCGAACTCACGATAACATTTCCGTTCAACAGGCATTGATTAAGTGTCGTCGCCGCCATTTTCTTATTTGAGAAGGAAATTCCGGCTCCCAGGCAAACATATTCTTTATCGAAGAAGAACCATGATTTTTTTATTTGAAGGGGATCATGAGGACTGGTAAAATCAAAGGCAACAGCACCATAAAGTCCGTCGGTCACAGCTCCGACAAAATCAAAAGTCCCGTATTTTTGGAGATCAGTTTCCGGAATCAGGGAATCTTTTTGCCAGATAGTGGTTCCGGGAATTTTTTGCCAGTCATAGACCGGAGCTGTCTGATAATATTCCTGACCAGTACGGGAGATGTAATTTGTACCATCACCACGATAATGGTTGAGCAAGCCCTCTCCATTGTAAGGATATTCCATATTTGCATTCCGGTTTGAAAACATCCTTACCGAAGTAAAATACCCGGGGCGTTGATGTGTATAGTATTCTGAATCCCAGAAGAATACACTATACGAGGGGGCTTTCAATTCCTTTCCTTGCCTGTTTTTAACAATTTGTTCAAGCTCATTTTTGCGATAGTCAGATACTTCCACAAGTATTTGCGGCGTAGTGGCGCTGAATACTCCAAGTGAACCTGAGCGGGATACATCACGGTTTACAGCTCCCGGATCAGGATATTTTCCATAAGGCATCATTTTGCAAATACCGTCCAGATAATAATCGATCAACAAGTGTAGCGGTTTCTCTGCCAACTGGTATTTTGTTTCCTTTGTGTAATACGCCCATTCGGCAAAAGCATCGGCATATCCGAGTCCATAAGAAAGGGTATTGTTCACGCGGTCATCGCGATGATGGAAACTGTAATCGTACTGTAATCCTCTTCCGGTTACAAACCGGATCTGGCCTTCGATGACTTTAATGACATACTCGAAATCCGCGATATTGTAGGTAAACAGAGCTGTTTTGGCCTGTATTCCTCCAATTTTGATCCGGTCGCCACTTTCCCGCGCTCCCCAGGCATTGAGGTGAGAACGTTTAACGATAGCTAATGTCTTATCAACCTGTTCTTTACTTAATTGTTTATCCATCATCAGCAGTACCTGAAGCAGGGCATTGGGGGTTCCTATTTCATTCCACCACCAATTTTCACAAATAAAATTGTGAGCTGTCCAATAGTCAAGTGACGAGTAGATAGCATTTTTCACTTGTTTATTTCCCTTGAACGAAGAACCGGGAGCCGTATATGCGCGGCTTAATTGTACAAGGTTATCCAGGTGACGGCTATGCTGAAATGCTGTCTTGGCAGTGTCTATATAGTCTATCCCAGGCCAGGTACCATCAGGTTTGATGGTATTAATCAACTCTTTGATCCTTTCCGGAGAGATTTTCTGATCTAATACTTCTGTTATGACCCGTTTACGAATCAATTCGAAATCCTTATCCGCGCCCCACATTTGTTGACTTATAAACAAAGAAAACAAGAAAATAAGCGCTACTTTATATTCATACAATTGCTTCATTTTAAGTACTTAAATATTATTTTTCAATTTCATATCTACCTGTATCATATTTTCTTAACTTTCCCGAAGGCGTTTTCAAATAAACCTCCCCAGTACAATCCAAGACATATTTTTTACCATTTTTCACCAGGTTAGCCTGAGCTTTAGGATTTACTGATTGCAACTGCCATCCTTTTGCTGTGATGAAGCTTCCCTCTCCAAGGAAGAGAGCTTGAAGTTCACTTCCATTAAGGGATACAACTCCATAATTTCCCTGGAATTCCATATCCTGGTGGGATATTTTCCTGTCGCCGACAGGATGGTTAAAGATATGATCGGTCCTACCCTGTTTTGTAAGAACAGTTATTCCTTTGAATCCAGGGGAATCTCCAAAGTATTCTAGCGATTTTATTGAAGGTTGTTCCAGACCGGTACAAGGTTCATAAACAGCAACAAACGGGCGATTCCAAGCTTCTCCATCTTGTTTTACAATCAGGGTTGGAAGGGGTTTACCTTGTAATTCATCCGGAATGGAGCCTTTTACAAGGGCATTAGACGGTGGAGACATGACAGAGTACAGGGTACGTCCGGGATAGCCTTCCATCCAAAGGTTTACATAGGTATTGTTTTCATTTTGGAGTTCGATATTAAACTTTGCCTTAAAATTATTGTCAAATTTTAGTGCACTTTTTTCTTTGAAATAATTGTATCCGTTCATATCCCCTTTGGAAGAAGATAAATCGTCGGTTGAAGAAAGTTTCAGGGGATTTCCCGAGCTATCATGAAAATTTATACTTTGTCCTATACTATGATATAAATATTCATGCTTCAGGTCTTTACCATTTTTTCTTTTGGAACGAAAAATATCGACGACATAACCTGCTGTCGGACTTATCCTGATAATACTTGTCAGGCGTTCCTGTAAAGCATCGGTTTTCGGTTCGGTCAGTGAGACCCTGGCAAAAGTGATATTTCCGGTCAGAGTCCTTCTGTCCATCGATGCGGGGTAGCACGATAACAATTCAAACGGATAATCGCTCCTCATCATTCCATAATCGGAAATTCCATCCACAATAACGGTATTATGGGCAGGAAAACGAGCATAATATTCCTGATTGTCTTTTGAGCCGTAACTTACTCCATAGGAACTTTCGGGAGCGAGGATCAATCCTTTTCCATACATTTCCATAGATATTCCATTGGCATGGGCATGGTTTCCATAGGCTCCAACAAGACTGACTGCCATTCCGTTTTGTTTGTCCATCCCGTTTCGCTGCATCAACAGGCTCACACCAGGAATATAGAAAGTGTTGGATACAAAATCCTGATAACCTGTATTTTTTCTTCCGGAATCCATCAAACGGTCAACGTAAAAGAATAATGAAAACAGGCTTTTATTCTCATCGCGTTTGTAATAGCCATCTTTCATCATTTGCTGTAAAACCTCTGTCAACTCTTTTTCGTGTTCTTTTTCTCCGTACTTGCGGTAGAGAGATATCATTTTTTCAAGGGGTTCAGAATAGACCGGAACGTATTTCGCATCTCCGAATGCAGTAATACGACCATCAGGAAATACATATTCTACAGTAGCCTGTACCGCTTTCCTGATGATGGGAAAGGTATCTAGGATATGGTTGTTTTCGGCATTGTCGACCAGACATAGAATATCCAGCATATCATTACATACCGACATGGAATAGGTTGCCGATTCCGGCCACATTCCATTTACGGGGTCAAAAAGATCCATTGTTTCTTTCAATGCAAACTGGCGGATGGTAGTCCGGTTAAATATCTCATTAATATAGTATTGGCGTCCTTTTTTATCGGCATAATCGGCATCATCTTCGAGTGCAAGAGCCAGATAAGCGATATGTTGAGCCTGGAAGATATTCCAGTTATTGTCGGGAACACCATACATGATTTGTTGGTCGGCAAAACGTTTCAACACCGTTTGCACCATATCAATATCGGCATTTTCCTTTACCAGGTAATCATATAGGAAATCGTAGCAGACTGACATATGAGGGATCACATGGTCGAGAATCACCTCAAACGTTGCCAGTCCCATCAGGTGACTGTTAGTATAACTTTCAAGGGCAAACGGCTCTCTCCTATAATGAATACCTTGTACATAAGTCATAAAAATATCTTTGGCAAATACGGCGTATTTCTTTTCTCCGGTAAGCCAGTAAAGAAAAGCCGCATCGGCAGCAAGAGAGAGGATACGGTCGTTCATCAGACCAATCATACGGCCTGTTTTGGAAGGATGTACCCATTCCCAAGGCTGTCCTTCTTTTTTCAGGTTTTGAAGATACATCCCTTTTTGATCCATATAAGGTTGTGTTTCTTCCAGAGACGGCATGGCATAATCGGTTTCCCAGTCGCGTGCGCCCTGGAATTTGACGGTTGGTACGGGCGCTTTTCCCGTTCCGTGGGAGTAGAAACTTCCTTTCACGTAGATCCGTTCGTAATGAGTATCCCAGTACATCTGCATCCGGGAGACGATCCATTCAGGATCTGTCTGATGACGATCCACATAGGGTTCCACGCGGTTCTTCAGACTTTGGAAGGATTGTTTAGCCCAATCGATGGTTTGTATTTTAGTTTTAAATTCACTTTTTTGTTTACCGGAGATATAAATCCGAGGGTGGCTGGACTCCCCTATTTTTTCCGGAGTCTGCGTTTCATTTGTCATTTCATACGGCATTTTCCAGACATCTCCCTGACTATCACCAAAATACAAGTTAGACATACTCAGTTTTTCCGGATTTCCATCAGCCCAGAAATACATGAACGGATCTATTCCGTTTACCACTTTACGAACATAATTATGGTTATACGGACTATTTTTTGTTATTTGCTTTATATTTTTCCAGGTTTTTCCTTTGTCGGTACTTTCCCAGATAACCAGTTCACCTCCGGCTCCCCAGGTTTGGGGTGAATTTTCGGTAGGTGCAACAACCATCCATTTATCTTTGGTAACCCAAAGGCTGCCTGTATCATAATTATGATCAGAAGTGGTGATTGTATGATTTTCCCAGGTTTTTCCATTCCAATGGATGACAGCCCACTCTTTCAATCCGTTTTGCGGACCTGGCTGGTGTCCTTTTCCGGAAAGATAAAGAGCAACGGGGTATCCGTTTTCATCGAATGCGATATCTTTAATGTAGACGTTTTGTTGTTTGCTGAAGAACTCTTTGATCAAAGTCGGAGTATTTGACTCTGTTATAGGAATTTGAACAGGAGTTCCATCGACCAGAGTCCAGTTTTGTCCGAAATCGACAGTTTGGACATAGTAAATATTAGTGCGTTGATCGACATTTCCATTTGGATGCCAATTGAAAAAAAATGCGATTTTATTGCCGTACTGACCACTGATTTGATAATGACCTGATTTTGAATCGTTTTCCCGTTTGATTGCAGCCAAAAGTTTATCGGAAGTCCAGTCGACTCCATTTTTGCTTGTATTGAAATAGAGTTGTCGGACTCCCGTATATTTTGTGAACAGATTAAGGAATCCTAGTCCGGATATATATTTAGGTTGCGGATAGGTCATTTCGACTTCTTTTATTAAATCGAAATGATCTATGCTGTAGGGTTTCCGGCTTTTATAGATACCTCCTAACCTGGAAGTATTTCTTCCGCTGACAAATATCCAGAGGAATCCATCAGAATCCATTGACATAGAGGGGTTATCGTGTGGGTCGTAAACTCCGTTTTTGTCGCATACGACTGTAGGTTTGGTAAGTGTATTCGTTTTATGGTCATAACACCCTATCATACAGAGAAGGTAGTTGCCATAATCTTTTTGTTTCCGACCGGGAAGTTCGGCATCCGATTTCCGGGTCTCGGTCATACCTCCGTAGACAAAGAATGTTTTTTGTACTTCCGGTGCATATATTGCCATCGGGATATGTTTGGCCGTGTACGTACCCAATCCTCCGGAATATTTGTCTCCATATTCGGAATATTGTCCCAAAGTAAACCAAACTCCTTTATATCCATCAATTTGGGTATTATTCAGAGATGTTTTTTGAGCAGATCCTGTTATTGAGGATATTAAAATGAAACAAATGGTAACAAGATTTTTGATGGTGTTTTTCATTCTGCGTATTTTTGGAGATTGATTTAATCCGGATGAGGGCGTGCAAAATAGTTACTATACACGCCCTTTATCATCCAAAATTAATAAATTTATTTCATCTGATAACGTTTTATACTAACAACAGCACTTTTTTTGCCGTTGTCAACGTTATTGAAAAAAATGTAAGCTCGATATTTTCCATCTTGTGTTTCTACCCACAATCCAAAATGTAGTTTCAGATTCAGCGCAAAATTAGTGGCATTAGCAAAGTTCAGAGCCTGGAAATCCGGGTCATCAATATACAATCCGTGTTCCAGGCGAGCCAGATGCCTGTCTTGTAGTTCATATTCTTTCCTCACCAATGTACTTTTATTTACTCCTGATGGCAAAGTCACCCCGGGTAAGTATTCGGTAGCAGCAGGCGATACAAGTGCGTGAGAGAAAGTAACTCCGGTAATTGTACGGTAAAGATATACCAAATCGATTTTACCCGGGTTGGCTGCCGCCTGAGCAGCGGTATAAAAAGTCATATCTTCAATGGACAGGTAACAAGCTCCGTTATCTACCGGGTTCAAATCAAGTTTGATATCCATTTTGGAGATCTCGTAAGGTACTGATTGATAAGATACGGTTTCTCCGTTGCTTGCTTTAGCATTGAAAGTAAACGAGACGGTTTTTCCCCGTGCTTCTTCCGGAATCACATAGTAATAACGGAGGGTTGCTGCGCAAGTATCTACACTAAAGTTTATCTGAGTTTTATTTCCTGAAGTTTCAGAAGTGTTTCCAACTACAACTCCTACATCCACTCCGCTGGAGTTGGTATAGTAAGATTTATTGTCGATATAAGTACCTGTTGCTCCCGGGATAGAGGCTTCAATCCATGCGGAATTCAGTTTTCCTGCATCGGAAGGAAGCGCCATAGCATAGGCGAATTCAATCTGGTTGCCGACCAAATTAGGCCCCAAAGTCCGTTTGATACAGTCGTTTTTCAATATAGTTCCCTGTCCGTCATCATCAGAGCAAGCTGTTAAAAACGAAAGAGAGAATAGTGCGACTGCGATATAATTAAAAAATTTAATTTTCATATACTTAATTATTTAATTATTAAATATAAAATTTAAGTAGGTTTTTGAACTGTAAGCAAAACCGAATAGGTTTTCCGTACTTGACGATTACCAGATACAACAGTGTACTGTTTCGGATTATTGAGATCAGAAAAGTCAACTCTGCCTACAATTTTAGGGTCTAATTTAGCATCAGATGACAAAGAAAATTGAGGGAAGAGGCTTTTCAGATTCGTTCCATAAAAGACTTCCACATTGATTGTACAAGCTGTTGTATCAATAGTGGCTGCTTTTGTGCGTACCGTTTGATGGTCGTCACCCAACAACTCAAAGTTAGTCACAGCACATTCGGCCCGGTCTGTAATCAACAGGTTATCTTCGTCGATAGGATAATCATTACAACCCCAACAAATCAGGGTGATAATAAAAACCGGCAATATGATTTTAATATAATGTTTCATTGTTTTTTTAATTTAGTTATTTCATCATTGATCAACTAATTACAACCATGGCGTATTTTGTGTCAGATTAGGATTGCGATCTCGTTCTCCGGGAGGTATCCGGAAGATGTAACAACGTTGGTAAGTTAATTCCGATTTATTTTGGAAATAGCGATCCAACAACGCTCCCTGGGTATCTTTAACCTGGACTCCGGAACTGTAAGGAGGACCCCATACTCTTTCGATAGCTCTCCAACGACGGAGGTCGAATCCGCGATGTCCTTCTCCGAACAGTTCGATGATCCGTTCTTGTTCTATCGCATTGAAAAAGGCCTCTTTATTAGCAGTTTTTTCGGATTTCAGGGCAGGCAAGTTACCACGGTAACGAACTTTATTCACAAGGGCAATTGCATCAGCCTGAGGACCACTTATTTCATTTGTTGCTTCGGCATACATCAGGAAAACGTCGGCAAGGCGCATTACCGGCCAGCTGAAATCTCCGTCGCTTCGTCCTTGTCCGGCATAGTTACGGACAAACTTACGGCAAACATATCCTGAATTGGTTCCGTCAGTGTTGTAAGTAGTTGAACCAATATCCGCTACAGTAAAGAACGGTGAAAACTGTTTGTAATTACCGTTAGTAATACCTACGTTCCATGTTTTATAAATGTATGGGCTGAATCCGGTAGATTTCAGACCCGACATTCCGATACAACGTTCAAAATCCCACATAATAGTAGATTTCATACGGTAATCGCGATCAGCATACGATTCAGGATTGACAGCTGAGTTTTCAATCTGACGGTTTGAAACTTTTTTCCCGTCAACAACTGTAGAGTCGTTTGGATTGATCGCTTTCATGGGTGGTGCAAAATCACCTGTTGAAATTTTTTGATAACGGTCAGCTAATTCATAACGAGGGTGTAACCAGCACTGTGAACTTTCGAGAGTACGTCCGGCGAAGTCACGCATCAGCTCTTCTCCCTGTGAGGTTCCGGTTCCTCCGTGAGTAAATGACATAATCATTTCGGAATCTCCATTTGCCAAAGGAGTGAACAAATAGAAATAATTCGGTAAATTATCTGCTTTTCCGGGAGGGTCACATACTCCTGGTTCTCCATTTTTGTAGAGGGTCAGTCCGAAATCATTAATAACTTTCTTGAAATCTGCAGCTGCAGCGGTATACGCGGCTGTCGCTTCGGATTTACTAGGTTTGAAAGTATCAAGTTCCGGCCATCCGAAATTGTTCCAACATGCCCAATAGAGTTGTAATTTTCCCCGGAAAGCATAAGCCGCCGGTTTTGCAGCACGGCCAAGCACTGAAGTCTTTTCCGGAAGTTTTTCAATGGCATAAGTAAAATCGGCCATGATAGAGTCTTTTATCTCAGCAATCGGTGTACGGGCTATATTCGCCACTTCCGAATTGTCATAAATAATATTACTGAAATAAGGTACATCTCCCCACATGGAAATCAGACGGAAATAAACCATCCCGCGAAGTAAACGGGCCTCTCCGATGATTGCTTCCAACTTAGCACGTGATTCCACTGTTGTTGCATTAGGTAACATCCTGTTATTCACATTCTCAATTACATAATTGGCACGGTTAACACCCCCATATAAGTAACGGTACATTTTATCAAAACCACTTCCGTAGTTCGACGGATCCGTATAAGAGGTTCCTCCACGGTAAGCATCTCCTAGACGCAGGTTACCATCGGTCGTACTTGCTGTATTACTTCTTACTCTCATAAATTCCCCATTGCCTTCGTAGTAATAATCGCGGTCAAAAAGAGGACGTATTGAAGAATATGCGCCGTACAATGCATAAAGGGCATCATCTTCCGTTTTCCAGAAAGCTTGCGCTCCTAATTCGGTAGTCGGTTCCTGATCTAATAAGTTTTCTACACAGGAAGTAGTTATGAATAGCAAAGCTATAAAGCCGGCTACCATTGTTATCGTTGAATTAAACAGTATCTTTTTCATATCTCACTTATTTAGATTCCTATGTTAATACCTATTGAATATGATTTTATCATGGGGTATGCATCATTTACATTACCTTGCATTTCCGGGTCTAATCCACGGTATTTGGTGAAAGTCAGGATATTTTCCCCTGTTGCATAAATGCGGACATTGTCGAGGCCAACTTTCCGAAGTACAGTTTTAGGTATACTATATCCTACTTGTAGGTTTTTCAAACGGAGATAGCTCATATCATCCAACCAGAAAGTAGATTCTTCGCGGTTACTACCTCCTGTATTCAGGCGGGGCATTGAACCTCCGCGGTTTTCCCACGACCAGGTGTCTCCCCATTGTTGCCAGGTTACGGCATTACGGGCATCTCCAAAATTTGAATCGTTGAAAGTATTCAGCCAGAACGTTTTGCGTCCTGCAGCACCTTGGAACAAAAGAGAGCAGTCAAATCCTTTCCATGAAGCGCTCAAATTAAATCCGAAGTTTGTTGTCGGACGATCGCGTTGATATTCGGGATAGGCCACTTTATCATTGCCGTCGATTCTACCATCTCCATTTACGTCTTTTCTCAGGATATCTCCCGGTTTTGCTCCTTGTGGGGCTGCGTTATAAATATCTTCCCATGTTTGAGCAATTCCAAGTGACTCATAAGCATATGCAAAATGGTAAGGCATTCCCAAGAATATCCAGCCTTTACCCAAAAACTCACTCCATTTCTCGAGGGTTTGTTTATTGTATGAAGCGTTAAGACCTATAGAATAGCGGAAATCATTGATTTTCTCGTTCCATGTCAGGTTTATCTCTCCTCCTCTGTTACGCAGATCCCCGATATTTTTCCGAGGAGGATCGTAAGCTCCGGTAAGGTGGATAGACATTTCCGAACCAAGAATCATATCAGATGTAAACCGGTCATAATAATCCAATTCAAGATTCATGCGACCGGAGAAAAAGCCCAGATCCAATCCGATATTGGAAACAGAACCTTTTTCCCAGCTCAGATTCTGGTTTACCATTTTTCTATAGACGAAACCCTTCTCTGCTACGCCTCCAATCATATAGTTACTTGCACTCAAAGTTTCCTGTTGTTCATATTTACCAACTCCGGTATTATTTCCGAGTAATCCGTAAGACAACCTCAATTTTCCGTGACTTAACCATCCTTCGGTAAATCTTTTAATAAAATCTTCTTCGGTAAATCGCCAGCCGATTGCAGCCGAAGGAAAGAAACCGTACTGATGTCCCGGTAAGAATTTTGAGGAACCATCGACACGGAAATTTAATTCCAATAAATATTTATCGTAAGCCACATAATTCAAACGTCCGATATATGAAAGCAAACCTTCCGTATCCGAACTTCCACCTGTACCTTGAATATCGGTCAAGGCAGCATCTATTTCATGAAGAGACGGGTGGAGACGATTGTTACGGGACGAGTACTGATTACGGTTGTACCAATATTCTTCATTATATGAAACCATCGCACTGAGATCGTGATGTTCCGCAATAACACAGTCGTAGTTCAGACGGGCATTAAACTGTGTTTTATACCCTGTATTTGTATAGTTCTGTACCGGAGCATTGGGCTGAACATAAACACGTGAGCCTAAACTATTGGTCTGAAAGTTATACGATTGATTAGGAGTATCTGCTTTCCAACGGAATTGATTATAATATTTTAATGTATAATCGACTCGTGCTACAAAACCTTTAAAAGGACTCCAGTCGATGTACATATTTCCAAGCGCTTCTTGGCGATTTTGGTGATTCAACATATTTTTATAGACGGCATACGGGTTATATGCCTGAGGATCTTCATTGTAGGCCATAACTCCTCCGTAGTATCCGGTTATCGGATCGTAAGGAGTGATACCGGCAACAGCATAACGCATATCAAATCCGGCGGTATTTGAACTATTATCATCCGTAAAACCCTCTTCCAGTGCATATTGATAATTAGTCCAGTTCCCATCGAAGCGAACTCCGGTATTGATTGTTTTACTGATTTTATAATCGAAATTAAATCGGGCATTGTAACGATTATAATCATTTTCAATCTGCAAACCTTTTTCGTCCATTACCCCGACAGATGCATAGAAATTAGATTTATCATTACCTCCGGATGCTGAAACATTGTAATTCTGAATTTCTCCGTCACGCATAATGATATCCCACCAATCCGTATTAGGATAACGCAATGGGTCTATCATTCCCAACGCCATCCATTGGTCGACAGTACCGTTTCTATATCTTTGGTTGGCCGGTTGTGTGTTTACTGCCGACCTTCTTTGGTGCAAGGTCAACGCTCTCGGATAATCGGCCATGAACTCGTATGATTTGACAGGTGCCTCCAAACCATATGATGCCGAAAAATTCACTTTTGCTCGTTCTGAGCCCTTTCCGGACTTGGTAGTAATCAGGATAACCCCATTTGCAGCCCGGGAACCGTAAACAGCCGAAGAAGCGGCATCTTTTAAGACTGATATACTTTCAATATCGTTCATATTAATCCTGTTGATATCAGCATCAGGCATTCCGTCAACGACAATCAATGGATTTGCATTATTGACAGTACCTTGTCCGCGAATCATCAGGGTTGCAGCGTTATTTCCGGCCATCCCACGGTTTTGAGAAGCGGAAAGTCCCGGTACTAATCCCGAAAGTCCGGAAGAAACGTTAGGAACGGTACGGGCAGCCAATTTATCATCAACTTTCACTGCGGAAACTGCTCCGGTCATATTTACTTTTTTCTGAATTCCGTAACCTACTACGACGACTTCCTCCAGCAGTTGGGAGTCTTCGACCATCAGGATATTGAATTCTTTCCGGTCTTTCACTGGAACTTCCTGTGCTTTGTAACCTATGTATGTAAACACAAGTATTGCATTCCTGTCGGGTACGGAAACCGAGAAACGTCCGTCGACATCTGAAATAGTTGCAATATTAGTTCCTTTTACAGAGATGGTAACTCCCGGCATTTCTCCCATTTCGTCAGAAACAACCCCTGTAATTTTAATTGATTCCTGAGATACAGCTTCTGTATCGGCCGTTGCAACCGAATGAGTACAGAAAAAAGCCACAAAGGTCAACAGGAAGCATTTTACATGGATTTTACCAAAACTCTTCAGCTTCGATAAAGATTCTTTTTTCATAAGCTTTTACTTTTTTTGTTAGTAATTTTTTTTTAATAAAGCGCGTTTGTAATTTAAGATTAACATAAGTCATTTATTGGATTTTCATAGGCATTACTTTTTTTTTAAGGTGATAACTCTGTAATTTATTTCAAGTGATTTATTTAAGGATGTATTTTTTATACCGGTGTAACGCCTCTATATAATAATAATCTGAGTAAGTCAGAGGCACATCTACCTCAGAATCAGACAATAAAAAACCGACTCCATGTTTCAGGATAAAGTTTCCATTGGTTCCGGGTGCGGCAGTATATTCAGGAGAAGCCAGTGTTCTGATTTGTTTTTCAGCAACGGCAATATACTCGCTTTTCTTTGGTTCATCCACATATTGTGAGAGTTCAATCAAAGCAGAAGCGATAACTGCAGCTGCAGAGGCATCCCTTAGTTCATCAGGAATTTTCGGTGCATCGAAATCCCAATAAGGGATTTTATCTTCCGGGAGACGCGGATGATTCAATATAAAATCGGCAATGTGTACAGCCTGATCCAGATAGGCTTTTTCTCCTGTTTCCCGATACATCATTTCATATCCGTATAATCCCCATGCCTGTCCTCTGGACCATGAACTTTCGTCATTATATCCCTGGTGTGTCGCTTTAACTTCTACTTCTCCGGTTTCCGGATTGTATGAAACAACATGATAGGAACTATAATCCGGGCGGAAATGATTCCTAATAGTGGTATTGGCGTGTGTCATCGCAATATTGCGGAAAGTGGTATCTTGTGTTTCTTTAAATGCCCACATCAGCATTTCGAGATTCATCATGTTGTCGATAATAACCGGAAAATTCCAATTATCACGTTTATTCCATGACTGGATACAACCAACTATCGGGTTATAACGGGAAGAGAGTGACTTCGAACCGTTAATCAGCACATTTTTGCAAGAATCGACCTGCGTCAGGCGCAAAGCATTTCCATAGCTGCAATACAACATAAAACCCAAATCGTGGGTACCGGTGTTGAATTGTTCTTTATTAATACGGTTGGTAAATAACCATGCGTAATTTTTAAGTTTTTCATTTCCGGAATATTCGTATAGTTGCCAAAGTACTCCGGGAAAGAAACCGCTGCACCACCATCTGGAAGGAGAAGTAACCAATTGTCCTTCTTTGTTGAGCGTACGCGGCAATGAATCCGGAATCTGCTCCATAGTTCCGGCCAACAATAAAGATTGCACTTCGGCGGCTTTCATAGCCTGATCAATTAATTCCGGCATCAAAATTTCATTTGGAACTGTGTTTTTTTTACAGGAATTGAAAAAAATGCAAAAACAGATGAGGAAAGAAAAAAAGAAAATAGTACTTTTTATCCGATTTAAGCTAGCTTTATTCATATAAGTAAATCATTAATGGTTTTATAATCTGTGGTTTCTTTTCACAAATAAATACAATTTAGCCCAAAAACACAGATCACATTTATCCGTAAAAGGTTTGTTTTTCCGGGAATGTACAAAATCAAACCTTTTACGGACAATTTTCAAACCTTAAAGATTTCAAATGCAGATATAAAAGAATAAATATTTTGGAGAATTATTCAAATCCATTTATATTTGTTGTCTTGATACCTTATTTTTCGATATGAAAAAATCACATATTGTATTTTTGTTTTTTCTTAATTTTTTATTCCATTGGGGATATATTTATGGTATTGATTATTCAAGATACCGTTTTCATACCATTCCGGCAACTCCTTATTACCATGGAATTTCTTCTATTGTAAAAGACCGTGTCGGACGGATCTGGTATAATGGAAGTACTGTTATTTTCATGTACGATGGGACGACTTTTACTTCAATGGATGATAAGATTACAAACCTAGCTCCTACTTTTGTCTGGCAATTTAATAAGCTTTTCATCGACCGGAATAAAAATCTGTTTGTTGCCACAAATAATGGCCTTTTCATGTACAATTATGATAACTTGGAGTTCAAACAAATTATTCAAGGGGATATTTCAGATGTCAACCAGGGAGAAGATGATCTGATCTGGATCGGGCAAGGCCGGAATATTATTTCTTTTTCCACAAAAAAACAGAAGATAATACACACTTATCCTGCTCCGGAAAATACCAATACCTCTCATCTGGCTGTTATCAATGAATCGGTCTATTATTGTACTTTCAGTGGTAAAGTGTACCGTATCAATACCCAGAACTCTCAGTTTGAACTATTCGCAAACTTAGCGGGAGCAAGTGAGATACGCCAGGTTCTGGAATACAAAGAATCTCTTCTGGTATTGACCAGGGTCAACGGATTATACATTTTAGATAAGGGAGGAGAAATCAAACAGTATTATCCACTTAAATTTGAAATGAACGAGCCGGTAAATTCTAAGAAAATTTATATAGATTCCTATGGTATATTATGGGTAGGCACCCAATTAGGATTATTTCTAATAGATTTGCAAACAAATGAAAAGACACTGTTGCAGACTAACCTGAACGATCCTTATTCTCTACCGCATAATTCTATCTGGTCTATTTATCCTGATCCCGATGACGGAGTCTGGATTGGAACTTATGGGGGAAAACTTGCCTATATATCGTTCAATGATAATTATGTGGATTACAGGACACCAAGTAAAGGAGGACTTAACAATCCGATTGTCAGTTGTTTCGCCGAAGACAACGATGGTAATATATGGATTGGAACGGAAGGCGGTGGTGTTAACTTCTGGAACAGGAAACACGATACATTCTCGTATTACACTCATTATCAGAAAAATACTCTTAACTACGACTTAATCAAGAGTTTGGTTTTCGATTCCGAGAAGAAACATCTCAAAATAGCATCTTATGGAGGTGGAATAAACGAATATAATACTGTAAATAAGACATTCAAGGATTTGAAAATTTTCGTACCGGGAAGTAAATCCAGATATCTGGATGTTTACGATTTTGTGTCAGATAAGAATTCCGGTATCTGGGCTTCGACTCCGGAGGGTGGATTGTATCACAAATACTCAAATTCGGAAGAAACAGAACAGATACACATGAAAGACTCTTCCGGGAATAATATCGGTAATCCCGGAATTGTTAACATGATAAAAGATAAAGGTAACGATAATCTCTGGTTATTTACCAAACACGGATTATTTTTATTCGATGTCGAATCAAGGAAAATAGATAAACACTACAAAATAGAAAATCCGGTTAAGTCGGAGAATATATTAAACTGTCATTGTATGACTTCTTTCAACGAGTTGTGGATAGGTACCCGTGGAGGTGGCGTCAATTTATACAAAGGAGGAAATTCATACAAAAACTTTAATGAAGATTCCGGATTTCCTGCCAAAACAGTATTCAGTATACTGGAAGACAAAGCCACAAAAAATATCTGGTTTGCTACCGATAACGGACTCATATGTTATGACCTTTTTCAAAACCAATTCCAGAAAGTCGACATCGTCGATTCTCAGATTTACGGGTCTTTCTATCCTTCGGCCTGTTATCAGACCGTATCTGGCGACATGTTATTCGGAGGGACAAACGGTTTTATTGTTTTTAATCCGGCCAAAACACGGATAAACAAGCACAAACCGAAGGTATTCATTACCGATTTGTATATAAACAACAAAAAAATATTGCCGGGAGAAGCTCATTCTCCTTTGTCTAAAGATATTGCGATATTGGCCAGTCGCTCTCATAAATCCGATAAAGAAATCGTTTTGTCTTATAATCAGTCTAATATCGGAATCAGTTTTTCGTCCGACAGTTATATGAAATTGTACAAAAACCGGTTTGCCTGCCGCCTGCAAGGTATCTCTGATGAATGGCAACTGTTACCTTCAGGACAACACAACATACAATATCCGAATTTACCTCCGGGAGAATATGTTTTTGAAATAAAATCGGCCAATAACGATGGTTTATGGGGTGATGAGGTTACCAAACTGTACTTCAACATCAAACCAGCTCCATGGTTTTCCTTTTGGGCTCGTGCTTTTTATTTCTTTGCTATCCTTGGCGTAATGTATTTTGTATGGAAATATTTTTCTAACAAAAAGGAATTCAAGCACAATATAGAACTGGAAAAACTGGAAAAGCAAAAGATGAATGAAATAACCCAGATGCGGATTAATTTCTTCACTAATATTTCTCATGACCTGAAAACTCCTCTAACTCTGATACTTGATCCTTTAAAACGGCTCGAAAAGACTATGTCGCCCGATCATCCCGGGAATTCCTACCGGTTATTAGTGGAACAGAACGTTAAAAGGATACAAAGAATGATCAATCAATTGCTGGAATTCCGGAAAATTGAAAGCAAAAAAATTGATCCGGATTTCCAAACAGGGGATATTATAAGTTACACTTCTGATCTTTTCAACTTATTCGTTCCTTATGCATCCGGCAAACATATGATCACTGAAATAGATTCATACTATACAAGCCTGACTGTTATGTTCGATCCTGACTTGATAGAGAAAATTTTTTCCAACTTATTTTCTAATGCAGCCAAGTACTCTCCTGAAGGAGAATCAATTATATTCAGGATTTATCCGGCTTCTACAATTGAAATTTCGAGTCTAAATCATCAAATAAATACACAAGAAGAAATCAAATATATTACATTTGAGGTAATCAATACCGGAGTTACTATTCCTAAGGAACATGAAAAACGGTTGTTTGAACCATTTTCACGATTGTCTAACTCAAAAACAAATTTCCAGGAAAGCTCCGGCTTAGGTTTATCCATAGTCAATGAATTGGTTCAAGCTCTTGGAGGCACTCTCCTCCCCGACTTACGCCAGGACGAGGTAGCATTCCGGGTTGTACTTCCTTTGCTTACCAAGTCCCAAGAAAATCCTCCGAAGGTGCAACAAGATCTGCATAATTATGAGTATACGTTATCCGAATTGAGATCCCTGAAAAAGGATTCTCCTGAGGAAATTACCGGAGAAAAGGATTCCAGACTCCAGAAAAAGTTAGTTGTCATTGAAGATGATGACACCTTGAACAGATATCTTGTAAAAGAATTATCTCTTTCATTCATGGTCTTTTCTGCAAAGAATGGCCAGGAAGGTATTGAATTAGTAAAAAAAATCAATCCGCAAGTGGTTATCACAGACTTAATGATGCCGGAGCTGGATGGTCTGGAAGTTTGCAAACGATTGAAAGAGAACTTGAAAACAAGCCATATTCCAATTATCATGTTATCGGCAATGAATCACATATCAAACCGCCTGGACGGACTTCGGGAGGGTGCTGATGTTTTTATCGAAAAACCGTTTGATGTGGATTTCTTAATACAACAAATCAAAAATCTTATCCAATCAAGAGAAAAATTAAAAGAATTATATTCCCAACGATATGTAGTTGAACCTTCTCAAGTCGTTGTTTCATCTATGGATGAGGTCTTTTTCAAAAAAGCCATAGCTTTTGTCGAAAAGAACATCCAAAATCCTGATTACGATGTAGAAAGCTTTGTGTCTGATATGGCAATCAGCCGAACTTTATTGTACCAGAAGATCAACGACTCTACCGGAATGACGATCAAGGAATTTATTCTCGATATGAAACTCAAGCGTGCAGCTCAATTACTCAAAAATTCCCAATACAACATTTCGGAAATTGCAACTATGACAGGATTTAATGATTCAAAATATTTCAGCACCTGTTTTAAAAAACATTATGGTAAGTCTCCATCAGAATTCAAATCAAAATAAATACTGATTTTACGCCCTCAGATTTGACGAAAATGACATTTTTACCATTATTTTTATTAAGTTTTATTCGAGCTCTTCCATTGTAAGCCTGAACCTTTTTCGAGCCGGTAGATGTTCCCTGGTTAACAACCAGTTTGCCATCTCCTGAGGATTCAAAGAAAATAAATTTCTGAGAATCAAGGCATAAAATACCTTTTTCATCCAATAATTCAGCCTCAACCCAGGCATATTCAGGAGTATTTTCAATAACAGATAATTTTAACTGTGATTCTTTTCCCCATTTCTCGGTTTGATAAACAAACGTAATTTCGTCTGAAACAAGTTCTTTGCCTTTTTTCCCAATAGCTTTCACTATATTCTGTCCTTGTTTCAGAGCAGTTTCCCAATGTAAACCAGCAGCAGGAAAATCCTGCGAATTGCGTTTTTTCTTGCCTAAGCTTTGACCATTAAGGAAAAACTCAACTTCTTCACAATTGGAATAAACCTTCATAACCTTTTGTTCGTTTACATCTCCCCAACGAACAGGCCAGGTATGCCCGTAAACATGAATCATAGGCTTATCTGTCCAATAAGACTGGAACACATAAAAGCTTTCCTTGGCAGTAAAATCACGACCGACAACACCCTTCTGGTTCACATAAGGAACCGGATTTTCCGGCCGTACAGGAGTAGAAAAATCTTTGAAAGGCCAATACGCAGTCCCGGTTAGCCAAGGCATGTTTTCTTGTTCTTTGAGGTGCCAATCAATCAGGTCGCAGATATAGGTTTCGCTCCAATCACCATCAACCGGGGGACGTTTACTGTGCTCATTCGGTCGTTCAGCATGACGGTTTGCATGGCTGTCTCCACCCCACTCTACATGCACAAAACGCTTCACGGAATCAAAACCTCTTTTTTCAATTTCCTGATAGTCAGTGTATTTATTACCACTATACCAGCCAGCCCAGATAGAAGGAGAATAAACATCCACAATATCTTTACAAAAATCACAACGACGAATACAAGTCATACGTGAATTATCCAATTGATGAGATAAGTTATGTAGCTCAGTCATAAACCCACGGATAGCATCTTTATCAAACTCAGGAAAATCATTAGGCCAGTCATTCTCGTTACCCAGGCCCCACAGGATCACAGAAGGATGGTTACGATGCTGCGTAATCATATTGCGTAGCATTCTACGAGCCTGTTCTCGGTATACTTCACCTCCAAGTCCTCCGCGACACCACGGAATTTCTTCCCAAACCAGGATACCCAGTTTATCACATTGCTCAAGAATGATACGGGATTGCTGGTAATGCCCCAGGCGAATAAAATTCACCCCCATGGACTTCATCATTTGCATTTCCTGAATCATCATATCTTCAGTCATGGCTGCAGCAACCCCGGCATGATCCTCATGACGATGAGTACCACGCAGTAACAGTCGTTGTCCGTTGAGCATAAACGGACCTTTTTCGACAAATTCAAAAGACCTGAAACCAAACTGATCTTTCCAAACTGTAATATCTTTTCCTGACTCCAAACGTACTTCACAAGTGTAAAGATTTGGGACATCAGGCGACCATAACGACGGTTTATCTATTGAAAACTGCAAATTCGAGATACTGGATGTATCATATTTTTTTTCTACAACAACTTTGCCTACAGGAGATACTATTTTGATATCCAAACTGAATGAATTATCTTTCAGGGGATTTAGAAAATCAAATTTCATATCAAGCTGTCCCTTTTTTCCTGTGTTATCTACCTGAGCATCAATCTGCATTTTAGAGATCGAAACCGAAGGCAGGTAAACAAGATTCAGATAACGGTAAATTCCTCCGTAAACATTGAAATCGGAAAGATCAGAAGGGATCATCTCCGCATCCCGGGTATTATCGCAACGAATCAGCAAAGGCACTTTCCCATTAAAACGCACAGCATCAGCCGAAGCCATAAAAGCTTTTACAGCATCCGTAATATCACAGGTCCATTCATCATATCCGCCAACATGTGAACCGACTTCGGTAGTATAAACATAAACTTTTGTTTTTTGTCCGGAACCCTCAAATTCAAGGATTGTGCGGCCTTTTTCATATGGATTATGGATATCCAGGAGGGTTCTGTACCAACCGGGACCTTCGTAGTAATTCAAATGCGGATCTACAGCGTCTTCAGCATTAAAACAATGCGGAAGAGTTACTGATTCCCAGATAGGAACTGCCTCCGGGGCATCAGGTTTTACAGGCCTGACACCTTCCCAGATATTTCCCATATCTCCTTTTAAAAATTCCCAACCATTATTCAGGCGGAGTTTTGAAGGATAATTAACTTGTCCGTAAATCGACAAACTACTCAAAAACAATCCAATAAAAAAGACTATAGATAAGTAAATTTGATGTCTATTGTGCATTTTATCAATAGTAAAGTAAATAATTCCGGTCAGAATAGTCCGGCTTGTAATTTTTCAGAAATAAATCACGGTATCCTTTAGTATTATCAAAATAGGAAGCGCGTTTTAATGTCCAGCAAAGATAAGTCTGTGATTTCTCCCAACTATGAATCTGTTTATATGGAAATTCACTTTGAGGTTTGCCTGCATATGGCGCTATAAAATCAATAGCTTTACCAATACTTCTGCCATCTTCCGATTGCGTAAAATACATTTTTTTTCCGGCTTTTCCTGCCATTTGACAAACATCGAGCATATGATCCAGATTATATAAAGTATAATGCAAAGCCAATGTACGTCTCAGTTCCTGAGGTTGACTCCCATCCGGTTCGATTTGAGGATAAAGCCTTTTCTCCGGGAATTCAGATAAAATAGTATTGAATAAAGTCATATCGTTTACAAACAGGGCAAAACGGGCACAGGTTGCATCATAAGCAAGGCTATGATTATTTTTCGTATTCTTTTCGTCTATTCCCTGCTCACTGGTTCTAAGCCAATGAATGAATTCTGTAAACCAGGATTGTAAAGCCTTGACATCTTTAGCAGAAAAAGCCTTGGATTGTTGTAAGATAGCAACGCCCTCCAACATTTCTAAAAAAGAATATACATCGATAATACCATAACTACGGCCCTTATTCTCATTTACCCCAGGCACAAACTGAGCATAAGTAAGATGAGGATTCATCTTTGTCTCAGGATTTAAAAACCATACCCGTAACTGTTCAGATGCCTTATCCGCATACTTGCGATCTCCACTGAAATAATATGCCATAGAAAGGTCTATCACCATTCCACACATATCTCCAAGAGCATTACGATCATATTCATTCAATTCCGGATTTCGTTCTCCATCTCTGGTCATATAAGGCAAACCATTGGGTTTATTGGGATCCGGCCACGTGTAAGGAGCCATACTCATATAATCATGCTTGTTCCCTGTTGGAGAAACATGCTTTTTCTGCATTACAGAATAAAAATCCTTATTCAGATGCTTATCTGCCCGACTAATCAATTCTTTGTAAGCAGGTAAGTATGTTTCATCATTTTTCTTTATCTTCCCCTTTACCTCCTTCAGATGCTGAGCATTCCAAATCTTTGTATCCACCGATTGTGCGCGCACACAGAAAGAAAATGAAACAGAAAACAACAATAACACCATTAGTTGTTTCATACGTACATAATTTGTTTTTTTAATTGATAATAATTTGAGAAAGAAATCTCTCAAATCCAGAATAACCGCAAGAATTCCAGACTTTACAATAAGTCTGGGGTTATAATCTCTAATACAAACGCGGTGCTAAGTTAGCATTTTTATTTATAAATTCAACAAAAAAGATTTTTTTTTGTAAAAATAAAATATATCGAGTACTTTTACTTTTAAAATTTATTTCAATTATGAAGAAATATCTATTCTCTCTTATCTTTGCTTTGAGCTATTGCTTTATAGCCTTCGCTCAACAACAGGAAGCACGCTTATTGCGTTTCCCTACTATTTATGGTAATCAATTGGTATTTTCTTATGCCGGAGATCTGTATACAGTCTCCTCTCAAGGAGGAGTTGCCCGGAAAATAACCAATGATGCAGGTTATGAAATGTTTGCAAAATTTTCTCCTGATGGAAAACAGCTTGCATTCACCGCTCAGTATGACGGGAACACCGAAGTTTATGTTATACCCGCTACGGGAGGAGTTCCCGTGCGACTGACCTATACTGCGACTTTAGGACGCGATGACATTTCGGATCGTATGGGACCAAACAACATAACCCTTACATGGAAAGACAACGACCATATTGTATTTCGTTCTCGCATGACTTCTTTCAATGATTTCAAAGGAAAATTGTATTTAGCTTCAACCACAGGAGGATTGCCTGAAGAACTACCTTTCCCAGCAGGCGGATTTTGTTCATATTCTCCGGATAAATCCAAATTAGCATACAACCGTGTATTCCGTGAATTCCGGACCTGGAAATACTATCAGGGCGGAATGGCTGACGAAATATGGATCTATGATTTCAAAACAAAAAAAACCGAGAAAATAACCGATAATCCAAATCAGGATATCGTTCCGATGTGGTTAGGAAAAGAAATTTACTATATTTCCGATCGTGAACGTATTATGAACCTTTTTTGCTACAATACGGAAACCAAACAAACACAAAAAGTAACGGATTTCAAGGAATACGATATTAAATTCCCTAGTCTCGGAGATAAATCGATCGTTTTTGAAAACGGCGGATACATTTATAACTTCGATATAGCATCAAAAAAAGCGACTAAAATATCTGTTTTTTTGGAAGAAGACTTTGTCGGAGGACGTACGACTCTGATCGATGCATCAAAAAGTATTAATGGAGCCGATATTTCTCCGGATGGTAATCGATTAGTCCTGAATGCCCGTGGTGATGTATTTACTATTCCTGCTAAATCCGGCATTACCCGTAACCTTACCGAAACATCCGGAGTACACGAAAGAAACCCGAAATGGTCGCCCGATGGAAAATGGATCGCATACATTTCCGATGCTACCGGGGAAGACGAAATCTATGTCCGCAGTCAGGATGGTTTACAAAAACCTATTCAGATTACATCTAACAGTGATACCTATAAATATGCTTTCGACTGGTCGCCCGACAGCAAAAAAATCTTATGGAGTGATAAAATGCAACGTTTACGCTATATAGATATCGATTCAAAGAAAGTAACTGATGTTGAACAAACACTCGACGGAGAAATTCGTGGTTTTAATTGGTCGCCCGACAGTCACTGGATCACCTATACTCTTCCTCGTTTCAATACAACATCTGTAGTCATGGTGTATAGTCTTGAAAACAAAGAGAAACAGATTGTAACCGACGAATGGTTCGATTCTTACAACTCGTCTTTCAGTTCCGATGGCAAGTATTTGTTATTCACTTCATCCAGGAATTTTAATCCTACATACAGCAGTACTGAGTGGAATCATGTATACAATAACATGGACAAGATATACTTTGTTACTTTGAAAAAATCCACTCCGTCTCCTTTTGCCTATGTAAATGATGAAGTTACAATTAAAACTGATACAGTTGCCAAAACAGACGATAAGAAAAATGCAGATACAAAGAAACCTGAAACTCCGAAAGGATTGAAGATCGAGATCGATTTTGACGGAATACAAGGACGTTCTTTGGAAGTAGATGTTCCAGCAGGAAGATATAATAGTGTTTTCTGTGTCGGGGACAATGTATATTACAACCGCAGTGGAAATTCTTATATATACGACCTGAAGAAAAATAAAGAAACCGAATTAGGTAATTTCTTTATCTATTCTATCACCCCAGACTCAAAGAAAGTATTGGTTCGTTCCGGAAGAGGTGGTTTTGCTGTGATAGATCTACCTAAAGCCAAAACAAATATAGAAGAAACAGTCAATCTCTCGGATGTAAAAGTAATTGTAGATCTTCATGCTGAATGGAATCAGATATTCAACGAATGCTGGCGCCAAATGCGTGATTTCTTCTACGATCCTAAAATGCACGGAGTGGACTGGAACAAAATTCAGAAAAAATATCAGCCTTTAGTACAGTATGTCAACAACCGTAATGATTTGAACTATATCATTGGAGAAATGATCGGAGAACTGAGTTGTGGTCATGCTTATATTGGAGGAGGAGACAAATCCGAACCTCGCCGGATCTCCACAGGTTTGCTTGGAGCCCGTTTGAGCCGTGATAACTCAGGATATTACCGCATTGATAAAATTCTTGCCGGAAGAAACTGGTCATCTCAATTACGCTCTCCACTGACAGAAGTCGGTATCGATGCCACTGAAGGGGATTTCATTACAGCTATCAATGGAAAATCAACCAAAGATATGAATGATATCTATGCTGCCCTATACGATAAAGCCGGCAAACAGGTTGAGCTGACATTAAATAAAAAAGCTTCAGCCGATGGTGGACGAAAAGTAATTATTAAGCCTATCGACGACGAAGCCGCTTTATATTATTTCGACTGGGTACAAGCTAATATCGAAAAAGTTGATAAAGCAACCGGAGGAAAAGTCGGATATATCCACATTCCTGATATGGGTATTGAAGGATTGAACGAATTTGTGAAATATTACTACCCCCAATTGAATAAAAAAGCGCTAATCATTGATGATCGTGGAAACGGAGGTGGAAACGTTTCTCCAATGATTATCGAACGCCTACGAAGGGAACTTGCGATGATGTCTGCACCTAGAAACGGACAACCATCTCCAAAGCCAGGCGGAATGATGGTCGGACCTAAAGTATTGTTGCTGGACAAATACTCAGCATCCGATGGTGATTTATTTCCATACCAGTTCAAATTCTACAAATTAGGAAAAACTGTCGGAGTCCGTTCCTGGGGAGGTGTAGTCGGTATTCGTGGCGCTCTACCATTGATCGATGGTGGTGTTTTGAACCGTCCCGAGTTTGCTCATTACGATGCGGAAGGTAAACAATTCGTGATTGAAGGGCATGGAGTCGATCCCGATTATGTCATTGACAATGATCCTGCAAAAGAATATGAAGGTATCGACGAACAACTGAATAAGGCTATCGAACTGATTTTAGAGGACTTAAATACCAATCCGGGAAATTACCCTACCCGTCCTCCATATCCTAATAAATCGAAATAATTCAGACTAAAATAAACTTCTAAGCAGAAAGTAAAATTGTGCAGAGTGTAGCGAATTAGCTGATAGGGCGTTCGTTACGCTCTGTTTTGCTTTATATGGCAATGTGGACAGCACCGCCTCGATACCGCCGGACTAACCCGCAAAATCGGCACGAACCAAGTTCGGGATTTGCGGATTATGCTATCCGGCACACCCGAAGATATGCAGCGTATAGAGGCTACCGGAAAACTCGACCAGCGGTGCGAGGACAATCTCGACTGGCTACGCAAAACCTACGGCGCGGATAATGTCGTGTCGGCAGTCCTGCACATGGACGAGAAAACACCCCATATCCACGCTACCATCGTTACCGGTGAAAGAAGAAAGGCACAGGCTAAGCCCGCCGAACCGGGCAAGAAACAATACCGCAAGAAGAAATCCGAAGCCTCCCGCCTGTGCGCCAACGATGTAATGTCCCGCCCCAAGCTAAAGGAGTATCAGGACACATACGCCGAGGCAATGGCAAAATACGGTCTGCAACGTAGTATAGACGGATCGGAAGCCAAACACACAACCAATCAGGAGTATTACCGTGAGTTATTCGTTCAAAAGGACGAGTTGAAGGAATACGTAGAAGTATTACAGAAACAGAAAACCGAAATAATCGAGAAAATCCGGGACTTGTATGACCGTAAAGATGAAGCGAGGGAGAAGTTCCTCAATATGCACGAGTACAACAAACAGAAAGAAAATGAGATTTCCGAAACGGAATCTCGATTGGATCAACTCAAACAGGACTATGAGCCATACAAGGCGCAGGAAGATATGAATTTGTTTTTCAGCGTATTCACCCAACTGAGCGAACACTTTCGGACAGTGCAGTTATGCAAAGGCATAGGATTAACGGTAGAAGCCATTAAGAAGCTGTTTAATGGAGAAGCCGTATCCGTTAGTGGTAAGCTCCATTCGCCCGAACACGACCGGGATTTCAGTGTGCAGGATGCCAAACTGCAACTATTCAAGGAGCAGGGTAGCCCGGATAAGTTCCGTCTTTCTCTCAACGGTCAAAATATCCTTGACTGGTTCAAACAGAGATACCAAGAACTAAAGTAAACCATAAGACCGCACATCAAGCCCCCGGCAAAGCCGGAAGTAAAAAAAGGGAAAGGTTTTGGTGTGTAAAATCGTCTATTTCAAGAATATTTCGTATTTTTGCTTCGTTATTGTCTCTTATTGAAAACAAAGAGATTATATGTTTAAAATATGGGAAAGTCAACAATATATTCGATTGGGCATGGGAATAAGAGCATTGATGTTTTTATAGAAGAACTCCGCTCTTTTGGCATTGAGTATTTATTAGATATTCGTACTAAACCATTCTCTAAATGGAATCCTCAATTTAATCAAGCCCCACTAAAACTGGAGTTAGAGAAGTGTGGAATTGCATATGTCTTTATTGGAGATTCTTTAGGAGGACTCCCTGATGATGAAAGTTGTTATGACAATAATCGTATAGTAATGTATGATGTAATTAAAGAAAAAGATTTCTTTAAACAGGGGCTTAAAAGATTAATAATAGCTAATGAAAAAGAAATTAAATTAGCGATTATGTGCAGCGAATCAAAACCCGAAGAATGTCATAGAAGTAAATTAATTGGGGAAGAATTGAGGAAAAACAATATTTCCTTAAACCATATTATATCGAATAATAGGATGAAGTCCCAAGAAACAGTAATGAGTGAGTTCACAAAAGGCAAGAACGTTGTTGATTTATTTGGGAATATGGCAGAATTTACATCAAGAAAAGCACATTGATATGAAGTTTTTTACCATCGGAGTTTATGGCTCAACAGAAATAGAGTATTTCAAAAAGCTCACAGACAATAACATTGATACATTCTGTGATATTCGGCAACGAAGAGGTGTTCGAGGCTCAGAATACGCTTTTGTGAATAGCAACAGATTACAAGAGAAATTGAATGACCTTGATATTAGATATGGACATGTATTCTCATTAGCTCCAACTTCAGAAATAAGAATGCTTCAAAAAGAAGTTGATATTCAACAAGGAGAACAGAAAAGAGATAGAAGTGAATTAGGAAAGTTTTTTTCAATAGCATATAAAGACAAAATACTGAAAAAATTTAATTTTGAAAACTTTATAGAGGAACTAGAAAGAGCCGGAGCAGAAAATGTAGTCTTGTTTTGCGTAGAAGAAAAAGCCAAAGCATGCCACAGGTCTATTGTCGCTGCCGAACTGGAGAAGTTGGGATACAAAATAATACACTTGTAATATGGATATCTTAATAGTTTCTAAAACAAAAATGCAACATGGCGTTTGTGTGGGTGGAGTTACTGCAAATGGTAATTTTGTTAGGCTTTTAGATGAAAATGGACATCATCCCGATGATAGTACAAATTATGAAATAAGGCAAGTTTGGGATATTACTTACAGAAATCCCAATAATCCACGTTCCTTACCTCATTCGGAAGATGTTTGCGTAATATCCAAGAGACTGAAAGGCACTTTGAATAAAGATATAGCAATGATAACCTTTCTTAATAAAAGAAATGTCAATATCTATCAAGGTTCTATTTCTAATTTATTTGAGGAAAAATTGCAATACACACAGAATGGAGCAGGATTCATTAACAGAGACAATATTCCCCAAAATAGTGTATGTTTTTGGATTGCCGATAGAGATATTACTCGAAGTGATTATAATGGTAAGATAAGATATAATTACAACGATGGCAGCCGTCGCTGGGGTTATAATATTTCTTATGTGGGTTTATCCGCCCCTGTTGAGAACATACCCCAAGGTACATTGATAAGAATGTCCCTGGCTCATTGGTGGTGCCCTGATGATTCCGATGTTGAGGATAGATGCTATCTTCAATTATCGGGTTGGTATGATATCTAATCTTAATAATCCTTTATTAATCGGGTAAGCGGGAGACCTTTCGGTCTCCAACTCCCCTAAGAACTGTACGTGCGACTTTCACCGCATACAGCTCAAGCAATTCAAAGCTTAACTCTCATGAAGTTAAACCGGCTCCCATCTTTTGGGGTAAAATAATCTTTGAAGCATAAGATGTTGCTTCTTCCTATTCTCAAAGTAGCTCTCCCAAGCCGGATCAAAGGGGTTGGCCTCCTTTTTAATCTTTGGGTGACGTACAATCGGTATATCTGACAATTTCTTAAGAATGAAAATTTGTTTTTTCCCGTCTTTGTCAATTTCAGTTTTAAAACACCAGTGCCTGCCCTTTTCGATTTTGAAATATTTGTTCCGTACCCATTGTCTGGACTTGTTATTATGCCTTCTGAATGCCCACCTTTTTAGTTGATTCAGCAAAATATGATCCATTTTACTAAAGACTTCTTTTGCAACAACATGTCGGAAGTAATTCCCCCATCCTGTCAATACAGGATTAATCTGCTCTATCAAGCGGTATTGTGAAACAGAATTGTTGTTAGAAATCACTTCATGTAGTTTCTCTGTCAGTTTCTTTTGGCTCTTTTTAGAGGGTTTAATCAGCAAGGTTCCCTTGTATTTCCTGATATTGAATCCTAAAAAGCAACATTAACCAGGCATTTCAGTTAGTATAAAACAATTCAACGGATTGAAAGTTTCTCTGGTCAGGGACTAAATTTCATAAAAGAAGCTTAAAAACAAAACTATTATATAATTTTGCGCTTTCTTATGAAAATAATATACAATAATATTATCCCTTTTAAGGCTTTTGCCGCAATCAACCTGTTTGGACTGTTATTTGTTCGCAATCAGATTGTTTTAACAAAAGAAATAATCAACCATGAACAAATCCATACGGCCCAAATGAAAGAATTATTGTATGTATTCTTTTATATCGCTTATTTTCTTGAATGGATTTTAAAATTGATAAAATACGGTTCTAAAAGTTATTATCATATTTCATTCGAACGGGAAGCATATCTGAATGACAAAAATCCGGAGTATCTGATAAAGAGAAAAAAATGGGAATTTTTCCGGTATCTTTAATAAATTCAAAAAATAAAACAAGAAAACTTTTTTTGTTTCGAAAGTTTTCACTTCCTTTGCAGCCTAATTTCACCGCATAAATAATGGATTTAAAAGAACGGATTGTTGAAGAGGCTTCGAAATTGTTTTTCCACAAAGGCATTAAAAGCATCACTATGAATGATATAGCGAGTCATATGAGCATTTCAAAACGAACTCTTTATGAAATATTCAATGATAAGGAAGAACTTTTAGCAGTATGTGTTGACAAATCAATGGCCCAGGGAGATTGTGAAATGGAGAAACTGATTAAAGACTCTCGTAATGTCATAGAGGCTATGATGAATATTTATGCCAAGTTATTAACAGAAATACATCAGGTGAATAAATCAGCATTATATGATCTGAGAAAATATCATCCGAAAATTTACAAAAAAATAGAGAACAGGCAAAAAGAAGACATCGAACGGTTTATTCCTTACTTTGAAAAAGGAGTTGAAGAAGGCCTGATGGAAAATGACATCAACTTTGGAGTGTTATTATCATTATTACAGGCACAATTCAGGATGTTGATGGAAGGAGACTTTCTCCCGACAGACAAGTATCCGATTGAAGAATTCATCAGGGCCATCATCCTGAACTTTACCCGTGGAATTGCCACTCCAAAAGGAGATAAGATTATAACAGAACTAATGACGAAATTCGACGAAGACAGAAATAAATGATGACGTAGAAAACTTGCGTCAAAAACAAATTAATAATATATGAAAATAGGTATCATAAAAAAAACAGGTATTAGTCTTTTAGGAGTACTTCTCCCGGTTATGGGAATAGGGCAAACAACTCCTAATATACTAAAAGACTCTCTTCCTACATTAAAAGTCACATTGGAAGAAACAATAGATATTGCACTTAAAAATAATCCGGTTATTAAAGTCTCGGATCTGGAAATTGAGAAGAAGAAATATGCAAGGAAATCCGCTCAATCTTCTCTTTATCCGCAAATCGATGCTGTTGCACAATATACCCGGACCATACAGAAACAGGTAATGTATATGGATGGAGCTTTCGATATGGCCTCTACGATGTCGCCGGTTATCAACGGTATTGAAGATGTTTTTCAAGTAAACGACCCTTCAACCTATAAAGAAGGCGACCTGATGAATGCTATCGTAGCCGAAACATCAAAAATTCCGGACACTTCAGGGGAAGGAATTGAAGTCGGACGGGACAATAACTGGACCGGAGGATTCAACATGAATTGGGCTGTAGTTGTACCTTCATTATGGAAGAGTCTTCAAATCACGGGTTTAGATGTAGAATTATCGGTCGAAAAAGCCCGTTCCTCAAAAATCGATATGGTCAATGCCGTCAGAAAAGCATATTATTCCGTTTTGATGGCACAGGATTCATATAATGTATTCAAAGAAAGTTATGATAACGCCGTTTTGAACTATAACGATATCAAGAACAAGTTCGACCAGGGAATAGCATCTGAATTCGACCTCATCCGTGCTAATGTAAGAGTAAAAAACGTAAAACCAAATATGATTCAGGCGGAAAATGCCTTGAGTCTGGCTACCCTATCTTTGAAAGCTCTAATGGGCACGGATATGAACCAGCCTGTCGTAGCTTCCGGGCACTTATCCGATTATGAAGAAAGTTTGTATTCCGACCTGATGAAAGTAGATACCTCACTTGTCAATAACTCAAACCTGAAGCAGTTTGACCTTCAGATGGAACAGGTAAAAAAGACTGTTGATCTTTATAAGTCGCAATACCTGCCGGTTGTAGCAATAACGGGAAATTATATGTATATGTCCATGAATAACGATTTCAAATTTGGTGACTACAAATGGAATCCCTATTCTACAGTTGGTATCAGCATTTCGATTCCCATATTTGACGGGATGAAAAAGCACTCCGACATCAAACAATCCCAGATTTCACTTCAACAAATGAAATGGCAACGGGATGATATAGTCCGTAATCTGCAGTTATCCGTGAATAACAGTATCAGCAACATGACAAATTCTATTGAACAGGTTTTATCAACAAAAGATGCTGTCAATCAAGCACAAAAAGGATATGTAATTGCTCAGAAACGTTATGAGACAGGATTAGGCACCCTATTGGAATTAAATGATGCTCAGTTATCTCATACTCAGGCTCAACTTGCTTTCAATCAAGCCATATACAATTATCTGGCATCAAAAGCAGATCTGGACAAAACACTTGGCGTCGAACTGAAATAGGAAAAAAATAATAAAAAACTAAAAAATGATATGAAACGAAATTTATTAAAGCTACTCCCTTTGGCCGCTATAGGATTACTCCTTTCATGCCAGGGAAAAAAAGAAGAAACTGTCACTACCAGTGAGAAAATCAAAGTTAAAACAGAAGTTGCTGAATTAGAACAGGTACAACAGAATGCAACATTTACTGCAAGTGTGGAAGGTGAAACTGTCAACCATATCACTCCTGCAATTCCTGCCCGTATAAAAAAGATTTATGTCGAAGTTGGCGACCGTGTCGTAAAAGGGCAGAAACTTGTAGAAATGGATAATACCAACCTGGACCAACAAAAAGTACAATTAAGTAATCTGGAGAAAGACTATGCCCGTTATAATGAGTTATTTAAAGTAGGTGGCGTTTCCCAACAACAATTGGATCAGTTAAAAGTGCAACTGGATGTTGCAAAAACAGCTATTGCCAATTTACAGGAAAATACCTTGCTACTCAGTCCGATATCCGGTACTGTAACTGATCGGAATTACGATAATGGAGATGTTTTCTCTCAACAGCCCATTCTGACGGTACAACAAATCAATCCGGTGAAAGCTGTTATCAATGTATCGGAATCTTATTTCCCAAAAGTTAAAACCGGAATGCCGGTCAACGTAAAACTAGATGTTTATGGAGATGAAGTATTCCAGGGAAAAGTTAAATTAATCCATCCGACTATCGATCCGAACAGCCGCACTTTTGTTTGTGAAATAGAAATCAATAATCCTCAGTTACGTGTACGTCCGGGAATGTTCGCCCGTGTAACAATGAACTTCGATGTTGTGGAACGAATTGTTGTATCCGATGTTGCGATCATCAAACAATCAGGTTCGAACGATCGTTTTGTATACACCCTGGTCGATGGGAAAGCTCAATTTATTCCGGTTCAGGTAGGACAACGTTTGGACAAACAATGGGAAATTCTTTCCGGAATTAATCCTGGTGATGAGGTGATTACAGCAGGCCAATCCCGTCTGAACAATGGTACTGAAGTGGAAGTTGTACAAAATTAAAAATAAAATAACGTATGAAAATATACGAATCCGCGGTTAAAAAGCCGATTACCACTATTTTGATCTTTATCGGGATAGTTGTCATAGGGCTGTTCTCCTTCAGCCGATTGGCGATCGACTTGTTTCCCGACATGGAAACAAACCAGCTGACGGTTGTTACCGCATACGCAGGAGCAAGCGCCAATGATATAGAAACCAATGTTACACGCCCGTTAGAAGACGTACTCAATAGTTGTGAGAACCTGAAAAAGATTACTTCCAAATCAAAAGACAATATGTCTTTGGTTACACTGGAATTCAACTATGGTTCTGATATCAATGAAGCTACCAATGACGTCCGCGACAAGCTGGATCTGGTACGTTCAAGCCTCCCCGACGAAGTGAACAACCCTATTATATTCAAATTCAGTATGGATATGATGCCGGTTTGTTTCTACATAGCAACGGCAAAGGAGAGTTCTAATGCACTTTACAAAATCCTTGACGATAAAATTGCAAATCCACTGAATCGTGTTAGCGGAGTAGGTGCAGTCAGTATCTCAGGAGCCTCCAAACGTCAGGTACAAGTCAATGTATCGCCTAATAAACTGGAAGCGTATCATCTTACTGTAGAACAAATTGCACAGATTATTGCCGCAGAAAACATGAACGTTCCTGCCGGTAGTTTCGATATCGGTACGGAAACATACTCTCTCCGTGTGGAAGGTGAGTTCAAAGAAAGTTCCGAACTGATGCAAATTGTTGTTGGCAATTATGGAGGTAGAACTATTCTATTGAAAGATGTGGCTTCTGTCGACGACACAATTCAGGATCGCGTACAGGAAAGCTACACCGATGGTAAACGTAGTGCGATGATTATCATCCAAAAACAATCCGGTGCCAATACCGTGGCAATTGCAAAGAAAATAGCAGAAGAAATCCCTAAACTAACAAAAAGTCTTCCTGAAGATGTTGAGGTAAAATTAATGTGGGATACTTCCGAATACATTGAGAACTCAATTGATTCGCTCAGTGAAACAATTCTTTTCGCTATGCTGTTCGTTGTAGTGGTCGTTGTGTTCTTCCTGGGAAGATGGAGAGCTACATTTATTATTATTCTTGCAATCCCGATCTCTCTGATCGTATCGTTTATTTATCTTATGGTGACTGGAGGGTCTCTGAACATGATTTCCCTATCGTCGATTTCAATTGCAATCGGAATGGTGGTAGATGATGCAATCGTGGTTCTTGAAAATATCACCACACACATTGAACGGGGAAGTAAACCTAAGGAAGCATCTATTTATGCGACAAACGAAGTGGGGGTTGCGATAATCGCTTCGACCCTGACAATCGTTGCAGTGTTCTTTCCGCTCACTATGCTTACCGGACTGGCTGGAGTTATGTTCAAACAATTGGGATGGATGGTAACAATCATGATATCGGTTTCGGCTCTCGTTGCCCTCTCCTTTACACCCGTACTCTCATCACTGATGCTTCGTCAGACCAATACACAAGGTAAATTATTCGACAAGCTATACGCTCCGATCAGCCGCATGCTTGATAAACTCGACACCTGGTACGCAAAGATTATCAATTTTGCAGTCCACCATCGATGGAAAACAGTAGGTGTTTCCTTGCTCATTTTTGTAGGAAGTATGGTTGTTGGAGGGTTTGTTAAGCAGGACTTCATGCCGGTAGCAGACAATGGGTTTATCGAATTCAAGGCTTATCTACCGACAGGTACACGGATGGAAGTGGCCAAAAGTACGGCAGAAACAATTCATAAAACATTGAAAGAACGCTTTCCGGAAATTGATATGATCACATTCTCTGTCGGACAAGCAGACGAAGATAATATGTTTGCTTCGGTAATGGACGAGAATGCACCCAACCTAATTTCATTCTCAGTCAGTTGTGTAAAAGAAGATAAACGGAATAAAAGCATATTCGACATCGGAGAAGAAATCCGTGAAGTATTGGCTGGAATGCCGGAATTATATAAATACAGGGTATCTCCGGGAGGAGAAGGAGGTTTCATGAGTGGAGCATCGACCCTGGATGTCGAAATCTATGGTTACGATTTAGCGACCACAGATAAGTTAGCAAGACTTATCAAAGACAGTCTCAGTAATGTAGAAGGGCTAAAAGACCTCAATATCAGCCGTCAGGAATATCGCTCGGAATATCAGATTATATTTGATCGTGAAAAACTGGCTCAACATGGTTTGAACTCGGCAACGGTTGCCAATTATGCCAGAAGCAGGATCAATGGGCTAACTCTTTCCAAATTCCGTGAAGATGGAGATGAATACGATATTGTAGTCCGTTATGATAAAGATTACCGCGAAGACCTGAAAAACATTGAAGATATTACCATTTATAACGCCCAGGGTAATCCCATCAAAATAAGGGAATTAGGACGTGTAGTGGAACAACAATCTTTACCACAGATTGACCGCGAAAACCGTGAACGGGTCATCAAAGTACAAGGTAGTTTGTATAATGCACCATTGGAAGTTGTCGTAGAACGAGTTAATACAAAACTGGATCAAATCAAGAAAACAGGTGTAATCCCCGGAGAGATCGGAATTCAACTGGGCGGTACTGTTGAAGATCAACAGGATACCAATCGCGATATGGGAATGTTAATGATGCTTTGTATCTTACTGGTTTACATTGTTATGGCTGCTCAATTCGAGTCGCTCACCTACCCTTTTATAATCATGATGTCATTACCGTTCGGACTGGCCGGAGTAATGCTGGCATTGGCCATTACCGGAAAACCATTAAGTTTGATGGCCATGATCGGTATTGTGATGCTGATTGGTATAGTCGTGAAAAACGGTATTGTATTGATTGACTACGTTAACCTGAATCGGGAACGGGGAATGGCTATTGACAGGGCAATTGTTTCCGGAGGTAAATCCCGTTTACGTCCGGTACTGATGACTACTGCTACAACCGTACTGGGTATGATTCCAATGGCAATCCCCCGGGGAGGTGGTTCTGTCATGTGGCAACCGATGGGTATCGCCATTATCGGTGGTTTGACTATTTCAACTATACTCACATTAATCCTGATTCCTGCTTTATATTCGATCTTTGCAGCAACCGGAGTTAAAAGAAAAAGAAAGAAACTCAGAAAATTACATAAAAAATAATATGAAAGCTGTCTTTATACCATTCAATCAGGCTTATAAAGAGGTTCTGATCGAGTTACTGGAAAAACTGAATATTAGAGGGTTTACCATGTGGGACCCTGTACAAGGACGCGGAACAAAAAAAGGGGAACCTCATTTCGGCGACCATGCCTGGCCAACCCTGAACTCCGCAATTATCACAATGGTTCCGGATGAGAAAGTCGATACCCTTCTGAAAAAAATCCACGAACTGGATATGCTGACGGAAGCACAGGGAATACACGCTTTTGTTTGGAATATAGAAAAGATGGTATAATAGCTTTATGCCGTTCAATCATAAAAAACGAGGGAGCAAATTATCCCTCGTTTTTTTATTTTAAATAGGGAAACTTTAATTATTTTTTCTTATGTTTGTAAAATTAACATATTTTTTATAACCCAGAATACAATCTACTAACTAAGAAATGAATTCAAAAGAATCACCTAAAGATTTATGGTTATCATTTATTAATGGTGATGAGAAGGCATTTACCTTATTATATAAAGATATATATCCTGACCTTTATTCCTATGGAATTAAAATAGGAATGAATTCACAACAGGTAAGAGATACAATCCAGGATGTATTTGTTAAGCTTTATACAAATACTTGTTTGGTTAAAGACCCACAGGGAATCCGGGCGCTGCTCTTTCGCTCGATTAAAAACGAATACCTTAATATTCTAAAACGGGAAAACATTTTCAACCGCATAAAATCGGAGGAAGAAGCCGTTACAACATTCGATATTACCTATTCTATTGACGAACGCCTAATAAAGGAGGAGGAGTACTCCGCACTTAAACAAAAAGTCGAAACAATCCTGGATATCCTGACTCCCCGTCAACGGGAAATTATTTACCTTCGGTTCCTGGAGGAAATGAATTATAAAGAAATCGCCTTAATTATGAATATTTCCGAACAAGTTGCACGGAACCTTCTTTATAAATCCATCAAGCGAATTAGAGAAACAAATCTACAGGGATATTATGCACTGCTTTTCTTGATAGAATCCCGACTAACCACATTATTTCCGCCATTCTAAATTTTCAAAATAGTTAATTTTTGTTATTTTTTTCATTTGATCAGATAAAAAAGATTATAAAAAATTTATTTGATTGTTTAACTCTATACAATCTCTATTAAGATTAATTAAGAAATGAGCAATCATCAGAATAAATACTCAAATTATTGTATCGAAGACTTTATCATGGATGAAGACTTCATTGAAACTATCAAAAATATCGATTCCCTTTCATCTAAGGAATGGCAAGACCTGATAACCTTCTTTCCAAATAAAAAAGAAGATATGGATCAAGTATTTATTCTTATAAAAAAAATCAAACTGAAAAAAGAACCAGTCCCGGAAGGAATAATTGAAGCCGACCTTGACTCTCTTCAGAAAAGATTACAATTTATAAAGCAACGTAGGAGAAGACAATATTGGATTTCTGCGGCCGCTTGTGTGATCATTTTGATTGCTTCCGGATTATTTTATTTTTACAATTCTTCATTATACACTCAAAAAACGAATTTATTATCATTACTGGAGGAAATGGAAATTTCCTCCGATAATGTGGAATTCGTTGTCGGGAAAAAAGATGCGATATTTATAGATACCAACGCGGAAATTGTTCAGGACTCAAGTGGAACCATAAGTATAAATTCGGAACCTTTAAATATCTCTGAAAAAGATGAGACCGAATATATTCAATTAAAAGTACCCTACGGAAAACATTCTTTTATCGAATTTTCAGACGGATCACGCGCCTGGATAAATTCCGGTTCAAAACTGATTTATCCCTCCAGATTCGATACAAAATCAAGGGAAATATTTCTGGAAGGCGAAATGTATGTTGAAGTTAAAGAAAATAAAAATTGGCCGTTCCATGTTAAAACAAGACAATTAGATGTTGAAGTTCTCGGAACAAAATTTAATGTCTCTGCCTATGCCGACGATGCATTCTCAAATGTTGTCCTGGTTCAGGGGAGTGTAAATGTAACCACAAATAATAAGAAAAGTGATGTATTGACACCAAACCAGTGCCTTAAATTCGAATCCGGAAATATTTCGATCTCAGAGGTAGATACATATAATTATATCTGTTGGAAAGATAATATTATGGTATTGAACAATGAACCTTTATCCAATATATTCAAAGAACTTTCAAGGTATTACAATATAAAAATCCATTACGATAGATTACCTGACAATAGTCGCTACATAGGGAAAATAACACTGACTAACAGTATCGATGAGGTACTCCGAAACCTTACTGTATTAGATCCTATCACCTATACAAAAAAAGAAGATGGTACTATTGAGATAAAAACAGATTAATTAACTAAAAAAACAAACAAAATGGGGAAATAATAAAAAGACACCTTGATTAACACCTGACAAACTGTCATATTGACAGTTACATAAAATTCATTTATTAAAAAAAAATCTTATGGAAAAAATCAAAAATCACAGGAAAAACCATTTTCAGCAGACTTCAATCTTTGCGAAAATGCTTGTTTTCCTCCTTATTTTCAGTACCGAAAGTGTACTGGCCAGTTCGTATTCTCAAACTGCAAAATTTTCTTTCGACCTGAAGAACTCCAGCCTCAGGGAACTGTTTAGTCAAATTGAACAAAACAGTGAATATACATTTCTTTACAAGGCAAATTTACCTGCAAATACAAAAATTAATCTCAAAGCAACAAATGAGACTTTAGATAAAATATTAGATAAAGCACTCATAGACACTGATATATCATATAAAATAAACGACAAACAAGTCCTTGTCTATAATAAAAAATTGAATCCGGAGACAACCGACTGGCAACAAACTCCGGGAAAATCAATTGTTATATCCGGTACAGTAAAGGATAATAACGGCGAAACTTTACCCGGGGTTTCCATCATGGTCGACGACACAAATATTTCTTCCGTAACCGACATCGAAGGCAATTTTACAGTATCTGTTCCAAATGAAAATTCCGTCATCATATTTTCTTATCTCGGTTTTAAAAGAAACGAAGTAAAACCCGGAACAGAACGTAAATTACTGATTGTATTGGAAGAAGACACCGAACAACTGGAAGAAGTGGTTGTCGTAGGTTACGGAACACAGAAAAAAGCATCTGTTGTTGGATCTGTAAGTTCGATACAGGCAAAAGATCTCAAAGTCCCTTCTACTCAATTGTCAAACAGTTTTGCGGGTCGTCTTCCGGGAATCACGGCAGTACAACGTAGTGGACAACCAGGCAGTAATGCATCTCAATTCTGGGTACGTGGTGTTTCAACATTCGGAGGATCAACAGGAGCGCTGATCATCGTGGACGGAGTAGAAGTCAGTTCGGGAGACCTGAATAACATTTCTCCTGACATCATTGCCGATTTTTCTATCCTGAAAGATGCAACGGCAACAGCTTTATACGGAACCAGAGGTGCTAACGGAGTCTTGATCGTCAATACAAAAAACGGAAAAGAGATGGTTAAACCTCAAATAAATATTCGTCTGGAAAATGCAGTCAACACTCCGATAAAAACTCCTAATCTGACAGATGGCGTTACATACATGAAAATGTATAACGAAGCCGTGTTAAACAGAGGTACAGGTGAAGTATTGTACCCTGAACACAAGATACAAGGCACCATAGCCAACGGAGATCCTCTACTCTACCCTAATGTCAACTGGTATGACGAGTTATTTAAAAATACTTCAATGACTCAAAACCTGACATTGAACATTACCGGAGGAACAAATAAAGTGGATTACTTCATGAATGCCACTGTAAACCACGAAAACGGAATGTTGCAAAACAGAAGCAAGGAATTTGCTACTTACAACAATAATATCAATTTATGGAGATATAATTTCCAGAATAACCTACGTATTTATCCGACAAAAACGACAACGATAGGACTACGGATAAATGCACAAATTCGCAACAACGAAACTCCTTCTCAAAAAGTTGAAGACCTTTTCTCAAATGTAATGTCTGTTAATCCTGTCGATTTTCCGGTTTATTTCCCGGCCAGTGATCCTCGCGAAAATGTAGAGTATTCCAGGGATTACGTCGCATGGGGAGGAGCCAGTGCCGCAGCTCTCGTAATGCCTAACCCGGTTGCACAAATGGCTCGTGGCTACTCAACCAATTTTCAGAGTACCGTCATTGCAAATTTTGATGTAAATCAAAAACTTGATTTCATAACAAAAGGGTTATCCGCATATGCTCTCGCCTCGTTCAAAAACTGGAATAGCACAACCATTAAACGGGAAGCCCCATATAACATGTTCTATATCAAAGACTATACTGAAGATGAGAATTACAACCTGACAAACTATACCCTCCAATCTACAAGTTCTCCAAGCACTATTGTATTAGGGACTTCAGGAAGTACTTCCGGAGATCGGAGTTTCTATCTACAAGGACAGCTTAACTATTCCCGGACTTTTGAAGAACATAATGTGGGAGCCATGTTACTCTATAACCAGACACAATACGATGTAAATAACCCCTCGAACCTGAATAACTCCCTTCCTAAAAGGAAACAAGGACTGGCCGGTCGTGTAAACTATGTCTATGGAAGTCGTTATCTGGCTGAAGCCAACTTCGGATACAACGGATCCGAAAATTTTGCCGAAGGAAACCGGTTCGGATTCTTCCCTTCATTTGCCCTGGGATACGTTTTAAGTGAGGAAAGTTACTGGGAACCGCTGAAAAATGCAGTATCTTTCTTTAAGATCAGAGGATCATGGGGTAAAGTAGGTAATGATCAGATTATTTTACCGGATGGCAGCATTCCCCGGTTCCTTTATATGTCGGATGTTACACTTCAAAGTGACGATATAACTTACACAACCGGATACGATCAGGGTTATACCTTAAAAGGGCCTAAATACAACAGGTTCGGAAATCCGGATATAACCTGGGAAATCGGAGAGAAAATAAATATTGGTATCGACATGCAATTATTCAAATACTTCAATGTTATGATCGATGTTTTCCGTGAACACCGAAGAAATATTTTTATGGAAAGAAAAACAATACCTACATTCCTGGGTACTGCAAAGACTAAAATTTATGGAAACTTGGGTGAAGTTGAGAATAAAGGCTTAGACGGATTTATTAATTTTGATAAACCTTTGTCCCAAGACATTTTCCTGTCCATCAAAGGAACCTTCACCTTCGCCCAAAATAAAATATTAAGTTATGACGATCCCGCATATTTGCTTTACCCGAATTTATCCAGAGTAGGACATGCAATCCATCAACCACAACTTTATATAGCAGAACGTCTCTTTATTGATGACGCAGAAGTCCGAAACTCTTCAATACAACAGCTTGGAAGCCAGGCCATGGCCGGAGACATAAAATACAGGGATCTTCCTAATGCAAACGGAGTTGCAGATGGAAATATCGATGCCAATGACCGGCTTTGGACGGGATATCCAACTATTCCGGAAATCACTTATGGAATAGGAGCCTCAATGACATACAAGAAATTCGATTTGTCCTTTCTTTTACAAGGAGTAGGACGCACTTCTCTCATAATGAGTAGTTTCCATCCATTCGGGTCTTCCAATATGAGGAACGTTCTACAATGGATTGCCGATGATTACTGGAGCCCAACAAACCAAAATATTTATGCAAGTTATCCACGATTAAGCAAACAAGATCCAAAAAACAACAGCGTTTCCTCAACCTATTGGTCTCGCGATGCTTCATTCCTGAAATTGAAAAATATGGAGTTGGGCTATTCATGGAAATTTGTAAGAATTTACATTAATGCCACAAATCTATTGACATTATCCAAATTCAAATATTGGGACCCGGAACAAGGAGGAGGTGCCGGATTTAACTATCCTACTCAGAAGACATTCAATATCGGGTTACAATTAAATATGTAAAACATTCTAAAACCAGTTAAAATCAATGAATATGAAAAATTTAAAATATATCTCATTAACCGTGGCAATAGTCTCCATGTTGCTGTTTACAGGTTGTAATTATCTGGATATAGTTCCGGATGAAATAGCGACAGAAGAAGATGCGTTCAAAGATGTAGCAGCTGCTGAACGTTATTTGTATTCCTGTTATGCATTTATACCTAATCCAAGATCAGGAACTTCTTCTATTGATTTTTTCACTTCTGATGAAGTGGTGACGGCTTTTGAACATGAAACTTTCGCCCAGTTTCCAAAAGGGAATTATACGGCATCCAATCCTGTTATTTCTTATTGGAACACCTTATTCCAGGGAATAAGAGAATGTTATCTGCTTTTGGATAATGTCGATAATGTTCCCGGACTCGACCAAGTAACTATAAAAGTTTATAAAGCAGAAGCAACTTTCTTGATCGCATATTACCACTACCTTTTATTGAAATGTTATGGCCCGACACTGCTGATTAAAACGACTCCCGACATTAACATGCCTGTTTCCGACTATCCTGCACGTTCTACCTATGACGAATGTGTAGAATGGATTGCAGCTAAATTCGATGAGGCTATAGCATCCGGACTACTGGACATTCAGCCATCTCAGTCGTATGGCCGAGCTACAAAACTGGCTGCAATGTCAATCAAAGCCAGAATGTTGCTGTATGCAGCCTCTCCACTATTCAACGGATCAAAATCATCCGTTCCTGGGACTAACGATCTGACTTCATATTACAACAATTTCAAAACAGAGGACGGTAAATTATTGATAAGCACGAGTTTCGACATAACAAAATGGGAAAAAGCCGCTGCTGCCAATTTGGAAGCAATCAATGCTGCAGAAAGTGCTGGTTTCCGTTTGTACGAGAATACCACTGTCGATAGCCGTATGCCAGAACCGGCAGATCCTCTTGAGAGAAAACTGAGAATGGTCTTTATCGACAAGGAAAATAAAGAAGTAATCTGGTCGGATACAAGAAAAGAAAGCACTTACGATCTGCAAAACAAGTCCACTCCATACAAAGCCGGCGCTTCATGGAATGGAGTTGCCCCGACAATAACAATGTTGGAATTTTTCTATACAAAAAACGGATTACCAATACAAGACGATCCTGAATTCGATTATGCTAATCGTTATGGATACAGTTATCAGGCTGATGGAAAAGGATCTACATTAAACCTCAATCAGAACAGGGAACCCCGTTTTTATTCATGGATATCGTTCCACAACGGATTCTACGAAGTAAGCCGGGGTGGTGTATTCAAGGAAAAAACACTCTTTCGTAGTAATGATAACTGTGGAAAAGGAACCCGTACCAATAACTTTTCTCCAACAGGTTACCTGAACAAAAAGGGTGTTCCTCCTCTATACTCCAGAAACGGTTCCGGAGGAAAAATCGAAGATTATAGCTGGCCAATAGTCAGGTTAGCAGAACTTTACCTGAATTATGCAGAAGCACTGGTTGAACTGAATCGTCTTGATGAAGCAAAAATCTACATTGATAAAGTGCGTATCAGAGGTGGTCTGAAAAGTGTTGACGAATCCTGGCAAAACACAGGAATCACTTTGGATCAGAATAAGATGAGAGAAATTGTCCGCCAGGAAAGAACAATCGAATTATATCTTGAAAATCACCGTTTCTGGGATATCAGAAGATGGTTGCTGGGAGAAAAATATTTCAATGTTAAAGCAAGAGGATTAAATGTGGATGGAACGACTGATGCAACCTTCTTCAAAGTTACCGAAGTCAATTTCGACAGACGTTTTTATGTCCCACAACATTATCTGATGCCTTTCCCTATCGAAGACATGAATAACAACACTAAAATTATTCAGAATCCGGGGTATTGATCAACAATAAGTAGCTGTTTAATAAAAATAAAAGATTAAGACATGAAAAATACACTTAATTACCTGTTTATTACCTGTTTAATATTTATTTTCACTTGCTGCCAGGATAAAGAAGAAAGTATTAAACCGTCAGATATCTCCAACATATCCTCCTATCCGTTACCCGGAAAAGTAGTATTAAAATGGGAAATACCTGCCGATTCAAACTATTTGTATGTAAAAGTATCATACAATGATCCTGCATTGAAGAAAGTTGCCACAAAAAATGCCAGCATTTTTACAGACTCCATACTTATTGAGGGATTATTCAATAAATACGGAGAATACGAGTTTTCTTTGCAAACTTTCAGTGAAACAAATATCGGAGGTCCAATTCATACAATCAAAACCAAATGTCAGAAAGTTCCTCCGGTTTACCTTGTAAGCGAAGAAAAAACGATTTCACTGACAGTTGATATGCTTGATGCAAAAACCCTGGCCGGGAGTGCAGGAAGCCCTTCTACATTACCGGCTCTGATAGATAATGATCTAAATACTATTTATCATTCTCAATGGAATCCGGCGACAACCATGCCACAATGGATCGAAATCACCCTGAAAGAAACAATCCAGGCTTTCAAGTTTCAATATTGGAACCGGGCAGACAATGTAAACGGTAAAGCCCAGGTTATTGAAATTCTAATCAGCAAGGATGGTGAAACCTGGGAAAGTTTCGATATCATCAATAGCGGTCTGCCTATCGACAAAGGTTCTGACTATACTTCCAAATTTTTCATTGTTGTCGACGATATAAAGAAAATCCGGTTGCAAGTTAATTCCTGTGCAAATAATAATGATAAATTTTTCAGTTGGGCTGAATTAGTTATTACAGAAGGGGTTCTGGATTCTATTGATCCTGAGGCAGATTAAAAATAATTCTGCCTGTAAAAAGTAACGGTAGTTGTGTGTAAATAGCCAAACTTCCGTTACTTTTTTCATCTTTTTGATTTGGTTTATTTAAAACTACTTATACTTTTGTAATATTGTTTAGTATTAACCAACATAAATTTTAGATGTATGATTAAAATCACAAACAATCTTTTTTCTGTTATTCTATTTCTATTGCTCCCTACTTCATTCTGTTGTTGTTCGGATGAAGAAGCTCCCGCCCAGGAGCCCTCTTTTATTAAGGTAGAAAAAAATATACTGGAGTTTGATTACTTCTCCGATGTTAAAACTCTGTCCGTCAGTACAAACCTGGACAATATTTCCTGTTCCGTTTCTTCCGGAGACTGGTGTACAGCCGTTTTCTCCGACAATAAATTAACGGTAACGATAACTTCGGCCAATATGGACAAAAGTTCGAGAGCTACGACCATCGTATTGAAGTCCGGAAATATCAAACAGTCTGTTACAATCAAACAAGCCGGACGCAATCCCAAGACTTCCGACTTAAAGGATGACATAAAAATATCGGTTAAGAGTGGAACGGCTTCTTCAGCACAATCTGGAGAAGGAATCGAAAAATCTTTTGATGGGGATCTGAAAACACTGTATCATTCAAAATGGGACAACTCCTCCCCCGGTTACTTTCCTATAACATTAACTTACAATTTTGAAAATGTGTCATCCCTGGATTATCTGATTTATTATCCGAGAATCAGCGGGACAAATGGTAATATTAAAAAATTTAAGTTGTATGTTGCAACAGAAAATAACAATACACTCACAGAATACGGTTCTTATGATTTTGGAGGAAGATCATCTGCCGGAAGAATCTCATTTGTACCGGCCTTGCAAAAACCTGTGAAAATTCAGTTTGTCGTGGAATCAGGCATCGGGGACTCCGGGCCAGGATTTGTGAGCTGTGCTGAAATGGAATTTTATAAAAAGAATACGGAAAATTTTGATTACCTCACCGTTTTTACCGATCATACCTGCTCACAATTGAAGCCGGGAATATCATTACAGGATATAGAGTCGCTCCCTGATTTTTACAAAGGATTGGCTTTTGAGATATATAAAGGCTTATATGATACCGAATTTAGGGTACAAAACTATAAATCATGGAAAGATCCTTCTGTACTTGCAACACAAAATAAGACCGGAACACTAGGAATGCGCGATAACCCAACCGGTATTTGTGTAGCCGCAGGAGAAGAAATCGTTCTATTTGCCGGAGATACACATAGGCAGGCTATCTCGTTGTTTATACAAGACCTGAATAATAACATATCCGGGACCTCCTATTCATTGTCCACCGGATTGAACAAATTTAAATCCGCAACAACAGGGTTGATATACATTATGTATTATACTCAGGCTGGAACAGAACCTCCGGTAAAAATAAATATTGTAAACGGCACTGTAAACGGTTATTTTGATAGTCAAAAGCACAAAAAAGAAGACTGGAAAAGATTACTGGACAAAGCAACATTCAAACATTTTGATGTAATCGGGAAATATGCAAGTCTCACATTCGAGACGGAAGCTTTCAGAACATATACTCCCGACGGTATAGCCCTGATGGACAAATATGATGACCTTGTCCGTCTTGAACAGGATTTCATGGGACTATACAAATACGGCAGGGAATTTAAGAATAAGCCGTATTTTCTTGTCGTATATGGAGATAATTACATGTATTCCACAGGTAGCTATACCGGATACAACAACAGTACCCAAAAAGACATTCTGAATGTGAACAAATTATCGACCTCTGATTGCTGGGGACCTGCTCATGAACTGGGACATAGCCTCCAAACCAGACCGGGATTAAAATGGGCCGGTATGACCGAAGTCACAAATAATCTGTTGTCATTGCATGTACAGACTTCCTGGAAAAACACCTCCCGCCTGATAACCGATAATCGCTATCAGAAAGCAAAAAATTCATTGTTGAATAAAAATATCCCTTACAATAAAAGTGGAAATGATGTTTTTGAGAAACTGGTACCATTATGGCAATTGAAATTATATCTGCAAGATGCTCTCGGGAAAAAAGATTTTTACAAAGATCTGCATGAAGCGATCAGAAAACAAGAAAATATTAATGTTTCTGTCCTGACCGAATCATATTATCAACTGGAGTTCGTAAAAATTGCTTGTGATATCGCTGAACTAGACTTGACCGATTTTTTTGAAGCATGGGGATTTCTTACCGTTACAGATGAAAAAATTGAAGATTACGGAAGTTATAATTTTAAAATAACTCCAGAACAAATCGATCAGGTGAAAAAGTATATCGCCGGGAGAAATTACAAAAAACCGAAACATCCAAACGTATATGATATTACGGATGAAAATGTTTCGGAATTTCAGTAATCATAAGAAAATTGGGCTCGCTAAGGTTTGTTCATCAAAAAATCTATTTATTCTTCAATAGCGAGCCCAAAACTAAATATATAACCTAAACCAAACCTATTAATTAATATCCGGGATTTTGTTCGAGTAAATTATTACTACCAAGAGCTTCTTCCGGAAGCGGGAAACGGTTAAAATGAGCCTTACCTGGACCATCAGCCGGGTGATCCCACCATGATTCAGTAGTATATTTATTCCAACGGATAAGATCTGTACGGCGACGTCCTTCGCCAAGGAATTCAATCATCCATTCGTCCAACATACGCCATTCATCAAGGTTTCCGGCTGTCACCGGGTTAGGATCTACGGTGCTAAAGTAACGTTTACGTACTTCGTTGATCAGAGATGCAGCTCCGGCTTTGTCTCCTGCACGCATTTTGCACTCAGCTAACATATAATAAACTTCTGCCAGGCGGAAAACCGGAATATCGGGATTACCCTTGAAGCTTTTTTCGGATAACCAGGGAACCGGTGAAAATTTAGCCAGACGAACGCCTGAATTTTCTTCAGCCCAACGAGCGCCTTCACGGCCAAGATCGGCTTCGGCTCCTGCCTGTGGGATAATACGGGCTATTTGATCAACAATCGTTACCGTATCGGTCGACTTGACCTGGCGATTTCCTCCGTGACATACCTTACCTGTAACAGGGTTTACCAACTTGCCGAAATAGAACATACCAAGAAATCTTCGACTACCTTCGTAAGCAGCGAGTTGTTTACGCGCATCCTTCTCGTGAAATTTGGCAAAAGGGGACCCTAACCGGAATGTTCCTTTCGAACTAGGATTACTACTACCATACAGATACGACTTTCCATTGACATCAAGAGAAGGGACTAAACAATATCCGTTGTTACGGTTACCAACCTCACCGTTATCCCAATACTCATTCATGCCGTAGTGGTTGGAATTGGGGGCAACGCTACGTTCGCTTTGTGCATTATGGCTAGGCACTGACCAGATAATTTCGGTCGAATAATCGTTATCAAAGCCAAATATATTTCTCCAGTCATTCTCCAACTTATAAGTACCATAGGTGCCATTGATAATTTCCTGGCAAAGAACTGCACATTCGGAAAATTTCTCCTGACGGATGTAAGGCACTGCATTAAAGTACAAGCGTGCCAGCATTAGAGCAGCTGCTGCCTGATTAACACTACCGGTCTCCTGCGCTCCAAGTTGAGTCTTCTTAGGCAATTTCGGAAGCGCTTCTTTCAGTAATTTCTCAATGAAATCGAAAGTTTCCTCATCAGTAGCACGAGGTTTCATATCTCCTTTATTAGATACATAAAGAGGCACACCTCCGAAAAGATCCAAACCGTGCATATAGAAAAAGGCAGCCAATGTTTGAAGCTGCATCAATACTGCATCACGGCTATCCGGAGGAAACTTCAGGGCATCGAAATCGACATACTGGTCAATGTCGTCCTTAGCGCTCCACACTTGTGCCACACCCATTGAGAAAGACCTCCACGCATCGTTTACTCCAGAAGTAGTTGGAGTAAAGTCATGCTGATACATACGCAGGTATTTGCCACCATCGTACCAATCGTTGTAGCGCGATGGCACCAACATTTCATCTGTCGTAAATTCCTGAAGTATAACCAATGATGAATGAGCTTGTGCGTCGGCCATAGCCCATGCCCAGTGAGTAAACGGACGGCCCATACGCTGATAAACTTTCGTTTGTGTGTCGAAAAACAGATCTGGTGTCGATTGCGAATAATATTCCGGCTCTGCGCTGCATGAGTGGAAGAGGGCGGGAAGTAATATCGCCGCTATGATAATTAAAAATAATCTATACTTTTTCATACGATTTACATATTAAAATGATACGTTAAAAATTCATTTGAATTCCAAAGGTGAATGTACGGGTCTGTGGATAAATATTGGATTTTTTCTCAATTCCGGCATCCCAGCCTGTAATATCCACCTCGGGGTTCAACCCGGGATATTTAGTTAATGTTAACAGGTTGTTCCCTGTAAAATATAGCCTGATATTATCCATCAACTTCGTATATTTTTTCATGGGTAAAGTGTATGCTAACGTAAGATTCTGAATCTTCAAGAAAGAGGCATCGTAAAGGAAATAATCGCAAGGAGCCGGGCGTCCGGTAATTTTTGCATTCTTCTCAATGGCATCGTAAAGCATGTTACCTTGTGCAACGTTACGTAACCCGTAATCCAGTTCTATCCCATTATAGACGTCATAGTTGATCCAACTGGTAAGTGTAGCGCTTAGCATCCAGTTCTTATAACCCACATTATGTGTCCATCCGACAATAAGTTCCGGCATGAAATTCTTCTGATAAACCCTGTCATCAACTTTTGCGTCGTCAGAATAAATAACATCATTATCTTTATTATATACCTGTATTCTTCCGTCTTCGCTTATACCTGCATATCGGTATAGAAAATAACTACCCACTTTAACTCCTTCTTCCAGGCGGTGGGCATATTGTACCCAGTTGTTAACATCACTTCCGTTAATAAAGGTCTGGTTACCCCAGAGCGATCCTATAAAGGTCTCATTATGGCTTACATTGAGCGATGTATTATAGTTCCAGTCCTTGGATCGCACAATGTCGGCACCCAATTCCACTTCCCAGCCCTTGTTCTCCATAGTACCGATATTTTTGTACATCTCCGACTCAGTGTTAGGAGGTTGTGGTACTTGTACATTGTAGATCAAACCTTCAATAGAGCGAGCATAGAGATCGAACTTTCCGTAGATACGGTTATTGAGTATCGAAAAGTCAATCCCTACGTTCCATTCATGCTTTTCTTCCCAACCAAGCATATCATTCACGTTCTTTGTCACACCGTATGAATAGGCCCAAGTACCGTCGGGCAGTAACCAGCGGGTATCGGAACCGTACATTTTGGCAGCATAATCAGCAGAAAAGCCTTCATTGCCTGTCACACCGTAAGCCGCACGAAGTTTCAGATCATTTATCGGAGTGATACCTTCCATGAAACTTTCTTTAGAAATACGCCATCCTGCAGAAGTCGACCAGAATGTCCCCCAGCGGTTATTAGCTGCAAACTTACTGGATCCTTCATGCCGTATTGAGGCTGTAGCCATATATTTATTGTCGTAAGAATAATTAGCACGTGCAAAACCTGCAAGCACACGCTCTGTGATGCCTTTTGATGAACCCATATCTGCTTCACCGTCTTTCAGGCGTGAGCCTTCTCCTAGGTTCCAAAACTTGACAAGATCGTTTGTGTAATTACCGTTTTTAGCTGAAAAATTTTCATTATTTCGTTCAAAGTAACTATAGCCTACAACGCCATTAACGGTATGCCTTCCAAAATCATTGGCATAAGAAAGATATCCATCGGTATTGAGCAACTCCGTTTTACTGAATTCCATCTCGGCCCATCCTTTTCTTCCAGCTCTCTGCTCTTCGCGTGTAAACATGGAACGGTAATAATGATGTTCCCACTGACGGTTTTCATACGCTGCAGTCTGACGGTATGAAAGTCCGTTAACCGGAAGAATATTTAATCTGAGCGATACATCGGGTCTGAACCATTTATCTAATCCCTCATCGGTTTTAAGCGCCGCTTCTCCAACTTCGTTCATATCTGTATTATCTCCTGTTGTCCATATGTTCCAACCTGTCTGGCTATTAGGATCCCGGACTGCCTGTGTAGGGTTAGTACGCATAACACCTTCAATAGATGGCCTGTTTTGGTTACGCCATGCTTGTCGGTAGTTGACATGAGTACTGATATCCAACCAGCCGTCAAGTACCTTGAAATCAGTATTGATACGTCCTGCATAATCCTGACGGGTATCGCCGCGAAGAACTCCCCGGTCGTCGTTATACATCACAGTAGCCAGGATACGAGCAGATTCTGTACCTCCTTGCAGAGTTAAAACATGGTGATTGGAAGTAGCATTGTCGTTCAAAGCCTCATCCCACCAATCAGTATTATATCCTTCATCGTTTTTGGCTCCGGCATAGGTTGCAATATAATTGGCAGCATTGAGCAAGTCGGGTTTGCCATACGCCTGCTTAAACAACACTTCTCCGGTGTAACTCATCTTCAGTTTTCCGGCTTTGGCCTGCCTAGTTGTGATCAGGATTACACCACCGGTAGCCCGAGTACCATTAAATAATCTGTTTGATTCTCAATCTCGCTCAGAAATTCTTCCAACGGAATATTGTTCTTTCTAATGTCTACCCGTGCATTCTGAGACGCTGAGTTTTCTGCCATTGCACAGAAAGCACATAGAAAAAGCAAAAAAGTGGATATTTTCATAATTTTAAAAATTTGTTTAATTTGCTGTTTTTGCGGCAAATAAATCTCCAACAAAGAATTTTTCTTCATACCTTTGTAATGTTAAT
>JAVBTA010000055.1:0-24708 GCA_031556375.1 Bacteroidales bacterium | reverse complement strand
AACGAACCGGCCAAATTTAAAGTGTTAAATTTGAACAATAAGCTTGTAGAAACCCTATTTAAAGAGATTTTCATTGAGATATTTCCTAAATTATGCGTGTTTGTGATTACAATAATCGCTGCAAATGTATGTAATTATTTTTAAATTATGAAAAAATCGTGCCAAAAAAAAGAGCGAACCCGAAAGTTCGCTCTTAGTATTCACTTTAAAAATATATTAAGTATGAAAACTTAATCACAGTTGCGGACCGGCAGGAATCAAGGCCTTACCGTCCTCAGTATCACAATATTGCTCGAAATTTTTGATATATTTAGCAGCCAACGATTTTGCTTTTTCTTCCCATTCAGATACATTAGAATAAGTTGAACGAGGATCCAAAATATCAGAAACACCTGGCAATGTTTTTGGTGCAGTCAGATTCAGAACCGGAATTTTTACTGTTTCTGCTTTTTCGATAGAACCATCAATAATGGCATCGATAATAGCACGTGTATCTTTCAAAGAAATACGTTTTCCTGTTCCGTTCCATCCTGTATTTACCAAATAAGCTTTAGCATTGTGTTCTTTCATTTTTGCACCTAATGTACTTGCGTATTTTGTTGGGTGCAAAGTAAGGAAAGCTTCACCGAAAGCAGGAGAAAAAGAAGGAACCGGCTCAGTGATACCACGTTCAGTACCAGCTAATTTTGAGGTATATCCGCAAAGGAAGTGGTATTGAGCTTGCTTTTCATCCAGGATAGAAACCGGAGGCAATACTCCGAATGCATCTGCAGAAAGATAAACGATCTTCTTTGCATGGCCTGCTCTTGAAGGAAGAACAATTTTATTGATGAAAGTGATAGGATAAGAAACGCGGGTATTTTCTGTTTTAGATGCTTCTTTTGAATAGTCAGGAGTTCCGTCAGATTTCACTGTTACGTTTTCCAACAAAGCATCACGACGAATAGCTCTCCAGATGTCCGGTTCGTTTTCTTCGCTCAGGTCAATTACTTTAGCATAGCAACCTCCTTCATAATTGAAAACTCCGTTGTTGTCCCATCCGTGCTCGTCGTCTCCGATCAGGTAACGTTTCGGGTCGGCAGAAAGAGTTGTTTTTCCTGTTCCCGATAATCCGAAGAAAACAGCGACATCGCCATCTTTACCTACGTTAGCAGAACAGTGCATAGAAGCGATACCGCGCAATGGCAGGTAGTAGTTTTGCATTGCAAACATACCTTTTTTCATTTCGCCGCCATACCACGTACCACCAATGATTTGTACTTTCTCAGTAAGATTGAACATTACATAAACTTCAGAGTTCAATCCTTGTTCTTTCCATTGTGGGTTTGTAGTTTTAGAACCATTGAATACTACAAAATCTGGTTCTCCGAAGTTATTCAATTCGAAATGAGAAGGACGGATAAACATGTTTGTTACAAAGTGAGCTTGCCATGCAACTTCCATGATGAAACGAACTTTCATACGAGTATCTTCGTTAGTTCCACAATAAGTGTCAACTACGTATAATTTTTTTGCTGTATTTAATTGTTTCAAAGTTAGATCTTTACAATGATCCCAAACTTCTTTCCCAACAGGTTGGTTGATTGTTCCGTCCCACCAGATTGTACCTTCAGATACTGAATCTTTTACGATGTAACGGTCTTTAGGTGAACGACCTGTGAATTTTCCCGTATCAACAGAAACTGCACCTGTGTTTGTCAAAGTTCCTTTTTCGAATCCTTGATTTGCCGGATCCATCTCTGCTTGAAAAAGTTGCTCATAAGTAGGATTATGAACGATCTCGATGTTGCCGTTAATTCCGTACTTGCTTAAATCTAATTTTGCCATCTTAGAATGAAATTAAATTGATTTTTTATATTATAACTATTATCTCTTATTAAAAAATGCTTTTATTTTAACCAAAATCCTTGCAAAGGTAGTGTTTTACTTTCAAATAGAGAAAGCTATTACGGAAAAATTTCTTCAATTAATAAATTTTATATTTTACTATAATTTTACCTTTTTTGACTTTCCTTTTTTAGTCTCATTATGGAAGCGGTCTACAGAAGTAACTACATATTTTACTTTTCGTTTTCCGTTCTCATATGGCATTAAATACTCTGTATCCCTGGTAATCTTTATTATCTTTGAAGGATCTTCCAAATTTGTTTTTTCTTTATCCTCAAATTTATAAATTACATAATATTGAGCCTTTTCGGGATCGGCAGGATCGCCATTTCTTTTCCAATGAAGTTTATATCCGTCTGCAGTCCACTCTTCTTTCAGAGATTTTACATCTTTCGGACGTTTGTTATGCATATGTGAATATGCCGGGATCAAAGCCGGATTCCGTTGATAGTGGATTCTCAGACTATCTTCTACACCTCCGTTATTGTTAAGAACTTCGTAAGCCGGCCAGAAACAATTTCCATAGACAGCCGGAAGAGTGCGCTCCAATTCCATTTTCCGTGTCAGCTGATTTCTATTAGGATATTGCAAATCAGGGGCTTTCATTGTTCTTGCGACATCCTGTCCGATATACAGATGCGCACCGTAGTTATTTCGACTCCACCATTTGATCAATGTCTCATAATCGGCAGCTTTATGCCCTATTTCCCAATAAATCTGAGGTATATTATAATCTATCCAACCTTTTTCAACCCAAAGTTTGATGTCGGCATACAAGTCATCGTAATTTTGTAAACCATTGGTTTCACTACCGGAACCATCCGGAGTATTTTTTACATTACGGTATATTCCAAAAGGACTAATCCCGAAACGAACCCACGGTTTTGTTAAAACAATGGTATGCTTAATTTGTTCAATCAGGGTATTGACATTGTTTCTTCTCCAATCGTTTCTTTGATCCATTGTAAAGCCCTGTAAGCTGGCATAACGGTAGAAACTGTTATCATCCGGGAATTTTTCACCGGCTATCGGATACGGATAAAAATAATCGTCCATGTGAATGGCATCCACATCGTAACGCGAAACAATATCTCTTACGACTTTACAGATAAAGTTTTTTGACTCAGGTAGACCCGGATCAAAATAAATTTGTTTTCCGTATTTTACAAACCACTCAGGATGTTGATGGTAAATATGTGACGAATGCAAAATATCACTTTCGGCAGCTGTCACCCGGTACGGATTAAGCCATGCATGGAATTCCAGTCCCCGTTTATGACATTCATCTATCACAAATGCTAAAGGATCAAACCCTCCTTCCGGAGCTTTTCCCTGTGTTCCGGTCAGATATTTGCTCCACGGTTCAAATGGTGACGGATACAAAGCATCTGCCGTAGGACGGATCTGGAAGACAACGGCATTAAAATGCAGGGACTGAAGCTCGTCCAACATCCCAAGCAGATAATTTTTCATTGCTTCAGATGACATCGAGCGATACTGGCCTTGTCCGATAACATGAATCCATGCTCCACGGAATTCTCTTTTGGCTGTAATTTGTGAATATCCCGAATAAGATATTGTAAATATAATCAGGATCAACAATAACAGTTTTTTTAAATTCATATGTAATTTTTGTTGTTAAAGCGTCATTTTTTTAAATAATTCCGATAGATTCTCTATTTCGTTCATCGTTTGATCAAGCATTATTCTTCCTCTGTGTATAATAATGATACGCGTACAAACAGCCTCAACTTCCGACAATGTGTGCGAAGAAAGCAGAATGGCCTTTTCTCTACTCATTTCAAATACTAAATCATTGAATTCCTCTATTTGATTCGGATCCAAACCGGATGAAGGTTCATCCAGAACAAGTAGTTCCGGATTATGAATTATTGCCTGAGCCAAACCAACCCTCTGCCGATAACCTTTAGAAAGTTGTGCGATTTTCTTATGAATTTCAGGCTGAAGTCCTGTCCGCACAATAACGTCCTTTACTCTTTCCTGTATCCCAATAATTCCCGGATAAAGTTTCGCAACATATTCGAGATATTCAGCAACATACATCTCATCGTACAAAGGATTATCTTCCGGCAGGTACCCGACTAGCGCTTTAGCTTTCAGCGGATTACGTTCCATATTAAAATTGCCGGTTTCCACAGAACCTTCATCAGCGGAAAGACATCCGCTAATTATTTTCATTGTTGTAGACTTCCCTGCCCCATTCGGACCAAGAAAACCAACAATTTCTCCTTTGTTTACAGAAAATGAAACTTCGTCCAAGACCTGCTGAGAACCGTACTTTTTAGAGATTCGAGAGACTTTTAATGTCATTTTAGCCTATTAATGAATATTAACAAGAACATAAATAGACGGCAAAGTTATCTTTTTTTATCTTTGCAAAAAACAAAATCAACAATTTTGGTGCAACGACTTCTTTTCACTTTTACTTTTATGTTGATTTTCAGCTCGTTATGTCGCGCTGAATCTCAAAATGAACGCCTGAAATTAAAAGCAGATTCTGCTTTAGCTTATTGCAAAGAAAAAGGATTCGATACCGACCGTTGTTTTTTGATCGACATGAAGATCCATTCCGGGAAAAACCGTTTTTTTGTATGGAGCTTCACTGGGGATAAAGTCCTGGAATCAAGTCTTTGCTGTCATGGATACGGAAAAAAAAGCACAGGGGCAAAACCTGTATTCAGTAATCTTCCCGGAAGTTATTGTTCTTCGTTAGGAAAATATAAAACAGGAATACGCTCTTACAGCAAATGGGGAATTAATGTACATTATAAACTGCACGGATTGGAACCGACAAATAGTAATGCTTTCAAACGAATCGTGGTTTTGCATTCTTATGATCCGGTTCCGGAAAGCCAGATTTTCCCATTTCACTTACCTATGGGATGGAGTCAGGGATGCCCTGTTATTTCTAATTCAATGATGAGGAAGCTGGATGCTTACCTGAAGGAGGCCAAAAAGCCTGTTTTGCTTTGGATTTATTATTAATCTCAATTATTTGCTGTATATTTGCCCATAATATAAAACAGTCAAGACATGAAATTTACTGCCCTGGCATTACCGATCTTCGATCAATCCATTAGCGATTATCACCAATGGGATAACGTAGATGCTGCAATACAGAACTCTCATCCGGTTCAATCTATTGAGTATTATTTGTATCTGAAAAACTGGATCGATACCGTACAATGGCATTTGGAAGATATTATTCGTGATCCGAACATCAATGCGGTCAAAGCTTTGGAAATCAAGCGGAGAATTGATAAATCCAACCAAGACAGGACTGACCTGGTAGAAATGATCGACAGTTATTTTCTTGATAAATGTAAAGAGGTTAAAATACTCCCTGATGCAACGATCAATACCGAAAGTCCGGCATGGGCTATCGATCGTCTTTCTATTCTTGCATTGAAAATTTACCATATGCAGCAGGAAGTACACAGGACTGACGTAGATCAGGCCCACCATGAAGCTTGCGAAAAGAAATTACAAATTCTTCTGGAGCAACGGAAAGACCTTTCTACAGCTATCGATCAGTTGATCGACGATATCGAAGCCGGTAGAAAGTATATGAAAGTTTACAAACAAATGAAAATGTACAACGACCCCTCTCTCAACCCGGTGTTGTACGGTAAAAAGTAAAAATGTCCAGAACTCTCGTCATCCGGTTGTCGGCCTTGGGCGATGTAGCCATGTTGGTACCCGTCCTTTATTCGGTTGCAGCGGAATACCCAGAGGAAGAGTTCATTCTCGTTACCAAAAGTCCGCTTCTGGGTATATTTGAATACAAACCTTCAAATGTAACCGTATTTCCGGTTTATGCTAAAGATAAACACAAGGGAATCAGAGGGTTATTTCGTCTGGTCAACGAATTATCGGCTTTGAGACCGGATAAAATTGTGGATGCACATGATGTCCTTCGCTCTAAGTATATTCGCATCTGTTTCCGGCTAAAAGGTAAAAAAGTCGGAGTTATTGATAAAGGAAAAGCCGAAAAAAAAGCATTGACCAGAAGATATAATAAAAAATTCTCACCATTAAAAACATCTATACAACGCTATCTTGATGTTTTTAATGATACCGGTTACAATTTCGAGCTGAAATTCAAGAGCATATTTGAGTATGCTGACCGGGATTTTAAATTAATAGAACCTATTACCGGTGCAAAAGAAGGCACATGGATAGGGATTGCCCCTTTTGCCAAACATCAGGGAAAGCTATATCCTCCGGAAAAAATAGAAGAGGTGCTTCAGATTTTAAGTTTAAATCCGGAGGTGAAAATATTTCTATTCGGAGGAGGAAAGGAAGAAACCGATTTCCTAAACTCATGGGCAGAGCGTTATCCTTCTACAATCTGTATCGCCGGTAAAATGAGATTTCCAATGGAACTTCTGTTGATGAGCTATATCAATGTCATGTTGACTATGGATTCAGGAAACATGCATTTAGCGTCCTTAGTAGGAACTCCAACAGTTTCTGTCTGGGGAGCAACACATCCGTATGCCGGTTTTTACGGCTTTGGACAAGACCCGGATAATGCCGTACAGATTGAATTATCCTGCCGCCCTTGCTCTGTTTATGGAAATAAACCTTGTTTTCGGAAAGATTATGCTTGCCTCGGTGGTATTTCTCCTGAAATGATTGTGAAAAAAATAAATTCTGTACTTAACCGTCATTCGTAATCCTTAACCAGATCATTATGAAACATATACTGAGCTGATTGTATCATCGAAAAAGCATATTTCTTCATTTTTCCGGCCTCAGTTCTGTGGTTTTCTATAATATTATCCGACGACTGTTTCCTGTAGTTATAAAGACTTTCCCGTCCGTCGTCATGCCACGTATAGAACAAACTATCACTGATACAGCCGATTACATTGTCTGCAGAAAAGAAGATATATTCCCTGTCTTTTTCAAGTAAATCTTCACCGAAAGTATTATTCGTATAATTTATTCCAAGTAAACCCATCACTGTTGGGAAAATATCGATCTGTCCGGCAGGACTATCATTAACTGCGGGCTCTTTTCCCGGAGCCAGAATCATCATCGGAACATGGTTGAATGTAATGGCCATGTCGTACAACTGCTTTCCGAGAGGACTACCATGATCGGAACAAAGAACAAATATTGTATGGTCAAACCAGGTTTCTTTCTTAGCAAGATCAAAGAATTTCCTTAAAGACCAGTCTGCATACTCCAGCATTTGTAACTGCAACTCTCCTTCTCCGGGCTTGAAATAATCCGGAATAATCATCGGAGTGTGATTGGATGCGGTCAGGCAAGCGGCAAAAAACGGCTTCCCATTCCGGGATAGCTTCGTCATCTCAGGAATAGCCCGCTCAAACATATAATCGTCCGGAACCCCAAGGTTACTTAAAACTTTACTTCCGGGATAATCTTTCTGGGAGACTATCAACTCTACGTCATTCGCTTTCAAAAATCCGCCGATATTATCGAACTGATCATCATGAGTCGTAAAGTAGGCTGTCTGGTATCCGTTTTTTCTCAAAATATTCGGGAAACCGGCCATTGTAGGTATCTCTGCCAATTTGAAAGGATGTTGTTGCATCAGCGCCGGATATGAAAACAAACTGCCGCAAACTCCATTCATGGTATGTATTCCGGAAGAATAACAATTATCGAAAAATAGAGAATTGTGGGATAAACTATCTAAAAATGGGATATGTGCACGTACTTTTTCATCTTCAAACACCGAGTAAGAAAGTCCTTCCATTAAAATAAGTACAACATTGTAAGTATTTTGATGCTCATATATTTTTTCTCGCGCTATGGGTGATTTATTTTCGGGATTCGTGATTCCCATATATTTTTGAGCTATTTCAATTGCCTCATTATCAGGGATTAAAGACAAATACTGTCTCTTTTGTTTTTGTGCATCCAAAGTACTCCGCAAGAAATAATATACCGGATTCAGTCCTAATTCATTGATAAAAGAGTTGTTCGAGAAATAAGCCGTTCCGACTCTGATAGGCGATTTTAAAGCCAATCGTCCCCTCATTCCCAATACACATAAGAATAGAATCAGTATCATACAAACACCGGTTTGAAGATAAAAAATTCCGTTTTTTTTCGTGTTTTCCAATTCAGATCCCCGAATCTTTTTATTATCCCATTTCAATAACCGGAAAATCCAGAAAGAGAATAGCACCGGTACAGTCAACGCTAATATCAGGAAAAACAATGATATCTTATCTTTAATTAACATTTCTGTTACGAAATTCTGTTCTCCGGCCCAGTTGAATACTGAAGCATTTAAATGTTTGAAAAAATATCCAAAATACAGGATATCGGAAATACAAATGAAAAAGGAAATACCATAAGCAATGGAAAAGAATATAGCAAAAACTTTTCTCAACCCAAACGACTGTTTTCCTGCGATCGTTATTATCAATGCTATCAATAATGGCAGAGTTATTATATAACAGGAGATCACATTGTCAAACCGGAGTCCCATGAGAAATGACCGGATAAGTAAGCCGGAACGACCGGAAAGATCTGCAACCTGATCCCACTGGGAGATTAGAAGGACTAACCGGAACAGGAAGAACACAAATAATCCGGATAAATAAACCTGAAATATAAATCTTACATTGCTAAAAAAAGCCTTCATAAAAACAGTTTTTCTCAAAAAGTCATGCAAAGTTATAATTAATTATGTCTAATGAATATCTTTGCACTTAAAATCGCATTAAACATGAAGATTGTAATCAATCCCGAATATAAATATCTGAAAGATTTTATTGAAAAAGTTCCGGAAAACTTCAATTCTGAAGGAGAAACTATATACAACGAAAGAAATGTAATAAAAGTATTTTCTGTCGGCAATAAGAATCTGGTTATCAAGTCATTCAGAATACCACACCTGATTAATCAGCTTGCATATGCTTACTTTCGATCTTCTAAGGCGGAACGTTCTTTCTGTAATGGCATGAGACTCCTTGAGAATAATATAGGAACACCGGCTCCCGTCGCTTACATTGAATCGAAACAAAACGGACTTTTTCGTCAGAGTTTTTATATTTGTGAAAAGAGCAGGTTTGACCGGGAATTCCGGGAACTTTGCCATAATTCTCCGACAGATCAGGACGATATTTTAACCGGATTTGCTCTGTTTACAGCCGATTTACACAAAAAGGGAGTTTTCCATAAAGATTATACTCCCGGAAATATTTTATTTGGAAAAGTGAAAGACCGATACCAATTTGAAATAATTGATATTAATCGAATGAAATTTTGCCCTGTTGATATAAAGATGGGATGTAAAAACTTTGATCGTCTTTGTATTCCGGACGATATGTACCTCCTGATTGCACGTAACTATGCAAAAGCAAGGGGATTCAGTGAGGCTGAATGTGAAAAACTAATCATTAAATACCGGGACCCGGACGCCTGATCGGAACAGCATTATTTACGTCCTCTTGACAACTCTTTGTAAAAATCATCCAAGGTTTCGCCTGCCATTACATGTGCCCGGAGTAATGGTTTATATCCTTTCCATGGCCAGGAATTGATACCTTTCCGGGTACCGTAATCCATTGTATATCCCGCCTGAAGAACCAATTTACGAACACGTCTGTCAGATGCTCCATAGGGATAACAAAAACTAACAGCCGGTCGTTTATAAAACCCTTCCAAAGCTTTTTTGCTTTCCGTTAATTCGAATAATGCATCTTCATCACTCAAATCTCTTAATCGCTTGTGATTATGTCCATGAGAAGCAAATTGTATCCAACCGGACTCATTCATTTCTCCCACTTGTTCCCAGGAAAGCAAGTCTTTATTAAATCCCATTAATCCGGGGTTTATAAATATCGTTGCCGGTATTTTTTTATCTTTCAGAATTGGGAAAGCATACAAATAATTATCCAGCCAGCCATCGTCGAGGGTAATCAGAACAGATTTTTCAGGAAGTTTTTTCTTCTGTTCAAAAGCTTGTTCAACTTCCCAAAGGGATACCGGAGTAAAACCTTTTTTTACTAAAAGGTCGAGTTGATTAGAAAATATTTCGGGAGCAATATAGAAACGTTCATCATTTATACCATCTGCAGGACCTACATGATGATACATCAGGACACAAAGACTTTTTTTTCTGAAGAAAGAAAACAATGACATAAGGACTTTTTTGAAATAGACTGCAAACTTACATAAAATTATTGTACTTTTGTAAGCTATGAAAATATCTGTGGTCATCAATACATATAATGCAGAAAGGTTTTTAGAAAAAGTACTGGAAACTGTAAAAGCTTTTGATGAAATTATAGTTTGCGATATGCATAGTACCGACAGGACTATAGAAATTGCTCAACACTATAATTGCCGTATTGTATATCATGAAATGGTGGGATATGTTGAACCTGCCAGAGCTTTCGCTATTAATGAGGCATCACATGACTGGGTATTGGTGGTCGATGCAGACGAATGTGTTCCGGAAGCATTGAAAAATTATTTGTATGACCGGATTAAGAGTGAAAAATGTCCTGCAGGTATCCGGATACCTCTGAAAAATTATTTTATGGGACGTTTTCTGCATTCAGCCTATCCGGATCATATCCTCCGGTTCTTCAAAAAGGATCTGACGATCTGGCCTCCTACAATTCATTCTGTCCCTCAGGTTAATGGAGAGTTGTATACAATTCCGAAAGAAAGAAAAGACCTGGCTTTTATCCACCTTGCCAACGACTCAATGGAGACCATGATTCAAAAGGCAAACCGATACACCGGATTTGAGGTGCAAAGAAGAAAAAACAAGAATTATGGTTATTTCTCCCTTATTTTTAATCCTCCGTATCGTTTTTTCCAGAGTTATATCCTCAGAGGAGGATTTCGGGATGGAAAACCCGGTTTTATCTGGGCTTGTTTGTCCGCTTACTACAAATTTATTACTATCGCCAAAGTTATCGAATCCAAGATTAAAGAAAGCGATATCGACAACGAGCTGAGGTGAAATTACTCTATTAAATCCCGAATATATTTCAACCTATCCGGAAATATTTTTCTCGCTAGTTTATTAAGCCTGATATTCATAATCCTTTTCTTGCAAACAACAGGATGGTCAAAATTGAATTGAGACAGATTATCGACTATTTGATCGATTGTTAATCCTTCCAATTGAGCTTTTGCCAAAAATAATAAAATCTCGTTTTCCCAAACTTGCTTATTGCCCCAATAATGTCCTACACAATCGCTTGCAGTATGTAGCTCGTAATTATCCTGCAAAACGAGAGAAAATGCCAATTGTTCCTGGAAATGTATTTTGAGATTGCTTTTAGATAAGACCTCGGTCAGATCAAGAACTTCCTTTATTTGGTGTTGCAGATTTTCTCCCGGAGGTAGCCCTAAGACTCCGGAATTAAACATGCAGGTATCTTCTGTTATCTTATACTTTCCCAGATCCAGTTTTTTCAAAATAGGAAAAATTCTTTGAGCAGTTCGACTACGTTGTACGTACGATCTGAAAGAACCTTCATTCAAGTGCATAATAGTTTTTTTCTCTTCTAAAAGGCGTTTTAATCTTTCCGGATTGTTATAAAAGAAAGTATCCGAATCTACAAAAAGAATGGGCTTTTCGGGATAAAGTTGATTGAAATGGGCAATTCCTTTAATCTTTATATTGAACATGTAGTTTTCTTCTCCTGTCCATTCTTTTAATTGCTCACTTGAAACAGGTATAACTTTGACCCTATCTCCGAAAAAACGATAGTATTCCGGGCAATCAGTCACCACAAAATAATCCTCAAAACAATGGGCATACTTAAAGGCTGTAAGTATTGAGAACGCACATTGAATGTGTGGCCCAAGTTTAGCTCCCCAATTGACAAAAAGTAAATTCATTTTAATATTTTATATAAAAAGAAACTAAGTTACCGTAACATTTTGCGGATTTTATTCATCTTGGAAAAAATATTTTTTCTGGAGGTGTAAAACAACACCTTCCTGTTTTTTAGAAAAAATAGAAATAATTTGATTTTACCCGATTTACTATGACTCGCCAAATTGATCAACTGTAAGAATTTTTTGAAAAAATCTTCGTAACGAAGATCCTTTAGTGTTAATATAGCCTCCAGCCGGACTTTCAATTGTCGAAGTTTTTCTTCTTTTAACGATTTCGATGAAGAGGCATTTTTTCCATGTTGACGGTGAAAAACCAATGTTTGATCCAAAAACTGAACCCTTCCGTAATTCAAAGCCACAAGTCCCAACATCCTGTCATACTCTATTCCTTCGGGAAGAGGTAATGCATAAGATAAGAGTTTACGGTGAAAGAGCAGGTTATGCCCAAAGGTAAAATCAAATATTGTAATTACCCTCGGATCAGAACCGGAATAAGGTATTCCGTATTTTCCTATTGAATCTTTGTAAAGAGGATGCCCTTCTGAATCAATAACTTCTGATTTTGAATTGATTAAAATATGATCCTTTATCGAACCATACATGATAGAGATTTTATCCGGTTTCCAAATATCATCCTGATCAGATATTGCGATAAATTCTCCTTTGCAAAGGGAGAGAGCTTTCTCAAAATTCCGGGATAAGCCTAACCGCTGAGGATTTTGAAAGATAGATATATTGCTATATTGATGGGCATAACTTTCCAATATCATCAAGGTCGAATCTTCCGAAAAATCGTCTACAATAATAATTTCGATATTCGGATATGTTTGTGTTACCAAACTATCCATTTGTTCTCTTAAATAATCTTCCCCGTTAAATGTACATAATGCAATCGATATCAGTGGATGGGTATTCATCTTAATGTTTGATATAGTTTAAATATTTGGTCTGCAATTCTTTTATCGGAAAAATTCTCCGCATATTTTCTTCCATTTATCGACATGGAATTCATCAACTCGTTATCATCTAAAATAGTTTTTATTTTTTCTGCCAGTTCTGATTCATTATCCGGATCAACATAAAAAGAATCCGGGCCACCTGCTTCCTCCAAACATGATCCCTTGGCGGCAATCACAGGAACTCCGCTTGAAAGAGCCTCCAAAACAGGAATCCCAAATCCTTCAAAATAAGATGGATAAACAAATATCCGCGCCAATTGATAAAATGTAGGCAAATCATCAAAAGGTACCTGATTAAAAATATATACCCGATCGGAAAGCCCTTTTTCTTTTATAACACGCTCAACCTCATCCTGATAAGGAGTCCTTTTTCCGATTGCGACCAAACCAATCTGATTGTCAATAAATTGTAGCGAATTTACTATTAATAATAAGTTTTTGCGGGACTCAATACTTCCTACATACAAAATAAAATTTTGAGGCAGATGGTATTTTTTCATTACCGCTTCTTTTTTTACAAGAGAAACCGCTTCTTTAAATCCGTGATGACAACCCTGATATATTACAGTGATTTTCTCTGCAGGAATATTAAGATAATTTACAATATCCCGTTTTGTTGCTTCACTCACGGCAATCACATGATCAGCATTTTTGCAAGCATAAAGGAACTTCCGCTTGTATATGAAACGATCTATTGATTTATAATATTGCGGATAACGTAAAAAAATCAAGTCGTGGACAGTAACTATCGATTTTATGCCGGTTTTAGCAATTCTAACCGGCAATTCTCCACTCAATCCATGAAAAATATCCGGAGATTGACGCTTCAAATCTGATTTTATTCCGGATGTCCTCCAAAAAGAAGGAAAAAGTCCGGAAATTCCTGTAGGATATATAAATGACACATTTTCCCTGGATTCTAAAACTTGAAGACGTGGATTTTCTTTTCTCTTCGGAGCAAAAAGGAGATACTGATTATCCGGATAATATTCAGATAATATCTCAATTAGATACCGACTGTAGTTTCCTAGTCCGGTATTGTTCTGAACCGCTCTTTTTGCATCGAATCCTATTTTCATAAACTTTTCAGCTTACATAAAAACAACTCCCACCAGAGTGTCAACCCAAAAGGCTTTTTCAAATCTCCTTTATAAGGTTGGCCCATTTTCAGATAATAAGTATAAAATACCCGGGAGGTAATACCCCATTTTTTCAAAAATATCTTTCTCCCTTTTTTTACAAACTCACTTTTAAATTTTTTAGTGGATGACTCTAAAAAATGATATACCCGACTATCAGCTACACCTTTGAAACGACGTACCCCCAACTGCCATAATTTCATAGAGAAATCGGGATCAGAATAAAATCCCGGATAAAATTCAGGACTATACCCTCCGACCTTTTCCCATACACTTCTGTGAACAACATTAGGAGGCCAGGAAGAACCTGACCAGTCAGACATCGGAAAATCTTTATATTGTTCCAACAAGCCTTTTTCATCAAACTCGTTCAATTTAACACCAAAATTATATGGAGCAATTGCTATTTTTTTCCCAACATCCGATGGCTCAATAGCCGTAGCAGAAATAAAGAACAAATTATCCGGCTGCTTTTCTATTTCTCTCCACAGGTGTAAATCCCACTCCGGACAAGCGTACATATCATCATTCATGTAAAGGATATAGTCTGTTTTAGCTTTCTTCGCCGCAAAATTTACGGCGTCACAAACTCCGATATTCCTTTCACTAAAAGAGTATTCCAGACCCTTCTCTTCTATCCATTCACGTGTACCATCCTTCCCTTCATTCACATGAAGAATAATCTGATGTTCAAAAGTACTGTTTTTTAGGATACTATTGATACATATCATCAACATCTCTAAATTATTCCATGTAGGAATAATAATACTAAATAATGGCATTTGTAGCTTTTTATCCTCGTTATTTTTCAATTCTTTTATCTTTTTAATTCTTTGGCTTTACTTCGGAAGAATATCTTTTTCATATTCTTCATTTCCTACCAAACGCTTTTTCGGGACAATATATTCTTTTGAAAAAATGCTCTTTGTTGCATCATAATCATCATATTTCAGACCACTGAGTGTTGAAACAGAAAAGATCACATTCTCAATACCATACGGACGAGACGGATCGACAACTATTTCAGGCATTTCCATTTGATATTTCTCCGAACGCCATAAAACAAAAGGGACACGTGCCTGACAGGGATATACATCCATCATAAAATGGCCCCTGGCGCTCCGCGTATCATACACTTCTTCCCCATGATCAGAGAAAAATAACAGAAAGGATGATACATCCTGTTTCTTTATGCTTTCCAATACCGAACTGAATACAAAATCACCATATAAAATAGAATTATCGTATTCATCAATAGTTTTCAACATTTCATCATCTCTAAAACCTAAATCCGGAAGATCATGATCTCTTTTATGATCAAAACAGTCAAATTCTTTCGGATACCTGCAGTTGTAAGCATGATGACTACCAATCAAATGAATAAAAATAATTTTGCTTCCCTTTTTCCCGTCTGAAAGTGCCTTTTCTAAAGGAGATATAAGAATACCATCATCTTGTTCCAAATGGCTGAGATCATAGAGATATTTAGCCTCCTGGGCAATCACACCATAACTTCCACCCCATTTTGTAAGAGATGCTGAATTGGTGATCCAATATGTTTCAAATCCGGCCGTATTAAATATTTCAACTATAGACGGTTTTTGTCTGTAATACTCCGGATTATCATGATTTGCAAATGTAAGAATTTTTTGCATAGCAGCGATCGTATGATTCTCCGGGGTGGTAACATCTATATATACCGCCAGTTCATTATTTAAAGAATCCATCAAGGGAGTTGTCGCACGGTGATACCCATAAAGACTCATGTGGCATGTCGATGTTGATTCTCCTAAAATTACAACAAAAATATGGTTAGTCGAATCCGGTAAAAGGCATTCGACATCCATTTTCAGATCTTTCCGCAATTCTTTCTCTTTGTCAAAAATTTGACTGGCTTTCCAAAAAAGAATCCGACTTTTATAAAAATCGAAGGTAGGAATAGCTTGTACAGTATATTGAAAGATAACGCTACTTAAAATAATCATCAAGGAGATTGTAAACAACCAGAGATGCTTCTTTATGCTTATAGAATTCTTTGAATCCGCTTTTACAATAAAAAACACACCGATAAGAAGATAAATAATATTAATCGCAAAAATCTTCCACGAGATAAAATCGCCAACATATTCCCTCGATTCCGATGCATGTGTAGTAAATATGACCCAGAATAAATCTCTCCTCATACATAAATTGGAGATATTCAAATATCCCCAGACAATCATATTGGGAATAACGGAAATTAAGAAAAGAACTGACAGATAAATTTTCTCTCCTCTTTTCTTAAGAAACAAATCAATACTGCAAAGAGCTAGTCCAACCACGAAACAAGTCACCCAACCCATGACTTTATCTTTCAGACTGATGTTATGTGCCCAAAAATAAAAGATCGGTATAAAAAATAATATATAATAAACCAGAATGAATGACCACTTTTTTTCAGACAATAGTTTCTTGTTGATTTCCATAAATTAAATTACCAGGACTAAATTATTTTCTACCGAAATCTGCAGGTATTTCCCCCCATTTTTCAGTTTCCCATTTTAATATCGTTGTGCTATAAGTATTCGATTGCAACCATTTCTCTGCCCTTGTAATAAGTTCAAATACAGGAGCGTTTTCCTCACAAAGTTCTAATTTTGTTTTACATTTTTTGTTTTTCACCCAAAGAATGGCATTTACACTATCCGAATAGACAGGAATATCCAGATTCTGCTTCTTTAGTAATGCCAATCCATGTACCAAAGCCAGAAACTCCCCAATATTGTTTGTCCCTTTTTCAAATGGTCCTACATGAAAAATCTCCTGACCATTCCCAACATACACGCCACGATACTCCATTTTACCGGGATTACCGGAGCAGGCAGCATCAACAGCCAAACTATCACGGATGAAATTACCTGTCAAAGATACAGTATTCTTCTTATTTCCTCCAGATTTTCCGATATATTCCCATGGACCGTTCGGATAAGCCTCTTCTGCGGCTTCTTTTGTATCGAACGACTTATACAAGGCTCCTTCATAACCATCGATCTGGCGCTTACAACCGATCCAGGAATCATAAACTCCCGGTTCTACTCCTTTCCAAACAACGTAATATTTCTTTTTAGGCATATCTGCTTTAATTGGATACAAAAATACAATATTTATCATAAAAATCGTACTTTTGCAGAAAGACAGGAATGATGATACGAATATTCTTAATCGGTTATATGGGTTCAGGCAAGACTACAATCGGGAAAAGCCTGTCTAAAGCACTGAATTTACAATTTGTCGATCTGGATCTGTTTATAGAAAACCGTCATAGAAAAACCGTAGGACAACTATTTGCGGAAAAAGGGGAAACCGAATTTCGAGAAATCGAACGACGGGCTTTAGAGGAAGTCGCAGGATTTGAAAATATTATTATTTCTACCGGAGGTGGGGCTCCCTGCTTTTTTGACAATATCGACCTGATGAACCGGTTGGGAACAACTATTTACCTGAAAGTTTCGGAATCCGAACTGGCAAACCGGTTGATTCACATGAAACATAACCGGCCTTTAATCAAGGATAAAAATCAGGAAGAACTAGAAATATTTATCTCAGAAACTCTTCAGAAAAGAGAAATATTTTACAACCAGGCTAAGGTTGTATTTGACGCCGAACAACTTTTAGATGAAAATGACGTTGATAATACAGTGGCTAATCTGGTTAAAATAATGAGTTAGTGATTATGAGAGAAACAAAATCATCACCGGGCAAAAAGGAAAAAGAATCCGGAATACCTCAGGAATTGCTGAAAGAATTAAATAAGGCAAGGCAACAACTGATAATCGGGGTACCAAAAGAAAATCTTGAAATTGAGAAACGTTTGGCTTTTACTCCCGAAGCTGTCGACATGATAGTCGATGCCGGACACCGGGTCATTATAGAAACGGATGCCGGTATCGGAATAAATTATTCAGATGCGCTTTATGCTGAATCCGGAGCAGAAGTCGCGGATAAAGAAACCGTTTTTCAGAGTGACCTGATATTCAAAATAGCTCCTCCTACGCTTGCTGAGGTTGAAATGATGAAAAACAGGGCAACCGTTTGCAGCATGCTGCAATTCCCTGATATATCGATAGAAACGATCAAACTAATGATTTCCAAGGGCATCAATGCTATCGGATATGAACTTATCTCCGAAAATCCTCATTGCTTCCCTGTTCGCAATTCCATTTCTGAAATCGAAGGAGCTGCATCAATATCCGTTGCCTCTGAACTTCTGAGCAATGCACACGGAGGAAAAGGGGTACTGATGGGAGGTATCCCCGGAGTTTCTCCGACAGAAGTCGTTATCATTGGAGCCGGAGCCGGAGGAACTGTTGCTGCCCGTGCCGCCTTGGGACTTGGAGCTATGATACGTGTCTTCGATAATGACATTAATAAATTACGCCAACTGCAAAATACTCTGGGAAGATCGGTTTTCACTTCTGTTTTTCAACCAAATGTATTGGTCAACGCTTTCAAATCTGCCGATGTTGTAATCGGTGTAATGCGTTATATTGATGCCCCTGTGCGTTACGTTATCTCTGAAGAGGTAATTCAAACTATGAAAAAAGGGGCTCTGTTGATTGACTTACGGGTCAACCAGGGAGGATGTTTCGAAACTACCTGTTTCCTTCCGGAAGGTCATTCCGGTATCTTCGAAAAATACGGTATCCTCCATTATTGCGTCCCTAATTTGAGTTCGCGGGTAGCCCGTACGACTTCCATGGCACTCAGTAATATTTTTACTCCAATGATCCTTCAGATGGGCGATCTGGGAGGAATTCCCGCTATGACAAAAGCAGATGTAGGTTTCCGTTCCGGACTATATATGTACGGAGGAAAATTTGTTAATGCTTTTGTAGCGAAACATTTCAATATGCCTTCACATGATATCGGACTATTTCTGTCCGTTTTCTAGAATTGTTCGTATCTTTGTATGATAATCCGGTTAGATAAATCTTCAAACAGGAATCATTATGGATGGTATTTTCGTTCGATCGGCCAATACTTTAAGTCAATGGACTCTCAATAAATTGACCTCCTGGGGTATTCCCGATGAGGTTGCAACCTACCTCAATACAGGTATTTTAATCATTCTGTCATTTATCCTGATTTATGTTGTTCAATACCTGACTCGGCGTATTATCCGCGGAGCTTTTAATAAAGTAGCTCAAATTTCTCATGTTTCTTTCTTCAAATACCTGGTAAACAACCGATTCCCTAAATATCTCGCTCAACTTTTGCCTTTTGCAATGGTTAAGCAGTTGATCGTCGTAGTGTTTGCAAGTTTCCCGGATTTGATCGATCCTCTGGAAAACCTTGCTGACATTTACCTGGTATTCCTGATCATCATGATCATCATGTCATTGGTAAAATCCGGAGCAGACCTGCTCGTTGAAAAGCCGGCATTCAAAGACAAACCGATGACCAGTTACCTGCAGGTAATCAAATTAATTCTATTATTGTTCGGTACTGTTATCGTTTTTTCAATTATTACCGGAAAATCCCCAACAGTCTTCTTTACCGCAATGGGAGCCGCTTCCGCAGTATTATTACTGATGTTTAAAGATTCAATCATGGGTTTTGTAGCAAGTATTCAAGTGGCAAGCAATGATATAGTGAGGCTGGGCGACTGGATTACGGTTCCGAAATACGGAGCAGACGGAGATGTTATTGAAATCAATCTAACTACTGTAAAAGTCCAAAATTTCGACAAAACTTTTACTACCCTGCCTACTTATGCATTGATCTCTGATTCTTTCCAAAACTGGCGTGGAATGCAGGAGTCAGGGGGACGACGCATTAAACGTTCTATCATCATCAAACAATCGAGTATCAGGTTCATTGAAAAAGACGAACTTGCCAGATTCAAGAAGATCCAAGGCATTTCGGAATATATCGACGAACGCCAGGCTGAAATTGATGAACACAACAAAGAAATAGGGGCAGATCGTGCTATTCCTGTAAATGGACGAACTCAGACAAATGCAGGTTTATTCCGCAAATATATAGAATGGTATCTGCAGAAACATCCGGGAACTAGGAAAGATTTAACTTTGATGGTACGTCAATTAGCTCCTACCGAAGTCGGATTACCTTTTGAGTTGTATGTATTCACCAACACTACCAAATGGGCTGAATATGAGTTTATTATGGCAGATATTTTCGATCATTTGATTGCTGCCGTGAAATATTTTGATTTGCAAATTTTCGAACGTGAATCCGGCGGAGATATTCAAAATATTGTCGTTAAGAGCTGAGATACAGCAAATATGACGACATTTAGCTAATATTATTATTTTACCGGAATTGTCCTCTTTTCTTTAGAACTTTGGAAAGCCAATTCAATTATTCTGATCACATCACGGGAATATGCAGGATTTGTGGCTAAAAGAGCTTTACCCCAGATAGCATCACGCAGATTTTCAAAATATTCGGTATAATTGCCCTTTTCGCTTTCTACAGTTGCAGTAACCGGGAGTCCGTTAATGTAAGTCGACAGGGTGCCCCACAGGCTTTGAGGTTCTTTGCCCCAATCTTTTCCTACGGGGATCTTACCTTCATCTAAATGGCCTTCCTGTACATCCAGGCCATACTTTATAAAGGATCCGTTTGTTCCATGAATTGCGAAAACAGGACCAGGAGACTTCACCAACATCCCGGAATGGAGATAAACAGTCATTTCCGGATATTGCAGGGTTAACATAAAATAATCATCGATAAGGGTATTTTCCCGTTGATAACGGATATTTGCTGTTACTTCGGCAGGCATCCCAAATAATTGTAAAGTCTGGTCGATCAGGTGGGATCCGAGATCATATAACACCCCACAGGCTTCACGAGCTTCTTCTTTCCATTTCTTTGGCCTTAAACCGGGCACATAGCGATCGAAACAACTTGAGAATTCGACTATCTTACCGAGGGTTCCGGCTTCCAGTAATTTTTTTACCGTTTTGTAGTCAGAAGCATAACGACGATTTTGATAAACAGAGAGTATTCTACCTGTTTTCTTAGATATCGCAATTAACTCATCAGCTTGAGCTGTTGTTGCAGTAAACGGTTTATCGACAACAACGTGCTTGTTTGCCAATAAAGCCTGTTTTGTTAATTCATAATGGGTTTCATTAGGTGTCAGAACAAAAACCAGATCAATGTTTTCATCATGGATTATATCTTCCGGCTTACTTACAACTATTGCCTGAGGATACCGCTCATTAGCCAGCTTGATTGAATCCGGGTTATTCGTACAAATTTTGGAAAGATTGAATCCCGGCACAACATTCAAAAACGGGGCATGAAAAATACGTCCGGCCATGCCATAGCCGATAAGTCCTGCGTTTATTGTTTTCATGATAAAAAGTTTACAATAAACACAAAGGTAAAGAAAAAGATTTACATTCCGAAACTGATCGCTCCGATGTGCTCGTAAATGCAGCTGATAAAACCAACAGCAAGGATACCTACGGTACAGATTACAAGACTAAGCTTATTATAACCATCTGTAGCAAACCGACCGACCGACTGATCATTTCCTTCCTCGATAAACATTGCTTTAATGATAAGCAAATAATAATACAGGGAAATAACCGTGTTTAACAAAGCAATAAATACAAGAAGGAATTGCCCTTGGTCGGCAGCAGCCATGAAAATATAGAATTTACTGAAGAATCCGGCAAAAATAGGAATACCACCAAGAGAGAATACAGCCAACATCATTACAAAACTCAGCTTCGGATTACTCTTATATAATCCGTTGAATGCTGAAATTAAAGTATTTCCATTGTTTTGATTTTCTACGGCAGAGATAACCCCAAAAGCAGCAAGATTAGAGAATACATATACGAGAACAAAATATACTGTAGCAGTCATTCCCTGAGCTGTACCGGCAATAATTCCTAAAAGAATATATCCGGCTTGTGAGATAGAAGAAAACGCGAAAAATCGCTTAATATCCTTTTGACGTATGGCGAACAAGTTACCAATGGTGATAGTAACTACTGCTGACCACCACAAAATGTGGCTCCATACAACTTCGATATTTCCGAATACTTTGTACAATGTAAACATCAAAGCAAATGCAGCTGCTCCTTTTGATGCCACGGAAAGATATGCTGTTACCGCAGTTGGAGCTCCTTCATAAACATCGGCAGTCCATAAGTGGAAAGGAACCAAAGAAAGTTTGAATGCCAACCCTGAAAAGAAGAATACAAAACCAAGGATAACCAAAGGTTCCGAAACAACCTGAGCAGTCATGTCAGTGAAATACATCGTTCCCATACATCCATAAAGGAAAGACAAACCGAATAACATTACTCCGGAAGAAAGAGCGGAAACCAGGATATATTTAGCTCCGGCTTCAGCCGATTTTTCTTTGTATTTATTGAACGCAGCCAAACAAGCCATTGGAAGAGATGCTGTTTCCATACCAATGTATAACATCATGAAGTTGCCTGCAGATACCATCAGGTACATTCCCAGCAAGGTAACCAATGTTATCGTGAAAAACTCACCTCTTTTATGAACCGTATCATGAGATTTCAGCCAATTAGCAGCCTGAAGGAATATCAGGAAAGTGGCAATATTCAGGATATTCTTCATCATGACGGTAATATTTGAACTGACAAACATTCCTCCAAATGCTTCTCCTGTAGGAGTTGGTAAAAAACCGATAGCCGTATGTATCGCAAATAAAATACATGCTATAGGTTGAAACCATTGTTTTCCTTTATCCGAACAGAAAACGTCGTAAATAAACAGGATGACAAAAACAGCCATCAAACTCATTTCCTGTTGCATTAATAAAAAGTTACTGAAATCCATGTGTTTTATAAATTAAACGAATGAAAGCAAGCCTTCATTTTCATTATTTTCTTATTAATTAAATTGCTGCAAATTTTCCAATAATCGGAACTAAACTATTGCTGATTAATTCTGAGACCCCAAATGGGAGCATACCCATGGCTGCAATAGCAATAATCAGACCTACAGTGGATACTTTTTCATACCAGGCTGCATCAGGCAAACCGATATGATGAGAATCCTGTACTGGTCCGTATAATATTTTACCTACTGTACGCAAAATGTATACAGCAGTAATTACAATTGAACAGCAAGCGGCAATCGTCAATATCCGATGGAACATATCCGCATGTTGGAACGAACCGACAAAAATAGTCATTTCCGCTACGAAACCACTCAATCCGGGAAGACCTAACGAAGCCAAACCGGCAATCACGTAACAAACAGATGCGAAAGGCATGATCTTCATTAAACCACCCATTTCACGAATATCACGGGTATGTGTACGTCCGTAGATCAATCCGATCAAGGCAAAGAATAGGGCTGTCATCAAACCGTGTGAAAGCATTTGCATGATAGCTCCTGTCATCGCTGTTTGATTCATCATCAGGATAGCAAAAAGAACCAACCCGCAGTGACTAACGGAAGAATAGGCATTGATATATTTCAAGTCGGTTTGTACAACCGCACTGAATGCTCCATAAACGACACTGATTCCGGTAAGGATCAGGAAGATCCAACCTAACTCCTGAGCAGCTTCCGGCATCAGGTACATGGCAACACGGAAACATCCGTAACCTCCTAATTTCATCAATACCCCCGCGTGAAGCATAGATACTGCGGTAGGAGCTGATGCGTGACCGTCGGGCGACCATGTGTGGAATGGGAACAATGCACCTAAAACACCAAATCCTAAGAATGTGGCAGGGAAAGCCCAACGTTGAACTTCAGGAGAAACTTGTAGGCTGTTCGCAATTTCCAATAAGTTCATAGAAGTATGCCCTGATCCGTAATAGATACCAAGGATACCTACCAATAAGAAAGCAGATCCTCCCATCAGCATCAGGGTTAATTTCATCGCCGAATATTCTTTTCGTCCGGTTCCCCAAAGTCCGATCAACAAATACATTGGAATCAGAGCAACCTCGTAGAACATAAACATGGTAAACAAATCGACTGAAATAAAGAATCCGAATACTCCAACCGATAATAGACAATACCACAAGAAATACTCTTTGGCCATATTCATATTCCAGGAAGAGAATACTCCTGTAAATACAATGATTGCAGATAAGATAATCATTACAACGGAAATACCATCAACACCTACTGAATATGCGATATTTAGTGAGGGATACCACATTGTGCTTGCTGTGAACAGCATTTCGGCATCCGAAACTGCACGTTCCTGTACGAACATTACAGCCAATACTGCTGCCAATACCATCAACGCAGATGCTCCGGTAACCATCACCGTACGGATTTGCTGCATACTCTTGCATACAAACAAGAATAAGATCATCAAAACCGGAACGAGAACAAAAAATGATAATATATTCATAAAGCCGATAACTTTTTATAAAAATAATACTAAAGCTGCGATTACCAACGAACCAACCACATATACCCAGACATAAAGCTGTACCTGACCGGATTGCAAACCCTTAATGGAGTTAGATACTTTTTGAGTTGTCCAGGCCAGGCCATCCATTGTAGCATCGATTACATGACGGTCGAACCATTTAATTGGCTCACATATTAATCTGAAAATCACACTTTTAGTGATAAACATCCAAACCTCATCCAAATAGAATTTATTTACCGTAGCAGTATAGAAACCTCCAAGGGATTTGGCAACCTGAGCCGGTTTTTCGCTACCTTTAGCATACAGCACAAAAGCGATTACTATACCGATAACAGCGACTGCGATACTTGGAATCGCAACGGTAACCCACTCGATATGACCATGGAAGCCGATACGATCAGCAGCAACATATTCTGAGAAAGGTAAATATCCTGTGAAAATAGAGAATATAGCCAGA
>JAVBTA010000007.1:0-72310 GCA_031556375.1 Bacteroidales bacterium | reverse complement strand
TCGGTTCCGGGGATTCGTTTCTCAACACAACGATTCCGGTCATCATAGCGGTAGAGATATGCATAGCCTTTAATGACCCGGTCTTCGGGAGTATAGGGCCCCGAAACAGTGGAGTCTGCACATAATGGCGGCAGTACATAGGATAGATTGCCGAAATCATCGTATACAAAATAGGTGTCGATGAATTTGTTGATATCTGTCCCGTTGATTTGCCGTTGAAGGACTACCTGTCCCAGTTTGTCGGTAAATTCGTAGGAAACATTATTGTTTTCATCGGTTGTTTTGACGACATACAGTTCATTTGAATTATATGCTCCATTTCTAACCAGGTTATTTCCCGATATGGAATACCGTCCGCAATAAGTTTCTGCCGTTGTAGACCCGGTATTGGTCAGATATTCGGTTTTAATTGCCCGGGAATTATTTTTCCATTCCTGTCCTGGACCATACTGTTCTTTTATCCGGTTCAGCGGGGAAGGTTCATAAATGGTTTCAGAAAAAGGAGAACCGTCGATATTTCCGGATTCATCCTTGTAAAAATCGGATGCTCCATATGACCCATAATAATTACCTGAAGATTGTTCGACTTTGATCGGTAGCCAGGATTTTGCTTCTCTCCCAAAATTGTCATATTCAATATGAGAAACCAAGTCTTTCCCATCTGGAGTAAACTGCTTCTGTATCGTTTCAACAGGCCTTCCTAAGCCATCGTAATATTGAATTATATCCATACTGCTAGAACCGGATATATCTCTCATTGTCTTTTTTAAGACATAATTGTGGTCGGAGCTCTGGGCTTTGAGTAGCAGAGGACAGCCACAAAGGATTGCCAGAACGTTTATAATAAATATTTGTTTCATGATTCTTTTGAGTTTTATTGATTTTGATAATGGTATTCGTAAGATTCAATCAGGCTGTTATTATGATCCCGGGTCTCTATTAATCGTCCGAAATCATCGTATTCATAACGGGTGATTACTCCACGGGGGGCGATAGCTCTGCTGATGCCTACCAGAGGTTTATATGTATAACAGGAAACTAATATTGTCCGGTCTTTGAATCCAGGAAGCTCCCGTAACTTATCTCTTAATGTAGCACTGATACTAATCATATCTGGGTTCATGCTGACAGCCAAATTATTAATGATATTTTCATTAAGAATGCCTGCGACCTCATTGTAAGTTGCTCCTTTTATTTCTGCAATAGGATATTGATAGTTGTAACCCCATAAGAAGACTGTTGAAAGTCCGGTTTTATCAGTTACCTGTCTGATATTTCCTTTGGAATCATATAAATCATACATTATTTCAACTTTTATATTTCCTCCTTGAAATGCGGTTTCAAAACTGAAAGGAAGAATTAATGAATTTATTCCTGAAGTAATTGAATAATTTGTCTTTTCCTTTTTTAGCTCAATCAAATTTCTTTTTTGAATCTTTTCAACAATAGGATTCAACATATTTCGATTGACCATTTCCTGATAAACCTGAATACCCGTAAAATCAGAAGGATATTTGTAGATTTCACTAATAATACTACCATCACTTTGTTTATTACTTGTTTTTGTCAATTGTTGTTGATCATTATATTCAAAATTTGTTTCTTTGATAATATTTCCAGATGTAGAGTACAAAGTCTCAATCTTTCTTTCAATTATATCATTTTTTCCTGTAATTATTTGGTATGGAAAATATTCAAAAAAGGATGAAATATAATAATAAGGATTTGTAGATGAAGAAGACGGGGATTCTCTGTCCTCAAAAACATTAGTAGAGATTTTTAAGATCACTTTCAATCCATCAAAATATTTTTCTTCAACTGATTTATATAAAAATTGTTCTTCCAGTAACCTATGATAAGACAAGGATGAATCATCAGCCTTATAAACGATACGGGAGGATAGAACAGGGACAAGTCCTTCCCTGTAGGCATCGACATATAAACCATGATTACCATTGGGAGTGTAATTTCTATCCGGTTCCCCAATAGTAGGCCTGTCAAATGTAAAACCATATTTTTGGGGCAGGTCATAATATTCTTCCGTTTTTCCATTATATTTCTGCTGGTTCTCATCATAATCATAAACTGTTACCTGTGGATAATACAAGGAAAAATGGCTATCCATATTAACATCACCTAGTATATCCGTAGAGTAACGCCTGCCTGTTATATATTCATAAGTATTTGTTACTAAATCAGCATAACCAAGTTCATCTGCGAAATACTTGTGATCAACCAAAAAAGACGGAATTCCTATGCCATTTTCGTTGTGGCCATACTTAAATATCCGAGACATCGTAGAGTTTCCATCCCAGAGAGTGATCTTTTTGACTCGTATTCCTCCACCTGGGGTTTTCCCATTCAACCCCTGGAACTCATGGGATTCGTATTCATAAGCCTGCCACCCTCCTGTCGGGAAATAGACTTTTTTCAGGCTGAAATAATCAGGACATATCGCATTCTGACTTTTTTCCCGTAAAACTCCGAACTGTTGAATTTTGGGCTTGACCGGTTGAGGAAGTCCAAAAGGCACATGGTACATGTTAGTTTCAAATTCCTTATGGTAGCTACCTTCCGTGTGATTAATATTTCCAGATCCTCCAACATGATAATATCCCCACTGATCGGGGTAATAATTATATTCATTGAAGTTATCTGTGGGTTCATGGTACTCAAACCCATACCGTTGGATAACCTGGTTATTTGTTCCTCCTTCCTGGATCTCAATTCCTGTCAACAACCAATGTGGGCCATTTTTCCTGTGAAGAAATTTAATTTTTTTAATGAGGTTTCCTGTATTTTTATCCCGGATCAGGATTTCCTGTAACTGCAAATATTTTTTATTAATAAAATCCACATCAGAACGAACAAACTGGATAGTTTCTTTTTCTGTTATTATTTCTTCAGGTAAACACATATCGGCCATATAGGAGAATGCATCCGGGTTCCGGGATACTCCTGTGGAAACTTGACATTGATGGGTAGGATTAATGTGATGGCCAACAGGATCATAAAAAGTTAGTAAATCCTGATTTCTGTTTATTCTAAGGACTGGGGTTCTAGCATACGTAAAACGGATAGCTTTTCCTTTCGGAGACACAATGTCTTTTAATAACCATGCCGTCGGAGCCTGGTTGGAACATTCGTAAGTTTTGGTACCATCCAATCCGGTGCCGAAATAATAGGAAAATCCATTATCATCCTTAATCAGTGCTTTCTCTATCATCTTGGAATAAGGAATGGAATTATCAAATAAATTGATTTTATGAGGATGGCCTTCTATGATTTCAACTCCATAATTTTGTCGATCAGTAATTATGAAGTGACCATTGGATCCGGGTAGCATATAATGGAACTGATCATATTCAGAATCAAAAACGGAAGATTCAGGAAGGGGAAGCAATTCGGAACTCATATTAAAGGCCATACATGCCAAATAGCGGTCCCGGGCATGTCCTCCCTGTCGTCTTTCGGTCTCATACAACAGGTTGTCCGGCATATTAAATGCTTCATCTACTTTTCCGTGGATACTGCGGGTCATCCTGTATCCGGGACTTAAGACCCAACCGGCTCCAATATCTCCGTCATATTGCCTGTATTTTACTCCCGATGAACGATAGGAGAGTTGGATCGGAATTTTCATTCCGTCCAATGAAATTTCATAGAGAGGTATATTCATTTCAACCATTCCACTACATAGATTTACCGGATAATCTGTATATTTATCAAACATAGACGATTGAGGAGACGGAGGAATCACTTTTAATAAGCTTTCCGATTCTGTAGAAGTTGATTTTAAATTTGTTCTTTCACTCAATGTTTGAGCTTGAATATTCAAAAAAAAGACAAATAACAATGTTGTTAAAATTGAAATTTTCTTTGACATAACACAATTCATTCTCATTGTTTTCATGATATTATTTTTACTGTTTTACAATGACTTTTCTTTCACTCTTATTCCCGATCTCCACCTTAAGAATATAACTACCCCTGGTTAATAGGTTCATATCCAAAGTCTCAGTATGGCTACCTGCCGGCACTCCGAATTCCTTTTGATAAATCAGCTGTCCTTGCAGGCTATAAACCGATACCTGTGCTTTTCCGGGAACGTCCGATTGTAGACTGATTTTCATTTGGTCAATTACCGGATTAGGATAAGTCTTTATAATCCAATTCGTAATGGTGTTTATCTCATCCATCCCTGTCGCTTGAGGTGATGATCCCTTTTCCGGTAGATCTTGCTTCCTGACAGCCAGGTTAGCTGTATCTTCCGGTAATTCTTGTTGATCGAGTGGATGGAAAACATAAGCTTTTTGAGTTGACCTTACTGTATCTCCATTGATTACCCCATTTATCTGTGTGATTTCCAATACCGGATAACGACTTCCTTGGGCATACCACCGGTAAGATTTGGTAACGGTACAAGCCGTATCCTGTTCCAGCCGGAAAAGAACCTGTTCATGAGAGAGTGATGAATCACAAGGAGTGTCGATTTTAAATCCCGAAGTGACCGGACGGGAATAGGTCGATGTCTTTTTTACCGAGCAAACCCGGAGTACATCAGGAATAGTATCGTTTTCGGGTAAGATAAGAGTCCCATATCCGTCCACTTTACTGTGAGTTAGCCCGGCAACATCGAGTTCCAGCCGGTCACAGTATTTACCTTTCCCATAGAAATAACCGGTTCTCTCATCCTCGTAAACAGCCGGGAAAACCATGATGACTTCCGGTTTTTCTAACCGAATGATACTCAGTGGGTTTTCGTCGATTTTTAGCAAGAGAGAATCCCTGGAAACAGAATACTGTTGCATCGATGAGTTTTCAATTCCGGCCAGATCTGTTTTCGAAGTTTTGAAATAATTCACCGGATATTCTTCCCCATTCAGTTGAAGGGCATTGAAATTCCAGACGATACTGTCTCCGTCTTTCCCGGGAGAAAGATAAGAGGCTTCCAATTTGATTATCTGATCACCCACTCGAGGAAGGTTACGATCAGAATGTAAGGTCATTGATTCCGTACGCCGGAACTCGTTTTCTTCTTTCCCGTTTTTTTGAGCTGATGCTCCGCAAAACGCCATAGAAAGTAAGACGCAAAAAAATAATTTAATTTTCATATCCCCATTTTTTAATGTAAATAATTAAGGTGTTGCAACACAGGTACAAAATTAGAAATAAAGAATGTTGCAATTCAAATAAAGTCACTTGAAAAGCGTTTCGAAAACTGTTACAAAATATTTGTATAAATATCTTTATTTCAGCAGATTATGTAACTATGGGTGTTACAATATATTTCAATATAAATCAGGAATGCTAAAAATTATCTAAAAATGAATTTAAATCGATATTTGTATCCGTTATTTCCAATACGTCCTTTAACCGGCTTTTCCGGACCCGGACAGCAATATTGCTCAGATTCATCCGGATGGAAATTTCAGAGGAGTTCAAGCCGAGTTTAAACAAACAACATAAACGGATATCTTTTTCTTTCAATTCAGGGTAACGTAACTTCAGGCGCAAGGCAAACTGGTCATAAGCAAGATTAATGGCATTCATAATGTAAATCCATTTTTCTTCTTTTATAGTTCCCTTACTGTCTTCGTTAGGATTGTATAAAAGACGACAAATGCTTTTTTGTAATTCTGTCTTTTTTATTTTGACTTTCCTAATCTCATTATTTAGAGATTCTATAACTTTCTTTAAATGGGAAACTTCATCTAGTAGTCTGACGTTTTTTTTATAGAGAAAGATAATACATAATGATGATAATAATAAGATTTTGTCCGTTGAAAAATAATTAGTAAATTTGTTGATTGTTCTCAGAAATTATGGTTTTCATTTATTCGCCGTATCCTGATTCACGACTGAAATACATTTCAGAGCATTTATTCCAAAATATTCTGGGAGTGGATTTTATTTTGAGTGATGATAAACAGGCTTTCCTGAATCATACAGGAACCTGTATCAATTATTCCTCAGAAAATTTGAATCATGGACTTCAAATCTCTCCATTTGGCCTTTTAGAAGAAAAAGGTATAAATCCTTATATTCAGATCGATATTTTTTACTGGGATGAATTAGTTTGCTTTTTTCCTAATCCTATTGGAGATATTCCATTCGATATTTTTTCGGCTTCTTTTTATTTATTGACTTCATATGAAGAATATGGTGCTGTAAAGTCCGATATACATTCCCGGTTTCCGCATAAAGAATCTCTTGCATATAGAAACGGGTTTCTTGATGTTCCGTTAATCGATCGATGGGCTTATAAATTTAAGGACTTATTGATTGGAAGATTTGGAGAGTCACTAGATTATAAGTTGCGTAAGTACAAGTTAGTAACTACTTTTGATATCGATCATCCATATTTATACAGGAATAAAGGATTCATTAAAAATGCAGCGGGGGCGTTACGTGATCTGTTGAAAGGAAAATTTGTCGATTTAGCCGAACGGTTGAAAGTAGTTTGCCATTTGAAACAAGACCCGTATTTTCAGGCTGTACGTTGGATAGATGAGTTCCATGAAAAATATGAAAGGCATTATTATTTGTTCGCTTTGCTTTCCAAATATGGAAAATATGGGAAGAAAACGATTTATCCTCAGAGAAAATATTTCAAATATCTCAGGGTATTAAAAGATGTGACAATCGGTTTGCATCCTTCCTATGAAAGTTTTCTTAACAAGGAGATTACAAGTAAAGAAAAACAGAAGTTAGAAAAGATCTTAAACAGTAAGGTTTCAGTTACACGTCAGCATTTTTTGAGAATTCGTTTTCCGGAATCATTTGTTGTTTTGGATGAATTGGAATTTGCCGAAGATTTTTCATTGGCTTATGCTAAATCTCCGGGATTCCGTTCGGGAACGGCTGTCCCATATCGTTTTTATGATCTGAATAAAGAACAGGTTTCGGATTTACTTATCCGTCCTACAATTTTGATGGACACCAGTTTGATAATACATCAGAAATTATCACCGGAAGATGTTTTGTTGAAGATCAGGTATTTCGCATTGGAATGCAAAAAATCGGGAGGTGATTTCGTGATGCTCTGGCATAATAACAATTTGTCAGGGAAACCGGAAAAAAATCCATGGCTTAATATATTTATTCGGTCGTTTGAATATGCATTCTCGTTAGAAAATGGTAACTTTGGGCCCGAAAAGATTAAAAAATAAACTTAACTTGCTCAATGAAAGTACACAATCTATCGGACACTAATAGTATTCTCAATCATTTCATCGCAGAGATTCGCGATGTGACAGTCCATTCCGACAGTCTCCGTTTTCGTAAAAATATAGAAAGAATAGGGGCTATTCTCTCATATGAAATCAGTAAAACTCTGGATTATTCGGTTCGTCAGGTAAAAACTCCGTTAGGAGTGGCAGATGTTCCACTGTATTCGGAAACTGTAGTTTTGGCTCCGGTTTTACGTGCCGGATTGCCTTTGCATCAGGGATTTTTACAGTTTTTTGATAAAGCTGAAAATGCATTTGTCTCTGCATCAAGACAGTATAATGCCGATCATACACATTTTGATATAGTCGTCGAATATCTTTCTGCTCCCAGCATAGAAGGTAAAACTTTGATTATCATCGATCCGATGTTAGCAACAGGATCGTCTCTTGATCTGGCGTATAAAACCCTGTTAAAGAGAGGAACACCGGCAAAAATTCATATTGCATGCGCCATTGCCAGTCAACCGGGAGTCAATGAACTGAAAAAAATATTTCCAAAAGGTACTACGCTTTGGGTTGGAGCTATTGACCCGGAACTGAATGACCGCGCATATATTGTTCCAGGTCTTGGTGATGCCGGAGATTTGGCATACGGTAGCAAATTATAATTATGAGTGAATTCGACATACGTAACCAGCACATTTCGGAGAAAGAGCGGGAATTTGAAAATGCTCTGAGGCCGTTATCTTTCAAGAGTTTCAGTGGCCAGGATAAGGTCGTTGAAAATCTGAAAGTGTTTGTGATGGCTGCAAGGATGCGGGTTGAAGCCTTGGATCATGTCCTGTTGCACGGACCTCCGGGATTGGGAAAAACAACCTTGTCAAATATTATAGCCAATGAATTGGGTGTCGGATTTAAGGTGACATCAGGTCCTGTACTTGACAAACCGGGTGATCTGGCTGGAGTATTGACTTCCCTCGAAAAAAATGATGTTCTTTTTATCGATGAGATACACCGCTTAAGTCCCGTTGTGGAAGAATATTTATATTCGGCAATGGAAGATTACCGGATTGATATTCTGATAGATAAAGGTCCCAGTGCCCGTTCTATACAAATCGAACTGGAACCGTTTACATTAGTCGGGGCGACCACCCGTAGCGGTTTACTTACTTCTCCTTTACGTGCCCGTTTCGGAATTAATTTACACCTCGAATATTACGATATAGATACTTTGACTGCAATTGTGAAGCGTTCTGCCGGTATCCTGGATATAGAATGCAGTGATAGTGCGGCTGAAGAAATTGCTTCAAGAAGTCGCGGTACTCCCCGTATTTGTAATGCGTTACTCCGTCGTGTTAGGGATTTCGCCCAGGTAAAAGGAACCGGGAAAATCGATAAGGAGATCGCATGTTTTGCTTTAGAAGCCCTGAATATCGACAAATATGGTCTGGATGAGATTGACAATAAGATATTGTGCACCATCATCGATAAGTTCAACGGGGGACCAGTTGGTATCTCTACTATTGCGACAGCTTTAGGGGAGGATTCCGGTACTATTGAAGAAGTATATGAGCCGTTTTTGATCAAGGAAGGCTTTATGAAGCGCACTCCCCGGGGACGTGAAGTCACTCCGTTAGCTTATCAGCATTTGGGACGTACACGTACCGGACAACAGGGTTATTTATTCTAAAATACCATTTTCTTATGGGAGTAATGAAATCATTGGCAAAGGATACGGCCTATTATGGTGTAAGTAGCATCTTAGGTAAGATACTCAACTGGTTATTGACTCCCATTTTTACTGCAGTTCTGGCTACCCGGGCTGAATATGGTGTTGTTACCAATCTGTATTCTTATGTGGCTCTGGTTATAGTATTCCTTACTTTCGGAATGGAAACCGGCTTATTTCGGTTTGCCAATCAAAAAGACAAATATAACCCAACTACAGTATATTCTACGGTACTTATTACTGTAGGAACAGTTGTTTTGTCGTTTCTAATCCTGGCCCTGATTTTTATTCAGCCTATAACCAATTGGATAGGAGAGGGTATAATACCCGTATCTTATATCAATATGATGTTATGGATATTGTGTCTGGATGCCATCAATAGTATTCCATTTGCTTATTTGAGATTCAAACAGCGTCCGCTGAAATTTGTATTCTTAAAACTGCTGATGATTATTCTGAATATCTCATTCTGTCTTTTTTTCCTTATCGGTTGTCCTTATATTGATAAGCATTATCCGGAATTGATCAGTTGGTTTTACAGGCCGGATTTTCAGGTAGGTTATATCCTGATAGCCAACTTGTTGGCTGTCGCTATTCAAACTTGCTTTCTTTTGCCGGAATATGTTGGTTTTAAATATGTGTTCGATAGGGAGTTAATAAAAAAAATGCTCCGGTATTCGATGCCTTTACTGATTCTTGGCGTTGCAGGAATGATGAATCAAACTATAGACAAAATTATCTTTCCGAAAGTGTATACCGGTACGGACGGCTTTGATCAGTTAGGTATATATGGTGCCTGTTTTAAGGTTGCGGTTATTATGGTGATGTTTACGCAGGCGTTCCGTTATGCTTTTGAACCGTTTATTTTTTCGAGGAGCGATAAGTCGGATAACCGCCGGTCGTATGCAGATGCAACTAAATATTTCATTATACTGGGACTGTTTGTATTTCTTGGAGTCTCTTTTTATCTGGATATTTTTAAATATTTTATACCTAATAAAGCTTATTGGGAAGGATTAGCTGTTGTACCGATCGTTATGATGGGCGAGTTATTTTTTGGAATCTATTTCAATCTTTCGCTTTGGTATAAATTAACAGACCAGACTCGTTGGGGGGCCATTTTTTCGGTAATAGGATGTGTAATTATTATACTCATAAACATTCTTTTTATTCCGGTTTATGGATATATGGCCTGTGCCTGGGCTTCATTAATCGGAAATTTGGTGATTATGTTGATATCTTATTTCATGGGACAGAAAAAATATCCGATTCCATATGATTTGAAGACAATAGGTTTATATTTTGGATTGACCCTTCTCCTATTTACTGTCGCTATTATCGTTCCTGTGGAAAATCGTTGGTTGCGTTGGGCATTTCATGCGATTCTATTATGTATTTATCTTTTTGTGGTAATAAAAAGAGATCTGCCATTGAAGGAGATTCCTTATTTGAATAAAATACTTAAACGGTAAGGGGTCTCTTGAAACTTTTCATTACCTTTGCCATCTTAAAAAAATTATATACGATATTATAAATAATGAAAAAAGTTAGCTTTTTATTCCTTAGTCTTTTATGTACTGTCTCTGTTTTTGCCGATGAAGGCATGTGGATGCTGAATAACCTGAAGCCGGATAATTGGAACCGGATGCGTAAATTGGGTTTTGTTATGCCGGAAAAACAATTGTATAACCCGGATGGTGTTTCTCTGAAAGATGCCGTAGTTCATTTTGACGGAGGTTGTACAGGAATAACAGTATCTGATTTAGGACTTATTTTTACTAACCATCATTGCGGGTATGGGGCAATCCAGTCGCAAAGTACGGTAGAACATGATTACCTGAAAGATGGTTTTGTTGCCCAAAACCTGAAAGATGAACTTCCTATACCGGGAATGTATGTTCGTTATTTGGTTCGGACAGAAGATCTTACCGGAAAAATATTCGCACAGTTGGAAGGAATAAAAGATGAATCAGCCCGTCTCAGGAAAATAGGCGAGATTTGCTCTGCAATAGAAGATTCGATTTCTGATAAAAGTAAATTTATCGAAGCTGAAATATCTTCTTATTTTGCAAGTAATTCGTATTATCTGAATGTGTATGAGGTGTTTAATGATGTACGACTGGTTTTTGCGCCGCCATCTTCTGTCGGTAAGTTCGGTGGTGATACCGATAACTGGATGTGGCCACGTCAAACCGGTGATTTTAGTATTTTCCGGGTTTATGCCGGATCTGAAAACAAAGCTGCCGCCTATAGTGAATCGAATGTACCATATAAACCAAAATATGCAGCTCCTGTTTCTTTAAAAGGATATGAAGCCGGAAGTTATTGTATGACAGTCGGTTTCCCAGGACGTACGAACCGTTATCTGTCATCCTGGGGTATCAGTCAGCGGGTATCAAGTAGTAACCAGCCCCGGATTGAGGTACGTGGCATCAAACAGGATATTTGGAAAGAAGCGATGTTAAATAGTGATGATATTCGTATCAAATATTCCTCTAAATATGCGATGAGCTCCAATTACTGGAAAAATTCAATCGGAATGAATCGTGGGGTAGAGCGTTTACATGTGATAGAGCGCAAGCAGGCTTTAGAAAAACAGTTTGAGAATTGGATCAATAATGATCCTGAGAAAAAAGAATTTTACGGAGAAGCGCTTGAGCTGATTAAAACCGGCTATGAATCGACTGATGAACTTCAAAGAAATATGACTTATCTCAGCGAAACAATGTTGAGGGGAACAGAATTGCTTGGATTGGCGGCTTTGATCATGAAATTCGATATGACGCTGTCTCCGGAAGAGATGAAGCATAATTTTGAGACAGATATTTTACCTGAATATAAAGATTATGATCCTGCGCTGGATCAGAAAGTGTTCGCCGCAATGCTGAAAGTGTTGAAGAAACGTTTTCCTGCGAATGAACTACCATCTTTTTATAAAGAAATAGATAAAAAATATAAAGGAGACTGCGATAAATATGCAGCATATGTATTCAGTAAATCAGTTATTCCATATGTCGATAAGTTGCGAGAAACAATACTGAATCCGAAGAATATCAAAAGGATGGATAAGGATCCGGCGTATAATCTGGTGAAGTCTGTTCGTGAAGTTCTATCTTCATATGTGGCCGATCTGATGGTATACCGCTACGAAATCCTGAGAGGAGAACGTTTGTTCTTCGCCGGTTTGGAACAAATGATGCCGGGTAAGAATTTTTCATCGGATGCCAATTCTACCATGCGTCTGAGTTACGGAAGTATCGGAGGTTATGTGCCTTTTGATGGGGCGTGGTATGATTATTATACTACGACTGCCGGTATTTTTGAAAAATATAAAAAAGGAGATTCAGAGTTTGATGTTCAACCTGAAATTTTGAATCTTTTGAATAGCAAGGATTTTGGCGCCTACGGAAATGGTAAGGGAGATATGAATTTATGCTTTTTATCGAATAATGATATTACCGGAGGAAATTCCGGAAGCCCGATGTTTAATGCAAACGGCGATGTGATCGGTCTGGCTTTTGATGGAAACTGGGAGGCTATGAGTGGTGATATCGTGTTTGAGCCGGAGCTTCAAAGAACCATTGGCGTCGATATCCGTTATGTCATGTATATGATTGATAAATGGGGTAAATGTAGTCGCCTGTTAGAAGAGATTAAGGTTCAATAGCTTGTAACGTAATATTTTACATCTTTTACGAAGACAACAAAATAAACATCCGATTGATGAAGCAACCAAAGAAAAAGTCTACATTCTGGAAGAAGATGCGTTTTAAATACAAACTCTCTTTCCTGAATGAAAATACACTGGAAGAAGTTTTTGCATTCCGGGTATCCAGACTTTCTGCTGTGCTTGTTTTTGCTGTTTTCGCATTTCTTTTGATTATTCTGACTTCAATTGTGATCATTACAACGCCAATCAGGAATTACCTTCCGGGTTATTTACCGGCAGAGGTAAGGGAAGAAATTATTAACAATGAGTTGAAAGCAGACTCTCTTCAACAATTATTAGCGGCTCAAACCGTTTATCTCAATAATATAGGAGGTATATTGCGGGGAGATTTAAAGATCGATTCGGTAAGAAAAATTGATTCTTTGAAAAATGGTATTGTTCCTGAATTGGATAAATCGAAGGTAACAGAAGAGTTTGTAACCCGGTTTGAAGAAGAGGAAAAATATAATCTCAGTTCACTTTCTCCATCGACATCCATTCCGGATAATATCGTTTTTTATCGTCCCGTAAAAGGTATCGTATCATCTCATTTCAGTTTGAAAGACCGCCATTACGGAACTGATATCGCGGCAAGTACTAAAGAAAGTATTCTTGCTACAATGAGAGGAAGTGTTGTTTATACCGGATTTGATGCGAATGCCGGATATATAATGCAAATACAGCATCAAAACGGGTTTGTATCAATATATAAACACTGTGCCGCACTGCTCAAAAATCAAGGAGATGAAGTGTCCGCCGGCGAGGTGATTGCTTTAGTTGGAAATACAGGAAAATTGACTACCGGCCCTCATTTGCATTTTGAATTGTGGTACAGGGGAAATCCGGTCGATCCGGAAGAATTTATTGCATTTTAGATGAAACGACAAATAGCTATTCTAGGTTCAACGGGCTCTATTGGGACTCAGGCTTTGGATGTGATCAGGGAACATTCCGATCGCTTTGAAGTTTATGCGCTGACAGCTAACAACCAGGTTGATCTATTGATCCGGCAGGCAAGAGAATTCATGCCTGAAATGGTGGTTATTGCCAATGAAGAGAAGTATGAACAACTAAAAGAAGCCCTGAGCGATTTGCCTATCAAGGTTTGGTCAGGATCTGATGCTATTGCACAAGTGGTACAGGCAGAACCTGTTCATATGGTACTGACTGCCATGGTCGGATATTCAGGCTTGAAACCGACGATAGAAGCTATCAAAGCAGGGAAAGCGATTGCCTTGGCCAATAAAGAAACCCTGGTTGTTGCCGGAGAATTGATCACACAACTGGCTTTGGAGTATAAAACTCCGATCTTACCGGTCGATTCAGAGCATTCTGCTATCTTTCAATGTCTTGTAGGCGAGGGAGATAACCCGATAGAGAAAATAATTCTCACAGCTTCGGGAGGCCCTTTCCGTAAGTTTAGCCTGAAAGAGTTGGAATCGGTTACAAAAGAACAGGCTTTGAAACATCCGAACTGGGATATGGGAGCGAAAGTTACAATTGATTCCGCATCCCTGATGAATAAAGGGTTTGAAATGATCGAGGCCAAATGGTTGTTCGATGTTACGCCGGAACAAATACAAGTATTAGTACACCCGCAATCGATTATCCATTCGATGGTTCAGTTTTCAGATTCATCGATAAAAGCACAATTGGGTATGCCTGATATGCGTCTCCCGATTCAATATGCTTTGGCGTATCCGGATCGCTTGAATGCATCTTTTGAACGTCTGGATTTTTCGAAATATTCTTCGTTGACATTTGAAGAACCGGATATGATCAGATTCCGTAATCTGGGATTTGCATTTGAAGCAATTAAGCAGGGAGGAAATATGCCTTGTATCCTGAATGCTGCGAATGAAGTCGTTGTTGCCGCGTTTTTGCAAGATAAAATAGGATTTTTACAGATGAGTGATGTGATAGAACAAACAATGCAGAAAGTGCCATTTATAGCATCACCGAAATATGATGATTATGTACAAACCGATGCTGAGGCCAGAGCCGTCGCATCACAAATAAAATTATGGAAACAGTTTTAATTAAAGCATTACAGTTAGTTTTAAGTTTATCGATTCTTGTTATTGTCCACGAGTTCGGACACTTTATCTTTGCCAAGATATTCGGAGTCAGGGTTGAAAAGTTTTATTTGTTTTTCAATCCATGGTTTACATTGTTTAAATATAAACCTCAAAATAGTGAAACAGAATATGGCATAGGTTGGCTGCCTTTAGGCGGATATGTGAAACTTTCGGGAATGATGGACGAAAGTATGGATAAAGACCAGTTGAGTCAACCGGAACAACCGTGGGAGTTTCGTTCTAAACCAGCCTGGAAACGTTTGTTAATCATGGTTGGAGGTGTTTTTATGAATTTCATCCTGGCATTTTTTATTTATGCTATGATTTTATTCACATGGGGAGACGAATACATTCCTTTCAAAAATTATACTTCGGGATTTTCATATAGCGAAGCATCTAAAAATGCCGGATTCAGGGATGGCGATATCCCATTGAGAGCCGATGATAAGGAGTTGGAGTCCATAGAGATGGAAACTTTGATGCAACTGGCTGAAGCAAAACAAGTGGTAGTATTACGTGACGGACAGGAAGTCTCTGTTAATTTGCCGGAAGGTTTTAATAAAGTGTTGCTGGATAACGAAAATTTATTCATTAAACCACGAATCCCATTTGTTATTCAGGCTATAGAGAATGGTTCTCCGGCAAAAAAGGCCGGATTAATGCCTGGGGATAGTCTTGTGGGTATCGGGGGACGTACAGATATGGTTTTTGATGAATTGGCAAAGGTGTTTGCTGATAATAAAGAAACTCCTGTTACTTTGAATTTTTACAGGAATAATCAATTGCAGGAGGTGACAATTTCTCCTGATGGAAACGGAAAACTTGGTGTTGCCCGTAAATCTCCGATGGTTATTTTCCAGACGATTCACAAACATTATAATTTCTTTGCCTCATTTCCTGCAGGAATTTCGAAAGGAATCTCAACTATTAAGGGATATCTGGGACAATTCAAGTATATTTTTACTAAAGAAGGGGCCGGTAGTTTGGGCGGTTTTGGAACAATTGCCAATATTTTTCCTCCTCTCTGGGATTGGGAAGCTTTCTGGAATATGACCGCATTCCTATCTATTATACTTGGAGTCATGAATCTTTTGCCTATTCCGGCTTTGGATGGAGGGCATGTTATGTTCCTGATTTATGAGGTAATAACCGGTCGTAAGCCAAATGAAAAATTCATGGAATATGCTCAGATTGCAGGAATGATATTCCTGTTAGGGTTGCTCCTGTATGCCAATGGTAACGATATATTCAGGTATTTGATAAAATGATTTTGAACCACGTGAAATATTCCTGTTTGCGATGCTTGCTATTCCTATTTATCGCATGCGGACTATTTTCATGTAGTTCTACCAAATATGTGCCTGATGGACAGTATTTGCTCGATAAGGTACATATAAAATCCGATCATCCTGATTACGGAGCTATTGAGTTACGTTCGTATGTGAGGCAACTTCCTAACTATAAGATGTTTGCAATTAATAAAACCCAATTGCAGTTTTATAATTTATCAGGTAAAGATACTATGAGTTGGGTCAATCGTTTTTTTAAAGATATCGGAGAGCCACCGGTAATTTATGACTCGACTATGGTGGATAAAACGACTTCCGGATTAAGGAATTTTTTTGTTAATAAAGGATATATGGATGCTCAGATATCATCCGAAATTGACAAAAAAGGGAAAAAAGTCGATGTTACTTATCTGATAAAGACAAATGAACCGCACCTGATCCAAAATTATTCCGAAGATATTCAGGATAGTATAGTGTATGATGCATTGTATGGAGAAATGAATACTGTAACGGGAGAACCTGCATCGCTCAGGGTTCCCTTGGTTAAGACCGGAATGTTGTTCGACAGGGATGTGTTGGATAAGGAAAGAGACCGGATTACGAACTTACTTCGTAATCGTGGGTTTTATGCGTTTGAAAAGAATTATATTTCATATTCCGCAGATACCAATGTGGTAAATCATGGGGTGGATTTGGCGCTTCGACTACACCCTTTTGCTGAAATTTTGCCTACAGGAACTTTTATTGAGACTTCTCACCGGAAATATTTCTTTGATAAAGTTTATGTTTATCTCGATTATGATCCTTTAAGAATGATTGGATATGATAGTTATACAGCCAGGGATAGCGTTTCTTCCGGAAATTATACTATATATTATCGAGGGAAACAGCCTTCGGTTCGTCCTTCGGTACTAACCAGTAATAGTTTCTTGACACCAGGCCGGCCTTATTCTCAATTGCGGGAGGAGGCTACAAACTCGTCCTACTCTTCTTTGCAGGCTTTTAATAATGCAAGTATTCATTTTGAGGAATTTTTCAGGAATGATACTGCTTTTCTTTCAGCCCGGATCTATACAATGCCGGCAAAGAGCCAGTCTACTACCTATGCGATTGAAGGAACCAATACAGCCGGGGATTTGGGAGTAGCACTTTCAACCAACTATACTCATCGTAACCTTTTTAGAGGATCCGAAACATTCAATTTCAAACTTCACGGAGCTTATGAGGCTATAACCGTTGCATCTTCAGGACTGAACAGCCCATATCTGGAACTGGGAGCCGATGCTTCCATCCGGGTTCCCAAGTTTATGTTCCCATTTCTGACAGATGCCTTTAAACGTAAAATACGTGCATCTACCGAATTTTCACTGAGTTATAATTACCAAACCCGTCCGGAGTATGTACGTACTCTTCTTTCAGGAGGGTTACGTTATTTGTGGGAAGGACGAGGTACAAATTTATCCAGACACCAGTTTGATTTGCTGGATATCAATTATATATACATACCCCGGATTGATTCAGGTTTTTTGGCGCAGCTGCCTTCCAGTGCTGTGTATTTTGGCTATAAGAACCAGTTTATAGTAGGAATAGGATATTCATATAGTTATTCTACATTCGATCCTATGCGCAAAAACAAGGATGTGCACGCATTGAGACTTTCTGTGGAAACGGCGGGTAATTCCTTGTATGCTTTGAGTAAACCTTTGAACTTTAAGAAAAACAATGAGGGATCGTATCAATTGTTCAATACTGATTATGCTCAGTTTGTTAAAGGAGATATCGATTATTCGAAAACGATTTATATTGATAAAAATAATTCCATAGCATGGAGAATAGGAGGCGGAATCGGTCTTCCGTATGGAAACTCGGAGGGATTGCCCTTTGAGAAGCGTTATTTTTCGGGAGGAGCAAATAGCGTTCGTGCCTGGTCGGTACGGGAGTTGGGCCCCGGATCTTATCAGACAAATGATAGTACGAACTTCTTTTATCAATCGGGCGATATTAAATTGGACTTGAATATTGAATACAGGACCCGTTTTTTCTGGAAATTGGAAGCTGCGGCATTTATCGATGCCGGAAATATATGGACGATAAAGAATTATGCCGGACAGGAAGGCGGACTATTCAAGTTTGATTCTTTTTATAAGGAAATTGCAGTGGGTTATGGTCTGGGATTACGTCTGGACTACGATTTTTTCCTTATTCGTGCCGATTTCGGCTGGAAAGCATATAATCCGGCAAACCGGGGTAGTGATCGTTGGACTATCCTGCATCCTAATTTTACAAATAACTTCGCCTGGCATATTGCTGTGGGATACCCGTTCTAGTGCTAGAAAATAATTCCCGTATTTTCATTGATAAATTGTTTGTTTTTTGATGATATTTCTGTAATTTTGTCGGGTTTTTAATAGGTTTAATAATAAATATATGGCAAAAGTAACAAAAGAAGCAGCCTTGTTATATCACTCGCAAGGAAAACCGGGCAAGATAGAGGTCGTTCCAACCAAACCTCACAGTACACAAGCCGATTTATCGTTGGCATATTCTCCAGGGGTGGCAGAGCCTTGTCTGGAAATAGAGAAAGATCCCGAAACTGCATATGATTATACTTCCAAAGGGAACTTGGTTGCCGTCATTTCTAACGGAACGGCTGTCCTGGGGCTAGGTGATATCGGAACATTAGCAGGCAAGCCGGTAATGGAAGGTAAAGGCTTGCTTTTCAAAATTTTTGCAGGAATCGATGTATTCGATATCGAGGTGGATGAAAAAGATCCGGAGAAATTTATCCAGGCAGTAAAAGCAATTGCTCCTACGTTCGGAGGTATCAACCTGGAAGATATCAAGGCTCCTGAGTGTTTTGAAATTGAAACACGCCTGAAAGCGGAACTCGACATTCCTGTTATGCATGATGACCAACACGGTACGGCTATTATTTCTTCTGCAGGTGTGATCAATGCATTGGAACTGGCCGGAAAGAAAATAGAGAATGCGAAGATTGTTGTGAATGGAGCCGGTGCCTCGGCTAATTCATGTACAAAATTGTATATTGCCCTCGGAGCAAGGAAAGAAAATATCGTGATGTGCGATAGTAAAGGAGTAATTTCTGTTCGTCGTACAGACCTGAATGAATCTAAGAAATTTTTTGCTACGGAACGTAATGTCAATACGCTTGCAGAAGCAGTTGTAGGAGCTGATGTGTTCCTTGGACTGTCTGTCGCTGATGTTTTGACGGAAGATATGGTTCGTACGATGAATGATAATCCGATTGTATTTGCCCTTGCAAATCCTAATCCGGAAATTTCTTATGAAAAAGCAAAAGCGTCCCGTGAGGACTTGATTTTTGCAACAGGACGTTCGGATTATCCCAACCAGATCAATAATGTATTAGGTTTCCCGTATATCTTCCGTGGAGCTTTGGACGTACGTGCCAAAACGATCAATGAGGAAATGAAACTGGCTGCGGTCAGGGCGATTGCCGCTCTTGCGAAAGAATCTGTTCCGGATGTAGTGAATGCTGCTTACGGATTGAAACGTTTGTCATTCGGACGGGAATATCTGATTCCGAAACCGATGGATCCACGTTTGCTGACCTGGGTGTCGGTTGCGGTTGCTAAAGCTGCGATTGAATCAGGTGTCGCACGTAAACCAATTACTGATTGGGACGCTTATGCCGCTAATCTGCGTGATTTGATGGGCTACGATAATAAATTGATCCGCCAGTTCACGGATATGGCAAAACAAAATCCGAAGCGGGTTGTCTTTGCAGAAGGAAGTCATGAAAATATGTTGAAAGCTGCGGCGACTTGTCGGGACGAAGGTATTTGTCATCCTGTTCTTCTTGGAAATGATGAACGTATTGAAAAATTAGCCGCTGAGTTGAAACTCGATCTGGATGGAATTGAGATTGTTAATCTGCGCCATGACAGAGAAGAAGCCCGTCGTGACCGTTATGCTACTATACTGGCGGAAAAACGAGCCCGTGAAGGTGCTACGTACGATGAAGCTAAAGATAAAATGTTTGAACGTAACTACTTCGGTATGATGATGGTCGAAACAGGAGATGCCGATGCTTTCATTACCGGGGTATATACAAAATACTCCAATACGATCAAAGTTGCTAAAGAAGTGATCGGTATTCGTGACGGGTATAAGAATTTTGCTGCAATGCATATCCTGACTGGGAAAAAGGGTACGTTCTTCCTTGCTGATACATTGATTAACAGGCACCCGTCGACAGAAGTGTTGATTGATGTCGCGAATCTGGCCAATGAGGCAGTACGTTTCTTTGCCCATGAACCGGTAATAGCAATGTTGTCTTATTCGAACTTCGGTGCGGATCCGGAAGGTAGTCCGGCAAGCATACACGAAGTTGTACGTGTACTTCAGGAGCAGCATCCTCATTTACTTGTTGACGGGGAAATGCAGACCAATTTTGCAATGAACAGGGAACTGCGTGATCGTAAATATCCATTCAGCCGTTTGGCAGGAAAGGATGTTAATACTTTGATATTCCCGAACTTGAGTTCTGCAAATATTACTCAGAAAATGATGCAGGAGATGGGAGTAGGAGAGATGATCGGTCCTATTCAAATCGGTTTGAATAAACCAATTCACTTTACCGATATCGAAAGTTCAGTGAGAGACATTGTAAATATAACTACAGTTGCGGTAATTGATGCAATAGTACAAGCCCATAGCAAAAAATAAAAATCACTAATATTCCATATAGAGCGCCATTCTTAGCAAAATTGCTGGAAGTGGCGCTTGTTTTATTGCATCAATTTTAAACAAAGACAATGGATAAAACGTTACAATACAAACCATAATTATATGAAAATGAAGAATTTCATAATCTCTCTTGTTTTTTTATTTTTCATTATATCCTGTTCTACTTCAAATCAGGTAAAAAATGAGAGTCAAATTCCTGTTGCTCAACAGGTAAATGAAAAAGTCCAGGCTAAAGATTTTAAGATTGAAGTTAATTATGCTAATCCGATGGGAGGAAAAAGCATTTATTTGTCATACGGATATGATCTGACCCTCAGGAATGATTCTGCGATTGCTTACTTACCTTATTTTGGACGGGCTTATACTGCGCCTTATGGAGGAGGTGAAGGTGGAATTAAATTCAGTGATTTGATGAAAGATTATTCGGCGACTCCCAAAAATAAAGATGGAGAGTGGACAATAAAGTTTAAGGTAGATACCCCAGACTACAATTATGAGGTAAATATGGATATCTATTCAAATGGAAAGTCGACGATTAGTGTTAATAGCAACCAAAGACAATCAATTAGTTTTAATGGAGAAATGGTATTGAATTAAAAGTAATACACTTATACAATAAAATAAAAATAAAAGTGTTTTAAAATAGAATGGATTTTATATCTGTTCTATTTTTATTTTAATTGTTATATAGTATATTTGTTCTTTTAATAAAATCAGTACTATGAAAGCAACTATTTTTTTTGTACTTTTACTGTTTACAACTAGTTTTTTGAGTGCCCAGGATAAGGTTAAATTTGGGGAAGTTTCACAGGAAGACCTTGCTATGACTACTTATGACAAAGATCCCGAAGCTGCTGCTGTTGTGCTTCATGAAGAAAGATCTGCCTGGTATAACTTTACTTCAACAGGACAACTACTGATATATCAAAAATATCATATAAGAATTAAGATTCTGACCGATGAAGGACTGGACTATGCTAACCGGTCTCTCTCTTACTATGTAGGAAGATCGAGACAGGAAAGTGAAGTCGTGAGTGGATTATCCGGAAATACGTTTAATCTTGAAAATGGAAAAGTTGTGAAAACCCAGCTTTCCAAAAATCATATTTTTGAAGAAAAAGTCTCTGAAAATGTAAAGCGTACCAAGCTTACGTTTCAGGCTGTCAAACCGGGCTCTATCATTGAATATCGTTATGAAATTCAATCTCCGATGTATTCTTACCTCCCAGATATCTATTTTCAACGTTCAATACCAGTCAGATACAGCAAATATGAATTACAGATCCCTGAATATTTTACATTCAGGAAGGAGACGAAAGGATTTGAAACAATAAATTACTCGGAAAAAGCGGAAAACCAAACATTCCTTATCGGATCGGAAAAGCTCTCATGCGCATGTGAGAGAATGTTGTTTGAGGTAGAAAATCTTCCCGGGCTAAAGAAAGAAAACTATGTGTGGTGCCTGAATGACTTTATGACACGTGTAACTTTCGAATTGGAAAGTATCATAATTCCTGGAAGTGCATATAAACAGTATTCAAATACATGGAAAACCGTAGATGAAGAGTTGCTTAGGTATGATAATTTTGGAAAACAATTAAATCATAAGCTGTTTAAAAATGATCTTGCTGCAATTATTAAACCGGAGATGGATGGAAAAGCCAAAGTTAGAGCTATTTATAATATGGTTCGATCAAAAGTGAAATGGAATGATAAATCTACACTATGGGCTGAAGATCCTAAAGATGCATTGAAAAAAGGTATTGGTACGAGCGGAGAAATAAATGCATTGCTTGTTTGTGCTTTGAAAGAGGCTGGTTTTGATGCCTATCCGATTGTAATGAGTCAGAGAGATAAAGGCCGGATTCCGATGACACACCCTACGATAGATAATCTGAATTATTTTGTAGTAGCATGTGTAGTCGATGGAAATCCTGTGTACATGGACGCTGCATCTAAGTTTGGAGATCTGGATGTGTTGCCGCTCGAATGTATGTCTAATTTTACGCGTAGTGTCAGAGCCGATAATTTATCGGATTGGGTCGATCTTAGTGTCCTGAATTCTGCAGCTAACAGACAAGTCGTGAATATAGCTATGGAATTTAATTCTGATGGTATTCTATCAGGAGAAGCCTCTGAAATTGTGGCTGGTGAGGTGCGTTACGTTTTCCGTTCGAAATATGATGGATATAAAGACCAGAATGAATATATTGAAAAAAGGCAGTCAGAAGATAAAATCCAGATGACGGATCTTAACCTGGAAGGGATGGATAATGCTGAAGATAAGACATCAATTTCTTTCAAATTTACAAAAAATGATGTTGTTGTAGGAGATGATCATATCTATCTGAATCCTATTCTGATACCTATTCATAGTGAAAATCCGTTTAAAGCTGAGCAACGTAAACTACCTGTTGAATTTTCGTACCCACTCAGTATGACAATAAATGCTGTTGTAAAAATACCGGAAGGTTATGCCGTCGAAGAATTGCCTAAACCACAACGATTGGTTTTGAATGAGGATGAAGCATCGTTTATTTACCGTATACAGGAAGATGGGAAAGGATCGGTTGTTGTAGGACTCAGATATAATTTGAAAAAGATCCTTTATCTGCAGTCTGAGTATGAGCATTTACGCGATTTCTATACTCACCTGGTCAATGCAAATGTATCTCAAATCGTTCTTAAAAAAGTAAAATGATGAGAATATTCCTGATCTCAATACTATGTTTATGCGGTTTGTCTGTTTATGCGCAGGATTTTTCGATAAATAAAATTCCGGAAAACCTGAAGGAAGATGCATATGCAGTTATTCGTTATGAAGAGTGCAATTTTGTTCAAACTGATATGTACAATGCCACAGAAAAGGTAACAAGAGTAATTACTGTGCTGGATGAAAAAGGGAAAGACCTGGCTCATGTGCAGTTATATCAGGACAAATTCCGTAAGTTAAAGAATTTTTCAGGAGAAATTGTTTTAGAATCAGGTAAGGTTTTTAAGAAAATAGGAAAGGGAGACCTCAATACAACCGTTATTTCCAGTGAGTGGGTAAGTGATGATAAATTTACTTATTATTCTTGTGAATCACCTTCTTATCCGTATACAGTGAAGTATAACTATGAGATAAAATGGGAGGGAGGGGTACCTTATTATCCTGTATTTGCTCCGGCAATGCAAAACGCTTCTGTTGAAAAATCCGTACACAGAATACTGGTTCCTCCGACATTTGCTGTACGATATAAAGGAAATACAATTGCGCCAAAGCCAGTGGAAAGTACCGTGAATGGTAATCTTGTTTATACGTGGACGTCTGAAAACATAGCAGCTATCCGGTATGAGCCGTTTAGCCCTTCGTTTTCGGAATTAACACCGCTGGTTTATATCGGCCCGAATTCATTCTGTTTTGATGGAGTATGTGGAGATATGTCTACCTGGAAAAATTGTGGAATGTTTTTAAGTAAATTATTGGAAAACAGGAATGTCCTTCCTCAAACTACAATAGACAAGGTAAATGAGATGGCAACAGATGATCCTGTCGAGACTGTCAAGCGGATCTATGCTTATCTTCAATCGACAGTTCGTTATGTGAGTATTCAGCTGGGAATCGGAGGATATCAACCTATTTCGGCAATGGAGGTCGCAAAAACCGGATTTGGAGATTGCAAGGCTCTCACTAACTATATGAAGGCAATGCTTGATGTTGTAGGAATAAAATCGGAATATGCCGTAGTACATAATGGTGGGAAAAAGGATATGTTCGCGGATTTCAGTAGTTTAACTCAGGCTAATCACGTAATTCTTTTTGTCCCAATCAAGAATGATACAATATGGTTGGAATGTACAGCTAAGGAATATCCGTTTAATTTTGTTCATAGCGGAATTTCAGGACACGATGTGCTCCTTGTTTCCGGAGAAGAGAGCAAGTTGTATCGTGTCAGGAATGATGTTCCGGACTCCTTGAATAGTGAGATGCATACAGTGAATATGAAAATTCAAAAAGATGGAACCGCAACTTATTCTATAAGAAGTAAATACATAAATCAGGAAATAGAAGGCAAACTGAATTTCGTTCTTTATATGAAAGAGAAAGACAGGATGAGTGCGCTTGCCGGTGGACTTTCCGCTCCAAAATCACAAGTGAGGAATATAAATAGCAATTATATTAAATCAGAGAATCCGGAAGTCGATATCAATTATATGGTAGAAGCTCCTATGTATGCGAATAAAACAGGTAGCAGGCTGTTTGTTCCGACAAATCCTTTCAAAAGCAATTATGGGAAGATATTTTATTCCACTTCAAGAAAATATGATATTGAATTCAGGTATCCTATTTTTGAAACAGATACAATTACAATTGAAATCCCAGAGGGAATGCAAATCGAAACTTCACCCAAACCTATAAATATTGAATCCCTATTTGGTACATTCACCTCAAAACCTGTGCAAAATGGACAAAACATAACATTTATATATCAGATAAGTATTCCGACGGGAAGATATCCGGCATCATCTTATCCGGAAATAAAAGATTTTTTCAGCCAGATGGAGAAAAACTATACTGGAAGGCTGATCCTGAAAGAAAATTAAAGTTTTAATAAGTATTCCTAATGACGATTGCTTTGGTGCGATTTTTGCATTGGAAAACAATCGGCGGATTCTGAAAAGCCTTATGAGTAGGAAAAACTTTAATTAATTTAATTCAAAAATGAAAAATTTGTTTTTAGTGTGCTTAGTTGCTGTTTTTGCACTCAACGCATCGGCACAAACATTATTTCCAACCAAAAAGGGGACAGTTCAAGTACATGTGGCAAAAGACGACAAAGGAAAAGTAACTGGTTATTCTCAAATGACTATTACTGATGTTGAAGGATCAGGTGCCAACATGACTATTACTTATTCTACCGAAGCTTTAGATGCAAATAAAAAATCACTGGGTGTTCCGGCAGTACCATTTAAGATGGTTGTTAAAGACAATGTGATCATTTTTGATTTGAAAGCAATGTTTGGTGGTATGGCTGGTGCTAAAGTAGAAGTTACTGGCGATCCTATCGAATTACCTAATAAACTGTCTGCTGGTCAGGTGCTAAAAGACGCCACTATCGTTATGACTACTAAAGCCGGTTTGATGAAGTCAAAAACAGAAATGAAAGTTTCTGATTATAAATGTGAAAAAATTGAAAGTGTGACTGTTCCTGCCGGAACTTTCAAATGTTATAAAGTGACTCAAACAATGACTACAACAGTTATGAAACAAAAAATCGTTGTGAAAACCATTTCCTGGTATGCTGACGGTGTTGGTACTGTTAAAACCCAAAGCTTTGATGACAAAGGAACCCTGATAAGTACAACAGAACTTGTACAGAAATAATTAGGACTTTTTAAATAAAAAAACTAATCCCAACCTGTTCATAACGAATCGGTTGGGATTGTTTTTTTATTTAATGTGGCTCTCCCGGAGAATTATTTGTTCGTTAATATTTCATAAGCGTAACGAGCGTAATGGCCTTGCAGACCGTTGGCATATCGCTGAAGTACCTCTTTCCCGATATTGTCCTGATCACCGCAAAGGTAAAGCGCTCTTGCAAGAAACAACTCTTTCAATGCGAGGTTACGGGTGGATGTATCATTCAGATCGGGAACGGCACTACTGCGTGCTTCTGCATACGAGAGGATCGAATGGCCTCGTACACCTGGTGTTGTTAGCATCGTTACAAGTACAGGTACTGCATCCCGGCTACCTATTGTTTCCGTAGCCATTGCAACGGCTCGGAAATGTGAGAGGTAATCTTCCGGTTCCAGTAGTCTGGCCTTATCCAGTACGACAGGTAGGGTAGATGTTTCGCGGGCATTTCCTAATGCTGTGATCAGTCCATCTAACCGACTAAGACACATACCAAATTGTCCCATACCGGTGTAGTGCCAGCCTTCATCCCATTCTTTGTATTGCCGGATGGTTTCTGCGAGTATCGGTGCTTGCTTTCCTTGCCCCAACATACAAAGGATACTGGCGAGGATCACTTTTTCTTCCGGCTTGCTTGCTTGTGCTATTTGTTTATTGACAAGCTGAATGCAACGCTCGTGATCTGTCAATAATATTTCAAGCCCCTTATAATTGTCTGTTACACTGGAGAGAGCATTCTTCATCTCAGAGTTGCTGAAGCCCTTAAATTCTTTATCCGTCAATACTCGTTCCGGTAGATTGCCCATCTTGACCAGATGATTTTGTACCTTTTTGATATCTATTTTTCGGGGAGATTTGTTCTCTTTGACGCACAAGGCGGAAAGATAACCGACTGCATATCCCTGATTCTGCAGGCATGGTTGCATACGAATCACCGGCATGGCATCCCGATGGGCACTTGCTCCCAGTCCGGTTGTCAGAATACCTTCCAGACCTTTGGGCAAAAGACTACGTAGTGGAACATCCGCATCATAAATCATGTGCCGTTTTTCCGGTGGGTTCAAAAGGAAGAACGGATCGATGATCATACCATGTGTATCGAACGAGCTTTTATGATACGAAATGGTGTCTGGATAACGGCGGTGGTTAATCACGTCGTAGACCGAGACGGTATAGTCGCCGATAATCCGACGGCGTTCGCGTGTCTGGGGTATTTTCACCAGGTCGTATTGTCCTTGCAGCTTTGTTTTTGATTGTATGTAGGCACGTGAGACATCCAGGATATCCGTATCGTCTACAAACAGCCAGTCATTATTGTTGTAATAATCGCCCGGAGCCCATTTTCCAGTGCCCGCACCTTGTACGGCGATTGTATTTTTACCTGTGTAGTCGAAAGAGGCACCGGCGGCAATAGCGATATCCGCACTGCCAGTACTGTCTATCACTACTTTGGAGAGAATGATGCCTCGTCCGAATGGAGTGGCTACTACAATACCCTTTACCTGATTACCTTCTGTCAGGGCTCCGCATCCCATCACGCCGAACCAGAGTTTACCTCCAGCCTGCAATAACTCATTGCGATACCATTCCATTTTCCAGTCGGCGGGGAAACGTCCTTCTCCTTTGGGTTGTCTCGGGTGGTCTTTAGGAGCCATTCCCAACACTTGTTTGTCTATGTGTGCTGTATATCCTCCCCGGAAACCGTCCCAGTAGACGCCGATCATTCCCAATGTACCTAGTCCTCCAAGTCCGTGCAGGTATTCCAGTACCAATGTATTGGCCCCCTGTTTAGCCGCAGATATGCCCGCAGAAGCGCCGGCAGTACCGCCTCCCATCACAACTACGTCATAGCTGCCCAAAACCGGAAGTGCGCCTGCCTGAGAGTCAAAGAACTTTTTTCCCAGGGATGGACGCAAAGAAGAGAGCAGTTCACCTATTTGTCCGTAGTTAGAGGCATTCACTTTGGGTTGGCGGATAGTGGCCTGGATTGATAGAGGTATTTTTTTTATCTGTTCGGCAATTGTTTCGCCCATCATCTCTCCTATGAATAAGGCAGGAACAGGACGCATCACTTTGGCTGCCAGTTCCCGCGGTATTTCGGAGCAAGGGCCGAGCACCCACAGGTTTGCAATATTCTTTGATTTGAATGCCTGCATCGGCAGCTTACGCAGAGAGGTTGGATTTCCGTTGTAGGCCTGTTCACTAATAATTGTTTGTTTAGGAATATACCAGAGTAAATCGGAACTATCGACTTGTTCTATGTCCCATGTCCGGTTGCGTATGATCTGTTCAGCCTCTGCTAATGAAGCGTACGAATCGTCTTTGAGCGGATGACGAAACGTATAGCGGATGACAGGATAATTTTTATCTCCGACCTTGATAGGTTGGGATAATTCTTCAGCTCCAATAATTTCCGGAGCTTCCTTTTTTGTATTTCCTACTACCGTATAGCAAAATTCCTGTGTGCCGGCGGTAAAAGGTGTACGTTCTGCACCAAACATCCCGGCGACGGAGGCGTTATGCGTGGCATCGATAATCGCTTTGCAACGGATTACCTGTCTGCCCGAACGGTTTGCGATCACTACTCCTGCAGGTTTACTAGTTGGGTCCGTCAGGACATTCGTTACATAACTGCTGTAAAGGAACTGAACGTTATTGTCGATCAGCTCGTCTTCCAGTGTTTTTTTTATATGAAGAGGTGTTGGAAAATTTTTTCCCGGGAAGAGTTTGCGTGCAAGAGCTGTTTGTGTTTTTTCCCCTGCCTCCAGTTCGTACAGATGTGAGCCACAAATATCTTCACCCAGATAAGGCATATAGCCGACCAGGTAAACACGGCTACCTCTTTTGGCGGCGGCTACTGCTGCAGCAATGGCGCGCGAGCTTCCGCCTGCTACTATAATATCTACTTCGGCAATCACCGGTATTTTGCGTGGGCCTTCATAGCAGAATCCTTCGTCGGGAACAACTGTTTGCATAGCTGCTTTTGCTTCCGTCATACTGCCTAATGAGACCAATGTGCTGCCAGCTGCAGTCACTTTTAGAAAATCACGTCGTGTAATCATGATATATACTTTTAAACAGGTCTTTATATGTTATAAAGATAGGTATTTTAAAGAAAATATCCTGGTTGTAATCTGAAAACCCTTTGGGCAAACAGATTACAGCCAGGGTAAGTATAAAATAGATTCAGTCAATTAATAACCGTTGTTTTGTGTCAAATTACTGTTGACTAAAATATCGTCAGCCGGGATAGGCCACAGATAGTTTTTCTTCGCATCAAAAGACATTTTATAGAACGTGGTGATATATCCGGCTGTTTCCATCGGAGCGAGCGTAGGCAAACCATCCTGATCGATCGAAGGTACGCCTCCGATAGGGAAATTACCATCGTCCCAGTTCTTTAATATAGCCAAAAATTCTGAAGCTAATGTAATGTTAGATGCACTACCGGTCTTTCCATTCCAACTGGCAGAGTTAGACCAGGCACGCGATAGGTAATACATAGGCTTGTTGTGCGATTTTTCAGCGATACGCCAGCGAAGCAAATCACGGTAACGAATTCCTTCGAATGCAAATTCCGAACGGCGTTCCATACGGATGATCTTGCGTAAATCAGCTTGTGATGTAGTTACTACACGTGGATATGTCACTTTAGAGCCTTTGTAACCTCGTTCACGCACCAGATTGATACTTTTGTCCAAATCCGCTTGTGTACAGGTTCCCATCTCGTTTTTCGCTTCTGCATACGTCATCAGTACCTCAGCGTAACGCAGGTATGGATAACAGTTATCCGAAACTCCTCCATTGTTGTTGAAGTCTCTCCAGTTATCTTTCACAAATTTACGGATCATCAATCCGTTGTAAGCAGAGTGCTGGTTAGAAGCTTTTCCATCGTTGTTGAGTACCATCTTACCGGAAGCCACTTCATACACTGTATTGGCATAAGGATTGGGGTTATATTCATATCCGAGCATAATGTAGTTTGGATACTTTGAAGGAAAAGTACCATCTGTTTTCGACAGTTCATATTCAGCATAGTCGGATGAGTATTTCGTCTTGAAAGGCTGAATAGTCATTGACAGACGAGGGTCGCGGTTTGCAAAGGGATCTTTTGGGTTGTATAGTGGCGATTTGTCGATAGGCAAACCGTCGGTACAAGTATAAGCACATAATAACTCCAATGACGGGCTTCGGTTGGCCACACCGCTTATTTTACGAAGAGTAAAATTTCTAACGGCTGCAGCAAGACCAAAACCTTTTTTCAATGTCAAATCGCCTTTGAAGTAGAACATGTATTCAGGTGAGCTGTCTGCCTTAAAGAGTTCAAGATAACTATCATGCAACTTATAAACGTTTAAGTTCATACACTTTTCCGCGGCATCGGCTGCGGTTTGCCAGTCGGAGTTGCAGAGAGCAAAGCGGGCTTTGAAGCCGAGAGCTGCACCTTTGGTCGGTCTCTGTTGTCCCGTATAAGAATTGGGCAGATATGAAGCAGCCTTGTCAAAACATCCATAGGCATAATCCAGCACTTCACTTTTAGGCGAACGTACTGCTACATAGGCTTCATCCAAGGTCATGCCATTGTTCAATATACAATCACCCCAATAGGTAGCTAACTCGCCATAGGCAAATCCGATCATGAGATATGCTTCACCTTTATATTGGTTGACTTTAGTCTCACTTATACCGCTTGCAGTTCCGTTGTCCAAAGACTGGACCACTTTCGTTGCGCGAGCAATGGCTTTGTAAAGAGCAGTCCAACGCCCTGAAACGGTACTTGACTGGGAAGTCATCGTCCCAATAGTAAATTCGTTGGAACCATCGCGGTTTAACAGGTCATCATCCCATTCGAGTCCATCGATAGGGAAAAAGTCAGGTCGCCATAGGTCGTTGAGCGACATTTCGATTTCGGTTTCATCATGATACCAATTTTCGCTCGCTCCTTCTGATAACGGATTCAGATTGAGGTCGGCACAAGAGGCCATACCCAGTGCTACTAATCCGGTAAATAGATATTTACATATTTTATTCATAACAAGATTCTTTAATTAAAATGAGACATTCAAACCAAAAATATAAGACGACACAATGAGGTCACTACTACGATCCCACTCCGGATCATATCCGCTTGGATATTTGGAGAACGCGGGAAGATCGTTTGCACTGAAATAGATCCTCAATTTGTTGACGTAGAATTTTTTAGTGATATTCGACGGAATGGTGTAACCCAATGTGATATTCTTTATACGCATATAGGCACCATTGAAGAGATAGAAGTCGCTACCGGCATAAATATTCGTGCCGTTGGTTGTCAATTTAGGATATTTTGCCTTTGCGTTTTCTTCATCTGTAGCTGTCGGACTCCAGTGGCTTTCGATCAGGTTCAGCGGAGCGGCATAGGCTTGATAATTGAACGGTGTTCCAGGCCATGACCAGTATTTAAGTTGACGGCCAATACCTTGGAATGACAGGTTGATATCAAAGTTCTTCCAGTCTGCGTAGAGAGATCCACCGTATTGCAATTCGGGTAACGAGTTACCTAAATATACGCGGTCGTTGGAAGCCGTAATTTTACCATCTCCATCAACATCCAGGTATCGGATGTTTCCTGCTTTATCATTGTTGGTCAAGACTGCAATTTTTTTGCCATCCGCGTCTAACATGGCTGCTTCGTTCAGAATAATTCCCATGTTTTTGTAGCCATACCATTCGTTATAATATGAACCCTTTTCGGTAATTTGGTTATTTGATATCTTTTGACGGTCAGCCATATAACCCATCTTTGAGCGATAATCTGAAATGTTGAAGGTGGCACCATAGCTGAAATCGTTGATTTTATCACTCCATGAGAGTTCAAGATCCCAACCATTCGTATGCATATCGGCGGCATTGTTCTCGGGAGCGTTATAGCCGAAGTAAGAAGGGAAGCCCACTTGCATCAACATATCTGTCGTTTTTTTATAGTAGTAGTCGGCTGAAGCACGCAGTTTGTTGTTAAACATGCCAAAGTCTGCTCCGAAACCGTAAGTGGTGGTCGTTTCCCATGTGATGGTGTTAAACGCGTAATCCGTTTGATAAGCGGTTTGCACTACATCTGCCTGTCCTGTGGCGGCGTTGGGGATATAACCGGTGCCGAAAGTCAACTTGGCCTGGTAGGGGAATTCAGAACCGATGCGTTCATTACCTAGCTGTCCGATTGAACCGCGTAACTTTAGATAGTTGACCACGTTCTTATTGAACCAGGATTCCTCAGAAATGTTCCAACCTGCACTGACAGATGGGAATGTGCCCCAACGATGGCCATCAGCAAAGCGTGACGAACCGTCGGAACGGACATTCGCCTGCAGCATGTAACAGTCGTTCCAGGAATACATAATACGCCCGAAGGCAGAACGATAGGCATTGTGTCCGGCATTCCCTTCATTGTATTGGTAATCCTGCGGTCCCAAGTTGAGGTAAGGAAAATTCACTAAACTATAGTTTGTACGTGATGCATTTTCATTTTCCCATTTATAAGAATAGTCCTCATAACCGGCCATAAGTCCAATAGAGTGCTGTTTCAATTGGAACTTGTAGTTTCCATAAAACTGCATAGTAAGACTACGGGTATCATTACGATCTTCTCGTACGCTGGTAGAAGAATAGCCGCCCGAGCCGGGAATCGGATCACCGGTAATTCTATACACATTGTATTTCGTCTTATGATCCTTTATTTTATCGAATGTATAGCGGGGAGATGCAATAGCCGTCAATGTTAACCCTTTTACTGGTGTGAGGTCTAACTGGATCTTACCGCTGGTACGAAAGTATTCGCCCCGTTTTGTTCCACCCAGTTCTAGCAGTGCGATCGGATTATCACCGTCTTTACCGTCGGCATAGCTTCCGTCAGCCCAATACGCATTATAAATTGGTGCGCGATACATTAAATCGTTCATTGCGCTACCTTCGATATTATGAGGTGTGGATGTGTCGGAGTAGAGCAGGTTTATATCTACATTCGCATGGATCCAGTTGTTGATCGTATAATCATTGTTTGATCGTATGTTGTAACGCTCATAATCCTTCTGGTCATAAAGGGCATCGGTCTTATAGTAGTTAAGACTGAAGTTCGTCTTCAGTTTGTCGGTTCCTCCACTAAGAGTGAAAGCGTGTCGCTGATGTTGTGCCGAGTTGTTCAGACCTAACGACATGAAATCGGTGTCCGGATAACGGTCGGGATCTTCAGCCCGTAACTGTGCGTAGTTGTTGATCAGATCTTTCGAATAGGCAGAATTGAGTGAAGAGGCACCATCATTATAGGCCAATTCGTTATATCCATTCATCCATTGTACAGCGTTAGCGAATTTGGGTTTTGCGGTTGGAGTATTGGTACCGAACTCTACGTTGTAGGTAAGGTTGAAGTTTTTATCTTTGGCACGTTTTGTTGTGACCAGGATAACACCAGCAGCCGCCCGTGAACCGTAGATGGCTGCCGAGGCCGCGTCTTTCAGCACTTGTATGTAACCTACATCTTCGGGAGCAACGTCGTTGATGCTACCCGGTACACCATCTATGATCACCAACGGATCGTTGGTCGACATCGTAGTGATACCACGCACACGGATGGTAGCTCCCGCACTGGGATCGCCGCTTGAACGAGTGATTTGTACACCGGCCATCTGTCCTTGCAACTGATTGGAAAGTTGCGGTGTGTTTTTCATTCGTAAATTGTCGCCACTCAAGGAGGAGGTTGAACCGGTCAAGTCGACTTTGCGGGCTGTACCATAACCAATTACCACCACCTCGTCCAGCATTTTAGTGTCTTCTTCTAAAATTACATCTATCTGGCTTTGATTATTGATCGTAATTTCCTGAGGTGTATATCCGATCATGGCAATAGAAAGGGTATTATTTCCTTGTGGAACAGAAATGGAGTATTCTCCGTCAATATTACTTGAAGTTCCAATCTTTGTTCCTTTTACCATGATGGTCGCACCCGGTAATGTGTTTCCTGCCTCATCCTTAATAGTTCCTGTAATAACTTTATTGGCTTGTTGTGTGTTGCTTAATGCGCTGATTGAAGCTGATTTAGCTGTCAATACAATTGTTTTGTCGATAACTTGATATTGAATTTCACTGTTCTTGAACAGTTGATTCAATACCTCTTCGATAGTTCCGTTATTGATCACAACGGAGCCTGCAGTCTTGTACAAACTCTCGATTTCTTTGTTGTACAAAAAGTCAAATTCTGTCTGCTTTTTTATGTCAGAAACAACTTCTTTTAGAGAAGAACTGCCTGTCGCTTTGTCCAGACTTAATCTTACATTTTGAGAATAAGTACTGATAGCCAAGCTGTTAAAAATAAAAAAAGTAGAAAAACACAAAAAGATAATTCCAATTCGTGTCATTTGTAATGTGGTTTTATAGTCAATCAGTTGATTGACAAATGATTTTTTCATACATTTGTGTGATTTATTTTCTTACTTAGTGAATAAATTACTCTCTCGGAGGGAGCAAGTTCCAGTTGCTTCCTCTGTTTTTTTGTGATTTTTCCTTGTTTAGATTATTCCATAGGCATATTATTTAGATTTTATTTTTTGGATATATACGTAAGTATTGATTTCTATATTATATTTAATTGGGACTACCAATTCGATTGCTTTCATCATAGAAGATATGTCTTTCTTCAGACTTAATGATCCGACCAGTCGCTGAGTCATTGTTTCCGGTTTATCTAATACGATTTTTACGTTATAATACCGTTCAATGACTTTTATTATTTCAGGAAAAGTCAGGCCGTCGAATTCTAAAACCCCGTTTCTCCATGAGGTATACATCTCAGCATCCACTTTATTGGTATTGAATTCGCCATTTTTTATGTTGACTTCCACTTGTTCCCCGGGATGAACCATTGTCAGTTGTTGGCTGTCTTTATCTAATATCCGCACAAGTCCTTCCGTTAGGATAACTTCAAATGTTTTTTGTCCTTTATATCCGGTTATTTCGAATGCAGTTCCCAGTGCTTCCGCCCGATAACCATCCACATCTATCAGGAAAGGGCGTTTTTTGTCTTTGGCTACTTCAAAATAAACTTTTCCCTCAATTTTTACGTTTCTGGAGTCTTTTGAGAATTTTTTCGGATATTCGATTTTACTATTTTCGAACAACCAAACGCGGGTATCATCTTCCAATACAATATAGTTTACAGCTTCATTCTCAACAGTGGAAACCGTGATTAATTCCTCATTCCGGTGTGTCTTGAAATACCAATAAGAACCTATTGATAAACCGATAACCAAAAGAATAGAAGCGGCATACGATGTGAATTTCATCATGATCCGCCTGGTTATTTTTTGTTCCAGTTCTTTCTTGTATTGGTTTATACGCAGCAATTCTTTGTAAGCACGGGACATTTCATTTTCGTTAGAGAATTGCGCAAAATTGTATTCGGCAGAGATCAGTTTCAAATTGAACAATTCCTTCTCATTGCTGGGGGATTCCTCCAACCATTCAAGGATTTGCTCTACCTCCGACTCAGAACAGGAGCCCGCAAGGTATTTTTCTATTATTTGATCGTCTAATGATTTCATATCCATGTCTTATGTATAAGTCGTGTTAAAATAAAAAAGTACCCAATCAAAATCAGGATATTTTTTATAAAATTAATAAAAAAGGAATAAGAGTATAATTGTCAGGTATTTAGACATTTTCTGTCTTATGATTTTTAGATTGTTGTAGATGTGGTTTTCGATTGTACTTTTCGATAAATTAAGGATAGTTGCGATTTCATTGATTGTTTTTTGCTGAAAGAAATATAAATTAAACACTTCTTTACCCCTGGGTGGAAGTTCAGCTACAGTTTCTTGTATTTTTTCATTTAATTCTTTGGAAATTAGAGCCTCTTCTATTTCATTGTATGTAGCATAAAAATATTCGGACTCTTTTTGAAGCAATTTATTCCCCAGTTCGGAAGAGTATTGATTTTTGACATCCTGGTGACGCAAATAATCTACACATTTATTTCTTACGGCTTTATGAAGGTATGCGTTTAGGGAATGTTTATCTGTAATGTTTGTTTCCAGCAGGTTGAGAAAAACATCTTGTATAATATCGTGAACTTCTTCTGTTTTTAAGAAAAATGATGCAAATACAGCAAGACGAGGATAGTATGTTTTATAAATATCCTCAAAGAAAGCAATGTCTATAGTTCCTTCTTTGTTGTTTTTCATAAGTAAAACTAGTAGATATCAAGGGCTATTTTTACTTGAAATGACGGAGGCTGTTTGAAGCAACCCCCGTTTTTCATTACTTTACCTGTAACCAGGCAAATCGTGATGTGTGTATGAGCAAAGTTATTTTACAAGCTCATTAGAGATATATTCCCACTTTGAAGGATTTTCTCCTATACATTGATATTTGTATCTATAAGCAGGACCAGGTGAAGATACAATGCCATCCCAAATATTTGTTGTAACATAAGCGTATTGGTCTATACCGCTTACTTGTAACTTGGCATCCGGGTATGCTATTGAAAGAAGAATTCCTAATCCTTCCTGAGTTCTTTGATTCAGAAAGTTTTGTTTTTCCTCTGTAGTACCCGAAGAAGGATACGACGGGTCGATGCGACGGTCAACGTCTCTAGTGGAAATATTTCCATAATTGGCATTTGCTCCATAATAGAATTCGGCATCTCCATATGAGTTTATAATTCCAGGTATATCAGAGTGGTTTGCTTTTACATAATTTACAAGTATCATGTATCCATCTGTAGGATTTTTACCCTTTACCATTGTAAAATATAAAGTAGGGTCAAATACCCAACCGGCATCAGATACAACAAATTGGTCTGTTTTATTTAGAACAAAACTGTTCAATGTCCAAACCTTTGATTTCTGGATATACTCATCAGCATAATACGTATTGCCACTACCACTCTTATAAACCACAGCATAGGTAGCTCCTTCTTGTGCATACGGCAATTTCTGTGACAGATATTGTGGTATGTAATTAGGCGCTGTCGTTGTCGATAGATAAGTAACGCCCATAGTTGTATAATCTCCAGGCTGAATAATGATGATTGAGCTTGGAGCTGCTACCCATTTACCACTTGTAAACTGATATACAGCATCTTGTTTCACCGTAGATTTAACAGACATTGCAGATTTTACTTCGCTGATTTTTACATTGTCGATTTGGAAAGTTGTAGTAGCAGAGTTATCTATACCGTTTCCGACATATTTAAATGCAACGTATACTTTTTTACCCACATAAGCTTTAAAATCCATTTCTCCTGCAGAAGATAAGGTTCCATAACCAGAAGCAGGGCCAGTAGGTAATGTGAAACTGCTTGTCACATCTTTCCAGGTTGCAGATGTGATTCCCGCTTCTGTTCCGTTGAAATTTTCAGAAACCATGATAGAAAGACAAGGTGAATTGTAATAACCAGCAGTAACAAAGAAACTGAATTTTGGACTGATAGCTTGAGTCAAATCGACAACAGAAGAGATTAACCAAACTTCATTTTCTGTCTTGGAGTTATTCGCTGATACTTGCGAATATTGGTTTCCGCTATATGCACGAGTTTGCCAGAAAATACTTCCTTTCACATCTTTATTAATCCATCCGTCCAAAGCCGTTGCTACGTTTGTACCAGCAGCAATCCCTTCAAAATCGGCAGAGAGGTATTTTACTTCAACCTGAGAGATAGTCGGTTCTTCTGTAGAATAATTATATTCAACACTCTTGTAGTCACCTTCAGCAGCATTAGGAAAATCAGTGGCCAAAATCTTAGGTATTTCTGTATTCGGAGATTTTGCCGGAGTTAGAGCTTCTACATAATCATTTCCCCATACTAATTTATAATCGTTGGTCGTCAATGTATAAATTGGTTGCGATAATTTAGCTAAATAAGCAGAGCGACCTTCTTTATATTGATAAGTCACATTAGCTGAAGAAGTTTTGTCTGCAGTATAAAATTTACTCTTAAGAACATAAGGAACCAGTATTTCAGCGGGAGCTGCAGCAGAGAACATGCCATCAGCTTTCAGCGTTTTTGCCATCGCTGAGTCTATTGGTGTTTTCTTCGCATTCAGTGCATTGACAATTGTTGTGATGTCCGTAGGCAGGATAGTATAATCGTATTTTGCCACATTTGTTGGCTTTGACAAATCTTCGTATCCTGGAAAATTTTTCTCGTTATAATCACAGGCCGTAAAGAAGCCAGCTACAATAACAGATAATAGGAATATATATTTTTTCATCTTGATAACGTTTTTATGATTAGAATTTTACTTTGACTGCAACAGAAAATGTTCTTCCGAAACCATACATAACGGCTACATCTTGCCATGTGCTTGGTGTTTGACTTGTAACTTTCAAATCTTTGGCATCTGAAATATATACCTGATTTAATAAGTTGTTAATATTTCCCATTAGAGTTGCATCAAGACTTCCGATTTTGAATCGATATCTTGCATTTAAATCCAAAGTGCCAAAATCTGGGATTTCCCATGGTGTATGTATGGTATAGTTAGTGCCTGCACCTGCTCTGGGTAAATCATAACCTGCATAGTTTTTTGCCTGATGAATATAAGTGAGGCCTACATTGAAATCTTTAAGAAAGCGATAATCAGCACTAGCACCAAATTGCATTTGTGGAGCATCTCCAACTTTAACACCTGCCATGTTGATTTCAGATTTAGCATGTTCAGGAGATAACGGTTCTACAACATTCCCGTTTTTATCCACAGCCTGTCCGTTATCATTATAATAGTATCCTGTTACATCGTTAAGCCATCTCCAGTTTCCAATAGATACCATTCCTTTTATTTCCAAATTTTGTACTGGTTTAGCTGCAAAATCGACTTCAACACCTTGGTGAAGAGCGTTTACCCCTTCCATATTCAAAGTGCCTTCACCATTTCCTAAACGTTGTACCGTAGTCTTGTTAATCCATTTGTTGTTGTAAACATTTACGTTTGCTGTAAAATAACGAGAACGGAAGCCATATCCAAATTCAACAGAAAATGAGTTCTCGTTAACTGCATTAGGATTTGTCACATTACTTGTAGCAACAGAAACAAAGTATCCACCACTTAAAAAAGGAGCCCTGGAAAAATATCCAACATTAGCAAATACATTATGAGCTTTGCCCAAGAGATAATTAGCACCTCCTTTAATCATGTATCCTAAAAAGTTTCCGACATCTGATTTCTCATTGTCATAATATAAGCGATCTACTCTCCAATAGCTGTTATTCGATACAGATCCAGAAATGAAAGCATTCAAGTTGTCTTTGGTATATTCTGCTTGTGCAAATACTCCTTCTTGCATTACATAGCCATTATAATCACGATAAACAATATCTCCAACTCCTAATTTTTCGTTTACCCAGGCCGGATTGCCTGCATTTTTTGAATTCTTAACCCCGGCGCGTGCTGGGTCTATGAAGAAATTTCCTCCCATTAAATCTACAATGACACCATCGTGATAACCATTATAGTAACGTAAATCAAGACCTCCATAAAAATCAATGTTTTCAGTTAATTTTCTGCTGTAAGTTGAAAGTGCACCTACCCATACGTGATTATTTCTGGAGTCTGTAATAGCGGCTATAGATCCATTAGGATTAGCAGCATTCTCTTCTTGCAGTTTACCATAATCCATGTATCCATCTATTCCTCTGTAGGCAGTATTTAATTTTCCTGTGTTACTGTCGGCTCCGTATAGGCCGTTGTAACTTGTTCCCCTCCACGCGTATCCACCTCCTTGTCCGAGAGATAAGTATACATTGGAAGATAAGCTGGATTTGTCATTAATTGTCCAATAGTGATTTAGAGAGAGGTTTGGTTTGTGAAAATGGTTGAAGTTAGCAGTTTTACGTTGACCGTCAACATCAAAACCATAGGTAGGGTTAAATTGGTATAAATCGCGTTGTTTCTGCCATTCTGTTACCAATAATTTATCGTATCTTGAACGTTGATTGTGTTCTTGCCATGCTCCCAGACCAGTAAATGAAAGTTGGTGTTGATCGTTAATAATTTTTGAAATATTCAAGAAATAAGTATATGATTCAAATTCTGTTCCCAGGATATATCCATCTCCCCAAGTTTTTGCTCCAAGAGCACTTACAGCCCAACCATTCTCAGTAAGACCGGAAGATATATCGATAGATATTTTATTATATCCGTCATTACCCATACCATAATAAACAGAGCCTCCTTTCTTTGCTTCAGTAGATTTAGTTAATACGTTAATAGATCCTCCGATAGAAGGTGCGGAAACTTTAGCCGCACCTAAACCCCGTTGTATTTGTAATGAGCGGGTTACATCGTTTAAGGCTCCCCAATTCGACCAATAAATTCCACCCCACTCCATGTCATTCATTGGGATACCATTGATCATCATAGATGTATTGGGTGATTCAAATCCACGAATATTAATACGAGCATCTCCAAATCCACCACCATCTCTTGTGGCATAGACACCTGGTGTAACATTTAATATTTCGGGAAATTCTTTTGTACTCAATTTGTATTCAATGTCTTGAGGATCAATAACTGACATTGCTACTGGAGTTTTTCGTTGAATAGCTACAGATGCAGTAACTACAACATCTCCTAATATTACAGCATCCGGAGTCATCAAAATAGTCCCCATATCTGCTGCTGCAGGAACTTCCATCTTCAGATAACCGATGTAAGTTAGTTCTATTTTGCGATTGTCTACAGAAGGTAATTTCAGTGCAAAACTACCATCCAGATCAGTAATTGCTGATTTTTTTGCAGAGGGTTCGTAAACTGTTACCCCGATTAAAGGTTCTTTTGTGTCCTTGTCCAAAATAGTACCTTTTACTGAAACCTGCGCATGTATTGCAAAAGAAATACATAGCATACAGCACATTAGAAAGTAAATCTTTTTTGCCATAAAAATATAAATTAATGAATATATTATTCTGTTAAAATCCTGACAAATTTAGCCTATTTTTGTGAAAAAATTTTTACGTTTTTGCTACATATTAGTATTACTTATCAACAATCAAGAGAATGGTGTTGATAACTTGTTGATAACATAAAAAAATATATCTTTGTAAAAAATATGTATATGAAAATCTCTCAAATAATCTCAATCCTGGAAGATTTTGCTCCACTTCCTCTGCAAGATGGTTTTGATAACTCCGGTTTACAAGTCGGAGACACTTCTCAAACACTAACAGGAGCTCTTCTGTGTCTCGATATTACAGAAGAAGTAATAGATGAGGCCCTGGAATTGGAATGCAACCTTATTATTTCGCATCATCCGTTGTTGTTCAAACCTTTGAAGACGCTTACCGGAAGAAATTATATCGAACGATGCGTGATCAAGGCTTGTAAGCACGACCTGGTTATTTATGCTGCACATACCAATCTGGATAATGCATCAGGAGGTGTCAATTTCAAGATTGCAGAAAAAATAGGCTTGCAGAATATTCGGATATTAAGTCCTAAAAAAGAAAATTTGCTTAAGCTGGTTACATTTGTTCCTTTGGAACATGCCGAAGCCGTAAGAAATGCATTATTCAATGCCGGAGCCGGAAATATAGGCAACTATGATTCTTGTAGTTATAATTTGGAAGGAGAAGGAACATTCAGGGCTAAACAGGATGCTCATCCTTTTGTAGGTATAGTTGGAGAATTGCATACAGAGCAGGAGGTGAGAATAGAAACCATATTACCTGCATATAAAAAGTCTTCAGTATTACGTGCTTTGCTGGTTTCTCATCCATACGAAGAACCTGCTTATGACTTTTATAATCTCTCTAATGATTGGAAATCCGTAGGATCGGGTGTAGTAGGGGAGTTACCCTCTCCGGAGGATGAAAATTCTTTTCTTCTCCGCCTGAAACAAATATTCCATTTGGATATGTTAAAACATTCTCCATTAAGAAATAAGGAAATACACGAAGTTGCTATTTGTGGTGGGAGCGGAGCTTTTTTGATACCGGAGGCCATTAATTATGGTGCAGACATCTTTATCACTGGTGAAGCGAAGTACAATGATTATTATGATGTTGAAAAACAAATACTATTGGCCGTGATTGGGCACTACGAATCCGAAATTTGTACAAAAGAGTTGTTTTTTGACATAATTACAAAAAAAATGCCTAACTTTGCCCTTCATTTTTCAACAGTGAACTCAAATCCTGTAAAATACATCTGATCTAAAATATGGCAAAAGAGAAAGTTACAAAAGAAAATGTGGCAGCTGAAAGCCCTGAAAAAGAAAAAAAAGCAACAGCTAAAACAGCTAAAGCAACAGAAAAACCTGTAGCCGAAACTACAGTTGCAGAAAGTAGTGAGGTCTCTAAAGGTTCTGCTGACAAAGAATTATCGGTTGAACAAAAATTGAGCAACTTATACGAATTGCAGATGATGTTGTCGGAAATAGATAAGATTAAAACACTTCGTGGAGAATTGCCATTGGAAGTACAGGACCTGGAAGATGAAGTTGCAGGGTTGCAAACACGTATGCAAAATTTCCAATTGGATATTAAAGATATCGAAGCAGCTGTTGGTCAACAAAAAATTAAGATCTCGGATTCTAATGCATTGATCGCTAAATATAAGGAGCAACTGGAAAATGTTCGTAACAACCGCGAATTTGATAGCCTTTCCAAAGAAGTGGAATTCCAGGGATTGGAAGTCGAATTAGCTGAAAAAAGAATTCGTGAATTTACTGCGGATTCTAAATTAATCAATGAAGAAATCCAAAAATCGAAAGCATTGCTGGAGGATCGTCAGATTGACCTGAAAATGAAAAAAGAAGAATTGGATGAAATCGTATCTGAAACAAGAATACAAGAAGAACAATTGCGTGAAAAAGCAAAACAAATAGAAACTACTATCGAACCTCGTTTGCTGACTGCATTCAAGAGAATCAGAAAGAGTGCCCGTAATGGTTTGGCTGTTGTTTACATCCAACGTGATGCTTGTGGAGGTTGCTTCAATAAAATTCCACCTCAAAGACAAATGGATATCAAGTTACGTAAGAAAATTATCGTTTGCGAACACTGCGGACGTATTATGATCGACCCGAAACTAGCTGGAGTCGAATAATATCAAAAGAAATATTTTTTAAGAAGGGAATGAGAAAAATAATTTTTCATTCCCTTTTTTATATTTTATTTGTCGATTTGAATATTTTATCTACCTTTGTATCCGCAACGGTTCGAGTTCTCCATTCGGAGAATACGATTAAAATGGGAACCAGGTGAAAATCCAGGACAGTCCCGCTGCTGTAAGCTCTTTAATGTTTGCACAATACTCAAGCCACTGTTTTATTAAAAACTGAAAACGGGAAGGCGTGCAAAACAGGAGTAAGTCAGAAGACCTGCCGATGTTTATTATTAATTTCGAAAGCTTTCGAGGAAAAAGGCTGAGAAGACATGTTGACTAATTTACGCAAATTTATCTATTTTATTATTGTCGTGTGTTTTGTTCCGGCTGGAATCAAAGCACAAGGAATTGTTACTGATACTTTGAACGGAGGTCATCTGGATGAAGTGCGTGTATCTGCTACGTTACGCCCATCTGCAAGTCGCTCGACATCGCCTCTACAGGTAATGGACAGTAAAGATATTGAAAGGAGAGGTATACAATCACTTTCGGATGCAGTGCGTCAGTTTTCCGGAGTAACGGTAAAAGATTACGGTGGTTTGGGGGGACTTAAAACAGTCTCGATACGTGGAATGGGAGCAACCCATACAGCTGTCAGTTATGATGGGGTTACTGTCAGTGATGCACAAACCGGACAAGTTGATATCGGGCGTTTTTCCCTCGATAACCTGAGTATGATTTCTTTGGTGATCGGCCAATCCGACGATATTTTTCAAACAGCCAGGATTACCGCTTCTGTAGGAGCTTTGAACCTGAAAACAGAGTCCCCAGCTTTTAACAATAATAATTATTCTGGAAAAGTTCAAATGAAAGTAGGATCATTTGGTTTTTTGAATCCTTCTTTGACATATTCTCAAAAATTCAATGATACTTTTTCCGGATCTGTTTTTGGAAGTTGGCAAAAAACAGACGGAGATTATCCGTATAGCTTAAAAAATGGGAATACTAAAGTTGAAGCTGATCGGATTAACAGTGATTTGAAATCCTTGAATACGGAATTGAATCTTTATGGAAATTTTCAGGAAAACGGAAAAATGAGACTCAAAGCTTACTATTACGATTCGGAAAGAGGGTTACCTGGAGCTGTAATATTATATAATCCGTATTCCGCGGAACGGCTTTGGACCGAAAATTTCTTTTCACAATTGCATTATGAAAATTTGTTGTCTGATAAATTTCAAGTGCAGGGTCAGATAAAATATGATTATACATATACTCACTATATAGATGTAGATGTTAAATATCCTTCCGGAGTCCAGGAAAATCTGTATACGCAAAGTGAATATTATGCTTCCGGAACCATTTTATATAAACCGTTGGATGTACTTTCTTTTTCCTTAGCAGAAGATGCTTTTATAAGTACACTGTGGAATAACTTCGAGGATTGTCCTTTTCCAAAGCGATTTAATTCTTTAACGGCGTTATCTGCCCAATATTTCAATTCTCGTTTTACGGCAACAGGAACACTATTGGGAACTCTAATCACAGAACATGTTGAATCAGGAGAGACTCCTGATAATATGAGTAGATTGTCTCCATCGATCAGCCTGTCATATCAACCTCTCGAAGCAACAAATTTGCGTGTCAGAGCTTCATATAAGGATATCTTCCGGGTGCCTACGTTCAATGATCTATATTATTCCCGCATCGGAAACAGAAATCTAAAACCCGAAAAAACTTCTCAGTATAATCTTGGTTTGACCTGGACTGGTAGTTTTTCCGGTAGAGTTTCTAATTTAATGGCTTCTGTGGACGGCTATTATAATCGTGTTCACGATAAAATAGTAGCGATTCCTACCCTTTTTATCTGGAAAATGATGAATATGGGGGAAGTGGAAGCAAAAGGTGTAGATGTAAAACTGTCTACAGAAATTGATTTAGGAAAAGCTTGTCATTTGAATATTTCCGGTAGTTACAGCTATCAGAGAACAATTGATGTCACAGATAAAGAGGCCAAAAATTATAAGGATCAATTGCCTTATGTTCCGGAACACTCTGGCTCTGCTATAGTTACATTCGAGAATCCGTGGGTTAATATCGGATATAACCTGATTGCATCAGGAGAACGTTATTCTAATCTGCAGAACATTGCAGCAAATCATATCGATGCATATCTGGATCAGAGTATAACGTTAAACAAAGCATTTGAGGTTTGTAAAACAAAACTTCGGGTACAGGCTGATATCCAGAATCTGTCAAATAAAACATATGAAATCATTAAGTGGTATCCGATGCCAGGACGGTCATATCGTTTATCTGTTGCCTGGGAATTTTGAAATTTACAATATTGACAAAAAATATAAAAATTTAAAACAATGAAACTGAAAAACCTTTATTGCTTAGCATTTGTAAGCTTATTATTTGCAACGACATTTATCTCTTGTAATGATGACGATGATCCGATTACACCTGCAGAGGTGTCTGTAGGTGCGTATATTTTGAATACAGGGGGCTGGGGAACCAGTGATGCAAACATTGTATATTATGACTTTTCTAAAAAAACAGTCAGTGGAGACATATACAAGGCTCAGAATGGTCAGATGTTGGGAGACCTCGGGAATGATATCTTGGTTTATGGTTCAAAGATGTATGTAGCAGTCTGTGGTTCTGATGTTATCGATGTATTGGATTTGAATTGTAATTTAATTAAATCTCTCAAAGCAGAAGATATTTCAGGTAATCCCAAAGGCCCAAGATGTCTTACTGAATATGATGGAAAAGTATATGTGTCATTTTTTAACAGCGGACATCTAGGACAATTGGATACTACTCATTTGACAGTTAGTAATGTAATAAAAGTAGGAGCTAATCCGGAAGGGCTGGTTGGAGCTAATAAAAAAATCTATGTTGCCAATTCCGGAGGATATGTTTCCGGTTATGAAAAGACAGTATCTGTGGTTGATGTAAATAAATTTGAGCTAATAAAGGATATTGAGGTTGTTGTTAACCCGATGAATCTTGTGAAAGATAATCAAGATGATGTTTATCTTGTCTCAATGGGAAATTATTCAGATATTCCTAATACTTTACAACGGATCGATACAGAAACCGATGCGGTTACAAAAATTGGTAATGCTACTATGATTACGTCGACAGGAGATAAACTATATATGATTTATGCTCAATATGGTAAACCTGTAGAAGAAGTGAAATACATTGAATATGATGCAATCAATGAAAAGGAAAGCAAATCTAATTTTATTACGGATGGCACTGTTATTCAAAAACCGTATTCAATTAGTTATGATAAATCTTCAGGCGATATTTATATTGGAGAATCAGACTATAAGACTAATGGAACAATGTATATTTTTTCATCTGCAGGAAAAAAACAAAATTCATTTGATACAGGAGGATTAAATCCGATAAAGGTGGCATTTGTTGCTAAATGAAAATGGAAAATAAACGGAGCATACATTTCGATAGTAGGTTGAAAGTCTGTATAATAACATTAAGTGTTGTTGCTCAGGTTTTCATCTCCTGTCGTCCGTCATCATCAGAAAAGGTAGCAAATCCGGAGGGAAGGATATCGTCTTATGTGAAATATGCCCAATGTTTTACAGTCGATAAATCAGATGATTATACCCGGATTGCCATTATGAACCCGTGGATGCAAGGCCAAATCCTGAGGAGTTACGTTTTGATAGACAAAACTCGTGAAAAACCTGATAATTTACCGGAAGGGATTGTTATACAAGTACCATTGGAGCGGGTAGCTTGCTATTCTTCCGTACAATGTGGTATTTTAGAAGAATTGGGAGTCACTAATTCTATTGTTGGAGTTTGTGAGCCTCAATATGTAGATGTACCTGCAATTCAGGAGAAAATAAAGGATGGAAGTATTACTGATTTGGGAATGGCTTCCAATCCCAATATTGAAAAAATAATGTTGGCTAATCCGGATGCAATTCTGGCCTCACCTTTAAAGGAGACTAGCTATGGTAAAGTAGAGAGTGTCGGCATTCCAATAATTGACTGTGTCGATTATATGGAATCAGTTCCTCTTGCGCGTACCGAATGGATTCGTTTTCTTGCCTTATTATTTGGAAAAGAAGAATTTGCCGATTCATTGTTTACAAGGACGGAACAGTCTTATTCGGAATTGAAAACATTGGTATCATCAGTAAAAAAACGTCCGACGGTATTGACTGAGAAAAAATACGGAAATGCATGGCATATTCCGGGTGGACAAAGTTATATGGCTCATTTGCTGAGAGATGCGGGTGCTGCTTATTATTGGGAAAATGATTCAACAACCGGATCTATGAATTTATCATTTGAGACAGTATTGGATAAATGTGAGCATGTTGATTTTTGGCTGATTAAATATTTTAGCAATAAAGATTTGGATTATAATGGATTAAAAGCAGAATATGCTCCATATGCTTATTTTAGTGCATTTAAGGACAAAAAAATTTACGGATGCAATACAGAAAAGAACAGGTATTATGAAGAACTGCCTGCTCATCCCGATTATGTCTTAAAAGATCTTATTTCAATCTTTCATCCCGATTTATTGCCTGGTTATGAACGAAAGTATTATAGTGAATTGAAAGAATAACCATTGCTGTCGGCTTTAGCTGACGGAAAGAGGTTGAAAATTTATTTGGTGTAGAAAGTAAAGGGATTGGGATTGCCTTTACTTGAAAATAAGCCTGACTTGTGAAAATCAGGCTTATCTTTATTTTTCTCTCATGAATATATTAATGGGAGTTCCTTTCATATTCCAGTGTTTTCGTATCTGATTTTCCAGGAATCGCTTATATGGTTCTTTTACCCATTGAGGGAGATTACAGAAAAAGACGAAGCTAGGAACAGCTGTTTTGGGTAATTGGGTGATATACTTGATTTTAACCACCTTTCCTTTATTGGTTGGGGGAGGAGTATTCTCAATAATCGGCAACATAACTTCGTTCAGTTTATGAGTGGAAATCTTTGTTTTCCGTACATCATACACATCTTTTGCAACTTCCAATATCTTCAAAATACGTTGTTTGGTTGTTGCTGAAGAGAAAATAATCGGAACGTCTACGAATGGAGCAATTCTTTCTTTTATGGCCTCTTCAAATGTTTTAATAGCTTTCTGGCTCTTATCTTCTACCAAGTCCCATTTATTGATAACAATTACAATGCCTTTCTTATTCTTTTGAATCAAAGAAAATATATTCATATCCTGAGCCTCAATACCTCTGGTGGCGTCGACCATCAAAATACAAACATCTGAGTTTTCAATTGAACGGATGGCCCGGATGACAGAATAATATTCCAGATCTTCGTTTACTTTTCCTTTTTTCCGGATACCGGCTGTATCGATCAGGTAGAAATTTAACCCGAATTTATTATATTTTGTGTAGATAGAATCACGTGTTGTACCGGCAATATCGGTAACAATTGTACGATCTTCTCCTATAAATGCGTTTGTCAAAGATGATTTTCCAGCATTTGGACGTCCGACAATAGCAATGCGAGGTAATTCTTCTTCGGGGATATCTTCTTCTTTCTTCTTAAAGTTAGATACGACAGCGTCTAATAACTCTCCGGTTCCGGAACCATTTATTGCAGAAACGGCATATGGATCTCCCAGACCAAATTTATAGAACTCTGCAGTCTGATGATATAAATCGAAATTATCCGCTTTGTTTGCAACTAAAAGTACCGGTTTCTTAGAGCGACGCAATAATTGAGCTACCTCATCATCCAAATCAGTAATTCCGTTTACTACATCGACTAAAAACAGGATCACATCAGCCTCTTCAATTGCTATCTGTACTTGTTTATTGATCTCTTCTTCAAAAATATCTTCAGAGTTGATGACCCATCCACCGGTATCTACAACTGAAAATTCTTGTCCCAACCATTCGGCTTTACCATATTGACGGTCACGGGTAGTACCGGCTTCTTCATTTACGATTGCCTGACGTGATTGTATCAACCTGTTGAATAAAGTTGATTTGCCCACATTCGGGCGGCCTACGATTGCTACTAAATTGCTCATTTTATTCTAGTTTATATCCGAAGTTCCTCAGTATATTGTCTCTGCTCCTCCAGTCTTTTTCTACTTTGACGAATATTTCAAGAAAGACTTTTTTGTCGAAAAAGCGTTCAATGTCTTTGCGAGCCATTGATCCTAATTTCTTGATTGCCATTCCTTTGTCGCCAATGATAATTCCTTTCTGGGAGTCGCGTTCCACTATAATTAAGGCTTTGATATGGATCAGGTCTTTCTCCTCTTTGAATAGCTCGACAGCTACTTCTACAGAGTATGGAACTTCTTTCTGGTAGTATAATAGAACTTTTTCCCGTATAATTTCCGTAACGAAAAAACGTGCAGGACGGTCAGTCAAGGCATCTTTTTCAAAATATGGAGGAGATTCAGGAAGTAATTCTGTGATTCTTTTTTGTATATAGTTGATATTGAAATTGTTAGTCGCAGAAATCGGAATGATTTCAGCATTGGGAAGCAGCCGTTGCCATTCATCTGATTTAGCCTCTAATCCTTTTTGATCGGATAAGTCAATTTTGTTGATTATCAGTAGGATAGGGGAGGTTGTCTTTTGTACTTTCTGTAGAAAAAAGTCGTTTTTGTCGATCTTTTCTACCATATCAGTTACGTACAGTAGTATATCGGCGTCGTCCAATGCGGATTCGGAAAACTGCAACATGTTCTCTTGTAATTTGTAATTAGGCCTCAGTACTCCGGGGGTATCAGAATAAACGATTTGCATATCATCAGTATTCACAATTCCCATAATCCTATGCCTGGTTGTCTGGGCTTTGGAGGTAATGATAGAAATGCGTTCTCCTACAAGCCGGTTCATCAGAGTTGATTTTCCGACATTTGGATTTCCTACGATATTTACAAATCCTGATTTATGCACCGTTATTTAGGGTTATAGCCCCATTTCAAGTAAGTAGCACCCCAGGTGAATCCTGCACCAAAAGCTGTTAAAATGATATTATCGCCTTTGTGTAAGCGTGGTTCCCAGTCCCATAAACATAATGGAATTGTTCCAGCGCTGGTATTGCCATATTTTTCAATATTGATCATTACTTTATCTGAAGATACTCCCATCCGGTTGGCTACAGCATCAATAATGCGAAGATTAGCCTGATGGGGAACTACCCATTTGATATCATCTTTAGTCAGATTATTGCGTTCCATTAATTCAACGCAGGTATCAGACATGCTTGAAACAGCATGTTTAAACACCACTTTACCATCTTGCCAGATAGTATGCTGATTTTTTTCTACGGTTTCGAACGATGCCGGATTAACTGAGCCTCCACCAATCATATTCAGATGAGTCAGACTGTTTCCATCTGTCCGCATGATAGAGTCCATAATTCCGATTTCTTCTTCTGTAGCTTCAAGCAAGGCCGCACCACATCCGTCTCCAAAGATAGGACATGTGTTACGGTCGGTATAGTTGGTAATAACAGACAATACATCGCCTGCCAGTACTACGACTTTCTTGTATTTTCCTGAAACAATATATGCATTTGCAACCTCCAGGGCATAAATAAAACCGCTACAAGCAGCACTCAGGTCAAAGCAAAATGCATTGGTCATACCTGTTCTGTATGCGGTTAAAGCAGCAGCATTAGGCATGATATAGTCAGGAGTTGATGTGGCAAAAACAACGGCTTCTACCTCTTTAGGATCAAGATTTGTTTTCTGAATTAAATCTTCAACAGCTTTAGCGGCCATATGGCCAACTCCGCTTCCTTCTTCTTTTTTGAGAATCCGTCTTTCTTTAATTCCGATGCGTGTCATGATCCACTCATCAGTAGTATCCACCATCCGTGAGATTTCTTCGTTGGTCATCACGTAATTCGGAACGTATCCCGAAATGCCGGTAATTACAGCATGAATTTTTCCCATATCTGTTTTTTTAAAATTCTAAAAAAAATGCCCTAAAATCTTGTTTTTAGGGCTATTTTTCTGTGAGGGCGCCCAAAGCGCAAACTCAATTTTTTAAACCGCAGCAGCCTTTTCGATTGCTAATTTCCCTCTGTAGTAGCCACATTCCCCACATACTGTGTGGTAAATATGCCACGCTCCGCAATTAGGACATACAGCCATTGTAGGCATTAATGCTTTGTCATGCGTTCTTCTTTTTCCTTTTCTTGCTTGTCCGGTTCTTCGTTTAGGATGTGCCATTTGTTTATTATTTAATTATTATCATTTTCTTCTTTGAAGTTTTTTAGCGCATCCCAGCGAGGATCGATAGCATCATCGTCGCTTTCGTCGGTATCATTGTCGGTAATAATAATATCACCGGCATCACCTTCGCCTCCAAACTCATCTTCCATTCCTTTAGGAGCATGTTTCTTCAACGTTGAAGTCATGGATTTATTGCATTTTCCAGGAGCATGTACATGCTTGATTGGAATCGTCAAGACAATAAATTCATAAATAAACCATGCCAGATTGATAATTCCTTCAGATTCAGGGATGACAACAATTTCATCACTTTCTTCAGAATAATCTTTTCCTAATTTAACGATCAGACGGTTATTTGAAGTCACTGGAAATTCCATGTCATCCAAACATCTGTCGCAAGGAATGATGATTGTTCCTTCTATTGCAAAGCTCAATTCATAAATGCCGGCAGACTTTTTAACAGTCAGCTTGAGTCTCACTTTACCTTTTTGAATGTCGTCACCGCCAATATCTCCAAAAAACTTATTTTCCAACAGATATTCATATTCCTGAACATCTTTGGTCATACTTTTTAAGTCTACTTTATACGGATCAAACTTTCCCACAGAACAAACTTTTTATAAAAACTCCGCAAAGGTATGTAAAAATAATGGAATAATGAAATTTATATGGAATAATTTTAGAATAGGACTGTTTATGCTTTCGATAGTTCAATGCGGAAAGTGGTTCCTTTGTTTATTTCGGAATTGGAAACATATATTTTACCTTTCTGATAAGATTCAATAATTCGTTTGACAAGAGATAAACCCAATCCCCAGCCTCTGGTTTTAGTCGTATACCCAGGATGAAAAATAGCTTCCTGCTTGGATTTTGGAATACCTTTTCCTGTATCGGAAACATCAATTTTTACTTTTTTTCCGGAATCTGTTACTACAATGTCGATTTTACCCTTTCCATCCATTGCATCGACAGCGTTTTTTATCAGGTTTTCGATGACCCAACCAAACAGGGAGTCATTCATCATAACAAAAGTCGGTTCGGCACTGGGGTGATAATTGATTACAACTTTAGCCGAAATTCGTTTTCCCATGTAGTCAATGATTTGCTTCAATGCCGCGTCCAGGTCCATTGGTATCGGATCCGGATTTGAACCGATCTTGGAAAAACGTTCCGCAATCACTTTTAGCCGGTGTACATCCTTGTCCATCTCGTTGAGGAATTGAATGTCCGGATTTTTAGTCTTCAGATATTCGACCCAGGCCATTAAAGATGAGATTGGGGTTCCTAGTTGGTGTGCCGTTTCTTTGGATAATCCGACCCAAACTTTGTTTTGTTCTGCCTTTTTTGAGCTGCTGAGGGCCAAAAACGACACAATTACAAAGATAGCTACGACACTCAATTGTACATAAGGAAAAACTTTCAGTTGTTTTAGTACAGTAGATTCGTCATAATACACGTATTGTTTTCCTCCTTTTTCTCCCAGATCAATAATAATAGGGGCATTTTTTTCTTTGAATTTTTTGATCAGTTTATTGATGGATTCCGGATCTTTTAGCTTTGCAGAGTCTATATTCATAGATTCCATATTTCCATCATCATCAATCTTTAGAAGAGGTATTGTTGTATTATCACTAAGAATGTGCAAGACAAAACTATCGTATTCGTTGAAAGCGTTTTTATCAACATTTGTTTGTAATTCTGTGTCCAGAGTTTGTTTTGCGAATAACTTGACCGCTTCAGCCCATGTTTCGACTTTTTTATGTTCTTCCTGAGCTAGTTTCTTTACCAGACTATTGGTGACTAATATCGAGGCTATCGCTATCAGAATAGCGGTAACAAAGAAAAAATACTTGAATTTTTGTTTCGATTCGTACGAATTCTGCATAATTACTCAACTTCCAGGCAAACGGGACAATGGTCCGAATGCTTTACTTCCGGTTTGATGCAGGCTGATTTTAATCTTGATCTCAGTGGTTCCGTAACAATGTGATAATCAATTCGCCATCCTAAGTTCTTGTCCCTGGAGCCTGCACGGAAACTCCACCAACTATATTGATTTGCTTCTTTGTTGAATTCACGGAAACTGTCAACATATCCCAAATCGATGAATTGATCGAACCATTCTCGTTCTTCAGGCAGGAAACCTGACATTTTGGTATGGCGCTCCGGATGATTGATGTCGATAGGTTTGTGGCAGATATTATAGTCTCCACAAATTACCAGGTTCGGACGTTCTTTTCTCAGTTCCTGTAAATAATTTGTAAATAAAACAAGAAACTCCATTTTTAACGCCTGACGTTCATCGCCGGAAGTTCCGGAAGGAATATATACACATATAACTGTGATGTCTCCAAAATCTGCCCGAATAACTCGTCCCTCTGCATCAAAAAACGTATTTCCGATGCCAATAGTATAATGATCCGGAATTTTTTTACTAAAAAGAGCGACGCCGCTATAACCTTTTTTATGAGCGGAGTTGATCAAACAGGATTGAAATCCCTGTTCGTTAAAGGCTAACAAATCTACTTGATCAGGCTGAGCTTTTGTTTCCTGTACACAAAACACATCAGGATTTTCTGTAGCCAACCAGCCCATAAGGCCTTTGCTACTTGCAGATCGAATACCGTTCAGGTTGTATGAAATAATTTTCATGTTGTGAAAAATTAGAATAACGGATACAAAAATAAGAAATTTAAATTAAAGATTGGATTTCTTGTTCTGTCAATCCGGTCAGATCGACAATGTCATTGAGAGTCATGCCTTTCGAAAGACATTTTTTAGCAATGATTCTTTTTTCTTCTTTCTTCCCTTCTTCAATTCCGCTTGTCATTCCTTCCTTGCGTCCCTCTTTTCGTCCCTCTTTTCGTCCTTCTTCAAGCCCCCTCTTTACGCCATCTTTCCAGCCTTCTTCGGCTGCCTTTTCTTTGGCATATTCTAAGGCGTCTTGGATATCGTCGTATTCTAAGATACTTTTTTTATAGTCTTCCATTTCTTTTTGTGTTAATTGTTGTATTTCAGCATACCTAAATAATTTGTCAAATACTTTTCCCTGTAATTCAGGAGGGCGATTTTCAAATGTTGGAAGATTTTTTAAAAGATAGATCCAACGTTCAAAATTTGTATTCAACTGCTCGATAGTCCGATTAAATTTCGGTAGTTCAATGAATTTATAAACTAACTTATCATAAAATATTTTGTTCGTTTGATTATTTTTCAATAATACACTGTGAAAAAAATAATCTTTTTCTTCTTTTTCTTCAAATAAAATAAAGTCTAATACCGCAATCGTATATACCGGATTTAATCTGGAATTCCATTTTCCTTTCAATGCCTGGGATTGTATCGGAAAAGTCGAATAGTAAATACTGCGCTCTTTAAAATAAGTTTGCCGGACTTTCTGTAATTCTACAATAAAGTGTTTATTACAATCAGTCTGGCAATAAATGTCAAATATCGCTTTTCTGTCGTTTTCCCGTAAACCTAATTGTTCATTGGGTAAATATCTCAGATTGATAATTTGTCCCTGATCGGCAATTATTTCGTTGAGAAAATCAATAAGTAAATCCTTGCAGGATTCAGATCCGAAAATACGCTTAAAAGCATAATCTGTTAATAAATTCAGGTATTTCTCCTGTGCCAAAATTTCCATAGTTAAAATAAGTAAATGGGTTAAGGATAATTGTAAAATGCAAATGTATGAAATATTATTTGAAAAAACAAGATTATTCCAAGTAGGTATATCCGTAAAGCCCTGATCGATAATTAGACAAGAACTCCCGTCCTTCTTCGACAGAGATTTTTCCTTCTTTCATTGAAGATGTAACCCAGGATTCTACTGTACGGACTAGCTTTTTCGGATTGTACTGGACATAGTCTAATACGTCTGCAATTGTTTCTCCATCAATGACTTGTTCTATTTCATAGCTGTCTTTATTGACAGAAATGTGCACAGCATTGGTGTCTCCGAACAGATTGTGAAGATCTCCGAGAATTTCCTGATATGCTCCAACAAGAAAAACTCCGATGTAGTATGTTTCTTTATTCTTAATCGTATGTACAGGTAAATGATACGTATAATTCTTCATATTAATGAAATTATCGATCTTACCATCGGAATCACAAGTTATATCTTGTAGCGTTGCTGTATGGGTCGGTTTTTCGTCCAGACGAGAAATTGGTACAATTGGAAATACTTGATCGATAGCCCAGGAATCCGGCAGAGACTGGAATAGAGAGAAATTACAGAAGTATTTGTCCGGTAACATTTTAGATATTTTCCTAAGTTCTTCCGGCGCATGCTTCATTTCATTTGCCATTTTGTATACTTCGCGGGCAATGGACCAGTAAAGACGTTCAACCTGAGCTCTCGTTACCAGATCAAGATGTCCGAGGCTAAATAAATCCAAAGCTTCCTCTCTGATTTGCTGAGCATCGTGCCAGGTTTCAATCAAACGGGGTTGATTCATTTCGTCCCAGAGTTTATATAGTTCGACAACTAATTCGTGTGCATTTTCCGGTAAATCTTCTTCTTCGTTCCACTCCGGAAGAGTTGCAGTTTCCAGAACCTCGAAAATGAGTACGGAATGATGAGCAGTCAGGGAGCGACCGGATTCAGTAATGATGTTAGGTTGCGGGATTTCATTCTTGATACATACATCGACTAAAGTAGAAATGGAGTCGTTCACGTACTCCTGGATAGAGTAGTTCATACTACTTTCACTTCCGGAAGAACGTGTCCCGTCATAATCCACGCCTAAACCACCGCCAATGTCGACAAATTCAACATTATATCCCATGTTACGTAATTGAACATAGAACTGAGATGCTTCTCGTAATGCATTTTTAATGCGACGTATCTTTGTTACCTGACTGCCAATATGAAAATGGATTAATTTCAGGCTGTCTTCCATCTTGTTTTTTTCAAGAAAGTCCAGAGCTTCAAGTAGTTCACTGGATGATAATCCAAACTTACTGACATCCCCCCCTGATTCTTCCCATTTGCCGCTTCCTGCACTGGCTAATTTAATCCTAATACCCAGATTCGGTTTAATTTTATGTTTTTTTGATAATTCGGCAATTAATTTGAGCTCATTCAATTTTTCTACTACGAGGAAAATGCGTTTTCCCATTTTTTGTGCAAGCAGAGCAAGTTGAATATATGCCTCGTCTTTATATCCGTTACAAATAATCAATGAATCGTTACTTGTATTAATGGCTAAAACCGCATGTAATTCAGGCTTAGAACCGGCTTCCAAACCGATATTGAACTTTTTGCCGTGACTTACAATCTCTTCCACTACTTGACGCATCTGATTCACTTTAATAGGATAAATGATAAAGTTCTGTGCATCGTATTTATATTCCTCCGAAGCAGTCTTAAAACAATTCGATATTTTTTCAATACGGTTGTCCAGAATGTCGGAAAAACGCACCAACAAAGGGGCGGAAACATCACGTAACACCAACTCATCCATCAGGTCCTTCAGATCCACAGCAGCCCCACCTTTTTTAGGTGTAACCGTAATATGCCCTCTTTCGTTTACTGAAAAATAATCTAAACCCCAACCACGAATGTTGTACAGTTCCTCAGAGTCCTCAACACGCCATTTTCTCATTTCTTGTCCTCAATTATTTGAAAGTTATTTTATTAATTGAGAATTGAGAATTGAGAAACAACGTTCGGCATTAGCCAATTGAGAATGAAATTATTATTTAACAATAATTCTCAATTCTCAATTGGCTCGGGCCTATCTTCGATTCTCAATTTTCAATTCTCTCAAATTCGGTGCGAAAATAACAATAAAAACAATAACTTTGTGCAAAATTTTAAGACATAATGTAATGACATTAGATTATTTAAGAAATAATACTTCAAATTCTTTTTTTCTGCTGGCCGGACCTTGTGCTATTGAAGATGAGAAAATGGCGTTGGATATTGCGGAAAAGATTACTGAAATCACATCCAGACTAGGAATCCCTTATGTTTTTAAAGGGTCGTACAAAAAGGCAAACCGTTCGAAAATAGATTCATTTACAGGAATCGGAGATGAAAAGGCTCTGAAGATTTTGAGAAAAGTTCGTGAGACATTCAATGTTCCGGTTGTAACGGATATTCATGAAACAACAGATGCGATTCGTGCCGCTGAATATGTTGATATATTGCAAATACCGGCCTTTCTTTGTCGTCAGACTGATTTATTAGTTGCTGCTGCCCAGACAGGAAAAGTGGTTAATGTGAAAAAAGGTCAGTTTTTATCTCCTGGAGCGATGAAGTTTGCCGTTCAAAAAATAATGGATGCCGGTAACCCGAATGCGATGATAACAGAACGAGGCACTACTTTTGGTTATACCGATTTAATTGTTGATTATCGTGGTATTCCAGAAATGCAATCTTTTGGTTTTCCGGTGGTGATGGATATAACGCATTCTCTTCAGCAACCCAATCAGACATCAGGTGTGACAGGAGGACTTCCCCAGTTGATAGAAACAGTAGCTAAAGCTGCGGTTGCGGTAGGTGTGGATGGTTTATTTATTGAAACACATCCCAATCCCTTAGAAGCGAAGTCGGATGGAGCCAACATGTTGCAACTCGATTTGTTGGAGCCATTATTGGCAAAATTGTTGAAAATTCGCCAAGCAATCATAAATTAATTATAATGCATCCATTACATCAATTCAAATATTGTCCGAAATGTGGTTCTTCGCATTTCGAAGAAAATAATTTCAAATCAAAAAAATGCCAGGATTGCGGTTTTGTTTACTATTTCAATCCCAGCTCATCGACAGCAGCTTTTATCACAGACGCATCCGGACGGTTGCTTGTTGCCCGTCGCGCGAAAGAACCCGCAAAAGGAACGCTTGATCTGCCCGGAGGATTTGTCGATATGAATGAAACAGCCGAGATGGCAATTGTACGCGAAGTCAGGGAAGAAACAGGTATGGAACCGGACGACTTCAAATATATGTTTTCTTTACCGAATATATACACCTATTCGGGTTTTGAAGTACATACGGTTGATATGTTTTTTACTGTTCAGACCACCTGGTCAGCTTCAGATATCTATCCTGCAGATGATGTCGCGGAATTAATGTTTCTGGATAAAAAGGATATTAATCCTGCTGATTTTGGTTTGACTTCCATTAAAAAAGCAATTGAGATCTGGCTTAAATAAAAAAAAATCACACATAATTATAATTTATGGATCAATTATCACAACCCGTTCATTCTAAAAAAACTATTCGTATTGCAGTTTTACTGATTTTTCTGGCACAGGGTATTTGTTTTGCCAGTTGGGCCAGCCGGCTACCGGATATCAAAGAGATTTTCGGATTAGATAACTGGACATCATTTGGTTTCCTGATGTTTATGATACCCATTGGGAAATTTGTGGCAATTCCTGTTGTCGGCTTTCTCTTCCCTCGTATCGGTAGTAAGAAAACAGTCTTGATCAGTATCTTGGGATTTATATTGTCCCTTTTTTCCGTCGGATTAGTCCCGGGAGTTTATTTTCTTACAGCTGTTTTATTCTTGTTCGGAACTTTCTGGAACATGACGGATATATCATTAAATACACAAGCTATTGAAGTTGAGCGTATTTACGGCAAACCGATTATTGCAACTTTTCATGCCACCTGGAGCCTAGCAGCTGTTATTGGTGCTTTAATTGGGTTTGCAATGATCAATCTTAATGTAACTCCATTTTATCACTTCACTTTCATTACTATTATTGCTGTATTGATTGTGTTATTTTGTTACAAGTACTTGCTTAATCCCGTAGTTAAGCCGAAATCTGAAAAACAAAAAGAAGAACCGGTAATAGAAAAGAAAAGCTTTTCATTTTCTGAAATTCTTTTGGTTCAATTGGGAATCATATGGTTATTGGCCTTGGTTGTTGAAAATACAATGTTTGAATGGAGTGACGTCTATTTCCAATCGGTAATTGATGCTCCTAAATCCATGCAGATAGGTTTCCTGGTTTTTATGGTGATGATGTTTACAGGTCGTATGTTGACTAACCTGGCCTATACAAAATGGAGTAAACGTGCTGTGTTACAAATAGCTGGGACTTGTATTTTTGTCGGATTTATAATTTCATCTCTTTTTATCAATGTATCGGATCATGTCGGTATTAAAGTTGTAATCAATTCATTTGGTTTTATGCTCATCGGTCTAGGCATTTCCTGTATGGTTCCGACGATTTACAGTATAGTGGGGGACAAGGCTAAAACTCCTGTGGGACAGGCTTTGACCATTATGTCAGGGATCAGTTTTGTCGGTCCGTTACTTGCTCCGTTAATGGTAGGAATGATATCGGATAAAATCAGTATGCAGGCTGCTTATTTTGTAGTAGGTTTATTTGGATTGGGGATTGTCGCAATAGCTTCGTTTTGCAAGAATTTGAAATAAAGATCAATATATCAACAAAAAACTCCCGTCATCTTCAAAAATGGCGGGAGTTTTTTGTTATATGATTTATCAAATTTCCGGCAAATGTTGTTGAGCGGTATTAATACGTTCAATTACATTTTCTTTTGTTCCGTTAAACGGGCCGGAAGCTTCAATCTTAATTGTTGCCATAGCTGCGGCAAACTCGCCTGCCGACTGGATATCCGTTCCTTTGGCGCGTTGATAAAGATAACCGGTGAGGTACGTATCTCCACACCCGGTCGCATCGACTACTTCGGATGGAACGTAGGCCGGTATTTTATAAAAAGTTTTACCATCATAAATGACAGAACCCAGGCTGCCAAGAGTAACCAATACTTCTTTAACTCCCCAGTCATAGAGCTGTTTAGCACCTTTTTTGATGTCTGTAAAACCGGTGATTACTTCCATTTCCACTTCATTCACTTTCAAGAAATGAACATGGCTAAGCACTTCTATTTTATCGCTCCAATCGATAGCAAAAACTCTTTCATTGCGTACTTCGCGCAAATATCCCTGACAATCTATTGCGACATCAGCTTTCTTAGATAAATATTTCACTAATTCAACCGGGAAATCGTCAGCAAGCAATGCTCCAAGCAGGAAAATTTTGGAGTTTATATCATCAATGTGATTGATCGCAAACGGATCTGCCTTTGCCAGAACGCGTTGTGTTCGATTGTCCTGATTTTCTCCGTATATATTTTCGAAATAAACAGAGTGTTTACTGGTTATCGCTTTGACATCTATACCCTTATCTCTCAAATCGTAAACGGCTTTCATTTCCGATTCTGCAAGAGAAGTAACCAGTTTGTAATCAATATCGTTAAAGTGCCGAATAGCGTGGGAACAATAGAAAGATGTCCCACCAGGCATATATACGGTATTTTTGGGTGTTACTACCTTATCTAACGTAATATGCCCGATGCAACAGAGGTCGTGTTTCTGCATGATAATAGTATACGATTAAAACTCTGTGTTATTTGGAGTTCTTGGGAATGGGATTACGTCACGGATATTGGTCATACCGGTTACGAAAAGCACAAGGCGTTCAAAACCAAGCCCGAATCCGGAGTGTGGCGCTGTACCGAACTTACGTGTATCCAGATACCACCACAAACTATCCATTGACATATCAAGCTCATTTACCCGGCTCATCAGCTTATCGTAATCAGATTCACGTTCTGATCCGCCGATGATTTCACCGATTCTCGGAAACAATACATCCATTCCGCGTACTGTCTTGCCATCCTCGTTTTGTTTCATGTAGAATGACTTGATTTCTTTCGGATAATCAGTCATGATTACCGGACATTTGAAATGTTCTTCTACCAGATAACGTTCGTGTTCCGATTGTAAATCAGCTCCCCAATATACAGGAAATTCAAATTTTTTACCTGAATTTTCAAGAATCTTAACTCCTTCTGTATATGCCAGACGAATAAATTTGTTCTGTATGACAAAATTCAAACGGTCGATTAGTTCATTATCATACATTTTACAAAGGAACTCTATGTCATCCTTGCAATGTTCCATAGCATAGCCGATTACGTATTTGAGGAAACTTTCCGCCAAATCCATATTATCGTTAATATCATAGAATGCAACTTCCGGTTCGATCATCCAGAATTCCGCTAAATGTCGTGGAGTATTGGAATTTTCTGCACGGAAAGTAGGTCCGAATGTATAGATTCCTCCTAAAGCCATAGCTCCTAGTTCTCCCTCCAACTGACCGGAAACGGTAAGATTTGTTGCTTTGCCAAAGAAATCTTTAGTGTGATCGATCTTTCCTTCTTCGTTTTTCGGAGGATTATTCATGTCCAGAGTAGTTACCTGGAACATTGCTCCGGCACCCTCTGCATCAGAAGCTGTAATAATCGGACTATGGAAATAATAAAATCCAAGTTCGTTAAAGTAACTGTGGATAGCATACGACAGGTGGTGACGAATACGCAGGACAGCTCCGAATGTATTAGTCCGAGGGCGCAAGTGTGCAATCTCTCTTAAAAATTCGAGAGAGTGACCTTTTTTCTGCAACGGATAAGTATTTGGGTCTGCTGTTCCGTAAATTTCAATGGCAGTAGCTTGTATTTCAACAGACTGTCCTTGTCCTTGAGATTCAACCAGCAATCCGTCGACATTAATACATGCTCCCGTTGTAATTGGTTTCAAAAATTCTTCTCCGAATTTTTCAATATCAACCACAATTTGGATATTATTAATTGTAGAACCATCGTTAAGAGCGATAAAAGCTACTTGTTTATTTCCCCTGCGGGTTCTTACCCAGCCTTTTACATTAATTGTCGAATCGGTTGTACTCCCTTTCAGCAAGTCAACTATTTTAGTCCTTTTCATTTTTATAATTAAGAATTAATCAAAAGCTCCCATTCTGAGCATACTTACTTCTTTTTCGCTCAAATAACGCCATTGTCCGCGTTTCAGGTTTTTCTTGGTCAATCCTGCAAAATATACACGATCAAGTTTTGTAACGTGATAACCAAGACTTTCGAACATTCTACGAACGATACGGTTACGTCCGGAATGAATTTCGATACCTACCTGGTCTTTATCTGTTTCTGTTACGTAGCTGATAGCATCTGCATGGATTTCACCATCTTCCAGTTCAATACCTTCTGCCATTTTTTGCATGTCGTCGATCTGAACATCTTTGTCCAACCATACATGGTATATTTTCTTTTTCAAGAACTTAGGATGAGTCAGCTTGGAGGCCAAATCTCCGTCGTTTGTAAGTAATAATACACCGGTAGTGTTTCTGTCGAGACGTCCAACCGGGAAAATACGTTCACGGCAGGCATTTTTTACCAGATCCATAACTGTAAGACGTTCTTGTGGATCATCTGCAGTTGTAACGCAATTTTTAGGTTTATTAAGCAATACATAGATTTTATGCTCCAATTGTACTGGTTGATCGTGGAACATTACTACATCGGCACGTTTTACTTTTGTTCCCAACTCGCTCACAACTTCTCCATTCACCTTTACTACTCCTGCTTGAATAAATTCATCGGCTTCACGACGGGAACAAATACCTGCATTTGCAAGGTATTTATTCAAGCGTAAAGGTTCGTTCGGATCAAAATTTTCTTCGCGGTATTTAAGTTGTTTTTGGAAGCTGTATTTAGAATTCGGATCGTAATTACCGCTTCCTGACCTTTGAAATGAACGTTGTCCACCGCCTTGACGATTACCATATCCGCCACCTTGCTGGCGATTGCCGTATCCACCTTGCTGGCGATTACCATAACCACCTTGCTGACGGTTACCATAACCACCACTTTGCTGGCGATTACCATATCCACCGCCTTGTTGACGGTCTCCGTAACCACCTTGACGGTTACCATATCCACCGCTTTGTTGACGGTCACCATAACCACCCTGACGGTTTCCGTATCCGCCTTGTTGACGATCACCATAACCGCCTTGTTGACGATCACCGTAACCACCTTGCTGGCGATCACCATAACCTGAGGTTCTTGGAGATGATGTCGCATCTCCGATTCTTGCTCTGCGTTTTTTTACAGTTCCGTCTCCTTCAGATGAAGAGTCCTGATTTCCGTACGATCTTTGTGAGTTGTCGTATGGTCTTTGAGGTCTTTGTCCGTAACTGTTTTCGCGTCGTTCATAGCCACCTTCCGATCTGGAGTAGTTACCTCCGTCTTGTCTGGAATAGTTTCCACCTGGTCTGGAATAATTTCCTGAAGGTCTGGAATAACTTCCTTGTGTTCCCTGGCGGCGTTCGTAATTTCCACCTTGGTTTCCATACGGACGATTGTATGACCGTTGTTCATCACTGCCATAATTTTGATATGGTCTTCTCTCGCGACTTTGTCCGTCATCGCTTTTTCTTTCATAACTGCGAGGTTTCCATTCCTCGTCTCTTTCTGTAGTCATTGTTTTGATGAATTAAAATTGTTTTAGACTGTGTAACCTCACGGTTACGATAGTATTTTCACGTGAATATTTATAATCCGGTGTAATTTTGAGGTGTGATAGTTTTTAATTCCTTTTTTACAACATCATTTACATCCAAAGTATCAATAAATTCCCGGATAGATTCGCCCGTAATCTGTGAATTTGTACGGGTCAAAGCTTTCAGGGCCTCGTAGGGTTTCGGATAACCTTCACGGCGTAGTATAGTTTGAATCCCTTCAGCTACTACTGCCCAAGCATTATCCAAATCGTTTCCAATGGCTCGTTCATTTAATAAAAGTTTGTTCAAGCCCTTCAAAATGCTATGCAAAGCTATTAATGTATGTGCAAACGGAGTTCCGATATTTCTCAATACCGTAGAGTCCGTCAGGTCACGCTGTAAGCGGGAAACCGGAAGTTTGAACGACAAATGTTCAAACAAAGCATTTGCTATTCCGAGGTTTCCTTCCGCATTTTCAAAGTCAATAGGGTTGACTTTATGAGGCATAGCCGAAGAACCGACTTCCCCCTCTTTAATTTTTTGTTTGAAGTACTCCATGGAAATATATTGCCAGAAATCACGTACCATATCAACCAGAATGGTATTGATCCTTTTCATTGCATCGAAAAGAGCGGCCATATTGTCATAGTTCGAGATTTGGGTCGTCCATTCTTCACGGACAAGTCCCAGTTTATCGTTGACAAATTTATTTCCGAATACTTTCCAGTTGTATTGCGGGTAAGCAATCTGGTGGGCATTATAGTTTCCTGTTGCTCCACCGAATTTAGCGGATATGGGTACTTCTTTCAATAATTTCAATTGTTGCTCCAGACGGCTTACAAATACCATCACCTCTTTTCCCAGACGGGTAGGGGAGGCCGGTTGGCCATGTGTTTTTGCCAACATTGGAATATGCTCCCATTCAGTTGCTTTTGTTCTGAGGTTTTCAATTACTTCAGTCAACAGAGGATAATAATCCTTTTCCAGTGCGTCTTTAATAGATAATGGAACTGATGTATTGTTGATATCCTGTGAGGTAAGTCCGAAGTGAATAAATTCCTTATCATTCTCTAATCCAAGCAAATCGAATTTTTCCTTGATGAAATATTCTACAGCTTTTACGTCGTGATTAGTTGTTTTTTCGATTTCTTTAATCTGTTGTGCATCTTCAAGTGAGAAGTTACGATAGATATTACGTAAGGGCTCATAAAGCTTCCTATTAGTACCGCTTAATTGTGGTAACGGAAGTTCACAAAGTGAGATAAAGTATTCTATTTCAACAAGTACCCGGTATTTAATCAATGCGAATTCTGAGAAATATGCTGAAAGGTTAAAAGCTTTATCACGATACCGACCATCAACGGGAGATATCGCTGTAAGTTCATTTAATTTCATATAGGCCTAAAGACTAATTCTAGATGTTACATTCAGCTACAAAGATAATAAATTAATTGAGAATTGACAATTGTCCGGAGAGATTTTTATTTGATAATTGCAAATTTCAGGATGTAAAAAAGTCATAAAAGTTAATTTTTCAAAAACTTTCATGACTTCTTGTATTTTATATAGCTAATTTGAATTAGCTTTTGTGCAACTAACTGTAATTGATTATTTGAAATAATCTTTAACAGCTTCATTTGGTACCAGTTCTTCTTTGAAGGTATAAGCTCCTGTTTTTTCGGATTTTATTACCTTTATAACTTTGGAATATGAACGTCCTTCTGACTTTTCACGATATCCTGCGACGGTCTTCTTTGCCATGTTTTAGAGGTTTTACTTAATTTCTTTATGTACTGTCATTTTCTTCAAAACCGGATTGTATTTTTTTAATTCCAATCTGGCAGTAGTGTTCTTTCTGTTTTTCGTTGTAATATAACGAGATGTTCCCGGCATACCGCTTTCTTTGTGCTCGGTACATTCGAGAATTACTTGAACTCTGTTTCCTTTTGCTTTCTTAGCCATTGTCTTGTGTAATTTAAGTTTTTATAAATAACCATTTTCAGCTGCTCTTCTGATTGCAGCGTCCAAGCCTATTTTGTTAATAGTGCGAAGGCCATTTGCTGAAATGTTCAGGCTAACCCATGCATCTTGTTCTACCCAATAGAACTTTTTTGAGAAAAGGTTGACGTTGAATTTTCTTTTTGTTTTGCGGTTTGAGTGCGAAACATTGTTGCCAACCATTGCTTTTTTTCCTGTAATCTGACAAACTCTTGACATCTCTGTTATATCTTTTTAATTATTTTTATAATGAAATGATTGTGATATTCCACAATGAGGGTGCAAAGTTACGTCATTATTTTTTATCTGCCAAATATTTTTACGGATAAATTTCCGGATATTGAAGTCTTCTCTGAATTTTTCTGATACCGGAAATTCAGTTTTTTATCTTTCTTAATATTCAAAAAGAGATAAAATATGTTATAAAACATATATTTTTTCTTGTTTTAAAAAAAATTAGTACCTTTGCAACGAATTTATTTACAGGCAGATATTGTAAATAAGGTTGTCTAATCAAAAAAATGTACAATGAAAGAAAAAATTGGTAACAACGCCGGCCTTGTATGGAACGCCTTAATTGGTCAATCGGCAATGAATTTGAAAGACGTAAAAAAGCAAACAAAATTAACAGAAAAAGATTTGTATGCTGCACTCGGATGGTTGGCTCGTGAAGAGAAAGTAAATTTCTCTGAAGATGCTAATGGCGACACTTTTGTCGTATTGTCTTAATGTAAAGACTTTATTTTTTTCAGCCATATATTCAGGCTGTCTAATAGAACAGGAGAATCTTTTCTAATCGCCCATGCTTGGAATTGTGAGAAACTTATTTCCGTTTCCACATCGATTTGAGGAAGGTTTTTCCTGTTTTTTATTGCAATTTCCTTATCTGTAACCGTAAAATCGATTTCTCCGTTTGCTACCATATGGATTAATTGTTCTGAGTTGCATGCTTTTTCTTCAATAATATAAATCGTATCGGCAATTTCTTCTGCAAGGTTTTTAATACGTAGAATATTCGGAGAGTTTTCTGGTATACATAATATTTTTTGTGCGAGTTCGATTTGATTTCGTATAGGCTTAATATTATTGTTGTATTTTGCAGTTCTTTGTACTAGAACTTGTTTGCTCCTATTGACCGGTTCTGTAAATGCGATTATTTCTTTTGTCTGCGAAGTTACCGGAATATTTCTGGCAATGATATCATATTTTTGTTCTTCTAAACCTCGCATTGATTCTGTCAGGCTATTTTCAATATGAATTTCAATATTTAATCCGGAAAGACTTTCTATGGATTTGCATAATTCGTATTGTGTACCGGCTATCGTATCTTCAGTGTTATAATAACCAACAGAATTATAATCGGTTACAATCCTTAGTATGCCTTCTTTCTTAATTTCAGGATAATCCCGGACGTCGGATTTATTCACGGAATGCCATAGCAAAAGCATTGTTGACAGGGCTATTCCCAGTAGAACAAAATAAAGAGGCAGTAGTCTTTTTGCATTCATAACTCAATTATTGAAGTCCCAGGATAGTCCGAATCGGAATATTTGTGGATTCAACGGGTAATGTGGCATGGAAAAGTATTCCGGAGGATTGATGAATGAAGCGCTCAGGTTATAAAACTCTACAAAGAACCGTGTATATTTTAAATGGCAATTAACGTATCCGCTGATTATAGGATAATTGCCGACTTTAGTGTCTTTTTGTACTTTGAATTGTTGTAGGACCGGTTCATATGTAGGAGAATAGTATTCTGTAAAATAATGGGCATTTCCTCCGAGTTGGATTGTAAGTACTTTGGCAACAAGAAACTGAAAATATAGATTGGAGTATACACTTAGATCGGGAAGAGTAATAACATCCTGATTTGTACTGGTTTGATATACTAGTTGATTATCCCAATGCAGGGCTCCGAGTTTCATGTTTTGATTCAGAGTTACAGCCATGACCTGAATACTTGCAGGTTCCTGCTTAATCCCTGTATTATCAAAATAAATATAATTAGTGACGTTTTCCACATCTACACTGATGTTTGTCTTTGTCTGAGGGAAATCTATAGTGCCACCGAACCGTATTTTATTTACTTTATTGAAATCATTTTTCCATTGGAAATACTTGCTATAGAAATTGTTTTCATAGAATGTGGGAGATAAATTTTTTATAGCAGCACGTCCGGAAATAGTTGCAGTATCTTTCAAAAAAGGGATACGGGTTTCGATCATACCGGTAATGTCTATATCCGCAAAATTGTCCCCTACGACACCGAATCGTCCCTGAGCCTCATAGCGGAAAAATTTTCCACTGCGTTTGGCGATTTCTCCACCAACAAAAATTGCATTTTGAATTGTTTTTTTGTAATTGAAAGAAGTGTCGGCATTTATACTTTCCGGCATAGTGAAACTTCGTCTTTCATATGATAGAAATGCGGTAAGATCGAATTTTGCCCATTTACTGAATCCTTCACGCATGGAAAGTCCGATAGTATTACTCATTTCCCAATAAGAAGTGGTATCTCGAGGCGCCATTCCCATCTTCCAAAAGTCGCGGCCTGGATAGACTTTGTCTATAGTACTACTGTCTTTCGCGTTAAATAATCTCTCTTTATTTTTATAATTAAAGGTGTAAATTATACTGGATACAGGGATAAAAGTGGAATCGCGTTCAAAACCTAAATTGTAGTGATAATTAAGATAATATTCAGTTCCTTTCTGTCTGTTCCATGTTGCCTGTTCATTACTGGATTGCTGGTAGTTTACCGGAATTGATTTGGACTCTAATTTTATACCTTCCAGTTGTTCCATGGTAAGGGGGTCTGTAATATACCTGTCATCTGTTATTCCGCCGTTTTCTCCGTTGGTGTAACTAGTCGGATTAACGAAAACATGCAATTGATGCCGGTCGGAGATATAGCTGCTGAAAAAGTCCCAGTCAAGCCGCTTTGCAGATTGCGACATATAAAATCCCCGTGCGTATAGATAGTCTACGTCAAATCCCACATTCAATTTTTTGCCGAAGTTTAGTGATAATAATCCCAAAAGTCGTTCTTCTTTATTTGACCGGCTCCCTCCTGTGTGATACGAGAAGTTTGAGTATGGGATTTTTGTGTTGATAAAATTATGCTTTTCGGGGGCAAAAGCATAGTTATAATAATAGTCGGCAAACATAAAATTTGTCCTGTCGAGATGGTCAAAGTAACTCCTGGATTGCATTGGAAGTCCCAAGTTCCCTGGATATGCCATTGATGTTGCCATTCCGTCAACATGTTGCCTGTTGACATAGTCCGTCAATGTTGTATCCGGATTTCCCGGAATAATTTCACCGGTTGTTTTGGTGATCTTCCAGTAGTAAATTCGTTTTGTAGTATCAATAGCCGTGACAGGGGTAAACATCGTATTCAGATTTTTAGCGATGTCGTCCTCGTCCTGTCGTATTTGTTCAGGGCTTTTTACCGTGTCGGATGTTAGCGGAAAAAAATCAGGATCTTTCACCTCCTGTGCCGTGAGTAACAAAGGAGATAAGAGAAGCATGAATATGATTGAGAAGAATTTCAAGTGCATGTGGGAGTTAGAGGGTTCTTAACTCCCTTTTTCAACAATCGTTTCCATTCCTTTCAAGATTGCTTTTTCATTCATTGGAAGCAATTTATGATGACGTTCCGGTAATGATTTTTTCAAACCTTCCATTACGCTTTCCAGTCTTACCATTGGTGCAACTTTTAGCATACCGCCGAGAATAACCATATTAAAAGCCTTTTCATATCCTTCGGCAACAGCGGTATTCATAGCATCAATTTCATAGACTTTGATATCTTTTCGAGTAGGAAGAGTTGCAATTCCATATCCGTCATAGATGAGTATACCTCCAGGTTTGACGCTGTTCTCGAATTTAGCCAGTGATGGCTGATTTAATATGATTGCTATATCGTATTGATTCAGGATAGGAGAGGAGATTTTGTCATCACTCAGGATAACTGTTACGTTAGCAGTTCCGCCTCGTTGTTCCGGGCCATAAGATGGAAACCAACTTACTTCTTTATCATCCATTAGTCCTGAATAAGCCAGGATTTTTCCCATAGAAAGAACTCCCTGTCCGCCGAATCCGGCAATTATTATTTCGTAAGTCATAATTTAGAATGAAAATAATGAATTTAAATGTCTTTTAGTTCGCCCAGTGGGTACATTGGAAGCATGTTTTCTTCCATCCATTTGTTTGATGCTTCCGGAGTCATTTTCCATCCGGAAGAACAAGTCGATACAAATTCGACAATAGAGGTTCCTTTTCCTGCCAGTGAATTTTCGAATGCTTTACGGAGCATTTTTTTTGCTTTCTTGATAGCAGGTGCTGTATGCACAGTCTGGCGTGTCACCAGGCAGGTTCCTTCCAATTGAGCCAATAAGTTGGATATTTTCAAAGGATAACCGTTTAGTTGCTCATTTCGTCCGTAGGGACAAGTCGCCGTTTTCATATTCATCAATGTTGTAGGAGCCATTTGCCCTCCGGTCATACCATAAATGGCATTGTTGATAAATATGATAACGATATTTTCTCCTCTGTTGCAGGCATGTATGGTTTCTGCAGTACCGATAGCAGCAAGGTCTCCGTCGCCCTGATATGTGAATACCATTTTGTCCGGATTCAGGCGTTTAACGGCGGTCGCAAGTGCAGGGGCACGACCGTGAGCGGCTTCTTGCCAATCGATATCGATATAGTTATATGCAAATACGGCACAACCGACAGGGGCAATTCCGATTGTTTTTTCTTCCAGGCCCATTTCGTCAATGACTTCAGCTACAAGTTTATGTACTACTCCATGGCTACAACCGGGACAATAGTGCATCGGATTATTATTCATCAACCGGGGTTTTGCATAAACCAGGTTTTCAGGTTTTATAATATCTGTAAGTTCCATACTGTTCATTTTTTCATTTTTTTCAAAGCATTCAATACTTCATCCGGAGTAGGTACGATACCTCCAAGGCGACCATAATGTTCTACCGGGATTTTACATTCGACAGCTAACTTAACATCTTCAACCATTTGTCCGGCGTTGAGTTCTACTGTCAGGATACCTTTTACTTTGCCGGCATAGGCATTCAGTGCTTTCGATGGAAAAGGCCAAAGTGTGATGGGGCGTAATAATCCGACTTTAATTCCTTCTGCGCGAGCTAGATCCATTGTTTTCTGACTGATACGGGCCGCAGATCCAAAAGCTACGATCAGGTATTCGGCATCATCGCACATTACCTCTTCGTACATCATTTCATTTTCTTCGATTCTTTTGTATTTTTCCTGGAACCGGATATTGTTTTTTTCCATAATGGAAGAATCTAGTTCAAGAGAAGTAATGATATTTGGTTTTCGGTCTTTAGTCTTACCTAAGGTCGCCCATGGTTGTTCGCGACGGATCTCTTCTTCCGTTTTACGGGGCCGTTGTGGAGGAAGTACCACTTTTTCCATCATTTGTCCGATAACCCCGTCGGTGAGAATCATTACAGGGTTATTATATTTGAATGCAAGGTCGAATCCGAGTGCGACATGATCGGCCATTTCCTGAACGGAAGCCGGAGCAAGTGTAATTAATCTGTAGTCGCCATGTCCACCGCCTTTGACCGTCTGGAAATAATCGGCCTGACTGGGTTGAATAGTTCCTAATCCGGGGCCTCCGCGCATTACATTTACTATAAGTGCAGGCAACTCGGCTCCAGCCATATATGAGATACCTTCTTGTTTTAAGCTGATACCCGGGCTGGAAGATGAGGTCATGACTCGTTTACCGCAGGCAGCTCCTCCATATACCATATTAATAGCTGCGACTTCGCTTTCTGCTTGTAGAACGACCATTCCTGAGGTTTTCCATGGTTCCTCGTCCATCAGGGTTTCCATTACTTCCGATTGAGGGGTGATGGGATATCCGAAATAACCATCAGCACCGTAGCGGATTGCTGCATGAGCAATCGCTTCGTTTCCTTTCATTAATTTTACTTCTGCCATGTCTTAGATTTTTACCTTATAAACGGTGATACAACCATCGGGACAGACATATCCACAACTTGCACAACCAATACAATCATCCGGATTTTTCATTTGTGAGTAGTGATACCCTTTGTTATTCACATCTTTCCCCAATTCAAGAACGCTTACCGGACAAGCAACTACGCACAAGTCGCAACCTTTACACCTTTCGGTGTCGACAACAACTGTTCCTCTTACTTTTGCCATAATCTCATATTTAGTGAAAACTGTAACTTGCCTCTATCGCTGATTTAATCTGTTGTTTAGAGCGTAGAACCCACAGTTTTCAAGGACAAAGTTACAATTTTTTTAATACGAAAAAAGTTAATTTGTTTTTTTTGTGAAATCTGGTGAAATAAGATAAATAAGGAGTAAATGTGAAAAACCTGTAAAATTTAGTCTTTTGAAAAGAAAAAAAAACTATATTTGCAGGCTGAAAAAAAGACTTAGCTAATTAATGTCAAAAAATAAAATAAAAATCAAATGCAGAACAAAGGATTTGTAAAGGTTTTCGCTGTATTGCTAACATTGGTTTGTTT
>JAVBTA010000039.1:0-11878 GCA_031556375.1 Bacteroidales bacterium | reverse complement strand
TCGGTTTGGGTCAACTCAAATTCATTTATCCGGCAAGAATCGACAATCCGTATTGCCCGGAAAATATCACTTTTCTTCTCCGGATATGACTCCATAAAATTCTTCCAAAATTCATCGGAGTCCTCATCAAGGAACATTCTCCATTGCAAGAAATATTCATCTCCTGCGAATTCTATGGCATCGTATGTTAAGTATTTTTTAAACATGATACCTATAAGACAAAAAAAATGTTATTTTGTCCCCTATTTTTTAATAATTTTTTAATTTTTCATTAAAAAACATTAACCAACTAAGATTGTCAGTGACGATAACGGTATTGTAAGGAAAGAAATTTTTTGTTCTCTCATTCGTATAATCGCAGATGAAATTAATTTTCTTACAGAATGTGGAGTTATTTGAAGTAATTCCGCAATTTCATCATAATCAAGCTCTTGCATAAATCGAAGATAAATAGCCTCACGCTGTCTATTTGTCAGGCAATTCAAATATTTTCCGATTTTATCCTGAAGGTAACGGCGTTCTTCTTCCTGGATCATCTGATCCACAATATTTACTTTTACTGAAAAATAATGTTCTTGTCCTGAAATATCAACTTCCTCCACACCGGAAGAAACCATATTGATCAACCTGTTTCTCAAAGATTTAAATAAGTATGGTTTTATTTTCCTGATCGTTTCGATATATTTATTGCGATGAGTGAACAAATGACAAAAAACATCATGAATGGCATCCTTTATGGCTTCTCTTTCAAAGCCCAGACCGGTACCGTAAGATAATAACTCATTTGCATATCGATTATATATACCTGCCAGAAAAGAAGGATCTCCTTTCGCAAATTGCTTCTGCAAAATTGTATCATCTATTTTCAAGCGTTCCAGACGATCCAAATGTATGTTACTCTCTTCTGCCATTCATTCAAAATAAAAAAACACCAACATTCAAATAATTTTACAAAATAACACATAATTATTATAAAACCATTCCTTTTTTTTAATATTTCTCATTTTTATGGTCATTTTTTAAGAATTCAATGAACTTATACCTGTTTTTCTAAAAAACGAGCTAATCGCATCTCCCTGAATAAATCAATTGTTTCAAGTATTATTTCACTTTTATAATTATCTTTGACAAAAAATATTTTTCTTATGAAACCTCTGTTAAAAATCTCAGTCTCTTTATTATTTCTGTCTCTGACATCAATAAATCTCTTTGCTCAAAATGAAGTCAAAGTTCGTCAATATAAAGTATCGTCTCCTATTTCTATTCAGGAGCCGATTAGAATAGATTCTACCGATGTCAATAAGAAAAAATTTGAGGATAAAAATCTATTGACCTCATTTGTCAACCTCGGAAATATGTTGGAACATTCCCAGCTTCAATCAACCGATACTGCAGGAATTATTTCTTTGGGAAAATTAGCCGATAAAGGAAAATCATTGCAAATTTTATCATTCAACCTTGAAGCAGATCGCTATTCAAAGGTTAAAATATCTGTGACTTCTACTGAAATGCAGGAGATTTACGTCAATGATAAAAAAGAAAAATCGAAAGAAACTTTCGAAGACAGTCTGGCGAAATCAAGAAATATCGACATAGATCTTGCTATGGAACCTTACAAGCAGTATGAAATTACAATAAAAAGTCTCATAAGGAATACCGATACAATCAATCCTCTGTTAAAAACAATCGTCAAACCAGAGAAAAAAGACTCCCAGGCTCAGATTATCGTATCGACAGACAGTAAAAGACGAGTTAATATCAGTGATATCATTGAAGGACATCGTATTACAGGAAGCAGCCTCTCTCCCAGCGGAAAATATTTCCTGGCCAACTATAACCTGGTCTTTCCCGGAGGAAAAAACAATACCTATACGGAATTGAGAGAACTGAAAAACAATCGTTTGATCACCCGCTTCGAAGGAAGTATCTATCCCAGTTGGATGCTTTCTTCTGATAAATTAATCTATACCAGAGATGGAATCCGGGATAAAGATTTCTTCACTTTAGATCCGGTTTCGATGGAACAGACATGTATCGCAAAAGGGATTAAATACGATTCCTATTATGTATCTCCCGACCAAAATTTTATGATTGTCGGTATCAAAGAAGAAATCCCGGAAGACAAAGGTGATTTGAAACGTTACCTTTCTCCTTCTGACCGGGCAGGCTCTTTCCGCGGACGTTATTCGTTATTCATCTACCGTTTTGCTGATCAAAGAATGCAACAACTTACATTCGGACATACGACTTCCTATTTAACGGATATTCGTCCTGATTGTAAAAAAATATTGTTCATGACCAGCAAAGAAGACTTTTCTGAGCAATTATTAAGATCCTACTCTCTTTTTGAGATGGATCTCCAAACTCTGGCCATCGACACTATCACTACAGATCCGAACATTTCAAGGGCATCATACTCTCCTGATTATCAAAAAATTATACTCAACGGAAATGCCAATGCTTTTGGAGGTATCGGTTTAAATATCAAACCTGGACAAGTAGCAAACACCTATGATACTCAGGCTTTTATCATGGATCTGAAAACCCGGGACGTAAAAGTGATTACAAAAAACTTCAATCCAAATATCTCATATGGACAATGGGCTGAAATAGACAATAAACTATATTTCTCTGTGGATGAAGAAGATAGAAAACCTATATATGTGTACGACCCTAAGTCCGACAAATACGAACGATTGGAATTGAATGAAGATATGATCTCCGGCTTCCAAATAGCAAAATCGGCTCCTGTAGCTCTGTATCGTGGAGAAAGCGGATCTAACGCTTACCGGCTTTACAGTTATGATCTGAAAACAAAGAAATCACAACTTCTTTCCGATCCTTTTGCCGAACAACTTTCGGAACTGAAGCTCAGTGAAATGAAGGATTGGAATTTCAAGACTTCCGATAATACTGAAATAAAAGGTCGCTATTATCTTCCGGTTGATTTTGATCCTAATAAGAAATACCCCATGATCGTGTATTATTATGCAGGAACGACTCCTACAACCCGTATATTTGAGAGTACTTATCCTCTGCAAACCTATGCAGCTTTAGGCTATGTAGTATATACTCTACAACCCAGCGGCACAATCGGATTCGGCCAGGAATTCTCGGCACGTCACGTAAATGCCTGGGGCAAAGTAACTGCTGACGAAATTATCGAAGGAACCAAACGCTTTTGCGATGAACACTCTTTCGTCGACCGTTCAAAAATCGGATGTATAGGTGCGTCATACGGAGGGTTTATGACCCAATATCTGCAAACTCAAACTGATATCTTTGCTGCAGCCATTTCCCATGCGGGCATCAGCGCTTTATCCAGCTATTGGGGAGAAGGCTACTGGGGATATGCTTACAGCGCGGTAGCCAGTACCGGAAGTTTTCCATGGAATAATCCGGAACTATACGTCAAACAAAGCCCTCTATTCCAAGCAGATAAAATCAAGACTCCACTATTATTGCTTCATGGTAACGTAGATACAAACGTCCCGATGGGGGAAAGTGTTCAGATGTATAATGCATTAAAACTTCTGGGTAAAACCGTTGAGTTCGTACGTGTAGAAGGCGAAAATCATGCAATTTACGGCTATCAAAAACGCATTGAATGGAATAAAACAATCCATGCATGGTTTTCCAAATGGCTGAAAGGACAATCGGAATGGTGGGATGCGCTATATCCTGAAAGAGAAGAATAAATCATTATTCATTCTTTAAAACTTGTTGTTCCTGGGCTTTTGTAAAAATAGCCTCAGGTGTAGCATCTCCTTTTTTGATAGTTTCTATTGCTTTAAACACTACCGGATCTTGTTTCATTACCACAGGATAGAGCCATTCGTTACCAAGTACATTTCCGACAATATAAGCAATTGTCTGATTCTGGATGATACGGTATGATGTATTTATCAGGTGAACCTTACGACGAATACCTTGTGATTCGGCAAAAGAGACCACTCCTTCTACAATTGGCTCTTTCAGTAAATGATTATATAAAGATTCGTAGTCTTTAAATTGTTTCAGGGATTCACGACGCTGGTCAACGTATTTGAAAGCATAATTATAGAAAATATCCATTTTATCAAGGTTCATATAATAAGAAGTCACCCCCATTGTATCCCTTGGAACAAAAATATCCGGCATAATACCTCCGCCTCCGTACACTACACGTCCTACAGAAGTATAATATTTTAAACTTTCATCAAATTTGATACTATCCTGGGAAAAAGCTTCTCCATGATAAAATCGGTCGACCCAATCCTGTTCGTAATCCCCGGATTTACCAAGCACATAATTACGTTGAATACATCTGCCTGACGGAGTGTAATAACGTGCGATAGTAAGTCGTAATGCCGAACCGTCAGATAGATTGATCGGTTTTTGAACCAATCCTTTTCCATAAGATCTACGGCCAATAATAAGTCCACGGTCATTATCCTGAATAGCTCCGGCAAACACTTCACTTGCTGACGCAGAGACCTCGTCCATCAGTACAACTAATTGATTCTTCTGAAACGCTCCCGAACCATTAGCGATGGATTCATCCCTAGGCATTGCTCTTCCTTCTTTATATACGATCAATTGCCCTTTGGATAGAAAATCATTAGCCATGTTAACCGCAATATCAAATATACCTCCCGTATTGGATCTCAAATCCAACACAAATGAAGTACATCCTTCCGCCGACAATTTAGCTATTGCCTGAATAAACTCATCATAAGTGGTACGAGCAAATTTCCTTATTTTAATAAGACCTATTCCTTTGGAGACTTCATAACTAGCAAGGACGCTATTATCGGGTATCTCTCCTCTGACAATCTCGTAGTTTATTATTTCATCGGATAAACGTTTCTTAATTCCAATATTCACTTTCGTACCGACCGGACCTCTTAAAGTAGAAATAACCGAATCCTGCAGGATATCATGACCTGCATAAGAGGCTCCATCAACAGAAATCAGCCTGTCGCCCGCCTCTATTCCTGCCTGTTCGGATGGCCCTCCGGCTATAACATTGACAACCATTATCGTATCGTCCTGTATGACAAAACCAGCTCCAATCCCCCCATAATGGCCTTCCAACTCCTCATTTGCCCCTTGTAACTTATCCGCCGGGATATACGCCGAATGCGGATCCAATTCTCCAATCAGTTTGGGAATTGCATCCTCTACCATTTCTTTCATATTGACGGAGTCAACGTATTCCTCGTCAACAATATCCAGAATAACATTGATTTTATTCCCTGACGAAAGAAAAAAACGACGACCTAAAGCTTGTGGTGCGAGGTAATTACCAACCACAAAACCAATAACCAATGCCAATAATATAATGGTTATAACACCCCACGATGATTTTTTTGATGCCATTGTGAACTGGAAATTTATTCTTCCATATTTATAAAAACAACCTCAATGCCTGCTCGCTCCAATAATCTCACACCATCATCCAAACGGTATTTCTCCGAATAAACCAAGCGTTTGATACCCGATTGAATAATCAACTTGGCGCACTCTATACATGGCGATGCCGTAACATATAGAGTTGCATCTTTGCTGCTATTATTGGAACATGCTATCTTTGTAATTGCATTAGCCTCAGCATGAAGAACATAAGAATGTGTTACATTGTTTTCATCTTCACAATTGTTTTCAAATCCGGAAGGTGTCCCGTTATATCCGTCAGATATAATCATTTTATCTTTCACAATCAACGCTCCAACCTGCCTTCTTTTACAATAAGAATTCTCCGCCCAGATACGAGCCATACGTAAATAACGCTTATCCAGAGCCAACTGCTTAACGCCTATATTGTTCTCCATAAAGGTCTCATTTTTAAGAGTGCAAAGGTACGATTTTCAATTGAATAATTCAGATAAAAATCCGGATAAAAAAAAGAGCTGCCTGGATTTTCTAAAAACTCAGACAGCTCTTTTTTTATTTTGGCAACTATTATTGGACAGTCCAACTAAGGGATAATCCGATATTTAAAGTCTGTAGATTACTATACTTCTTATCCCATGGCTGATAATCATTGATACTGAAGTTATAACCGGCTTTCAATTTCAGTGCGAACGGAGAATTTTTGAATTGATACCTCAATCCGATTTCCGGATTCATAATAAATGCCCATTGATCATCATAAATACTTAAATCCTGAATCAGCGTTTCTTCCGTAATATAGTTAACACCCATACCTAAACCGATATATGGCTCAATTTGACCATCTGTTACAAAATGATAATAACCGCCTACAAGAATCGGAGCATTAACCATATAATTATAACTTGCTGCGGTAACAGCCTTAGTATAATTACCCTTATCTGTAGTCATATAATGGGTTTGAGACGGTACATTTTCACTGAACGAGTTATACCCGAATTTAAATCCTAGAGAAAAAGCATCGGTAAAGAAAACATTCCCGGAGAAGAATCCTCCACGTAAACTGGTCTTGGAAATATAGTCAGAGAAACTACCCATTGGCATTGCTACATCCCAACCTAAATCATAATACTGTTTTTTCTGAGCTTGCATACTTGTAGTTACTCCTAACAAAGCAAATAATGCAATGATAACTGTTTTTTTCATATCTTTATGTTTAATTTTTAAGTTAGGAAATCATTATTTTTGGAAAGGAAGCGTTTGTTTGAAACACTGGTCAATTGCATTTTCAATTTCAGCATCAGAATGAGCTCCGGTATATAAGCCTCTCACAACTCCTGTCCATACCGCCGGAACTTTTGTGGCAACCTTATTCTTAAGATCAAACATATCCATAGCAAGAACTCCGACAGAATACCCTCCGACAACTACCGGATATGGATATGGATAGAACGGATAGTATCCGCAACTCCAATAATACCAATAGCAATATTCCCACCACCACCAAGGATAACTAACGTATGTATTGGTTGATTTAACTAGGGACAACATTACTCCCAAATCAGGTTTTTTTGCATCGGTACTGTATGTATACCCTACCGCATCCATATTTTTCTTTACCTGAGCTACATACTTCTGAATATAAGGATATTTAGTATCCGTTATCAAAACTTTAGTAATAGTACCATTATCCACTATAACGACTGTGTCTGCTATAGAATAGGTACTATACCCAGAGAAATTGGCTTCATTACTGTAGCTGGATACAGAAATCAATTGCTCATCAACATAATCGTCATAGTCAGGATATGATTCACACGCCGTGAACATTAACCCCATAAAAAGGATGGATAAAAATCCAAATTTAGTCTTACTTTTCATACTAAATAATATAATTAAATTAATAAAATAAATATTCGATCCTTCTCTTCCCAGATACTGATTTTAATAAAAAAACATAGTTTATTCAAAAAGGTTCAAAATAATATAAAAAAAATGAATAAAATAGCCGATTTTTACGTTTTTTTATAATTTATGACCTTGAGAATGTGGTTGCATGTCAATGTTGTTTCTATCTTTGCAGCGAAAAAAACAAACAATGTCCAAAAATTATCTATCTCATACAACTTACTTTCTTTTGCTGGTAATCGGAATGCTATTATTATTGAATTTCATTCCGGAAGATTTCCTCAAAAATCACCAATTGAAAAAGATGGATATTCTCTCGGATATAAGAAAAGAACAAATTTCGGAGATAAAAGTTGATTCTATCGATACGGATTATGCGGAAGAAGCCGATACTCTCGCGGTAGAAACCCCTCTTCCCGAATTAGTATTGCCGGAATGGCCGGAAAATATTACGGGCTTTGAAGACTTTTCCCCTGAACAAAATGGGATGGATGCTTTCTTTCAGGCAATAGAATCCAGATCTTCCGTTCGAATTGCTTTTTTTGGAGATTCTTTCATCGAAGGTGATATTTTCTGTGGAGATTTCCGCGAACTTTTACAACAAAAATACGGAGGAAAAGGCGTAGGTATGGTACCTATGAGTTCTGCTGTAAGTGGATTCCGGAAATCGGTATCCCATCAACACCACGGATGGAAAGATTATTCCCTGACAGACACGTCCCACACTCCTCCCCTTGGAATAGCAGGACATGCTTTCACTCCTAAAGGAGATGAATCCTGGGCCTCCTTTGCCTTGCCAAAACAAAAAAACGACTCCGACAGTTGTACTACAGCCAGCTTATTTTATTCTTTACAACCGGGACGCGAATCCTCTGTGCAATATAGTATAAATTATTCCGGCACACACACAGCCCCCCTAAAGGCTACAGGCCAAGTAGAAAGATTAGATATACTAAACGACAAAATAGGTAGTGTCAGATTCTCATTTCCAGACACCTCAGGATTAATCACTTACAGCGTTTCTCTTGAAGACACAATCGGGATTATTGTTGACAATTTTTCGATCAGAGGAACTGCAGGCACAGCATTTGGAAAAATTTCCTCGTCCATTCTGAAGAGATTCGACCAATTGACCGGATACGATCTTATTATTCTGGAATACGGATTAAATGCCATGGAAGCTGAAAAAACAGGCTTCAAATGGTATGGAGACGCTATGGTTAAAACAATCCAATATTTACAAAAATGTTTCCCTAATGCATCATTCCTCTTGTTGAGCGTATCCGACAGAAGTATGAAGAAAGATGGTGAATATGTATCGATGCCGGCTGTCAGACCATTTGTAATATCCCAACGCAGAGCTTGCTCCGATGCGGGAATTGTTTTCTGGAACTTATTCCAGGCTATGGGAGGCGAAGGCAGTATGATCGAATGGGCTAATTCAACCCCTCCGAAAGCAAATAAAGATTATACACACCTCACCTTTACCGGAGGACGTTGGATTGCTAAAAAATTATTTGAAACTTTTGAATTCGAAAACAAACGATATAATGAAAAACGAGAATATTTCGAACATCATCTGCAAAAAGATACTGTTCATCATTCTTCTGCTGACAGTATTCGCACCTCTGAAATCGAATAATATCGGATATGTAAAAGATAGCACGGTTATTCGGATGCATCAATACAAGTTTCCCAATGCAACGGAAAATGTATTGACGGATAGCTCATATACCCTTTTACCCTTTTTCAATCAATTAAAAGCTCTGAAAAACAATAATTCATTGGTAGTTCCCATTTGCCACATAGGAGACTCCCACATTCAGGCTGATGTTCAAACAGGGATAACCAGAAGGATGTTCCAGAATTTTTTCGGAGATGCCGGCCGAGGATTTATAGCTCCTTTAAAAATGGCAAAGACCAATGAGCCCAGAAACTACAGGATTACTTCTCCCCAAAAATGGGATGCCGTAAAATGCATCAAACAAGGAAATTATCCGGTCGGTATTGGTGGAGTAGTTCTGACTTGCTCCGATTCTGTTTCTTCTGTAAAAATCGAAACTTTGGATTTGTACAATCCGGAAAAATGGAGTTTCAACGATATCACAGTGTTGTATGATACAAATCAGATAGTATTAGAGATCCCGGATTCTATTCCGATTCGGTATTCAATAAAAGATCAGTCAGCTTTCTCTAAGCGCATCCAACTGGATACCCTGGTCAATAATATCAATGTTATCTGGAAAAAAGAACTTGAAAATCCGGTTCAATTCTATGGAGTCAACCTTATCAATGGGCAAAATGGAGTTCTTTACCATGCTATAGGAATGAACGGAGCCCATTACGAAGACTACTCCTCTTCTCCATTATTCATGCAACAACTAAAAGAACTATCTCCCTCCCTCATAATCATATCGATGGGAACGAATGAAGCATACGATAAAGGATTCAATCCGGACAATTTCTACAACAGTATAGACCATACAATCAAACAAATACATGAACAATATCCCAACTCCGTATTTTTGTTAACGACACCAGCTGAAACATGGTATCGCTACAGGAGTTCCAAATATAGAAAACCTCACCCTAATATCGTCAAAGCACGAAACACTATTGTAAAATATGCAAAAGACCATCAGATTGCTTATTGGGATATGTTCTCCATTACCGGAGGAAAGGGCTCTGCTTCAACCTGGAAAAAACATAAGTTAATCCGACCAGATGGAGTACATTTCACTCAGGATGGATATGAGTTTATCGGAGAATTGCTTTTTGAAGCTATATACAATGCATTTAGAATAAATACGGAAAACAACGAACAATCGCACAATAATAACAACTGATGTTTGATTTTGATATAGATAAGATACTGTCATTATTTCAATATGACCCCAAAGCGCCGATGATCTTCAGCAGCGGCTTCTTCCTGTTTCTGTTTCTGGGATTTGTCCTTCTGTACCTTCCTTTACAAAGCAATAAAAAGGCGCGTATAATCTATGTTACCCTGTTTTCGTACTTTTTTTATTACAAAAGTAGCGGCATTTACTTCATATTACTCTTTGTCGTAACTATCTGTGATTATATATTGGCCAATCAAATCCATAAAAGCGAAAGAAAAACCCACAGGAAACTATTACTGATTCTGAGCGTGACTTTTAACCTGGGTATATTAGGTTATTTCAAGTATACTAACTTCTTTTACCAGCTATGGTGCGACTTATCTCAGGAACCTTTCAATCCATTGAATATATTCCTTCCGGTCGGGATTTCTTTTTTCACTTTTCAGTCAATGAGCTACACAATAGACATTTACAGAAACGAGATCAAGCCTGTCAAGGAATTTCTCGATTATGCTTTCTTTGTATCATTCTTTCCCCAGTTAGTTGCCGGACCTATTGTAAGAGCAAAGGACTTTCTTCCACAAATAGATCGTCCGTTAATCATTACAAAAGAAATGTTTGGACGGGGTATATTCCTTATTATTACCGGATTATTTAAAAAAGCTGTTATCTCCGACTATATAAGTACCAATTTCGTCGACCGTATTTTCGACAATCCAAGTCTTTACAGCGGATTGGAAAATTTATTCGGGGTATACGGTTATGCTTTGCAGATTTATTGCGATTTTTCAGGTTATTCCGACATGGCTATCGGAATTGCTTTACTGTTAGGATTTCACTTTAACATCAACTTCGACTCTCCCTATAAATCAGCCACAATAACCGAATTCTGGCGCCGTTGGCATATATCCCTATCATCCTGGCTAAGAGACTATCTTTATATTTCTTTAGGAGGAAACCGCAAAGGAAAAATCCGCACCTATATCAACCTGTTGATCACTATGTTGCTGGGAGGACTCTGGCATGGTGCATCTCTACGGTTTGTCTGTTGGGGAGCTCTTCATGGAGTATCTCTGGCTTTACACAAACTGGCTATGACTATCTTCCCATTCCTGAAATCCGACGGAAGTAAGATGACACGAATTTCCCGGATCCTGGGTATTCTTTTTACATTCCACCTCGTATGTTTCGGATGGATATTCTTCAGAGCCAATACTTTCCAGTCTGCGATTGAAATGATGAACCAAATTGGAACCTCATTCCATCCGGAATTATTCCTGCAATTGATTCAAGGCTATCCTGTAGTATTTACATTGATGGGTATTGGCTTCTTCCTGCACTTCACCCCAAAAGCATGGGAAGACGCCTGCCTGCGTCAGACCATTTCGATGCCGTTATTCTTCAAAGCTCTGGCTTTAGTCATCGTTATCATTGTTGTCATGCAGATCAAATCATCTGATATCCAACCGTTTATTTACTTTCAATTTTAAGCTTACAGAAAGAACGTCATTTCGAGTATGACACGAAATGACGTTTCCTATTTATTTCTCAGATCTTATTTATAGATTGCTCCGTAAGCGGCACAGGCACGATAATCCGAGCCTTCAGAATCTGATCCGAACGCCGACCAAGCGGATGGACGGAATATCTTTTCTTCCTCCACATTGTGCATACAAACCGGGATACGCAATGCTGCAGCCAAGCTGATCAGGTCGGCTCCGATATGGCCATAGCTGATCGCGCCATGGTTTGCA
>JAVBTA010000031.1:0-43347 GCA_031556375.1 Bacteroidales bacterium | reverse complement strand
TTTTCTTTTACTTCTGTAATCTCAAAATATTCTAATAGGCCGGAGGGCAACAATAAACTATAACCATCTTTCTGCATAACACTACTTTTTTTTGCAAAGATAAAGTTATAATTTTTTCCCTCAACTTTTTACGCTGATCCAGTATATTCTTCAAAAACTGAAGAGCGCAGCATTGGCATGATCTTTTTGTTTCATCTCATCGGTGAATTGCAAAATTTTGCCATCTTTACACAGTTTTCTTTAACCACTCCACCGTAATACTTCTCTGAACCTGATAAATCCCGATAGGGATAGCTACCGGGATACATCGTTTGAAAAGTTATTATCATCAAATAAAAAGGGAGGTTAAGTCCGAATTATTTTTTATTTGTTCCCGTTTTATCTTCCCAGATTTTGAGCCAATAAGCTGTACGTGTCAGGTAATAGTTTGGTTCCTGTGGCTTGTAATCCAGATAGTTAAATGCTTCCGGATGGAAAGAAACTGCGGGTTCGATCTGGGTACCCTCGTGCCATTCATTGAAAGATGTGATACCAATGTATTTAACTTTACTGTTGATAACATCCTCAAACATCCTGTCATAATATTTACCGTTTTCCCTGTCACGGGTTGTTTTTCCATTCCATGGGCGAACGCGGGTATCGATATATCCCGGAGCAACAGAAGGAATAAACATTTTGTTGTTTTTATCCGCCCATTCCTGCAGATAAGGCCAGTTTGAAGGAGTTGAACCGTATGTAAAACCGGTTGCTCCGAAATAAGTATAATATCCGTCGAATCCGGAATTGCTGAAAAATTGCTCTTCTCCCTTTTTTACCCATAATCCGATCATGATTGCATCATAAGGAGTATTCCTGATTGAGATCTCTCCATCAGGATTTAGCAGGGTTGCCCATTCTTCTGCTGGGGTAAGGTATGAGTCGTAGATAAAGAATAAAGGCTTTCCGTTCATACGGTAAAAAGCAGGATGCTTACCGTATGTGTCGATTATAGTTTGGAGATTGTTACGTGTTGTCGCTGCATTCCGTCCGCTGAACGGTTCTATATGAAAACAGACTTTGATGTCGTATCTGGATGCCATATCCATAATCATAGGCACACTCTGATAACCGAAATCATGAACATTCCACCAGGTGAGTACTATAACTCCAATGTGAGCTTCGGCCAGCATTTCCATATGTTTCTTTATTGTTGTGGTGTCGGTACAACTGTATGTCCCTAATTGTGGGAAGAAGTTGCTGGAAATATCATCACCTCCGGGAAGATATCCTTTTGTAATGGTATCATTGGCGCCTTGTCTCATTACCGGATGAGCCCAATGTATATCTTTACCGTCTTTCTCTTTATTTCCGTACCAGTTGTAGTAGAAGCAGAAAGTGTCGTAATTAAGGGACTCTTTTTGTGTTTTATTTGTGTTGGTGCAACAGAATAGCAGAGGTATAATCAATAATGACAACCCTAGTGTTTTTTTTGTTTTCATATAGCTTATTTTTAACGATTACTAACATTATTCCCAATTGTCCCTGATTTCAATTGTTTTAAGAAGGACTTTTTATCGCAGTCAAATTCAACAGCCAGTTCCCATCCGCCTCCACCCTGGATGATTTTTATCAGAATATGATTCCAGCCTCTTTCCAACGGTAGTTTTTCGATGCGTTGATCCCGTTTCTTCATGCTCCCTTCCCGTATGTAATCTTTGATCAGATGTTTATTCAGATATACCTGGAAGGCATCGTCAACACCTAGATACATGTCCAATTGCGGCATATCAGGTTCTTCGAGCAAATTAGTCAGAGACCTGGGACTATAAAGCCAGAAACTGACGTAGGCAATAGCCTGTTGGTCATTTCCGGGCAGTCCCATTTCTTTAAAGTTGAATACTCCGTTTTTGGACCCTTTAATTTCCCAGAAACGGCCATTGGTCTCGTTTCCAGGACGATAATTTTCAGAAGTGCTTCCTTTCAGGAAATCGGTTTCGGATGCTTCCTGAACGGTCTTTCTTCCGATATCAAAACTTCCCAGAACCAAAGCCTGCTGCAGTTGTCCGGAGTTGTCAACGACAGTAATGTTATTGCTTTGGGAGTTATCGAAGGATGTGCCCAAATTTAAGAATAATCGTCTCAATAATGCATTCGAAAATTGATTGAATTTATCTGCCTCCAGACTACACAAGAATATTTTTCCGTTCAGGTAAGGATATTCAATCAAAGCATACCCTCCTTCTTTCTTTTCCCGCTCGCTACGTAATACAGAACCTGTTTTTGAGTATTCGGGTTTATGATTCCAGGTTCTCCAATCGGTGTTACAGGGTTCCAATAGAACTTTACCATTGTTAGCAAAATTTCCGGTTAATCCATAGAGCATGATATCGTCTTTTGAGATTTCCGAAAAGTAAAAATCGGAATTTCCGAGACGTTGTAGTATTGATGTATCATCTTGAACAAGGAATGATGAGGCTTTTCGTGTTGTCAGCTCTACCGGAACCGGGAGCAGTTTGTTTAACGCTTCCACTGAAGTAGGGGAAACTCCCCAAATAAATACCTGTCCTCCTCTTTCAAGTGTCTCCTTCAATACTGTATAGGATTCCGGATCTGAAGGCGGATATTTACCATCAATAATAAGTAAATCATTCCTTTCTTTTATTGGCCTTGCTTGTGTGTTGATACCTAGATCTTTACATATTGTATGCAAAACGGAATAAGGATTGTCGCTTAATATACAAACCGAAGTTGCAGGTTGGATAGAGATTTCCCTGTTTGGGATTTCTTTCTTTTTCCATTTTTGCGGAATATTTTCCTTGTTACTGAAAGAGAGTTTTACCGCATCATACAGAGGCCATGTTTTAAATAACGGCAGCTCAGGATCATATCCGGGATTAAACGTAGTAGTATAAGGCCCTAACCTTCCGGGTTGAACTCCCGGTTTTCCCTGTTGGTATGTTCCGAAATAGACCCCGTCTGTCATTTCCGGAGTGCGGGTAGTATCTTTTAAACCTATTTCAAGGGGTTTCAGACCATACCAGGCAACGTTGAATACCGACATAAAATTGGCATTGTATTTCTTTTGGATATTGAGTAATTCGAGGGCTTCCGCAGCAACTCCTTCCATTCGTCCCAACATTGATTCGTATGCGCGTTCCCCGGCAAATTTAGAGGCTTCTATGGGTGTTCCTGCATACGCCATACATTGTTCACCGATGCCCCAGATGGGATATTGGGATGACCACTGTCTCATTTCCCGTTCGTGTCCGTAGTGTCCGGGGACGACAGGTAGATCGGTCTTTCTGTTTGTTTCTCCATCACCGGATATCCAGACCCTGGTCGGATCTAATTCCCGGCAGACCGCTACCCATTTGTTAATTTCGTCTACCTGGCGCTGGATAATAGCTTCGGGAGCATTTTGTACGTGGGCTACTACAGCTATATTTTCATTACAAACGCTCCACCCAAAAACCGAAGGATGATTTCTGTCTCTCATGATCATACGTCGTAGATGATCTTCCGCGTTTTTCCAGTATTCTTCGGAATCGGCGTTAGGCCCTCCGTCGCTGGCCCACATTCCTGTTTCGTCGAGGACAAAAACTCCCATTTCGTCGGCCATATCCAGATAAAACTCAGGGTAGGGTTGTGCGTGCAACCTTACGGCATTTCCTCCCATTTCTTTCAATGTTTTGTACCATGACCAAGCGTAACGCCGGGTCATTTGAGGAATACCCATAAAATGCCAGGAATCGCCTTTCAGGTATACAGGTTTTCCGTTGAGCAGGAATTCTTTTCCGCGAATAGAAAACTGTCGCCATCCGAATCGGTTGAAAGTTCTGTCGATAGTCTGTTTTTTGTCATTCAGGTTTAAAACAAGTCCGTATAGTTCGGGATTTTCTGAAGTCCATGCTTTTAAATTTCCCGTAACTTTAGTTTTCAAATGAATCGTTTGAGTTGAACCGGACTCAATTTCTATTGTTTCGACAGGTGTTGACAGAACTTTATTTGCTAATTCCCAATTGACTTCCGGAGCCGACAGAACAGTTTGTTCAGTCCGGTTAACCCACGGCATAACATCTCCGGAAAGAGATAGCTTTTGTTTTTTTGCGGTGTTGTTTATGACAGAAGCCTCTACCTCCAGTTCATCCGTATCCAAATTAGGTTTTATGAACACATTTTGTATCCGGATCGGAGATTTTACGAGTAGATTAATATCCTGCCAGATGCCGATGATATGTTCTCCCCAGAAAGATCCTCCAACATGTATTCTTCTGGCATTCCTTAGTTTAACACTTGTTTTATTGAATAATTTAGCATCAGCGACCCAGACTAGTAATTCGTTTTCTCCGGTTTCACGGATCTCATCGGTAATATCAATTTCAAAAGGCAGGAATAAATCAAAATTTTCTCCGACTTTTTTCTTGTTTACGATTACCTGGGAATAACCCGATACAGCTTCAAAACGAAGGAATAACCTTTTGCCTTTCCATTCTTTATGGTAAGGAATATTACATTTCAGCCATCCGGCCCTGGCTTTTTCCCATTGTGAAGGATATTCCGGGTAGGCTATAAAGTCACCCCCTTCTTTTGATGCAAAACTATTGATATTCCAGGGGGATGGAATTTTGATAGGAATCTTTTCCCATACAGGCTGTCCCGGATAAACCGGATTTTTCAGATCGATAGAAGACAAAGCTTCTTCGTAGACCGGCATGAATTGCCAGTAACCATTCAGGCAAATGTCATCCCGATAAGGACGTTCAACTTGTTTCACAAACCTGTCGGAAGGTGCGAAATCCCGATGGAATAATATTTTCTGTCCAAAACAAAAATTAACAACAGAGGACAACAATAAAATTCCTGCTATTTTCTTTGTAAATTTCATAGTATTCCGATTATTGTTCCATTACAACAGCGGCAGACTGGGGCTGAAGCGTGATTTTTCCCATAAAACTTATTGCACCCGGATTTTCAGGAGTGGCAACCACTGTTGGATTAGTCGAACCATCTATCTTAACTGTGGCTTCTGCAGATTGATTTTCGCTACGATTCAATACCACTACAGCTTTCTTTCCATCTGTTTTCCGTACAAATATAGAATAAACAATATTATCTCCACTCACCGAGGCACCAAGAATGTCTCTGAATTCTCCATCCCAAAGGAAATCACTGTATTTTCTTCGTAGATCATCTACTAATTTACCATAAGCCATTAGTCGTGGAAATTCTCCCAGATGTCCTTTGAAATAGCGGGGTTCGTAACAGATAGAATAGCGGTCTCTCAGACACATATTGATGGTATTCTTATCGTTGTGCCCTAATACGGCACAAGCAATGGGTATTTCCGGGTCGATATAGCGTAAAACGGCTGTATGATTGATATCCGCGCGTGTATAAGTACTGTAATATTTGGATTGCAGATCGTAGCATCCTTCTCCATTCATGAAGAAATCCGGATTTTGTTCCTTTGTCATTTCCATAAAATCATGTCCCAATAAATCAGCTCCCTGATATAAGAATCCCGGTATTTTGTGTCCATGACTTGGATCAAAACATAACATGTGGCCGGCATGGTGCTGGTTTTCGTCGTAAACCATTCCTGGGGCTCCCAGATCCAGGACTTTCTGGAACTCTTTACAGATTGCTTTCCGGCATTCTGCATCTGTAAAACACAATACGGCAAACCGGCGGGTATTGATTCCGTATAACTGTGTATACGTATTGTAATTGTATCCCGGATGTAGGCAAGGGTCTCCGAACAGATCTTTTGCAACGAAATCTTTGTACTCTTCATAGCGATTATCTGTCATGTCGATCCATGTGAATTTGGTGAACAGCAGGATCTTGATACCCATTTTTGTACATTCGGCAATGGCGTTTTTCAGATCTTCTTTTGTTCCCAATCTAGGATCCGTATCATGGTAAGGAACCGATTTATCTTGTCCTCCGATATTCCATCCGGTCAATTGAATAGCTTCAACTCCGTACTTCTTACATTCTTTTGCGTATTCTACGATGTCTTTATACTTAAAGTTCAGGAGATCTTCGGAAGAATTTATGTGTAACTGTTGCCAGGAATTGACGTGCTTTGTCCATTCGGCACGATGTGGAGCCACAAACCAGGACTTTCTCCATTTTTTGTAAATATCGACTCCGGCATGCCATGTTCCGATATATGGTTTCAATATAACAGGAATAAGAGATCTGTCCGTTTTTGCAGGCATATAGATCGAACGACTGGCTTTCAGTTGTAGTTTCATATGATCTCTTTCTCCGTTGTTTTCTTTTGACGAGGCTCCTCCAACATAAGCTCCGTAAGTTTCTTTCGGTAATATTTCGTAGATGCAACGAATGTACTCATCCAGGTTTATATCTTTACTACTTATGTATAATCCTTGTTTTTCGTTGTGTATCAACGTGAAAGAAGCTTCCGGGAGGTTGCTCCATCCGGTATATGAACCTCCGACTTGAGGGTAGAGTTCCCGTTTGTCGAGTTTTGTGTAGTTCATATGTTGGAAGAAAAGACGATCGTTTTTCTCCGGAACGGATATTTCTCCGATAAAAGGCCAAGCTAGCTGTTCAACCATATATTCGGAGTTGTTTTTTACATCACCGGTATATACCAGTCCTTCATCAGTTAATGTAACCGTTCCTGTGAACGTAATATCCAAAGGTTGACCTACGCGGTCTGATTTTATGGAATTCCAAATGAAAGTAATGCTGTTCGGAGTTGTTTTTACTTCCGGTTTTGCCTGATTGAGGCCATCAGTAAAACAGCTTCCTTTATCTTTCAGATTAAGGAACATTTCAAATGACCGTCCTGATTTTTCTTCGGGAATAATGTTCCATTTTGTTTTTTTGTTTTGAAAACTGATCAATGAACCGTTTTCCAGGTTGAATACTGCACGGATATCGTCATTTTCTAAAGTCTTTTGTTGTGCTTGTGTACAACTGGATATCAGACACAACACACATCCAATGATAAAAATATATCGTTTCATATTTATTTATTTTTCTAGTACAACAATAACAGATTGAGGTTTTAATGTGATATTTCCGTTACAAGGTGCCGATTCCGGGTTTTCCGGACTTGCCATAACTAATGCGCTTCCTGAATTTGTCACCGACACCTTGACGGAAGAAGATTCTCTTTCATGTTGGTTTGTGATTACAATTGCTTTTTTGCCATCACTTTTTCTTGTAAAAACAGTGTATGCGATATTATTACCACTGACAGAAGCTCCAATCACATCATTAAACTCACCATCCCAGATGTATTCACGATATTTATTTCTTAAGGCTTCTATTTGTTTGCCGTATTTCATGATCTGAGGATAGGTTTTCAGTTGATTATTATAGAAATTCAGATCGTAGCAGATATTGTATCTGTTTCTCAGGCACAGGTTCATATCCCTTCTGGCACTTCTGACATCCATAGTCGATATCATTGGGACATGGGGATTTATATACCTGTGAGGAGAAGATCCATTGACTGAGGAGAGAATATAATAACCATCATAAAATGTGGTTTGCAGATCATAGAATCCATGTCCCAGTACAACAGCATCTTTGTTTTTACTCTTGACTTGCGTTGTGTATTCTTTGTCCAATTGGATAGTCCCTTTGTCTACCCATTCAGGAACTTTATGACCATGATCAGGGTTGAAACAGAAATAGGTTTTATTCCGATGGTTATTATCTTCTATGAAACTTCCGCCGGCAGCTAAAACAGTCTCATTTTTCGCATATTCGTTCAATGCTATTTGTTGTACATCCTTGTTCAACGGACAGATCAATCCTCTGTCGTAAGAGATTTGGAAAGGGTCGGTCATCACATAGTTTTTCAGTTCATTTTTGTACCAGTCGGAACGGAAATCTACTGCAGAGAAGTTCATTCCCAATACAACATTTACTCCTAGTTTTTGACATTCCAGAATGGCTTGTTGCAGGTTGTCGGCCAGACCGATATGGTTTCCCTGTCCGTTTCTTTTCCAACCGCTGACTCCTAATACGGAAACTCCTTGTTCTTTCGCTTCTTTCGCGTAATTGATCAGATCCTGTCCGTTGGAGATATTAATTTTTTGCCATGTTAAAGGTTCATTGATCCATTTGGTAGATGGAGTTGTTTTATCCCAATTTTTCTTCCAATTTTTATACAGATCCACTCCTTTATGCCAACTACCTTCATAAGGAGCGACTATCAAACGACTTAATGCAGTGGTTGTGCGATTCTGGGCATAAATAACATGATTAGCCTTGAATTGGATACGAACATCCTGTCCGTCCATCTCGTCTCCCATTGGATTTCTGTTGTTTATTTCATATCCGGGAATTAATTCGAAGGAATTGATGATCATTTCTTCAGGTTTAGTCTGTTCACTGCATATATATAGGCCCTGGTCATCATTTCTGATCATAAGGAATGATTCTTCAGGAAGAAGGCATGATGTAGTAGGGTATTCAACTCCCCAATAACCGTATTCCCCGAAAAAATTAGGGAACAGGTTTCGTGTGGTATTCCGACCCTGGAATACCAATTGTTTTGTTTTATCGGGAATCCCGAATTCTCCGAAATAAGGCCATGCCATATACTCAATGGTATATCCCGAATTATTGATTACACGTCCGCTATATTCCAGACCTTTTTTCCCCAGGGCGATTGTGCCCTGGAATTCGATATTGAATGTCTGGTTTGTAATTTTTGATTTTATTGATTTCCATGTAAATACGATGCTGTCGGTATATGCCTGTATTTTTGGTTTTGTCTGTTCGCTTCCTTTTACACAATGGAACCGTCTGTCTTTCAATGGGATCAACATTTCGAACGACTGTCCGAGTCTTTCCCTGTAGATAATATCCCAGTTTGTTTTTTTGTTTTTCAGTCCAATTAAGGAGCCATTGGAAGGATTGAATACTGCAATTAGATTTTCGTTTTCTAATTTGAGTTGTTTTTGTGAAAATGCCGGAAATACGGCTATAATACACAAAACTAACAGGATGATTTTTTTTCTCATGGTTAGATCATTTATAATAAATTTATTATCCCTGATTAATAAGAATCGGGATGTGACCAAGGGTTGTGGCAAAAGTATTACTTTTGCCACAATCTGGGTACATGTTGTATTTATATCATAATTTTTACAGAAGGAGCATAGTTATACTTAGCATTTGGAACATCGATGATTCCTCCAACCCGGAAGTAATACTCCTGGCCTGATTTAAAACCGCTTGTAGGTAATTTCAGAGTGTATGCCACAGGAGTATCTTTTGACGCTGCATTGATATCCTGGGTTTTTCTCTGAAGAGCAAATTGATTTCCTGCGATACGATCGATATGACCGAACAGTCCTATCTGTTTCACGTTATTTGTGACGGTAGGAGTGACTGTAAATGTCGCAACAATCTCATTACCTGATTTTGTAATCGATACATTTGATATACGGATATAAGGTTGAACTGTAAAATCAAGAGTGTTCGCTCCTTTTTTTATCTCATAAGACTTCAGAGTATCCGGTTTTACGAAATTACTCTCATTGAAATAGATGTCATAATGCGCTGCGAAAAGCACATTGTTCTGATATTCACCATTTACTTTGAAGATCATTTGTTGTTCTTCCGGGTTTTGAAAACCAAGTTCTTTATAAATAATTTTAGAACCTCCGTCTACGTCCTGCTCAATAAGAGAGCCGTCTTTGATATCTTTTACGACACCTTTTATTGTTGCATTCGGACCATCATAATTATCCAGTTCGCACGATGAAAGCGATAATGAAAGGATAATAATCGAAATATAAAATCTATATAAATTTTTCATATTCATTCAATTTAATAGTTTGGATTCTGAATTAATGAATTTCCTTCTATTCCTGGGATTGGACGATAATAAATTTTAGGTTCAAAATTCTTTGCGTTATTTCCAGGTTCAATATTAGTACGAATAAAGATATATTTCAATGATCCGGTAGTAAAGTCGGCCATTGGAACTAATCCTTTGCGGTGATAAGTATTATTGAAGAAAGTATGGTATTCGCGACGACGGGTATATTCCCAGGTACGGTTGTATTCCAATCCGAATTCGGCTTTACGTTCGTATTGAACATTTTCAGTCGTTAGGGCAACATTGTCCAGGAATCCGGCACGTTTACGAATCTTATTTAATGCTTCCTGGGCGGTAATAATACCGGGAGCATTTGACAGACCGCTTTCTGCCACTGCTTCAGCATAATTTAGTAATACATCGGCGTAACGTAATTCAACGAAAGGAGTTACTACCTGATCCCATACCTGATCATTGGACCCTGTCAGGTATTTTTTCAATAAGAATCCTGTACGGGTTCCATTAGAACGGTTACTGACCCATCCGGAGAATTCTCCTTCGCTGGAATTACCTTTCCCATAATAATCGGTACCATTGAATGTGTACCTGTCGTTTGCCTGCCAGATAGTACTACCGTCTTGTCTTACGATTCCACCCTGGATAATGATGTTTTTTCCTCCCCAGGATGTGCCAGGTAGAATAACAGATGCGTATAAACGAGGATCACGATTAGCAAAAATGTCGTTCATATTGTCGTATCGTTTATAGCTATGACTGTTATTAAAAGAATAGCCTACGGTATAATCTTCATCTCCATTAGTGGTGGTCTCGAATTTTACGTTGTAGCTACCGGCACGGGTGACCGGATCTATTTTTGCATATGATTCAACCATATCCAGAGTAGGATTACAACGTCCTCCGTATTCGACCGACAATTGGTTTGGTTCATGCCATTTTCCCATGTTGTGGGCGATTCCCGGATAAGCGAAACGTCTGAGGAACATAACCTCTGATATACCACCTCCGGCACTGAGTACTTTCCAATAATTGGTTGCAGCTTCCGTTAATGAAGCTGGAGATTCTCCGTATAAAGAAAATTTACCACTCTTAATAACTTCAGCACACGCATTGATACATTCCTGATAGAAAAATTGTATGTCAGATGCAGTGAAACCACCTACTAATCCCTCAGTTACCGCCGGTCCTGTAAGAGCAGCTCCGTCCCGGCTCCAGAATTTTCCTACGGAAGCCGCATATAAAGCAGCTCTGGATTTCAGTGTATAAGCGCTCCATTTATTGGCTCGTTCCTGGATTGTTGTGTTTGGCAACAGATTAATTGCACTGTCGCATTGAGCCAGAATGAATTTCCATGTGTCGACTTCTTTGCTGCGAGGTACTTTAACGGCACCATAATCTCCTGAAAATTGTTGGGTTTCTGTGATGATGGATACGCCTCCGTAGCGTTTAGCCAGTGAATAATAACTATAGGCCATGAAAAAGAAATATTCACCTTTCAGGGTTGTTAATGTGGCCGGATTAGAAGGTTTCATGAGAGGAATATTATTTTTCAATTCGTTGTATTTACGAATAGCTTTATAGATATCTTCCCAATTATTGAAACGTTCAGCTTGTCCTGCGTAGTCACCCCATTCGCTGTGAACAGCTTCAGGAGAAGCCATCATATTGGTTTTACCACCATCTACACGACCGATATTAAAAGCCCCTGCTCCATTTTTTGTAAAATCGAACCGGAAGTCTTCCATTGGAAGCATGTAGTAAAGTCCGGCCATGTATGAGTTAATTCCACCGTCGCTCGACAATAATGCATCAGCAGTCAATCTGTCTTTCGGTTCCACATCCAGAAAATCGCTGCATGCGTTGAAACTAAATAAGAGAGCAAATATTGCCAGAATACTATATATGTATTTTTTCATAACTATAAACAATTAAAAAGTGAGATTTAAACCGAAATTGTATGATTTTGAGAGAGGATACTGGAAGCCGTTACCATCGGTGATTTCCGGGTCAAAGCTTTTCAGATAACTATCACACAAGACAATCAGATTGAAGGCATTTACGTAGAGTCTCAATTTACTTATACCTGCTTTATTCAGAAGTTTGTTAGGAACAGTATATCCTAATTCAATGTTTTTCAATCGTGCGTATGTTGCATCCACACGTTGTATATCACTTTCGATCCTGTTAGCTCCATTGTCGGAATCTAAACGTCTGGTCGCCGGATATTTTCCCGGAACCCAGGCACTGTTAGGATCGTATACATCAGCTAAATGCCAGCGATCGTAATATATTGCCGGGGAATTAGAGTAATCCAAAGCAAGGACATTTCCTAATATCTCATTGTATTTCAGGGAATACATGCCGGCTCCCTGCCATAACATATTGAAGTCAAATCCTTTCCAGCTGGCGAATGTTGTGAGACCGAAATTCAGTTTAGGTTGTCCGTTCCAGAATATAGGCATCATATCATTACTGTTAACAACACCGTCACCATTTATGTCCAGGTGAATATAGTCTCCAGGAAGTGTTCTCGAATTTCCATAACTACTGGTTTCCATGATACTGTTCCGTATTTGATCATAAGTTTGGTATTGTCCTGCAACCTGGTAACCCCAGCCTATATCTGCCCAGCGGTTTACTTCTCCGTTTCTCCAACGGTCTTTACTACTTCTGAAAGGCGCTCTTTCCTTATAAGTAACCTGTGTTCGACCGATATTCATATTTGCAGTTACTCCGTATACAAATTCGTTGACTGTATTTCTGTGTCCGATCTGTATTTCGAAACCTTCGGTACGCTGACTATTCAGGTTTTCTTGTGGTAAAGTAGCTCCGAAAGTATTAGGTAAAGCCTGTAAACGGGTAGCCGGCATTCCTTCTTTATCCCTGCGGTAAACATCGAAAGAGAAATCCAGTTTATCACCCCAAAGTCCTACGTCGATACCGATATCAGTAGTTTTTGATGTTGTCCAGGTCAGATAAGGATTAACTAGGGCACCACTTGTATATCCGCTTGTGAATTTCCCACTGGAATCCAGTACATAGCCATTGTATCCTGTATATCCTGCAACAAATTGGAATGGGTTTCCAACATCTTCTGCTGTTTTACCGTATGAAAATCTTGGTTTAAGATTTGTAATCAGTGGAATGTTATTTTTGATGAAAGATTCTTCAGCCATACGCCATCCTACAGAAACTACAGGAAAGAATCCCCAACGGTTGTCGGGAGCATAGCGGTAGGTTCCATCTTCCCGGAATGCAAATTCCAGCAGGTATTTATTCTTGAAATCGTAGTTGAAACGTCCGATATATGACAGATAGGTATATTTGTTAGTATTACCTGCTGCTTGTTGGTTTGTTGTCGGAGCACGGTCGATATTGTCTATTGTATAGAAATCTCCTTCATAAAAACGTTTCCCGCTTAAGTAGCGTCCATTGTCTTCCCGTGCTTCCATAACTAATACTGCTCCGATATTGTGGGCTTTAGCAATTTGAGTATTGTAAATAAGGTGTCCCTGAACATTTACACGGGTATTATTCCAGTTTTCTTCCTGAATACTAGGATCATAATTATTGTAGGCCGTATATTTTTCAGCAGTCGATCCTGTTGCTGGAGAGTATATGTAGTTTACGGCTCTTTTTTGAACACGGGTTCTAACTGTTGTCTTGGAATCGTATGCGCCTTGAACTTTTACTTTTAAGCCTTTTACATAAGGAATCTCATAAGTCATGGCAAGAGACGATTGGAAGAACTTATCTCTCCATTCTCCATAACCGAAATTATCACGGTATGAAAATTGTACGGGATTGTCGTTTTGAGGTCTTGGCCTGTTGTAATACAACGGATTATCATTTGCATATACTGTTTCAGACGGAATAAGTCCGTGAACAGCTTTATTCAGGTAGAAAAATGCATCGTCCCAGGTTCCAGGTTGTTTACGTAAGTCTGTATACCCCGATAAGTTTAATTCGATTGTCAGGTATTTGTTTGGACGAGCAGTTGTACCACTTCTGAATGTGTATTTTTCGTAACCGATATCTCCACTTTTCATCAAACCATTGTCTGTAGAATAGCCGATACTTGTAAATGTGGAGATGACATCGCTACCGCCTTGCAGTATCAGGGTTTGTTGCTGTTGAAACGCTGATTTTTTGAATACTTCATCATACCAGTTGGTGTAGGGTAGGGCTTGTGATTCCTGAAGAGCTTCGCGGGAAGAGAAATAAGGGGCTCCTCCGGAGTTGACACCATCTTCATTACGGATTTCCCAATATTGGGCTACATTCATCATTTCTGTGTGTTGAGTCGGAGCCGACAACCCGATAGATCCGTTATATGAGACCTTTAATGGCCCTTTAGAGCCTGATTTTGTCTTTACCAGGATTACTCCGTTACTTGAATTGATCCCGTAAATCGCTGCGGAAGCATCTTTCAGGACAGTTACACTTTCTATATCTTCCGGATTAAGTTTTTGAAATTCGGTTGACTCATTACGGATAACACCATCGATGACGAACATAGGAGTTCCCATGCCACGAACATTGATGTTGGTATTAAAACTACCCGGCAAACCGTTATTCTGACGGATCTGAAGTCCTGGGATCTTACCTGCCAGAGCAACAGCCAGAGATGGAGATTTAGTGGTAAGGATATCTTTAGAAGAGACGCTGGAAACAGCACCGGTCAGGGTTATTTTCTTTTGATTTCCATAACCGACGACAACAATTTCGTCGAGAGATTCAGGATTTTCAATCATTTTGAGATCGACAACCGTACGATTGCCTACTGGAATTTCCCGGGTTTCATAACCGATATAGTGGAATACCAGAACCATATCCGGCTGTTTATCCAATGAAAAATATCCGTTGACATCGGTAGTAGTTCCTGCAGAATTTCCTTTGACGGTAACGCTTACCCCGATTAATGGCTCTCCTGTCTCATCAGTAATATGTCCGGTTACTTTTTCTGCAGGTTGTTGTTGAACTTCTTCAACAGTAGTTTCAGGCTGTTTAGGAGATTTTTTTTTCGTAATTGATACTTGACGGTCAACTATTTTGTAAGATAGTCCGGTAATGTCCAATACATTATCCAGAATCTTATCCAGAGTTTCATTCTGAGCTTTTACACTGACTTTTTTTTCTATTTCAGACTTAATTTCATCAGAGAAAAAAAATACGTATTCGCTTTTTTTCTCGATTTCATTGAAAACCTCTTTTATACTTTGTTTATCAACACTGATAGAAAGACGTGTCGTTTGCGAGTATGTGCTTGAAAACACGGAGGTTACACTGAATGTTAACAGTAGAATGATTAGTTTCATAACCTTTAAGGTATAACTGAGATTATCTTTCCATAACCTCTCATTAAAGTGAATTTTTTTCATATATTTGTAACGATTTTTATTAGTTTACAAAATGACTTGTTAGCTTTTAGAGTCTCTGCCGGATGATATGGCCGTATCATCCGGCATTTTTTATTTATCGATGGTGTTTTCCATAGGCAATTAGTTTAATTCTTATTTATAGTAATTTTATTTCCCTGTTTTTCGTATTCGACACGATTTATCATTAAGACGACTGGATATTTTTTTTGTTCCCATTTTTTTGAAAAATTTCTCATTTTAAAAAAGTAAAGATACGGTAATGATAAGGTTAAATTTTGTTCTCTCATTCGCTCCATTGCCCGGAATATTAATTTACAGGTAGCCTGAGGAGTCATATTAACATGCGAAGGAAGTAATATTTCAGATTTTCAATATAGATTAAATCGATTAACCCAATAAGTTTACGAACTCTTTTATCATGAATCTTGCGAAATTTTTTCTGGAAAATGGGAACAAAAATCCGCAATTATCGTCTTTAGTACAGAAATATAACATAAGATGCAAAAAGATTATACGAGTTATACGGTTTCGGATTTTCTTCAAGATGATAGCTTTCTGGTTTGGAGGATATTTCCCCAAGAAGAAGATAACTTGTTCTGGGAAAATTTTATTAAAGAACATCCTCAAAAAGCGGATGAGATCAATCGGGCTATAAAAATTTTACAGTCTGTCGATCTGAATGCCTACTCACTTGTTTCCAGAGAAAAAGAATGTTTGTTCAAGGATATATTTGAGAGTATTGAAAAAAAGAAAAAGAAAAGAATTGTCAGGACTATTTTATCAACAGCTGTCAGTCTGGCACTGCTTTTGGCCTGTTCTTATTTTATTATTCATAAAATTGCAGAATCAGGAGGTGATTTTGTTGAGGTAATTGATGAAAATATACATAATGATAAAGCTGTCCGCTTGATTTTTGCAGATAATAAAACGATGGCATTTGAAGAAAATGCCTCCATTCAATATGAAAATGGAAACTTAATTGTTTTCTCGGGAACATCTAAAATCGTGTCCGCAATTGATACTAAAACTGTCGGAATGAACAGACTGATAGTTCCCAAAGGAAAAAGATCTTCACTCACATTATATGATGGGACTAAAATATGGATTAATTCAGGGACTACGCTTGAATATCCGACTACGTTCAAATCTTCTAAGCGAGAGATCCGTGTCGATGGTGAAATATATATAGAGGTTACTAAAAAAGAAAAACAACCTTTTTTCGTAAATACATCATTTTTGGATGTTAAGGTTTTGGGAACACGCTTCAATGTTTCGGCTTACAAAGAAGATACCGAACATACCGTTGCCCTGGTGGAAGGACGTGTGGAAGTTGAAGCTGGTTCAGGGAAGACGCAGATGTTACAACCTGATCAACTTTTGACAATAGCTCAGGGAATATTCCAGGTGAAGAAAGTTAATGTCTATGATTATATTAGTTGGAAAGATGGATTACTACAATTTCGTAGTGAACCGTTGGGGCATATTCTGAGCCGGTTATCCAGATGTTATGATGTTCAGATTGAGTGTGATCCGGATATCAGAGATATGAGATGTACAGGAAAACTGATTTTATTCAATAATTTCGATTCGGTCTTGCAAACGATATCGAATACAATCCCTGTAAAATGTATTAAAGATGGCAATAAAGTAATGATTAAAAAATAATTATTCAGATAGTACCGGAATAATTCAATATCTAATCTGTAATGACAAATATTTTATGACACCAAAAGAAAGACTACAAGAAGCATTAAGCCATAAAAAACCGGATCAGATACCGGTAGATTTCGGATCGACAGCAGTGACAGGAATTCATTGCAAGGTTGTAGATGGACTTCGCAGACATTATGGATTGGAGCAACGTCCGGTACGGATTATTGAACCGTTTCAGATGTTAGGAGAGGTCGATGAGGAGTTACAATCGATTATAGGTATAGACGTTGTCGGTCTTTTCGGACGAAAAGATATGTTTTCCATCGATGAGACCGAATTACATGAGCAGGTGACACCGTGGGGGCAGCATGTGCTGGTTGCTAAAGGGATAGATCTGACTCCGGATCCGAATGGAGATGTGTATATTCATGCCGGAGGAGACCATTCTTACCCCGCAAGTGCCGTTATGCCGAACGGATGCTATTTTGTTAATGCAATTGAACGGCAAGTTTCTGTCGACGAGGGAGATCTTCATGTCGAGGACAATCTGGAAGAATTTGGTCTGATGGAGGACGAGGACATTGAATATTTTTCCCGGGAAGCCGACCGTTTGTCTGCGAGTGGTAAAGCAGTTGTTGCCGGTTTTGGAGGCACTGCTCTCGGAGATATTGCTTTTGTCCCGGGCATGGGACTAAAAGCCCCCAAGGGTGTACGGTCTGTGTCCGAGTGGTACATGTCCACGATCTTACGCCCAGACTATATTCATCAGATTTTTGAAAAACAGGTTGATCGGTCTATCGAAAATTATAAAAAGTTATGGAAACGGATCGGAAGTAAAGTCGATGTTGTATTTACTTGTGGGACGGATTTCGGTACTCAGGATTCTCAATTCTGTTCCGATGCTACTTTCAGGGAATTATGGTTACCTCACTACAGGAGAATGAACGATTGGATCCATCAGAACACTACATGGAAAATATTTAAGCATTGTTGTGGTTCGATTATTCCGTTGATACCTTCTTTGATTGATGCTGGGTTCGATATTCTTAACCCGGTACAGATCAATGCTAAAAATATGGATTCCCAACGTCTGAAGCAGGAATTCGGGTCACATCTGACATTCTGGGGTGGAGGCGTCGATACTCAGAAGATATTACCGGTTGCAACTCCCGGGGAAGTTCGTGATCATGTGTTGAGACAGTGCGAAATATTTGGGGAAAACGGTGGATTTGTATTCAACGCAGTACATAATATCCAGGCTAATGCGCCTGTTTTGAATCTCGTAGCAGTAATAGAGGCTCTGAAAGAAACACGGAATTAAAAAAATATATCATGGAAAATTTACAAAATCTGTATGGTGCTGTTTTGAAGGGTAATTTACCATTATCGATAGAGTCTACGAAAAAGGCCATTGAAGCAGGTTATGACCCTCAAATGATTATTAACGACTATATGTCTAAAGCAATGGAAGATATCGGACAACAGTTTGAAGATGGAAAAGCTTTTGTTCCCGAATTGTTGATGTCGGCCAGAGCGATGAAAGGAGCTCTGGAGCAATTAAAACCTTTGCTGGCAGGGAAAAATTCTTCTAAGATGGGAACTGTGGTGATAGGTACTGTCAAAGGAGATTTGCACGATATCGGTAAAAACCTAGTGGCATCGATGTTGGAAGGTTGTGGCTTTGAAGTTATTAATCTTGGTGTGGATATTTCTTCCGAAAAGTTTATTACAGCCGTTAGAGAAAATAATGCCGATATCCTATGTCTATCAGCTTTGCTTACTACGACGATGGATTATATGAAAGACGTAATTGATGCTTTGGAGAGGGAAGGGTTACGGAAAAATGTCAAGGTTATGATAGGTGGAGCTCCTATCAATTCGGATTTTGCGAAAGAAATTAATGCTGATGGGTATAGTGGTAATGCTAATTCCGCAGTTATTCTTGCTAAGAATTTATTAGCATCGTAATTGAATTATTATGATGAATGTCCTGGTTGCCTTTTCGGAATTGGAGATCAGTCCGGAACTTATTCTTAATGAGATTGGCTATGGAACGATTACTCCCGATGCAATCGTATCGGATACTCTATATAAATTGTATTCTGAAATTCAAAAAGAAGCTGTACCGGAGTTTGGTTATATTATTGATGAAGGGGAACTTCTGGAAAAGAGTATAATTATCCGGTCGATAGTCCTGAATCCCGGAAATACAATTAATTCTTTGTTGAAAAATTCCGTTCGTTTTGTCCTGTTTGCAGCGACGGCCGGGGAACGGTTTGAACAAATGACGCGGGACGTTAAGTCGGACGGGGATCTATTGAAAATATATCTGATGGATGCTATAGGTTCCTGTCTTGTTGAAAAAACCGGTGATTTTATTGAGAAACATCTGGAAAGTAAACTTGGCGATATGAACCATACAAACAGGTTTAGTCCCGGTTATTGCGGATGGCATTTGACAGAACAAAGAAAATTGTTCGAACTGTTGGGAAATAAGCCTTGTGGCATTACTCTCTCGGATGTTTGTCTGATGACACCTGTAAAATCTATTAGTGGCATTATCGGCATTGGCGAAAGAGTCAGTAAAAAACGTTATGCCTGCAATATTTGCGAATTAAAAACCTGTTACAAAAGAAAAAAATAAAGACAAATGAGAAATATGAGACACTGGGTTGCAGAGATTATTGCCAGCCCGCAACGTATTGCCATTCCTATAATGACTCATCCGGGAATAGAGGCTATCAATAAAACAGTCAGAGATGCTGTCACTGATGGAAAAGTTCACTTTGAAGCGATTAATGTATTGAATAGCATGTATCCTTCCGGCGCCTGTACGGTGATTATGGATTTAACGGTTGAAGCAGAAGCTTTCGGAGCTCAGGTTATTTTTCCTGAAAATGAGATACCGACTGTGACTGGGAGGTTAGTCTCAGATAGAGAATCGGTTGAACAATTGAAAATTCCTGATATTTCTCAGGGAAGACTCCCGGAATATCTGCTTGCCAATAGGCTTGCAGCCGAAAATATAAAGGATAAGCCTGTTCTTGGGGGATGTATTGGTCCGTACTCTCTTGCTGGTAGGCTATACGACATGTCTGAACTGATGATGGCTTGTTACACTGAACCGGAAACTGCTAATCAATTACTGGATAAGTGCTCCCGCTTTCTGGTGTCATATTGTCTGGAACTAAAGAAGCAGGGGATAGATGGAATCGTAATAGCCGAACCGGCTGCCGGTTTATTGTCGCCGGAGGGATGTGAAGAATTTTCTTCCCGGTTTGTCAGGCCTATTGTCGATGCGGTTCAGGATGAGTATTTTATTGTAATACTTCATAATTGCGGAAATAAAGGACATTGTACGGATGCGATGTTGAGCACAGGAGCCGTAGGGTATCATTTCGGAAATCAGATAGATATGCAGACTGCATTAGAACAATGCCCCTCCGATGTTTTGGTAATGGGGAATCTCGATCCTGTCGGATTGTTCAAAGGCGCAAGTCCTGAACAAGTATTTGAAGAGTGTAGCAATTTACTTGAAAAGACAAAAAGCTATTCTAATTTTGTCATTTCATCCGGTTGTGATATTCCTCCACACGTTTCGGGTGCAAATATCACCGCTTTTTTTCATGCAATACAAATGTACAATAAGTCTAAATAAATTAGAAAAAAAATATGTTTTTTAAAAAATTTATTTTAAAAATGTGGGAACAAAAAAGTTGAGATATCGTCTTTTGTATATTACCGAATGTATAATTAATAAAATGATGCCTATGAAATATTAAATTGATAATAAAAATACCGGACAACACTGCCATGTTATCCGGTATATGATCTTAAAGTAAACAAGACTTTTCGTGAACTCTTAAAATCGTTACAAATTTATGGAAAATAATTTTGATCGTAAAAGATTATGGTCTAATAATCTTTGTTTTACATTACGTATTATGAAAATAACCTTTCTTTTTTTAATTTTGGGTATAGGATCTGTATTTTCAGAGACATACTCCCAGAAAACCCTACTCTCCATTGATGTCAAAGAACAATCCATCCGGGATGTGTTTGACATTATTGAAAAGAAAAGCGAATATGTTTTCTTCTTTTCCGATAATATCAGTTCTGAAATCAGAAAAAAGGTAAATGTAAATTCGAAATCAACCACACTGGATAAAATCCTTGATGAGATATTTGAAGGAACAGAGCTTTCATATAAAATAGTGAACAGACAGGTAACTATTGCTCAAGGGGAGACAACAGAAACGTCCAACACTACGAAAAATCAACAACAATCAAAACAGGTATCCGGTATTGTCAGGGATATTAACGGAGAATCGTTGATTGGAGTTAGTGTCACAATTAAAGGAACTTCTGCCGGAGTCGTTACTGATGTGAACGGAAAATATACAATAAATGCGGAAGCCGGTACTACTATTGAATTTTCGTATCTTGGTTATAAGAAAGTTTCTGTATCGTTTAGCGGTCAATCGCCTTTAGATGTGACAATGGACGAAGATGCCCAATCTCTGGGAGAAGTTATAGTTGTTGGATTTGGTACCCAGAAGAAGTTGAATTTGACAGGCGCTATCTCTGCCATTGACAATGAACAATTGAATAAAGTTTCGACACCTAACCTGGCAAACGCAATGGCTGGTAAATTACCAGGATTGCGCGTATTACAACGAAACGGAGAACCGGGTAGTTATGCATCCGATGTCGATATCCGGGGATTTGGAGGAGCTTTGTTCGTAATTGATGGAGTTATACGGACAGACTATAACCGGATTGATCCGAACGATGTTGAATCGATCTCTATCCTGAAAGACGCGTCTGCTGCTGTTTACGGATTGAAAGCTGCAAATGGGGTAGTCCTGATCACTACCAAAAAAGGACAGGTCGGAAAGACGTCTATTAATTTTACGGGTACTTACGGCTTCAGTCAACCGTCTAATGCTCCCTCTACACTAAATGTTTATGAACAGGCTGTGCTCACGACCGAATCGGCGATCAATACAGGCCAGATTCCTACTTATAGCAAAGAAGAACTGGAAAAACTAAAACTAAATCCGGAAGGTACCGATTGGAAGGCACTGACTATGAATGATCGTGCTCCTCAACAACATTATAACCTGAATATTACCGGAGGTACTGAAAAATCCAGGTATTTTATTTCTACAGGAACTTATATGGAAGATGGTCTCTGGAAAAGTGATGATCTAAAGTATAAACGCTATAATCTTCGTTCCAACCTGACGGTGGAAGTGTTGAAAGGATTGAATGCTTCGGTAAATATCGGAGGAATGATGGAAAACAAGTATGCCCCACTTACAGGAACTTTCGATATCCTCAAGTCTATTTGGATGCACATGCCGAATCAACCGGCTTATGCCAATAATAATCCGGAGTACCTGAGTGATCCTGGTTATACCTGGAACCCCATCGCTTTTGCTGATGCGGATATCTCTGGATATTCAAATTTCACCAGAAGAAATTTTCAGGGAACAGGAATGTTGGAATATGAAGTGCCGTTTGTACAAGGACTGAAAGCAAAATTGATGTATAGTTATGACTATTGGGTAAATCGTCAGAAGAATTTCCGGAAAAAGTTCGCGTTATATACGTACGATCCTGAAAAGGACATGTATAATGCAAAGTATGCTAATAATCCATCCAGCCTTTTCCAGAACTGTTGGGAAGCTCAATCTTCAGACTTGCAGTTTTTTATGAATTATGAACGTACATTCGGAGTTCATTCCGTGAAAGGAATGTTGGGAGTACAACAAACAATCACTTCCGGAGATAATTTCTGGGCTTCGCGTGATTTTAGTATGGATGCTTTGGATCAGTTATTTGCTGCAACCATGAATCCTCAGGTTGGAGTTAATACCGGGAAAAATGACCTTTATAAAAATATTGTCAGAGGGTATATAGGACGTATTAACTATGATTATGCTTCTAAATATCTGATTGAATTAAGCGGACGTTACGACGGATCATCCAGATTCCCGTCCAATAGTCGTTGGAATTTCTTTCCTGCGGTGTCTGCCGGTTGGCGACTTTCGGAGGAAAATTTCATTAAAAACAATGTAAGTTTTATCTCTAATCTGAAACTTCGTGGTTCGTACGGACAAATGGGGGATGAAAATGCTTCCGATTTTCAATTTGTACCAGGATTCACTTATCCTGACGGATATTATCTGTTTGGAGGAACTCCTGTTGCAGGACTTAAAGATAAAGGAGCCATTAATCCGAATATTACCTGGTACACGGTAACTACATCTGATATAGGACTTGATCTGTCTTTGTGGAACGGATTATTATCTGCTGCGTTTGATGTATTCCAGCGAGACCGGGATGATTTGTTGGCAACGAGAGCATTGAGTCTTCCGGGAACTGTCGGAGTGGGATTGCCTCAGGAAAACCTGGAACAAGACCGGACGCGTGGGTTTGAAATAGAACTCGGACATAGAAACAGCGTTGGTGATTTTAATTATAATTTCTCAGGAAATATTACATACACTCGTACGAAATGGATATATAGGGAGCAGGCTCCTCAGGGAAATTCCGTGGAAAGATACAGATACAACCTGAACAATCGTTACAACGATATCTGGTGGGGATATAATTATGTGGGGACTATTACCTCGTTGAATCAGAGCTACCTACTGCCTGTTCATGATGGCAAAGGAAACTCAACGGCATTACCCGGAGATAAAATAATGGAAGATAAAAACCAGGATGGAGTTATCGACGACTGGGATGTTACTCCTTTGTGTAATAATAGTCGTCCGTTACTTAACTATGGATTTACAATAGATTTGTCGTGGAAGGGATTTGATCTCAATGCGTTATTCCAGGGAGCATCCCTTTATAATGTGAAATATGCCGAACAGTTGGATCATCCGTTGAGCTGGGGACGAAATGGATTGGATATGTTTATGGATCGTTGGCATAAAGAGGATATGTTTGATCCGGCCAGTGCCTGGGTTCCGGGAACTTTTCCTACAACAGGAAATTCCTGGGGATTTAATGGCGCCGATTCTAAATTCAGAATACATGACATTACCTATCTGCGTTTGAAAAGTTTGGAATTAGGTTATACTTTACCTTCTGATTTGACTCAAAAAGCACGGATAGATAAAGCCCGGTTCTTTATTAACGGATTTAATCTGTTTACATACTCAACTGTAAATAAAATTATTGATCCTGAGCAAAATGCAGGTGATTGGGGCTATACTTATCCCATTATGAGAAATTACAATATCGGAGTTTCAGTAACCTTCTAATTAGAGAATCATTATGAAAAATATATTTAAGCTACTTACTGTCTGCGGACTGTGTTTAGGACTCAATTCTTGTGCAGATATGGATGTCCTTCCATTTAATACGATTCCAGAGGATAAAATCGCTGCTAATGAATCCGGTATAACTGCTGATTTGGTGACTTTATATCGGTATTTGCCTATAGAAGATTTCAATTATTCGAAATCTATCCTTGATTTCAACCCTACCAGAAGTGGATATACTGAGTTCGGAGGGATCCCGTTTATGTTGCACATGGGGGGAGAGGCTGTCCCTCATAAAGCAGATTATGTTGGAATGAATTACAACGGTACTGATTTCGGAGCATGGAACTATGAAGCTGTCCGTAATGTGAATAAATTCAAGGACATGGTTGAAAAAAATCAAAGTGCTTTTAATGCAGAACAGGTGAAAACATGGAGAGGGGAAGCTTATATGATGCGGGCGTATCTATATTTCGGCCTGGTGAAACGTTATGGAGGCGTACCTCTGATTACTTCCGTACAGACTTATACCGGAGATAATATTGCTGAATTACAGGTGCCACGGAATACGGAAAAAGAAGTATATGACTATATTGCTTCTCAATTGGATACGGCAGTGACTCTTCTTCCAGCGACTAACCAGAGAGGACGTTTTACGAAATGGGCGGCGTATTCTTTGAAATCAAGAGCAATGCTTTTTGCTGCATCCATTGCTAAATACGGATCAATGGACGCTTCTTGTCCCGCAATAGGTATACCGTCTTCGGAAGCTACTAATTATTATGCTGCAGCCAGGGCCGCGGCTAAAGAAGTTATAGATAATGGAAAATTTTCTCTTTACCGTGCTAATCCGGACAAATCTTTGAATTATACAGAGATGTTTATCAATGCTGTTAATAATCCGGAAGCGATCTATATCAAAGAATATAAATATCCTGAAAAAACTCATAATTTTGACGTATGGGGGTTACCTTATGCTTATCGTAGTTCCGGAGGTTATGGTAGCAATTTCTGCCCTACTCTTGATTTTGTGGAAACATATGAAAATATAGACGGGACAATTACTCCGCTTATTGTTAATGACGGGCAGGGAAAACCGATAGAATATACTAGTCCGTTGAAAATATTTGAAGGGAAAGATCCTCGTCTGGCCGGAACTATTATCTTCCCGAATGCTTTATGGAGAGGCAATACGGTGGGTGTAAGAAAAGGTGTTATTGAAGGCGGAAAATTGTATCCTGCTACTAAATTCGGAGAAAGCGAAGTCACTCCGAAAGGAATCAATATTCCTGGAAATTGTGGATTTACCGATGTGGGAGAGACAACTACCACCGGTTTTTATTTACGTAAGTATATGGATTATAACCGTTCTGCTGATAATGTATGGAGTAACCGCTGCGATCAGGATTGGATGGATTTCCGTTTGGCAGAGATTTACCTGAATTTTGCAGAAGCAGCTGTGGAAACAAATACCGATCTGGATAAAGCATTGACTTATATCAATGATATCCGTGATAGGGCAGGAGTTACTCTCCTTAAATCGAATGAACTTACCCGCGACAGGGTTCGTCATGAAAGAGCAATCGAATTGTCTTTCGAATGTCACCGGTTTTGGGATCTTAAACGTTGGCGTTTGGCTGTCGATGAATTCAATAACCGCACATATTGGGCATTGCATCCTTATTTTAATGCGGATAACAATACATGGTTTTTCAAAAAAGAAAAATATGAACCGGCAGGACTTCCGGGGAAAACTTTCCAAAGTCGTTTCTATTATCTGGCTATTCCTGCAGGTGAAATAAGTAAGAATCCTAAATTACTTCCAAATAATCCTGGATATTAAAACTGAAAATTAATTTAATAAAAAATGTACGTATGAAAAAGTATATTATATTATTCAGCATCTTATTAAGTTCGGCTTGTTTTGTGTCCTGTGAATTGGATGATTGGGACGAACCGACAGCAGAAGTATCAGGACAGGTGATCGATGCGATTACCGGTAAACCGTTGCAGTCACAACAACCGGAAGGTTATCAAATCAGTTTGTTGGAAGATGGTTATTCCAAACCGAATCTTTTCTGGGGAATGGCGGACGGGAATTTTAAGAATACTCGTTTGTTTCCGCTGAAATATACCGTTAAACCGACTAACGGGCCGTTTGTTGATCCTGAAGTACAAGTCGTTACATTACCCAAAACAGGATTGACATTTACCGTACAACCGTATGTAAATATTTCCGGTACGGTATCTATCGAAGGGGGTGCATTTAAATATTCCGCTAATCTGAAAAAAGGAGCAGGGGCTAAAATAACAGAGATGATGTTTATTATTAGCGATGGTAATCCGAATGTTTCAACTGCAACTTACTCTTTCAGAGGAGGACAGGATGTGAGTCAGATCCCTGATGCCACATTGGTCTCGATGACGCATAACGGAACCATCCCGTCCAGTGGAGATCCCGGAAAATTTTATAAACCTCTTCCCGGAAAAACATATTATGTCAGGTTTGCAGCGAAAACATCGTCTTCTGCCAGATATAATTATTCGGAACCGATTAAATTGGTGAATTGAACGGAATAGCTAAGTTTTATTTAAGTATCTAAGTATGAAGTCAGAATCTATTGTTTGTTGTGTAATTGGTCTGTTTCTGAGTTGGGTTACTCTTTCTGCTCAAAAAAGTGAAAGTTTTGAAATAAGAGGGGTACTTCCCTGGCATAATTTTCTTTCCGGCCCGAGCGCATGGAATGAAAAAGATTATGAAAAATACCTGAATGAATGTCAGAGACAGGGAATCAATTTTATCGGATTCCACAACTATACGGGTGGTGGAGAACGGTATGCCACTTATGTAGAACCAATGATCAGGATTTCGTACAAAAATATTGTTCCTGAAGCTTGTTTTGACAATTCCATGACAGCTCGCTGGGGTTATTTGCCTTGTTCCGTAAACGATTTTACATTCGGGACGGAAAAGAAATTTAATCTTCCGGAAGGAGCTGTCGCTTTTGGTAGTGATTGTTCCGTTTTATCAAAGTCGAAAGAAGAACATTATGCCTGTTCTCAGCGCTTGATGCAGCGGGTACAGCGGATGGCAAGAGAACGAGGTATGAAAATGGCTATGGGTTTTGAATTTGGAGTTATACCACCCGAGTATTTTTCCCTGAATGGTTTCTATTGGCTGGGTGAAGCTAATATGGTTCCGGATCCGACTCAGGAAACTTCTATTGAAATACATTATGCGGCAATAGATAATATCCTGCAAACCTATCCCGGAATCGATTACATCTGGCTTTGGCTCAATGAGCATTGCTTTATGGGTGTAGATGCTTCCAAAGCAATCGGTAAAGGTAGTTTCGGAGAATATTTTAAACAAAAAGCGTCGTTATTTAAGGAGACAGACAATGATGATCTGAGATTTGTAGGTGTCTGGGCTCTAAAATATATGCAGTTGACAGTCGATTATCTGAAGAAAAAAGCACCTGGCGTCCGGATTATACTGGGTGGCTGGGGAGGTAGTAATCAGCTTCCGTTATTGATGAAGGGGTTGGATCGGGGACTTCCTGAAGATGTTATTTTTAGTTGTCTGAATCCGGGCCTGGGTAGTCAGCCTCAACCTGAATTTCTGGTTGATATTGCGAAACATCGCAAAGTTTGGGCTGTTCCCTGGTTGGAAGGAGATCACCAGTTATGGCACCAACAACCTCGGGTAGGATTGTTGAAATCACATGTTCAGATGGCTGCACAGCAAAATCTGAATGGAGTGATCGCCATTCATTGGCGTACAGAGGATGTGAAGCTCAATATGGAGACATTCTCATATTTTGCCCAGAATCCGTTTTCAGAAAAATCGGTAGAGGATATTTACGAACAATATATTGAGGAAAAATTTGGGGAAGAGGCTGTCAGTGTATTATTGACTGATTTGGTACGTTGGGATACGGATAAAAGTCTGAATGAAGGCATTAATTCTCCTGAATATTTCAGGTTTACACCACAGTGGGGATACCTGAATGATAATAATTTTATTTTCAGAAAAACTTTGGCCGGAAAAATCGAACGGGTTTGTTCTGAGACAACAGATCCTTTGCAAAAGTCGAATTTAATCTGGCTGAAAAATGCTGTCGAATTTGAACTGTTACTTCATCAGGTCAATACAGCACTCGCCTTGCCATATCGACTGAAGAAAAATTATATAGAAAAGGGAGAAATACCTTCTGCCCGGCAACTGGAGGATGCTGAGAAACAACTGGACTCAGCTCCGGTAGAACAACTATTCACTGTATGCGCAAATAAAGTCAGATCGCAAGGAGAACGGGGTGTTTTGAGTTCAATAAACCAGAGGTTAGGACAAACTTATACTGAATTGAGAGATTTTTTGAAACAACAACATTAGATTTTACGGGGTAGACGATCCATGAGATTCATTTTTTGTACATTATTACTACTTGCAATCATTTCCGGAATGGAACTGTCTGCAAGAGGCGGGAAATATATTGCCTGCGGAGATTTGTCGGATACGGGTATGTATTATGCCGGACAGGAATTGCAACGTTACATTTTCCAGTTGTCGGGAGAGATATTACCAGTTAAGTCCGGTATATCCGGAGATATTCCTCCTGTGTTTGTATTGGGTACTTATTCGGATCCGGTAATAGTATCGTTAATAGACCGGGGTCTTCTGAAAGATGAAAGTTCGTTACTGGGAGATGAGGGATATGCCTTGCATACTATTGCAGATGCAGGGAAGAAAATGGTTGCCGTTGTGGCAAATACTTCGATCGGCTGTTTATATGGCGTTTATGGCTTGCTGGATGACCATTACGAAGTGGGGTTTTATATGGGAGGAGATGTATTGCCTCAGCATAAGACAGCTTTTTATCTTCCTGATCCGGATGAGTATAAAAAACCGGCCATGTACATCCGGGGATTTTTGCCATGGACTAATTTCCCTCAATCTGCGACCGTATATTCTTGGGAGGATTGGAAATTCATAATCGACCAGACCGCAAAAATGCGGATGAACTTTATCCAGATACACAACTATAACGGTCAGAACGGTCATAATGAGATGTTTCATAATTTTACAGTTAACGGTTATACTTCAAGGACTTGGATGCCTACGGCTAAAACCGGTCATCGTTGGGCTTGCCCTGGTTTCGAAGTGAAAAATTTCCGGTTTGGGGGAGGAGATCTTTTTGCTGACTACGATTTTGGATCGGACTGTGCGCTTCATAATGAAAGTCTTTCCAATCAGGAAGTTTTTGAGAAAGGGACTTCATTATTTAAGAAAGTCATAGCATATGCTCACAAAAGAGGAGTCAAAATAGCGTTAGGAATAGATATAGACCTGATACTGCCCGAATATTGCTTAGAGGCCGATGATCCGGCAGTCATCGAGGCCAGGATCAGCCAGATAAATAACGATTATCCCGATCTGGACTATCTGATCCTTTTTGTATCGGAGATGATCAACCACGACGAAAAGAAACTGGCATTATGGAAAAGAACATTCAATGGTATGTATACCCGGATGAAAAAACAATCGCCGGATACCCGCATTGCTGTTGCAGGTTGGGGATTGAAAAAAGAAATTGCTCAGGAACTACCTGAGGATGTGATTGCAGCTCCTATTTCCGGATATTCTGATTCATTTGAAGATGGGAGTATTTATGGCGACCGTGAGTATTGGGGCTGTCCCTGGCTTGAGAGGGATGTGTATAGCTCCTGTTATTACTATCCCTATGAAATGCATCTGTCCAATACGATCAGTGCATATCAGAAAAGAGCTCCTAATATGAAAGGACTTTATTGCCTCACCTGGCGGATCACTGATGCTGTGGATGCTAAACTGTCGTATATCGCGAAAACGCCATGGGATACTGAGTCTCAGTACAATAATTCATTCGAAGTCTATGGAGAATATGCCCGGAAAAATTATGGGCTCCCGAATGCAGATTCCATCACTTTTATTATTAATCAGAATGAACCGGTATGTTCCCGGATATCCGAATGTGAATCGACAGCCAGATTAACCGGAGATGATTTGTATAAGAATGATTATTTGTTAAATATCAAAGAAATAGGGCTTTACAAAATGGCGGCTCCAGTCAGCATTCTAAGTGCATATCATTGTGACGAGCTTAAAGGTGTAGAAAAGACGGTTGCACATCGGAATGATTCATGTATTTCCAAAGTCAACCCGGAAGATTATCTTGTTTTTCGAAATGTAAATTTTGGAAAAGGAGTACTGGAAATGAGTGTGACAGCCTCTACTCAAAAATCGGTGACACCTGTTGAGTTCCGGCTTGATAGCCTGAACGGCAGGACATTAGGCGTTATAGATGTTATTCATAGCGGAGGTTGGCAAAATTGGAGGAAACAGTACGTGAATATTTTTGAAACACAGGGAACCCACGATTTATATATAATGTTCAATACCAGGGAAATATTTACGGATCCGTACTTCAAGGCTCTTTCACAGCTTGAAACCATTGATCGATGTATCAATACGACAACCGATAAAGGAATGAAACAGAGGTTGAATTTTCTAAGATGCAGGATTGCCGCTGCCAGAGATTTTATGGATATCAATAAATTGTTCCCGCATACGGTTCGTCCGGAAGATTTGCCGGGAGCATTTCCTTCCTGGGTTACTAATTTTACCCGGCGGGTTAATGATATTTCCTCTCTGGGTAATACACAAAGTATTCAGAACCGGTATGTTCAGGAACGTTATCTGGCCATGGAAAAACAATTGTCGGACAGTAGTGACGTGAAATTTCCAACATACATTCAGGCCCGGGGAACTAAAACCGGAGCCGTAATATCCTGGCAGAATAATGAAAAGGATGCCGCCGGTTTTTATGTATACAGGAACGGAGTACAAATAAATAAGGATATCCTTTCTGAAAATTTATCGGAATATTATGATACTTTCAATGGAAAAGCAGTTTATCAGGTTTCTGTGGAATCCCGTTCGGGTAAACTAAGCTGGAAATCCGAAACGTCAATTTGTCATTCGGGCAGTGCAGACAAAGAATCTCCCTATATTGTCGTTGTTTCTCCACCGGTCTCTGCCAGAAATAAACAGGGCGGTGAAATTATTGTAAGGATACTGGATAACCGTGAATATAAATCGATTAATGCAACGATGTACTATCGTAATGCAGGAGATAAACAATGGAAAAACCAGCCGATGCAACGCCGTGTGAAAGCTGTCTTTACAGCTCGTTTCCCTTTGGAATCGTCATCCGGATTGATAGAATACTATGTTAAGGCAGACGATGGAGATAATATTTCGTTTTATCCAGCTACGGCTCCGGAATTGAATCAGACGCTTGTTTATGAACCCAATCCGGTATCCGGCTTTCACGGGAGACCTGAAATCCGGATCGATGGTCGAAAGATTCACTGGAAACCTGTCGAAAATGCATTTATATATAAGATATACCGGACTGATAAAAGTGGACAGGAACCTGACGCCTCGTCTTTTCTGACCTATATCCCGGCAACGATCCTTCATTTTGAGGATAAGGCGCAGGATTATATTGGAAATAATTTATCCGGTACTCATTATTACAGGATCGTAGCCGAAGATAAAGAAGGTAACCGTAGTAGTCCTTCTCAAATAGTTGAGATGGAATATGATTAAAAATTAAAAAGAAAAGATATATGAAAACATTTTGTTTTTCTTTATTATTTGCATGGTGTATTGTTTTTTCTGCAATATCGCAGAAGAATCCGGCAAATCAGCAAGTATTCAACCATTTGGTGGTTTGTAATCAAGAGGTTATTGTCAGAAATGCGGTGACGGATCTGCAACGTTATTTGGCTCAGGTTACCGGTATTGTTCCGTCACTACACAGTCCGGAAAATTGGAAAAAAGATCCGATTCCTGCTGTTATCATTGGAGATATCCGGTCGCTGAAAAAACTTTTGTCCGGTCACTCATATCGCCCGGGTTTAGGCCGGGAAGGATATGTACTGCAGGAAACAGATCGGGAGGGAAATAAATGTTTTCTTCTTTATGCAGAACAACCGAATGGACTCGTAAACGGTATCTACGGTTTTCTCGGAGAACTTGGGTTTGAGTTTAATATGGGAAGTGAAATAGTCCCGGCAACAATTCCGTCTGCGTTGTCATCTCCTGTAATTGAAAGGAAACCGGTGTTCAGCGTCAGAGGTGTATTGCCGTGGTACAACTTTTTTAATAGTCCTACAGCATGGGATGTCCCTGATCACCGGGCATTTACGGACCAATTGATCCGTAGCGGAGCTAATTTCATTACTTTCCATAGTTACGAACATGAACCTTTTGCTGCAGTGGAAGAAAATGGGAAAATGATTTTCGGAGAAGGACTACGGAATACCGGTGTCCCTTCGTGGGGGACAAATGCCATGGCAACTTCTGAATATATGTATGGAACAGATAAATTGTTCGACACTCCGTATTTCGGAGCGGAAACCACATTGAAAGGATACGATTCCTCCACTCAGATAAAAAAAGAAAAATCCATTTTGAGAGATGCTCTTTGGTATGCAAAGAACCGGGGGCTGACTACTAGTATGGGATTTGCACCATTGGGAGATCCTACTCTTAAGGCCGATCGGGAACGTTTTATTAAGGAATTTATATATAATCTTGAATACTATCCGTTTCTGGATTATATTTTTATCTGGCAAACGGAGACAAAGGGGGCCCAGGGACATCCATTGAAGTACGATCAGCATATATTGCCAGATACACGTGATCCGAACAGTAAGATCGTTAACTACGGAGAATATCGCAGGGATGTCTTTAAACGGATTGTCGACAAAGAAAACGGAATCAAACCGTTTTTTAAACCGGATGAAGAAGGCAAAATAGCCCGGGCGACAGAAGGCGCTCGTTTGGAGATGTTTGCCAAAATAGCCTTACGCATTTTGTCGCGTTATCAAAATCCGCCTAAAATCGTTATTGCCGGTTGGGGAGGTGAGAATTACCTGCTTTCGGAGGAATATTACGACGGATTGGATAAAGTGTTGCCTCAAGATGTTGCTTTTTCGTCTCTGGAAAGTCTGACACCTAAAACTTATATTGATAAAGCGTATTTTGAGTTACCGGCAAACAGGCAACGATGGCCGGTTCCATGGTTGGAAAACGACGGGGATCAATGGCATCCGCAGCCGTTCCTGAAAACATACGAGCCAATGGTGAAGGATTTACATAAAAGCGGAAGTCAGGGATTTTTATCGATCCATTGGAGAACAAGAGACGTAGAAGATAACTTCGGATATCTCCTGAGTTATGCCTGGGATCCTTCGATTACCAAAGAATCGTTTTTTGACAAGAAAGCTAAGAAATATGTGGGAGTTGCCGAGGATCTTAAAAAGATCTACCTGGAACTGGATAGTTTAGGTTATCGATGGGTAAATGGTCGGGGGCAAAATGAATGTGCTGTCTTTTCCTGGGGTAGCGGTTCGGTAACTAACTACCGGAAACTGCTGGAATTGAGAGATCGTTTGGAGGCTATACTCCCACTTGTCCGACAAGATAAGGATAATCTGATCTGGTTGCGCGACAGGATGGATTGGGTATTGGATTATCAAAATGCGGAGATTCAGGCTGAAGAGGTTCGGGATTTATTAAAAAAAGCAGATGAAACTTCCGATGATAAAGAAAAAAAACTATTGGCAAAGAGAGCTTTAGGTATTCTTTCCGGAGATGCTTTGGCAAAAGCCATGCATAGTTATGCCGAAAGAATTACTACCAGAGGCGAATATGGGGTGATGGCGACAATAAATACTAAAGCAGCTTTCGATTGGAGAAAGATGTTCCGAAAGAGTTGTGAAATACTGGAAATATCCCTTAACCCCGGGAATCTGTGGAATCCTGATCCCCGGATCATTGTCCCCAGAATGTATGGATCTTGCGAACCGGAACGTGATTTCGAACTGACGGCTCTCGTATTAGGCGGACAACCGGCCTTGTTGAAATACCGCAACCTGGGAGATACCGCATGGAAAGAGAAACAATTTTCCGTAAAGAAAAACTGGGTACAATCAGTGATCATTTCATCAGACGAGATCGTTCAACCGGGTTTTGAATATCTGATTACCGTAGGAAAAGAAATGAAAGTTGTGTATGGTCCGAAGGCCGTAAGCGTCATTCAACCGTCTGATGTTCCACAGACCTTAATCATGAAAAAGACGATTGAGAATCAGGGAATCAGTAAGATATCAATAAAATCAGGAGAAAAAATGAATGTGATTGAATGGAATGAGGTATCCTTAGCGGATTATTATGAAGTAACCATCAACGGAAAGACAGAAGTTGAGACTCCTGTCCCGTTTTATCCTCTTCCCGGAAAGATTAAAAAAGGCACGTCAATTATAGTAAAAGCAGTCCGGAATGGAAGTGTTATTTCAGAAATAAACAAAAATACTTAAAATTATAGAATTATTTACTTGAAAAAAACTTATTAATGAGAACAATAAAATATATAAACAGAAGCTTTCTTGCTGTTTTGACAACCATTTTTGCTGCATGCACAACAACTCCTGAAGAAGCGGATTATGCCTTATGGGTGGATCCTTATATAGGAGCCGGTGGTCATGGCCATGTTTTTGTCGGAGCCAGTGCGCCTTTCGGAATGATTCAGGCGGGACCACAAAATATTCACAAAGGCTGGGATTGGTGCTCGGGTTATCATTATTCCGATAGTGTAATTATCGGTTTTACCCACACACATCTGAGCGGAACAGGATGTACGGATCTGGGAGATATCCTGGTCATGCCTTTTACAGGTGAACCTCGTACACTCAGAGGTGATCAGAATGATATTTCCAATAGTTGTGCTTCTTACTATAAACACAGTAATGAAACGGTATCTCCGAATTATTATTCTTTATTGATGGATAACGGGATACAAGTGGAATTGACGGCTACCGAGCGTGTCGCGATGCATCGTTATAAATATCCCGAAGGAGAAAAAGCAAATGTGTTGATAAATCTGAAAGAAGGAAACGGAGATCGTTCGACCGAAACTTATCTGAAGCGACTAGATGATCAGACAATAGAAGGATATCGTTTTTCCAGGGGATGGGCTAAGCATAAAGTTTTTTTTGTCATGAAAAGTAATTTGCCGATGAAAGAACTATTGGTTTATAATAATGATGAGCCTGCGGGATCCGGTTCATTAACGGGAGAAGGAGTTAAAGGGGTTGTGGTCTTCGATGGAAAAAAACAAAGTCTTGAACTGAAAGTAGCGATATCTTCGGTTAGTTGTGAAAATGCCCTGAAAAATCTGGAAGAGGAAACGCCAGGCTGGGACTTTGATAGGGTATCCGGAGATACACGGCGGAAATGGAATAGAGAACTTGCAAAAATAGATCTTGTAACTGATTCCGAAAGAGATAAAAAGATATTTTATACGGCTTTGTACCATACATTTATAGCTCCGACGACCTACATGGACGTTAATAAACAATTCAGGGGACACGATGATAAAGTATACAATGCCGATTGGACGAATTATTCAACGTTTTCATTGTGGGATACTTACAGAGCATTGCATCCGTTATTCACTATTCTTCAACCGGAACGGGTAGATGATATGGTCAATTCCATGTTGAGTATTTATGATCAACAAGGGAAATTGCCTGTTTGGCCCTTAATAGGCGGCGAAACTAATCAAATGCCTGGTTATAGCGCCGTTCCTGTAATTGCTGATGCTTATCTGAAAGGATTTTCCGGGTTCGATGCGGAAATAGCATTCGAAGATTGTAAAAACTCTGCTACTTACCGCGAACAAAACGGAGTACCGTATCTTCTGGATCGTGAATATATTCCCTGTGATTCGGTTGGTGAGGCCACTTCTATTGCAATGGAATATGCTGTTGATGATCGTGGTATCGCAGCGATGGCAAAAAAAATGGGTAAAAATGATGAATTTACTTACTTTGAAAAAAGAAGCCGTTATTACACTCACTACATGGATTCAGTCATAGGATATGCCCGTCCTAAGAAAGCCGATGGGACTTTCTATTCTCCTTATGATCCGTTTATTTCGGTTCATGGCGTGAGGGGCCACTTTTGCGAAGGAAATGGCTGGCAATATACTTTCTTTGTTCCACAGCATCCGGAGGGACTGATTCGTGTGTTAGGAGGCGATCAGAAATTTACAGCAAAATTAGACTCTTTTTTTCTTGCCGAAGGTGATATGGGGCCGGAGGCATCTATGGATATTTCCGGATTGATCGGTCAATATGCCCATGGAAACGAACCCAGTCATCATATAGCTTATTTGTATTCTTATGCAGGTGAGCAATGGAAAACGGCAGAAAAAGTACGCTATATACAGAAACATTTTTATACGGATCAGACTGACGGCATCATCGGTAATGAAGACTGCGGACAAATGTCGGCATGGTACCTGCTTTCTGCGATGGGCTTTTACCAGGTCAACCCGACTAAAGGCATTTATGTATTTGGTAGCCCATTGTTCCCGCAAATCACTCTTCGCTTGCCGGGAGGAAAACAATTTGTGATTATCGCAGAAAATAATAATGATGAAAATATTTATATCCAATCGGTACGGCTGAATGGAAGCCTTTATAAAAAAACGTATATTACTTATGGAGATATTATGAATGGGGGAACACTTCAATTCACCATGGGAAGTCAGCCTAGCCGTACATTTGGGAAAAATCAGATTGATCGTCCCTATTCGGATTATTAATAAATGAACCGTATATATTCATATCACTTAAGCAAATTAGAAAATTTCTCTTAAAATAATTATAGTATGAAACACATATTTCAAATGATACTGTCTCTTAACCTGATGGTGACTGTCGGAATTTATGCCCAGAATAAAGCTATCTTAGATAATGGATTGATTCGCAGGGAGATAAATCTGGAAGGGAATCATATATCCAGTGACTCTTACACAATGTACTCGGAAAAAGATAATTTCATAAAAAGTAAAGCGGATGAGTTTTCATTTCTTGTCAATGATATCCGGTTTACCGGACTCAGTAACTGGAGTAATGTTGCTCAGCGGGATACTGTAGCCCCTAATGGGGGGAAAGGAATTATTATTTCGTTTGACAATCTTGAAAATAATCATTTCTCAGTAGATGCGGTTTATATGGTTTATCCGGCTTTGCCCGTTGTCCATAAGTCCCTGAAAATAAGGAATACAGGTGCCGGAGAACTCAAGTTGGAAGCAGTGGATGTGGAGTTTCTGCAAACAGGATGGCCCGCTCTCGAATCATATATTTTACGGCATTATGGGCGGAATAAATGTTTCGAACCTTTTGTCGGCGACCATAACGATCCGTTGGTGGTGATTCATGATATATACGGAGCGAAAGGATTTGCTGTAGGAAATGAAGCGGTTAGCATGACCAAGCGTACTTCTTTTTTATTGGATGGAAAATCATTCACTACAGGATTGACTCATCCCGATCAGGATTTTGGATTTCGTAAGTGGCTCAAATCCGGAGAACAATGGGAAAGTCCCTGGGTATTTACGGCATTATATAATAAAACAAATGACCCGCAATGGGTGATCAATACGACTGTTTCCGATTTTGTCCGTAAATACATGGGAATCCGGTTGGAAGAATTACCGGATAAACCGATGTTTGCATACAATACCTGGTTCCCTTTTTACAGGGGTATCAATGAAAAACTGGTTATGGAGTTGGCGAAAGCCGCCTCGGAATGTGGCGTAGAAGAATTTATTATAGATGACGGATGGCAGATAAATATCGACGATCCGGAAGGAAAACGTGGATTTCATGGTGATTGGGAAGTCGATAAAAAAAAATTCCCTAATGGATTGAAACCGGTATTTGATTATATCAAGTCACTTGGTATGAAGCCGGGGCTATGGGTAACTGTTTCTTCTTCCGATCCGAGTAGCAAGGTGTACAAAGATCATCCGGAATATTTTGTTGTAGATAAAAACGGTAAATTGGCTAATTTACATGTCGATTATGGGGAAAGCCGTACTGCTTGTTTGGGAACCGACTGGTATGATTATATTAAAAGCACTGTTTTACGTTTGGTACGCGAACATGGCTTGGCATATATGAAACTTGATTTTGCGATTGTAACCAGTTGCTATGTGTATGATAAGGATCGTACAGGTTGTCATGCGAGTAACCACCCTTACCATAGGGATAGGGAAGAGTCGTATGCTGTGATTTATAATCGTTGTATGCAGTTACTCGACGATTTACACCGGGAAGCTCCCGATCTGTTCATAGATTGTACTTATGAAACAGCAGGAAGACAGCACCTGAATGATTATGGTATTGTAAAGCATGCGGAAGGAAACTGGTTGTCCAATATTCAGCAACCAGGTCCGTTAGGGCCTTTGAGAATGCGTAATCTGGCCTGGGGACGTTGCCCTGCTATCCCTGCAACATCTTTATTGATCGGCAACCTGAGAATGAACGATGAGTATCATCAACTGGCATTCAAATCGTTGGCCGGAGCGCTACCCGTCATGCTGGGAGATCCCCGGGCATTGAGCACAAAAGAAAAAGCATGGTATAAATCCGAGTCGGATTGGTTGAAGGAATTGGAACAACGGCATGCTTATATGTCGTTCCGTCAGGATCTGCCTGGATTCGGCGAGCCTGCCGAAGGAGCTTGGGATGCTTTCAGCAGGATCAATACAGAAACAGGGAGTGGAGGTCTGATTGGCGTTTTTCGTCATGGTTCCAAAGAAAGTTCACGTTTGATAACTGTTCCCTGGGTACATGAGGATAAGACGTATCAAGTTCTTCAGGGAGCCGGAAGAAAATTTGTAGCATCCTTGTCAGGGAAAGATCTGATTGAAAAAGGATTTCAGGTTACGCTACAAAAGGAATATGACGGAGAATTATTTGAGATTGCAGAAAAGAAATAACGTTAAATTAATGTTTTCTAAGAAAGAATTGAAGAATTATGAAAATATAAAATAAAGTTAAACTTTGTTCCCTCATTCGTTCCATCGCTCTGAATATAAGTTTCCGGGCAGCCTGAGGAGTCATTTTTAATAATTCTGCAATTTCTTCATAACTCATTTCCTGCATATAACGTAGGTATATGGCTTCTCGCTGTCTGTCAGTCAGACAGTCCAGTAACTTTTCAATTTTGTTTTGAAGAGCGAGTTTGTCTTCATCTTTGATCAACTCATCAAGAACTGTTGTTTTTATGGAGAAATTTATCTCAGAATATCCGATTTCACTGGTATCCATCGTAGTTTTATGGATGTCCAATAATCGGTTTTTTAACATACGAAGCAGGTAGAACTTAAGATTCTCTATCTTTTTCAGAGCTTCCCGGTCGAAATATAACTTAAAATAAACATCGTGGATTGCATCTTTAACAGTTTCTTTATCAAATCCCAAGCCTATCCCATAAGCGAAAAGCACATCTACATATTGGTCGTAGATATAGTTATAAGCAAATTCATCCCATGTATCGAACTGTCGCAGAAATTGTTTCATAAGAGTAGAACCATATCTGTACGATTATTAAAACGAGTATCCTATTCGGTATATATTTTCCTTACTTTCTCAAGATCGACTTGTAAATATTTTGTTAAATAGTTTTCCATTCCACCATATTCTTTGTCAATAACATCGAAAGCTGCCTGAATGTATTCTGGTCTGGCTTCCAATAAAGGAGCTAAATAGGGGATGGAATCAATCATCGATTGGTATTTATCTTTAAGGTATTGATTTGTTAAAAGATAGTCTTCAACAACTGTTTTACGATCCACACCTAATGAGGAAAGGAAGAGAGCTGCAGCAAAACCTGCCCTGTCTTTACCTGCGGAACAATGGAATAATAGAGGTGCGCTATCCTCATCCATTAAAATTTGAAAGAATTTTCTATACTGTTCCTGGTTTTCTCTTACGAAATGTTTATTTCCTTCAACTAATAAAGAGGCAACCGATGATGAGTCAACATTCTTAAAATCGATTACATTGCCGGTGGCAATAGGAAGAAAAATTTGGTTTTTTAGTGATCCGGGAGTTTTATCCGGGGCTACAGCAATTTCAGTAGAGTCCCGGAAGTCAATATCTGTTATCAAGGGAATAGAGGCAAGATAGTCCAGATCAGCTTCGGTCAAGTGGTTCAGATCACCGGATCGAAAGACTTTTCCCCATTTTACAATTTTATTGTTTGCGGCTTTATATCCTCCTAAATCCCGTACATTATATGCTCCTTCAAGGGGTAATAAACGACTTTTTTCCTTTGTACATGCTATCATAAAAAATGAAAGTATAATTATAAAAGTGTAACTATAAAACGAAATTTTTCTCTTCATATGAATATCTTACGTTTTTTTATTTTAAATCGGAATGATTTCTTTCTTTTTATTTTAAATCTGACTGTCAAAGATACGATTTTAAATCCGAATTATTTTTTCTTTTAGAGAGTTAAAATATATCAAAACAAATCCAGTTCTAATTGTGTATATTTCTTTTCCGGTTCATCGTTTGCATTGCTAACTCCTAAACCTAGCAATCGTATTTGCTTTTGACTCAGGTCGACTTGTTTCATAATATCCTTTGCAATAGGCCATAATTGCTGAAAGTTCATGATTTTATTCGGTATGGTCCGACTTTTTGTGATGATTCTGAAATCGGAATATTTTACTTTTACGGTGATTGTCCGGCCATGAAAATCTTCATCGTTGATTCGTTCCATGACCTCTTTGGCCAGATGGTATAATTCAACAGTTAGTAAAGTCAGATTATCTTTATCTTTCAGGAAGGTCGTTTCCGCACTGACGGATTTGGTGATCCGATTCGGTTCCACCTCTCTATCATCAATCCCTCTGGCATTCAGGTAGAAAGTATGTCCGGCTTTTCCAAACAATCGGACTAGTTCTGTTTCAGTTCGTTGTTTTAAGTCATATCCTGTAAAAATATTGTTTTCATGCATTTTCTTTAGCGTAACTTTCCCTACACCAAAGAATTGACCGATTTTTAATTCTTCGACGAATTTTTCAATTTCTTCAGGACGAATCACAAAGAATCCGTTGGGTTTTTTATAATCGGATGCTATCTTTGCCAGGAATTTATTGATAGATACTCCGGCAGAGGCAGTCAGCCCCGTCTTTTCAAAAATTTTTTGCTGAATTTCTTTTGCGATCAGGCTGGCGGAAGGATTATTTTTATGATTGACGGTGACATCCAGGAAAGCTTCGTCCAGCGACAGAGGTTCGACCAGGTCGGTATATTCAAGGAAGATTTCCCGTATTTGATTGGATACTTCATGATAGACATCGAAACGGGCCGGTACAAAAATCAATTCGGGACACTTGTTTTTCGCTGTCAAAGAAGGCATAGCGGATCGAACTCCGAATTTACGGGCTTCATAACTGGCTGTAGAGACAACGCCCCGTGCTTCGGCATAACCGACAGCTACGGGTTTACCTCTCAGTTCTTCGTTGTCGCGTTGCTCAACAGAAGCATAGAAGGCATCCATGTCGATGTGAATGATTTTTCTCACATACGAAGGTAAAACTTTTTTCCATAGCTGTGCAATCTTTTTGCGTAGTAAATTTTATTTTTATCTTTGCGAAAAGTAAGGGATAATTATGAAGATGATAAATTTTAGAACCAAATTGTTATAAAAATAGAAAGAATACATATAGACTCTGTAGGTCATCCTTATTTTCCATCGTTCTGGAAAATTTATGAATTATCATTTCCTCTTTGTGAAAGAAGGTCGTTTGAAGATCATATTCGGGTATTTTCCGATAAAACCTTTTTTCTGGATGTTTGGGTTGAGAACAATCAGGTATTAGGTTTGATCGGTTGGTGGAATTGTGACGGATTACGTTTTGTAGAACACTATGCGATTAATCCGGCATTCCGTTCTTCCGGATACGGGAGTGTTTTGTTATCAGAATGGATGAATGATGAAGATATTCCGGTAATACTTGAAATAGAGCCGGTTGTAGATGACTTAACCCAACGACGGAAGAATTTTTATTTGCGATTGGGATTCAAAGAAAACGATATAAAACATTTTCAGCCTCCATACCATAAAGATACGAAGGCTGTAGAGTTATGGATAATGTCTTATCCTGAAAAGATTTCGATGGAAGTATATCGGAAATTTTATCAGAAACAATGTAATCAGATCACAAGTGTCTATCGTTGAAGATAAGGACTATCAAAACCTAATTTTTTCAATCCGTTTTGTACATCCGGGTGACTCATGAAAAGTTTCCAAAGTAATTGTGAACGATGATTTTCGATCATAACCGGTATAGTTCCTTGGTCAATAGCCAGATAGCTTTGTGGAAACCAGTTTTCCGTCTCGCTGAATGCATCGTAAAATCCGTATTTTCCCAAGAGTTTTGTACCCAGGTCTTCGTATAAATGACGCATTACCTGCAATGAATATTCCGGAGTATAGGGAATAGAAGAGAGTGCTGCTGTAGGGGTAATTACTCCTCTGTCCCGGGCTTCTACCGGCGCATGTCCTGCGTATCCTTTTATTGAATAGCTGGAAGTCAGTCCCCAGCGATTTTCTCCATAACCTTTATATCCTTTTGGGTTCCGAATACAATATGCCCGGTTAATCAGCGTCTGGTTTTTATTTTCTTCCCAATAATCACCGTATTGATCTTTCAATCCGCGCGGATCCAATCCCAGATATGAATAATGTGCCCAGAATAGGGGACCTCCCGTTGGAGCGTCTCCCTGGTGTTTGAATTGTAGGGTAAGGCCTTCGGCAGTGTGTTTTTCTTTTATTTTTCCACTCTCAGCCCAGCCTTCATGATAAACAGCCGCAGGAGTTCCATAAGTAGGAGAGGAGGCAGCAAGGATATACATGATAAGACATTCGTTGTATCCATGGACCGGAAAGTTCATTTTCCATCCATTATCCGGGCTCCAATGCCAATACAGAACATTTTGTCCGTTTTGGTACCAACTCCATTCCACTTCTTTCCAAAGCTTGTCGATGCGTTTGGCAATTGCTTTTTCTGCTTTTGTTCCGTTTTGATAGTATTGGTGAACACAAAGTAATCCCTGGATCATAAACGCAGTTTCTACCAGGTCTCCTCCATCATCATTTTTACTGAAAGGCTTCACTTTTCCGGTAGTTCCTTCCCACCAGTGGGGGAATGCACCGTGAAAGCGATCGCATTTTTCCAGAAAGTTCAGAATTTTTTCAAAACGTTTGACTCCTTCTTTTCTTGAAATATAGCCACGT
>JAVBTA010000059.1:0-83788 GCA_031556375.1 Bacteroidales bacterium | reverse complement strand
TTTGAAATCGGATACAGATATTTTCTTTCCGTTGACATCTGTTCCCGAAAAATCCAGTGTATTCAACCCTGAATCACCCTGGTTCAGCCTGGCGGCAAGGTCGTTCATCCGGTTTTTCTGATCAGAAGTAATAATATATTTCCCGTTTTCTTTATTGAACTGTTCCAGATCTGTATATGTTTTTAATTTTTCAGCCATGTTCAGGGCGAATTCACCCTTCAGGGTGTCGTTAATTATTCCATCCAGAGGTTGTTTTGTTTTACTGTCGGTTCCTGATAGGATATTCTGGACAATTATAACGCTTTGGATAAGCTGAATACCGAATGGGTATTGTAACAGGTCGGTATTTGTTGTTAACCGGGATAAGGTTGCATTATTGGTATAAAATTGAGGAAAATCTTTATTTTGGGGTTGCGTTGTCCTTGGAGTCAGAATAAATGTATAGGCATAACGTACAATGTCGAATTCCCGTATTTTTTTGAATATATTTTCAAATTGACTGTTGCCTGTATTTGATTTAAATGCAGTTGCTTTTCCTGCGGATCCTTCCAATAAAGGAAAAAAGTCCACGTAAGAACTTGGCTGTCCATTGGCATAACCGGCTTTGACTCTCGGATAAATAGTTTTGTACTCCAAAACTGCAATTTCATTATGCCATTTCTCCATAGCAATATTTTCCGGAGTATTTTTTCCTGTCAGGACATAAGAACTGTCGTTAACAGCAATATTTAGGCGGTCGCCCGGTTTGAAGTAAAAAATGTATTTTCCCTGTGCGGAGAGTGCGGTTCCGCTTCCAATAACATAAAAACCTTCTCCTTGCGGTTCAAATGCGAATCCAAAATACTTATTCGCTGTAATGCGGGAAGACGCTATTTCCGACAATTTCCCTGAAAATATTTTATATAGCTTTACTTCCGAATCTTTTAGCCTGTCTCCTCTGTCCCATGTACCATATACTACAGCAGGTTCGGAAGCATAAGTACCTGTTATACCCAATAAAAGGAATAAAATAAGCAAACCTTTTTTCATCGTTTATGTATTATTATTTGAATTTAGTCACTTTGACAACTGTTTTAACAGGAAAATGATCCGAGATATTAGGAGTGGGTGTATCTGTGATGACACCATAACTTACACAACTGTTTTGTAGGCCCGGAGATACCAGGATATGATCGTATCTGAAATTGTTATCCGTGAAATTGGTTGTGTTCTCTCCTGCCGGAGTTTTAAGAATTTCATAGATCCCTTTATAATTATTTGAGTTGAAATTATTCAGGGTCTGATAGTTTTTATCATTTCCATAAATGGTTTTGTCATAAGAAGAAAGGGCGTGTAAGTCGCCACATACCACTGTTCCGTCCAGATTTCTTGTCGCAGAATATGATTTTAGGCTTTCAACAATGGTATTCGATTCCTGGAAACGTTTATCTTCTGAATTACTTTCATCGAGTTGTGTAATTCCGATACCGGTATTACAACAAGTAACGATCAATAACCCGTTTGTCATCCCCGATTGATTTTTTACGGCATCGGAAATAGAATATTTGGAGGATATTCCCAGGTGTTTTCCTGATGAAACCTGGAAAAATTCCACATATTGATGTCCTATTTGAAGGTTTGCAGCAAATGTTTTTAACTGATCGAGAGTATATCCGTCCAGTTCCTGGTAGCAGATAATATCCGGGTTCAGGTTTTTAGCAAAGTCTTTGAAACGGTTTATTACAGCCGAATTATTGGGGGTTGTTCCGGTTTTTCCTGCAAAGCCGTCTTTTACGTTGTACGTAATGATACTGATTTCATCTTTAGGCCGGTTTAAGGGAAGACTGTTGACCGGATACAAAACAGGGTCTGATCCGGGTATTGAGAATACCAGGTTTGTATTTCGAGTCACCGCCGTCTCATTTGGCAGGGCTGTCAATGTTATTAAGCCTTTGTTTGTCGTAACAGTAAGCCAATTATCGTTATTTTCCGTAGAAACCGTCCAACTGGTATTGGAGGTAATCTGAATTTGTTTTTCAAATTGTTCATACGCGAAAGTAACTCCGCTTGCCGGAGATACCACAAAAGCCTCATAAGGCAATTTATCTGCTTCGTCCTTAGTACAACCTGTTCCTAAACAAAGAATGGTACAGGCCAACAATAACATTTTTATTTTTCCCGGGAATCTCATGTTTATTTGTTTTTATTTTGAGGTTGCACCGGAAAATAACTTCCGGTACAACCTTTGTTTTTCTAAATTCGTATAAAATTATTGAACTACAACTTTTTTGGAGCTGGTTCCTATTTGTACGATATAAATACCTCTTGGCAATTGTTTATTTGCATTAACAACCTGACCGCTGATTGAATACACTTTGAAAGGAGCATCTGTCCCATAAACTTTGATGTATCCGTTTTCTGCATAAACTCCAAATGATTCAGCTGCAATCTTAGGAAGTCCCGCAGGATTAGTAACCGGAGAGAATTTGAATGTGCTGACAAAGCTCCAGGCTGTCTTTTGATCTACGTTTGCAGTTCCGATTGCGATAGGAGCGTTTATTGCACTGGCTGTAAAAGCTATACCATCTTTCCCTCCGTGGTTCCATGCCGGATCTGCAGGCATAATTCCGAATTCTCCATTTCTTACGTCTTTAATTAAAAATGGTTTAGCTTCGTCCAACATACCGTAACCAGCTTCAGAATAAGATAAGAACTTATTTTTGATCAATCGGTTGACAATATATACTTGTGCATTTTCTCCAGGAACTTTAATAAACTTCCATAATTGAGCATTATCCTGATCATTTTTACCTGTTGATCTGGAAATCAAATATTCTGCAGGGTTAGTCGGATTTGCTTTTATAAATAATGTTTTGCCTTTAATCGTGCTACTGGTTGAGATCATATCAAAGGTGTACCATTTTTCATTTGACTCAGTACTCATTTCAGGGTATGAACGTGCAGTCATTTCTTCTTCCGAAATGAATATCCATGCTTTTTCACTTTTTGTGATTACCGTATCCTGAGGAAGGTCGTATTCATCTTCTATTGCAGCTTCGAATAAAGACGTTTTTTTATCAGATCCTGAAAAAGCCAGTAATTTGTTTGTGGATCCTGTTCTCTTGATAATCACGGAGTTAGACTCGTTTCCGATTAATTTTACTTCATAAGAAGCATTTCCATCTGCATTGGTATAGAAGAGATCGGCACAATTAGCAGCATCTGTTCCCAAACAAGCCTGAGCTGTGGTACTTGTTCCCAATGCCAGTTTGTTTCCTGTTCTTTTATTGATCAGGTTATAAGCGCCGCTTCCCGCGTCAACCAGTTTCCACATTTGCAGTTCTTTATTTTGGTGAATGTAGTAAATATCTCCATGTACCTGGTTAGAACCGTTTCCACCACGGGAAGAAATAAAAAAGCCTGCCCTGTCCAAGCTGCCGTTATCCAGATAACTGGATCCGGATCTTACGATTTCTGGATTAGCTGCGTTTTGAATGTAATACCAGTATTCGGTACTTCCACTGCTCACTCTCACATTGCTTGGCAACTGAGCAACTGAGTTGGTTATGAACAGTGCCATGAAAATGGTTAAAATGTAAAAATTTTTCTTCATGATATAAATAATTAGAGTTAATAAATTGTTATTTATCGTTTTACATAGACTTCCGGAGTGTTGTTTTTCAGATAGGTATCTTGTTCAAGAACAATCCATGAGATCGGTATCGTCAGCAGATAAGAATTCGGATTCAATTTGTATTCCTTGGAAGAACCATAGGCTGAATTCGGATTGGCCGGATAATTTTTTACAGGAGTTATGGCATATTTAGGATCGAGGCTTAATCTCCTGATGTCAAAATATCTGTTATGCCCGAACAGCAGCTCTTTTCTCCGTTCTTCCAGTATAATTTTCATGGCTTCCTCTTCTGTTGCCGGAGCCGGTTTAACTTTAGCGCTGTAATTTTTTATACGTTTTTCTCTCAAAGTATTGATATAAGACATTGCTTCCTGCAGATTGCCTTCACGGGCATAACATTCAGCAAGGATCAATATTACTTCGGAAGTACGTAACCCGGAAGTATTCATTGCAAATTGGGTTCCCTGGAGCTGATAACGGGAAGTATAGCCATTATCGTCTATGTTCCCGGGTTTAGCTTCATCCGGTTTAAAAAAGTAAGAATCGTATCTGCAGTCATCCGGTTCTTTTTCGAATAATTGTCTCAGGGATGGAGAAATAGTTGGGCGATCCACACTTGAGAATGTTCCGAATAATAAATTATCCGGTTGTTCGGCATTGACTATTTTGCCTTTGTCCTTATTACAATAGTTGACAAGGTCGAATAATTTATTATTCAACTTATAGGCTTCCAATGCAGCGGCTTTAGCCTGAGCATATTCTTGTCTTTGGAAGTGTACCTTTGCTTTTAATGCCCAACCGGCGGCACGGGAAGGATGGTACGGATTTGCCGGTGTATCAGACAAACCAGGTATTGCTTCTTCGATACATTTGTCAATAAATGCATATACTTCGGCTACAGTAGCTTGTGTCATTTGTTTTTCCACATCGAATTCGTCCCTGATCGGAACAGCCAGGTCTGTAGCGGCTGTTGCCGGATTATAAGGTTTTGCATACATGTTTACCAGATAAAAATGTCGTAAAGCAACCAATAATCTAGCTTCAGCCTTCGTTACTTCTTTTAATTTTTCATCACCTTTTGCATCATCGATATAAGTCAGGATGATATTGTACCTGGCGATGACATCATAGTGAGAAGCATAATCTCCGGCTCCGGATATGTAATTAATACGATTGTATTTCACCGGGTCTTCCATGTAGAGAAAATTGATTTTGGCATAGAACAAATCTCCGGATTCGAGCATAAATTGCGGATTAACCCAAAGATCATCGGATAAGCCATTCACGTATGTACTGGAATAAAGGGTATATGTTTCCAGGTTCAGTATATCAGCATAGTCCTGCACATTCTCAAGTACAAGTTCTCCTTTCGGGATCACATCCAGGTAATCATCAAATAAACTGCAGGAGCTTAAGGTAAAGGAGAATAAAATTCCCAATAATATATTAATTTTTATCTTTTTCATTGCTATGTTCTTTATTGTTAATTAAAAACTGACATCTAACCGGAATACGTAAGAATCCTGTTTGGGAAGCACTCTGGAGGTTGTTGATCCCGAACGCATTTCCGGATCGATACCGTCTCCGGCATAACTCCAATACCAAGGATTATTTACCTGGAATGAGAATCTTACGTATTGCATATACATTGATTTTGCAATTTTAGATGGGAGTGTATATGAAAACGTCAGATTGCTGAGGCGAACAAAATTTCCGCTAACAATATGTTTATCGGAAAGTTGCCAATATTTATTTACGTATGGATCCAGGTTGCTGATCTGATTTGCTTCGTAATCAGGGTAAAGTTTAGGGACATCGGTATTTGTGTTAGTTGGTGTCCATGCCTGGGTTAGTTCTTCCGGTAAATTTCCGGAATCTCCATTTGTCAGGATGCTGACGGATGGACGGCGGATTTTATGTCCTCCATAAAACATGAAAAGTGCATTCAGTTCGAAATCTTTATATTTGACTCCTTGGTTGAAATTAATGGATACGGGAGGAACGGCGGGACCTGTATAATAAATATCCCTGGTCGAATTTAGTTGAGAATAACTAACTGTTCCGTCGGGGTTGAGTACAACATTGGTTTTGCCATCTGCTCCGATTACATACGGGATCCCGTTTTGAGCATTTGTGCCTCCGTCGGTAAATCCGGCATAGCGGTAGGCATAAACAGAGCTTCTTGGATAGTCTGCGTAAAAATAATCACCTCCGGTAAGTACCTGTTCGGCTGTCGTAGGGAGTATTCCTACTTTTTCAACTGTATTTTTATTGTATGAAATGATTAAAGTGGAATTGAGAGTCCAATCGTTCTTTTTGAACCATGGAGATTTTAATGTCGCTTCAAATCCGGTGTTGGACATCGCTCCGTTGTTTATTTTTGTTCTGTATCTGGAGTCGGAAGTCGGACCAAATCCGGAAGAGTAATCATTGGCTTTATAACACAAAAGATCATCACTGTATTTATAATAAAAATCAAAACTTCCATATAATTTGGAGTTGAACATCGAATAGTCGAATCCAAGGTCATAAGTTGTTGTTTTTTCCCATCTCAAAAGAGGGTTTGGAGCTTTGTCTATTGAGACATAGCGGGTAGGGGTGATACGGTAACCGGCAACCATAGCTGTTCCGACCAGATAAGGAGTACTGTTCGGATCTACGTTTCCGTTAACACCGTAAGTTGCACGTAATTTTAATACATCCAGCCAGTTTATGTCTTTCATAAAATCTTCCCTCTTCATGTTCCAGGTTGCTCCGAGCGACCACAAAGGACGATATTTGTATTTAGGGTCTTTTGTAAAAAGATTTGTCTCGTCTACCCGGATACTTCCGGATACTCCATATTTACCATCAAACATATAGGATGCATTACCATAGAAAGACACAAACCTGTTCAGGGTTTCTTTTAACATTGATTTACTAATTTTGACCATATTCCCGTTTGTACTGGAATAGATATATGAAGGGTATCCTGTAAGATCCCATGTTCTTTCATCTAAAAACTGATAACTCAGAGTCTGTTTGTCGTATCCGTAAAGGGTTCGGGAAGTTCCCAGCGGATTATTCTGTTCCCGTAATTCCAAGCCGGCCAAAGCTACAATCGCATGTTTTTCTTTCAAAGTCAGGTTGTAATCCACTTGATTCCTGAAAGTGTAATTCGTGTTGCCACCCTGGCTTCTTGTGTATCTGTCTCCATTCGGTATCGGCTGAGTCAGTTGAGCGTTTGGATTGATTGTTTCATTCTGGAAGAATCTCAAATCATAAGCATCGGCTTCCAGATAACTGTCAGAACGGCTTTTATTCATTTCATAACTGAAACTGGAGGTATAACTTAAACCCTTCCAGATGTTGAATTTCAAATCAAAAAAACTGCGGATGGAGAACGCTTCGGAATTCGTATAACTTTTATCAAGTTCGTCTAAAATATTGTAACGGTATGACTTGAAAAGGTTCCCGTTTGGATCATTAGCCAGAGATTCCAGTACCTGAGGATTGATTCCATAAGATCCGGAGCCTTTTCCATACTCCCGGTAATTCAAAGAACCATCGTCATTTAATATTTTTGTATAAGGTTCCATGTCCAATCCTAGAGTTTGAGATGTGGCATCGGTCTTTTCTGAAGTGCTGTAACGTGTATCTATTCCGACATTGGCGGTTAACCAATCGGTCAGTTTCATTCCAACTTTCAGATAAGCTTTCAGAGCTTCACCGTTATTGTATTGTATCTGTTGCGTATTATTATTGGTGTAACCGACAGATAAATAGGTATTCAATCCTCCGGATTCTTTGGCAATAGACAGGTTGTAGTTTTGTCCGATCGGAGTTTGAGTAGCTAAATCCTGATATTCCTGACGATAGTCGTATGTTTTCCAGGTATTTATTTGTTGATCGAACTGGTTCTGCGAAATATTTCCCAAATATAATTGCCTGTGTAATTCTTCGAAAGGAGAATAATAAGAGATATTATTGCTTCCGATAGTTCCTTTGGCTGTGAAATAGCCCGCCTCTCCGTTTGATTGCCGGCGGATATTTCCCTGATAAGATTTTTCTGCGAAGTCCAGTATTTCGGGCACGGAAGCATAGCGGTAATCGCTAAGATCCCATTGGGGGGTGACTGTAATCGTAGAAGAAAAGTTTACCTGTAATTTTCCTTTGTCAGCTTTTTTTGTAGTCAGAACGATAACACCGTTAGCAGCACGCACACCATAAATTGAAGTTGCCGAAGCATCTTTCAGTACGGTAAGGCTTTCAATATCATCGGTTGCGTAATCACTCAGGCTTCTTTCGGTTGGAAGTCCATCCACGACTAACAATGGTTTTGTACCTACACCGTCTGAAAAAGTTGAATTTCCCCTGATGACTACATTGTCGTTGTAAGTATTTACTCCGGCAGCTTTCCCTTGAAGCGCGGATAAGGCGTTGATAGTTACGTTTTTAGTCAATTCTTTGTTGTCCAGGATAACGTAAGATGCCGTAGAACGTTCACGGGATATGGTTTGATAACCGGTAACCACAACTTCTCCAAGCATTTGTACGTCTTCTTCCAGAGTGACATCAACCAGTTCCTTGCCGTTTGAAGGCACTTCTTTTGTCTTATATCCTAAATAAGAAAAGATCAGGACTGTATTACCAGGCTGATCGATATTTAGGGAATATTTTCCATCGATATTTGTGACGACACCGACTCCCGGAGGAGCGTTTTTGGCTCGTACGGATACTCCTATGAGGGTTTCGCCGGTTTCATCCTTTACGATCCCTTCGATTTTTTTTCCTTTTTGTTGGTTGTCGTTCGAAGAAGCATCGGAACTTTTATCTGTTTTTGAGATAACAATATGTTGTTCTTTAATCTCATATTTCAAGTTTTTATTCTTTAATACCTGATCTAAGACCTCTGCAATTGTTTTATCCGTTACTTTGATGGATATTTTTTCATTGATGTTGATATCGTCATTCCGGTACCAGAAAGAATAACTACTTTGTTTTTTTATCTCATCAAATACTTTGATAAGAGTAACATCGTTCAGATTTAAAGTGATTTTCTTTTCCTGTTGTGGGGGAGCTATTGCCCAGAGGGAATGAGTGCTCCATGATAATTGGCAGAAAAGCAGGGCTATAATGCATAAAACTTTTGAGGAGGAGTTCCTGAAAGGAAGAATGCATAAGTTCATTTTGTTCTCCATTATTTTTGTTTTATTAAATAGGTAATTAGTTTTCTTTTATTGTAATGATTTTTCCATTCATTTTATATTCCATTCGTTCATCGGAAGACATGATGGATAATATTTCTTCCAGACTTTCATTTCTTATAAAATCTCCGGTGTAGGTGGATTTTTTCAAATCATCTCCATCAATACGGATTGTAACGTCAAATGCAATTTCCAGTTGATGACAGATTTCTGAAAAACTTTTTTCCCTGAAATAGAATTTTCCTTCTCTCCAGGCAGCTTCCAAAGAAGGATTGACTTCTTTAATCTCGATCTTTCCGGAGTTGTAGTTCACCTGTTGGCCGGGCGTGAGGTATAGTTCATTAAAAGCTATGTCTGTATTGGATGTGAGCTTGATAGATCCTTCGGTAAGAGTATATGATTTGTTGGAATGATCGTTATATGCAGATACATTGAAAGATGTTCCGAATACATTAATGTCAAAATCCAGTGTGTGTACAATGAATTGCTTGTCAGGATTATGTGATACTTCAAAATACGCTTCCCCTTCCAGCCAGACTTCACGGAGCTTCCCTTCGAATTCCGGAGGGTATTTCAGCTTGGATTTTGAATTGATCCATACCACGGTATTATCCGGGAGTGTGATCCGTCTTTTATTTTTTGTATTCGTATTGATTACCTTACAATTTTGAGGTTCCTGGGGCATATACGATTTGTTCTTTTCCGGGATCTGAATTTCAGCTGTCGATGTAGCTGGTGGAAACAATTCGTCTTCAGGAGAAAACCTATGGATTATGAATGCCATTCCAACGAGGATTGCAGCATACGCTACGGCCTGTTTCAGGTATTTTAAAGATTTTGTCCTTTTGATTTTTCTATGCTCTTCCTGTTGTAATGCTTTTTCTTTTTGAATGTATTCCTTTAATTTTTTATATTCGACATCGACATCGATATTTCCGGGAATAGCAATTTTCTCATCAGCCAACAGGATCAGATCGTAGTTTTTCCGTGCATGAAGAAACTGCCTGACATGATTAACATCCTGATTAAGCCACAGGAAAAGTTCTTTCTCTTCTTCTATAGAAGTTTTTCCTTGAAAAAAACGATCAAAAATTTCTGTATTAGACATCTTTTTTTCTGTGTTTATATAATAATGAACACGTGAGAAATAAATATCCCCCACTATTGATATGTTAAAATTATAAATTTTATACAATCAGAAGAATACCAGGCAGAGTAAAAAGTAATGGTAGTCATTGAATTTACTCCTGAGGATCTTCAGGGCCTTGGTTATTTGATTTTCTACGGTTTTGGGAGAAATGTTCAATTGCAGCCCGATTTCTTTATTGGAAAGTCCGTCATATCTGCTTAATACAAATACTTTCCGGCATCCGTCCGGCATTTCCCGTACAGCATCGTCAATAAGTTTTGTTATTTCTGATAATGTAATCGATTCCGGAATAGACGAGTGTAGAGTATGGCTTTGCCAGCGAAGTTTTTCACTTTCATGTAATTCGATTGCCGATTGAAATTTGATACGGGTTTCTTTATCTCGGATATAATTAAGACATTGATTTCTGACAACGGTAAATAACCAGGAATAAATACGTGTATCTTCAGTCAATGAAGATTTATTATTCCAAAGAGCAATAAATGTGTTCTGTATAACGTCTTTAATCTCCTCGGATTCTTTCAGATATCCTTTCAGGTAGTGGAACAAGCGTGCATAATATTCTTTATAGATTTGTTCAAATGCCTGCTCGTCTCCGTTTTTTATTTGAGTAATTATTGAAGACATCTTTTTACCTGGAGATCGTTTGTATTTTTGCAAAGATACAAGTTTTATTTATTTTTTCTCATAAAAGTATTAACTTTGAACTCTTAAAAAAATAATATAAATTTATTAACTATGTTTTCAGGGATAGTAGAGGAAGCCGCTTCAATAGTGGGTTTGAACGCAGATCAGGGAAATTTGCACCTGACGATGAAATGTTCTTTTGTGAACGAATTGAAAATTGATCAGAGCGTAGCTCATAACGGAGTTTGCCTTACTGTAGTAGATAAAACGGAAGATACATATACCGTTACCGCGATTAAAGAAACTCTGGAACGTTCTAATCTGGGCGTTTTACAGATAGGGGATAAAGTGAATCTCGAGCGCAGTATGTTGATCAATGGCCGCCTTGACGGGCATATAGTACAGGGTCATGTTGACCAGACAGCTGTCTGTGCTGCTGTTGAAGAGGCCGATGGAAGCTGGTATTTTACTTTTGAATATGAGTTCAATAAAGATGTGGCTAAACAAGGCTATATGACAGTAGAAAAAGGATCCGTATGCGTTAATGGAGTCAGTCTTACCGTCTGTAATTCGAAAGACAATAGTTTTCAGGTAGCGATCATTCCTTATACGTATGAATTCACTAATTTCCATCAAATAAAAAAAGGAACCGTTGTGAATCTTGAATTTGACATTATCGGTAAATATTTAAGTAAATTGTATCGTTACCAATGAATAATTTCCTCGAATTAGTTAAAAACCGTCAGAGTGACAGGGCGTTTGATGTTTCACGTCCTGTAGAACCGGAAAAGTTGATGCGTATTATTGAAGCAGGCCGTTTGTCTCCATCTGCTTGTAACGCGCAACCGTGGCATTTTATTGTTGTCGATGATCCGGAATTAAAGAATAAAGTGGCAGATGCTACTGCAACCCGGATATTAGGGCTGAACCATTTTACCAAGCAGGCTCCGGTACACATTGTGATTGTTGAAGAAAAGGTGAATTTTTCATCCGGTTTTGGAACAATGGTTAAAGACAAGTATTTTGCTCATGTCGATATCGGAATCGCTGCGGCTCACATGACTTTAGCTGCGGCCGACGAAGGGTTGGGCACTTGTATTCTCGGATGGTTCGATGAACCTAAAATGCGCAGTTTATTGAATATTCCATCCAACCGCAGGGTGTTGTTGGATATTATTGTCGGATATTCAACTCAACCGCTTCGAGAGAAAAAGCGAAAGACAACCGAAGAGGTTGTAACGTACAATAAATATAAATGAAGAATGAAGAATAAGGCTTCGTGCGTAAGCCTTATTCTTCATTCTTCACTCTTCATTCATTTACATTTTCCGGTTTCCCGAAGAGTGTTGCCGCAGAGGCATCTGTTATTTCGACATTGACACGATCTCCTACCCGGTAGGTTTGTTTGTCGAAGATAACCACTTTGTTTTGTTTGGTTCTTCCGAATAATTGTTCCCGGGAACGTTTTGAGAAGCCTTCTACCAGGACTTCAAACGATTTCCCGATATCTTTTTTGTTACTTTCGAGAGACAGTTCCAGTTGTAATGCGATAATTTCTTCCAGTCGGCGGGTTTTTGTATCTTCATGTACATTGTCTTCCAGATGTTTGGAGGCATATGTTCCCGGACGTTCGGAATACTTGAACATAAAAGCCGCGTCAAAACCGACTTCACGCATCAGAGAGAGAGTCTCCTGATGATCTTCTTCTGTTTCTGAATGAAATCCGGAGAATAAATCCGTAGTGATCGATGCGTCCGGTAAAATACGCTTAATTACAGCAATCCGGTCTAAATACCACTCCCGGGTATATTTCCGGTTCATGGCCCTCAATATTTTAGAACTTCCGGATTGAGCGGGAAGGTGAATGTGATTGCAGAGATTGTCGTACTTTGCTATAATTTCAAGGGTTTCGTCACTCATATCTTTCGGATGAGAAGTAGTAAACCTGATTCGCATGTTTGGTGCCGTTAAAGCTACTTTTTCCAGTAGGGCAGGGAAGTCTGTCTTTTCTTTTCCGTCATCATATAAATAAGAATTGACATTCTGTCCCAGGAGAGTGACTTCTTTGTATCCTTCTTCTTGTAAGGCTCGTAATTCGTTAAGGATACTTTCAGTCTCACGACTGCGTTCTCGTCCCCGGGTGTAGGGAACAATACAGTATGTACAGAAATTGTTACAACCCCGCATGATAGAAATGAATCCGGACAGTTTATGACCGGAAATCTTTAGAGGGATAACATCTTTGTAAGTTTCTGTTGTAGATAATTCCACATTAATTGCCTTTTCTCCTTTTTCTACGGCGCCGATAAGATTAGGCAGATCCATATAAGAATCCGGACCGACTACGATATCCGCATGATGTTCCTCTATTAATTCATCTTTAACCCGTTCGGCCATACAGCCCAGGACACCGACGATCAGACTTCTTCGTTTCTTTTTTAACGATTGGAAATACTGTAATCTGGACAATACCTTTTGTTCTGCATTATCCCGGATAGAACAGGTGTTGACGAGTATGGCATCGGCCTCATTAATGCTTTCTGTGGCTTCAAAGCCATCCATTTGCATAATGGAGGCTACAACCTCACTGTCGGCAACATTCATTTGGCAACCGTAGGTTTCAATAAAAAATCTTTTTGTTTTTTTCTCTGAGGTCACAGATTTAAAGTCTGTTTCCTTCTTTTCGTTTGTCATAATTTTAAAATTAATGTGTATTTAACATTTATTAACGGCATATCCTGCGATTTTTCTTTGCAAAAATTTGTTCGTATGAAAAATGTGTGTACCTTTGCTGGTGAAAAACGTAAAATTTTTTCATAGTTAAGGTTTTGGTTAAATGGGTTAGGGGTGGCTGTGAAGTCATCCCTAATATTTTTTAAACAATATGATATTGTGTTATTCATTTATTTACACTAAATTTGAGCTGCAAAAATAATGATATTTTATGGATAAGTTATCAGATTTTCTTCCTTTATTAATTATAATCGTCTCTGTAATCATATCAATCGTCCAGTCTTCAAACAAGAAGAAAGCGGAACGGGATATGAAGAATACGACTTTACCTAAGGGAATCCCTTCTGAAAGGCCTTTGGGATCTCCGGTTGTGAATCTGCCTAAAATGAAATCCGTTACAGTAGATTCTGTTCCTGAAAAAAAAGTGGAGAAAAGACAAGCCTTACAAACTGCGTTTAATCCGGAAATAAAAAGAGCAGTACCTTCTATTTCCGTTCCTTTAGTTTCTGAACCCGAAATGCAGACATTAGATGCAGAGATTTCAGATGTTTCCGAATTTGTGTTTGATGCTGCAAATACTGATGAATTAAAAAAAGCAGTGATCTATTCGGAAGTATTAAATCGAAGAGAATATTAATAAGTTGAGAATTGAGAATGGGCTTACGCCTGAAAATAATTCTCAATTCTCAATTAAAATCGTATCTTTGCGTGCAAAATTCTAAAATATAAAAAATCTTTACCATGGGTTTTAAGTTTATTACAGCAGAAGAAGCTGCAGATCAGATTAAGAATGAGGATGTAGTTGGGTTTAGCGGCTTTACAGCCGCAGGATGTCCCAAAGTAATTACACAAGCATTAGCCGCAAAAGCAGAACAAGAACATGCTTCCGGCCGTCCTTTTAAAATAGGTATATTTACCGGAGCATCGACAGGAGATACCATCGATGGCGCCCTGGCTCGCGCTCATGCGATAAAATTCCGTTCACCATATCAGTCTAACGGCGATTTACGTAAAGAACTGAATAATCGTGATGCTCATTATTTTGATTTGCACTTATCCGAATTACCACAATATTTGCGTTATGGCTTCATGCCGAAACCTACTATCGCGATTTTTGAATGTTGTGATGTAACCGAAGATGGTGAAATTATTCTCACCTCTGCTGTTGGTATTGCCCCTACAGTTGCCCATCTGGCCGATAAAATATTCCTGGAATTAAATCATTTCCATCCGAAAGCACTTAGGGGAATGCATGACATTTACGAACCTGCAGACCCTCCTGTACGTCGTGAAATCCCTGTTTATAAGCCAAGTGATCGGATTGGAGTTCCATATATCAAAGTTGATCCTAAAAAGATTGCCGGAATCGTTGAAACAAATCTTCCTAATGAAATCGGAGGTTTTACTCCGACAGATGAAGTTACGGAACAGATCGGTAAAAATGTTTCGGATTTTCTTACAGCAGAGATAAAAGCCGGACGTATTCCTGCTACTTTCCTGCCGGTTCAATCTGGTGTTGGAAATGTGGCAAATGCGGTGTTGGGAGCAATGGGATCTAATCAGAATATTCCTGCATTTGAAGTATATACCGAGGTAATTCAGGATTCGGTTATCAAATTGATGAAAGAAAATAGGGTGAAATTTGCCAGTGGATGTTCTTTGACTGTGAGTACGGAAGCGTTGAACGATATATATAATAATCTGGATTTCTTTAAAGAAAGAATCGTGTTGCGTCCTCAGGAGATTTCCAATAGCCCTGAAGTGGCTCGCCGTCTAGGATTGATTGCGATCAACACAGCTCTAGAAGCTGATATTTTTGGAAATATCAACTCCACACACGTTGTCGGAACAAAAATGATGAATGGTATCGGTGGGTCTGCCGATTTTTGTCGTAACGCTTACCTTTCAATTTTTACAACACCATCTGTTGCTAAAGGGGGAAAGATCAGTTCGATAGTGCCGATGGTTTCTCACCTCGATCATAGCGAACACTCAGTGAAGATTCTCATCACAGAATGTGGTGTTGCCGATTTAAGAGGACTTTCTCCAATTCAAAGAGCAGAAAGTATTATCGAAAATTGTGTGCATCCTCAATACAAAAAATTGCTGAACGATTACCTGAATATGGGAGTCAAAGGCCATACTCCACAAAATCTGCAAGCTTGTTTTGCGTTCCATAATGTTTTTAATAAAACCGGAGATATGAGCCAGGTTAATTGGGAAGATTATAAATAATTGAGAATGAAGAGGAATTTGTCATCCCGGACACCGTGAGGATCTCTTGAGATTTTTCGCTATGTTCGGGATGATGTTTTTTTTATTCTAAATTTAAAAACTTTTATTTTTTTGAACAAATTGGCTTTAGTTTGGTTTTAAGTTAAAATAAACTAACTAACTAACTAATTTTCAATTTTCGAACATGAAAAAAATTACTGCCCTTCTATTTTTTGCTGTATTAGCATCGACTTTTACAATATTTTCACAAACAGACGCCGGAGTTAAGATCACTTCAAAACAAGGAGCTCTTTACAATGAAGTAAAAGATCTAAGTAATCCGTATTCTTTACCCGTTGGAGCTAAGAAACTCGGAGCAAAAGGTTTTTTATTACCATACCCTATCGGCATAATGTTGAATGGTTATATGGGTAATCAGGAAGTTTCAATCTCCAATCTGTCAGTTGGGTTGAATGATGAACAAATGGTTAATCTTGATGATGTTGTTGGTTTTAGTGGAGTTAATGCTTCTGTGAAAAATTTTAATATGCGTACGGATCTCTGGGTGCTTCCTTTTTTGGATGTCTATGGCATATTCGGGAAAGCTTGGGTAGAAACAGATGTGAATATAGGTTCTATAGCTCAAAAGCCCGTAAACATTGGGACTCAGGCAAATTTTGACGGTTATGTTTACGGATTCGGGGCAATGCTTACAGGTGGAATCCGTTCTATATTTTTCTCATTAGATTTTAATAAGGTATGGACACATTTTGATGAGTTGCAAAATGATAACACTGCAATAAATCTTTCTCCACGTGTGGGATATGTTTTCCATTTTACCAATAAACCGGAAAGGAATGTTTCTGTTTGGACAGGTGCAGGGCGGGTTTTTCTTAATAATGAAACTGAAGGTCGTATCTCTTTAGCTGAAATTATGCCGAATTTCGGACAAAATTATCAAAGTAGCGACTGGTACCAGGCTTTGGGACAGATGAATAAGGAACTTGTGGATAAACTGGTAGATAAAGCTGCGGAACATGTTGCTACAGATGAAATACATTACCATCTTGAAAAACGTCCTACAAGTAATTGGGCTATGATCTTAGGGGCTCAGTTTCAGATGAACCGTCATTGGCAGTTTCGGGTTGAGACTAATTTCCTTGGAGGTCGTCAGTCAGGCTTGATATCTGCAAACTACCGGTTCGGGTTCTTTTAATCCCGGTTATAATGATTAATAATAAAACAGGGATATTACAACGATATCCCTGTTTTATTATTTAGAAAGGATTTAGCTCAATCCTTCAACGTATCCGTTGACAATATCAATATTCATTGCTTGCGGATTTTTTGGTAATCCCGGCATACGCATGATCTCTCCTGCAATAGCTACAATGAATTCGGCTCCGTTGTTGATGACGATGTCGTTGATTTTCAGTTTGAATCCTTTTGCTACTCCGTATGCTTTCGGATCGGCAGAGAAAGAATACTGGGTTTTGGCAATGCAAACGGGAAAGTGTTCGATATTCATGCTTTGAGCCAGTTTCAGGATTTTTTCCGAACGTTCATTGAATACAACACTATCTGCTCCGTAAATATTTAAAGCGATCTTTTCAACTTTAGTACGGATAGGGTCACTATCTTCATAAGTGAATTTAAGTTTTTCGGAAGGATTGTTTGTAATTGTATCCGTTACAAGTTGAGCCAACTCGATGGCGCCTTCTCCTCCTTGGGCAAAAGCATTGTTGACCGCAAATCCGACTTCGATTTCTTTGCAATGATTCTTTAACAATTCAACTTCTTCGTCAGTATCTTCTGCAAAGCGGTTGAAAGCCACCACTACTTTTTGACCGAATTTTTTGATGTTTTCAATATGTTTGTCCAGGTTTGCAAAGCCTTTTTTAAGGCCTTCAATACTTGGTTTTTTGATGTCTTCGACAGGAATTCCCCCGTGCATTTTCAGACCTTGAGCCGTAGCGACTATAACCGTTAGTTTAGGATTTAATCCGGCTTTACGACATTTGATGTTGAAGAATTTCTCAGCGCCAAGATCGGCTGCAAATCCAGCTTCTGTTACTACATAATCGGCATAAGTCATCGCCATTTTAGTTGCCAGGATAGAATTACAACCGTGGGCAATATTTGCAAACGGACCTCCGTGAACAAACGCAGCAGTATTTTCTGTCGTTTGTACCAGGTTAGGATGAATAGCTTCTTTCAATAATACGGTAATCGCTCCCTCAATTCCTAAGTCTTTCACTTTGAAAGGCTTGTTGTTAAAATCAAAACCTAATAATATTTCTCCGACGCGGCGTTTAAGATCCGTTATGTTTTTTGAGAGGCAAAGGATTGCCATAATTTCCGATGCCGGAGTAATGTCAAACCCTGTTTCCGTAGTGATCCCATTAGTTGATGCTCCTAATCCTGTAACAATTTTCCGCAATCCACGGTCATTAATATCTAAAACACGCTTCCAGAGAATTTCTTTTAATCCCATACCACAAACTCCCTGGTTTTGATATAAATAGTTATCCAAGAGGGCTGTGATCATATTGTGGGCAGATGTTACTGCGTGAAAATCACCGGTAAAATGCAGGTTGATATTTTCCATGGGGAGCACCTGGGCATATCCTCCCCCGGCGGCGCCGCCTTTCATCCCGAAACAAGGGCCTAAAGATGGTTCGCGTAAAGCGACAATCGCATTTTTCCCTATTTTGTTTAGTCCAAGAGCGAGGCCTATCGATACGGTAGTTTTGCCAATACCAGCTTTGGTCGGGGTAATGGCAGTCACCAGGATTAGGTTGCTTTTGTTTACTTTGTCTTCATCGATTAACTCTTCCGGAATTTTGGCGATATATTTTCCATAATTCATTACTTCATCGAGAGGAATATTGATGCTTTCAGCAATCCTCTTGATTTTTTTTAGCTCAATGCTCCGTGCAATTTCAATGTCGGTCTTCATGTTCTTTTAGTAATTCTTCTAATTTAATTAATTCATCTCTATATTGTGCAGCGTCCAGGAACTCCAGTTTTTTAGCAGCTTCCATCATCGCTTTCTTTGTTCGTTCTATTGTGTTTTGTAACTGGGCCGTGCTCATGTACTGAACAACCGGATCGGCTGCAATGTTTAGCTTTTGAGGTTCAATATATGCTTTTGCCTCGGTGGTACCTTGAGATTTTACAAAAGAAGATTTAGTTGTTTTATATATTTGCTGTGGTACAATATTGTGTTTTTCATTGTAGGCCAATTGCTTTTCTCTTCTGCGTTCGGTTTCTTCAATCGTTTTTTGCATGCTATCCGTAATTTTATCAGCATAGAAAATAACTTTCCCATTGATGTTACGTGCGGCCCGTCCGGCAGTCTGAGTTAAAGAGCGGTGTGAACGAAGGAATCCTTCTTTGTCCGCATCCAGGATTATTACTAATGAAACTTCCGGTAGGTCAAGACCTTCACGGAGCAGGTTTACTCCGACTAATACATCGAATTCTCCTTCTCTCAACTTTTCCATAATCTCTATCCGGTCCAGCGTTTCCACATCCGAATGAATATAAGCACAATTTATTCCCATTTTGGTAAGAAAAGTGGTTAGTTCTTCTGCCATTCGTTTAGTAAGAGTGGTAACCAGTGTCCGTTCTCCGTTCTCTGTTCGTTGTCTGACTTCTTCCATCAGGTCGTCAATCTGGTTTAGGCTGGGTCTGACCTCAATAGGAGGGTCGAGGAGTCCGGTTGGTCTGACAACTTGTTCCACGATAACTCCTTCGCTCTGATTCAGTTCAAATTCACTGGGAGTTGCGCTGACATATATTGTTTGAGGAGTTAATGATTCAAATTCTTCGAATGTGAGAGGACGATTGTCCATTGCAGCCTGTAGCCTGAAACCATATTCAACCAGATTCTCTTTCCTGGAGCGGTCTCCCCCGAACATAGAACGTATTTGAGGCATTGTGACATGGCTTTCATCAATTATAGTCAGGAAATCTTTCGGGAAATAATCCATGAGGCAGAAAGGACGGCTTCCCGGAGGCCGGTTGTCAAAATAGCGGGAATAGTTTTCTATTCCGGAGCAATAGCCTAGCTCCCGTATCATTTCCAGGTCGTATGTAACACGGTCGTATAAACGTTTGGCTTCAATGATTCTTCCTTGGGAATTAAAAAATTCCGTTTGTTTTCCCAGGTCGATTTCTATTTCTCCGATTGCCTGGTTGATACGTTCACGAGTCGTCACGAAAAGGTTTGCCGGATAAATATGATATTCATCAAAAGAACTGATTGTAACGCCTGTCAAAGGGTCGAAACTATGGATATCTTCAATCTCATCACCCCAGAACATAATACGTATTGCGTAGTCCAGGTATGCCAGAAATACGTCTACGGTGTCGCCTTTCACCCTGAAATTTCCCCGGTTGAATTCGACCTGGTTTCGAGAATATAAGCTATCGACCAGTTTTCTTAGAAATGTATTTCTGGAAAAAATCTGTCCACGTTTAACGGATATCATGTTTTCTTTGAAATCTTCAGGGTTACCGATACCATAAAGGCAAGAAACAGATGATACGATAATGATATCTCTTCGCCCGGATAATAGAGCCGATGTGGCAGAAAGTCTCAACCGTTCGATTTCATCATTGATGGCAAGGTCTTTTTCTATATAAAGATTAGAGGAGGGAAGGTATGCTTCCGGTTGGTAGTAATCGTAGTATGAAACAAAATATTCAACGGCATTTTGAGGAAAAAAACTTTTGAACTCCGAATAAAGTTGAGCAGCCAGAGTTTTATTATGGCTTAAGACCAAAGTCGGTTTTTTGACCTCCTGGACGACATTGGCAATTGTAAATGTCTTTCCGGATCCGGTTACTCCCAATAGAGTTTGATAAGGAATATCCTGTTTTACTCCTGAAACCAGTTCGGAAATCGCTTCCGGCTGGTCTCCAGTGGGTTTAAAATCAGAAGTAAGTTGAAAATCCATGTTTTGCCGTTTTTTTTTGAATAAACTGCAAATTTAACTAAAAAATCATTTATTTCTCAAAAAATTTGTCAGACTTAAACTTTCTTTGCAATTTTGTATGTTTATTTAGGCAAAAAAAACTGTAAATGAATTACGCAATAATAGCTGCAGGAGAGGGTTCCAGGCTTGTTGAAGAAGGAATTGTACAACCTAAACCATTGGTTCGATTGAATGGAAGACCTCTTATTGACCGGTTAATTGATATTTTTCTTGAAAACGATGCGGAATCAATTAATATAATTGTAAATGAGGAGATGACTCAGGTACAGGAGCACCTTAAAAAGAAAAAACTGAAGGTTCCCTTGAATCTGATCATAAAATCGACACCAAGTTCGATGCATAGTTTTTTTGAGATCAGTCAATTGTTGAATGGAGGTAAATTTTGTCTTACTACAGTTGATACGATTTTCAGGGAAGATGAGTTTTCCGGATTTATACAATCGTTTATTGCGGATAAGGAACATGACGGAATGATGGCAGTAACAGGGTTCATTGATGATGAAAAGCCATTGTATGTGGCTGTAGATGATGAAATGGAGATTGCCGGTTTTCTGGATACGTCAGACGGTTCTGAGGAATATATTTCCGGAGGTATTTATTGTTTATCGGATAATGCTCTTCCAATATTGAACAAATGTATGGAAAATGGCGTTGCAAGAATGCGTAATTATCAACGGGAACTAATAACAAACGGTTTGAAACTGAAGGCTTATCCATTTGGGAAAATAGTAGATGTAGATCATGCCGGAGATATTGAGAAAGCGGAACAATTCCTGCTTTCAAGTGAGAATTAAAAATAAATCTTATGGTATTAGAAATAGCTGGTATACGTCGGGGTAGTCAATATTCACCTAATCATGTAGGAAATGATGCTGCAATTTTTAATTTAACCGTCGAATACCTCAAACGGGAGGGTTGTCAGGTAAAAGAATATACTGAACAGGAGTTCTTGCAATCTGAAATCAAAGAAGATATCATTTTTGATATGGTCAGAGATAAAGACGCTATCCAAAAATTGAAAGAAGAAGAAGATAAAGGTAAACTGGTTATCAATTCCGGCTATGGAATAGATAATTGTACCCGGGAAAAAATGACTCGTTTATTGGTTTCCAACGATATCCCTCACCCTAAAAGCCTTATTGTGAAAACGGATGAACCTCTTCCGGTGAGTACGGAAAGTATGGCTGACCGTTTTTGGATTAAGCGCGGTGATTTTCATGCTATTCATCGTGAAGATGTAACTTATGCCCGCAATATTGAAGAAGTGGAAAGTGTTTTGAATGAATATGCTTTAAGAAGTATCAAAACGGCGGTATTAAATGAGCATCTTGTAGGAGACCTTGTGAAATTTTATGGGGTTGCCGGAACTGATTTTTTCTACTGGTTTTATCCAAACGACTTGAATCACAGTAAATTTGGTTGGGAGAAAATTAATGGACAGGCAACCGGAATTCCATTCGATCTGGATTATCTGAAATCGTTATGTGATGAAGCTGCCAAGGTTTTAGGCATTTATGTTTATGGCGGAGATTGTGTGGTAGATTCTAAAAGTACTATCAAAATTATAGATTTTAATGATTGGCCAAGTTTTGCGCCATGTCGTTCCGATGCGGCTGTATATATAGCTCAATGCATTCATGAACAGGCAGTTCTTCATACGGAACGTAAATATCGAACTTCATATAAAGGTTAACTCTATGTCAGAACAATTACCAACACTTGAATCTACGCTGAAATCAACAGATACTGAAGAGTTTATCGACATTCATTTTTATCGTCCCATCGGTTATCGATGGGCTTTGTTTTTTAATAAATTAGGAGTGACACCTAACCAAATCACGATAGCTTCTATATTTATCGGAGTAGCCTCCGGTGTTTGTTTTTATTTCGACACATTGTGGGTTAAGTTATTGGGCGTGATTTTGTTGATTTGGGCAAATTCATACGATAGTGCCGATGGTCAGTTGGCTCGTATGACAGGGCAAAAATCGGAATTAGGACGAATTCTTGATGGCGCTTGCGGAGTCTTCTGGTTTATTTCCATTTATGTTGCATTGATATTGAATCAATTCCAGGAATTAGGATATTATATTGTCGCTTTAGCCCTTGTTGCCGGATTTTTTCATGGGACACAGACCCGGATGGCCGATTATTATCGTAATGTGCATTTGCTTTTTCTGAAAGGAAAGAAAGGAAGTGAACTGGATAACTCAAAGGAAGTATTGGAAAGATACAGAAAGTTAAGTTGGAAAAAAGATTTTGTGAAAAAACTCTTTGAATACAATTATCTTGATTATACGAGAAAACAAGAGCAAAAAACGCCTCAGTTTCAGCGAATGATGAAGATCATAAATGAAAAATATGCAGGAGAAGTCCCTGCGTGGTTTAGAACTGAATTCCGGGAAAAGAGTTTGCCATTGATGAAATTCACGAATTTATTATCGTTCAATTTACGTGCTATTGTTCTTTGTCTTTCGGTATTAGCCGGATATCCATGGATTTATTTTATTTTCGAAATAACAGTAATGAATATCATGCTTGTTTATATGGTTTGGAAGCATGAAAGCATTTGCCGGGAGTTTTCGAAAAAATTGTAATAAAAAAGGCTGAAGAATCCTTCAGCCTATATATAAATAGTTGCTGAGTATTACCAGGCAAATAGAGGATGATCTTTCATTATCGTATTGACTTTTTCCCTTACAGTCTTGATTGTAGCCTCATTACCTGCATTTGAAAGTACAGTATCAATCAGTTCCACGATTTCTCCCATCATAGGCTCTTTCAAACCACGGGTGGTAATAGCTGGAGTTCCGAAGCGTAATCCGGAAGTTTGGAAAGGACTCCTGCTGTCGAAAGGTACCATGTTTTTATTTGTAGTGATATCTGCAGCAACCAATGCTTTTTCTGCTTCTTTTCCTGTTAATTCAGGGAATTTTGAACGCAGGTCAATCAGCATCAGGTGGTTGTCTGTTCCGTTGGAAACGATTTTGTACCCTTTATCCATAAATGCTTTAGCCATAGCTTGTGCATTCTTCTGGACTTGGGACTGATATGTTTTATAAGAAGGATCTAATGCTTCTCCAAAGGAAACAGCTTTAGCAGCAATGATATGTTCAAGTGGCCCTCCCTGTACGCCAGGGAATACCGCAGAATCAAGTAATGCCGACATCATGCGGATTTCTCCTTTTGGAGTTGTTTTTCCCCATGGGTTTTCAAGATCTTTACCCATCAGGATGATACCTCCACGTGTTCCACGAAGGGTTTTATGGGTAGTTGAAGTCACTATGTGTGCATGAGGCAGAGGATTATTCAGCAATCCGGCTGCGATCAGTCCGGCAGGATGAGCCATGTCGACCATAAAGATTGCACCGATTTTATCCGCTACTTTGCGAATGCGTGCATAATCCCATTCACGGGAATAAGCCGAGGCTCCGGCAATGATCAGTTTCGGCTTTTCTGTTGTTGCTACGGCTTCTAATTGATCATAATCGACATATCCGGTATCTTCTTTTACATTATATTCCAAGGCATGATAAACTAATCCGGAGAAATTAACGGGAGAACCATGGCTGAGATGTCCTCCATGAGACAGGTTGAGTCCCAAGAACTTATCTCCGGGATTCATACAAGCCAGAAACACAGCCATATTTGCTTGTGCTCCGGAGTGAGGTTGCACATTCGCCCATTCCGCTCCGAAAAGCTGTTTTAAACGGTCGATAGCGATCTGTTCGCTTTGATCTACGACTTCGCAACCGCCATAATAACGTTTCCCGGGATAACCTTCTGCGTATTTATTGGTCAGGCATGAGCCTGCGGCCTGCATAACTTGTTCACTTACAAAGTTCTCTGATGCGATAAGTTCAATGCCTTTCAACTGGCGTTGATACTCTTTGTTGATAATGTCGAAAATCAAGTCGTCACGTTTCATACAATAATGGTATTTTATTATTAATAATTATCAAAATTATCCTGCAAAGTTAACCTTAAAACATTAATCCGCAGGAAAAACTCAGTATATTCTCATTTTTTTTGACAGAAATATCTTTCAAATATTCGGGGGCTTCAGTTATGTCGTTGAAATAAATGTCGGTATTAGGACGATTAATTTCATATCTGAAATCGAAAAAGAGATTAGATATATTAAAGGAAAATCCGATGATACCATTGATGCTGTATCGGGGAGATTTATCTATAAAATGTGTATTTCCCTGATCGAATGAGGTCCTGTAATGGTATTGGAAATCCGGCCCCAGATATACATTAAACAAATAATGGTTCTGTTTTATAATATTATATCCGGCGAGAACAGGAACGAGTAATGACTGATAATGAGTATTGATCGTTGTTTGTAGAGAGGAGCTGCCCGAATCGGTCAATCGTCCGAATGAAAATTTTTCCTGGGCAAAACAATAAGTAACTTCCGGTTGCATAAAAAAGTTACTGAGATTGATTCTGAAGAATGCACCTCCGGTGAATCCCACTTTATTAACATAAGAAACATCTTCAAGTTTAGTATCTCCTTGATATACGCTGAAATGAGTAGTGCTTAAAGCGTTGATTCCTCCATTGAATCCCCAGTTGACGGTTTTTGCCGTCAATGGAGAAAGACGTTTCTGTGCATGGATTGAACAACAGCACATTAATCCGGTAATGAGTATTACAAAATATTTTAGTAATCTATCCATTCTTTTTTACGCTCCAGCCGAATTTACCGATAAGTTCGCCCAAAGTAAAATATTTTCCATGAGAATAAGCTAACAGATCAGCTTTTTGCATATCGAAAGATCCTGTTTCGGGATCCAGGTATTTATCATCGGCTAATACGTTTACTACTTCAGAAATAAACATGTCATGGCTCCCCATAGGAAGTATACCTTTTACCCGGCATTCAATACATAAAGGAGATTCTTCGATGATAGGAGCCTGCACTATGCTGGCTTTTCCGGGAGTGAGTTTCATTTCCTCAAATTTGTTGAAGTCTTTTCCTGATCTCACACCACACCAGTCTGTGGCATATGCCATATCTTTGTTTGTAAGATTGATAACGAACTCCATATTTTTTTTGAGAATATCGTATGAGTGTCGTTCCGGCCGTACGGAAATGTAACACATGGCCGGATTGGTACAAATGGTTCCTGTCCATCCGATAGTAATCAGGTTATATTCGCCGGGTTCGGAACCACAGCTAACCAATACTGCCGGTAGTGGATAAATCATTGTACCTGGTTTCCAATCCACTTTCATTTCAGTTCGATATCTTCTTTTTTAATTTTTACTTCGCAATAATGACATTTTAACGTCACATTTTCTTTGTCAATAACCTGGAAACGTGTCATCATTGGTTCATTATTGGAGATGCATTTAGGATTATTACATCTTACAATTCCGCTTAATTCGTCGGGTAAGTTAACATGTTTTTTTTCTACAACTTCGTAATCCCTTATTATATTGAGATTTACAGTTGGAGCGATCAGGGATATCCTGTTGATTTCATCTTGTTCGAAAAATTTATCAGAAATCTTGATAATCCCTTTCTTTCCCATTTTTTTACTATCCAGATTATATCCGATTGTTACCGGCGTCTTGAGATGTTCAATACCTAACAAAGAAACAACTTTGAATAGTTGATCGGCCGGGATATGATCGATAGCAGTGCCGTTTTCAAGAGCTGCCACTTGTAATTCTTTTTTCTTTACCATAATTTATTCAATTTCGATTCCCAATACATCACAAATAATAGCCTGTCTTGCAAAAACCCCGTTTCTTGCCTGTTCGATATAATAAGCTTTAGGATTGCTATCCACATCGTAAGCAATTTCATTTACGCGAGGGAGCGGATGCAATATCCGTAGATTGTCTTTACTCTCGGATAGCATCTGGTTTCGCAGGATATATACATTCTTTACCTTTTCGTATTCCATCAGGTCGGTAAAACGTTCCCGTTGAACACGGGTCATATAAATGATATCCGAACGATTAATCACTTCTTCCGAAAAATCAGTGTATTCGTGGTATTTGATGCCCTTGTTATCACAGAATGTTTTGTATAGATCCGGAATTCGAAGTTCTTCCGGTGCGACAAAATGAAATGTCGGATTAAAATGCGACATTCCGGTAATCAACGAATGGACGGTACGACCATATTTCAAGTCTCCAACCATAGTGATTTCCAGATTTTCTAATGTACCTTGCGTTTTGTAGATGGAGTAAATGTCCAGCATCGTTTGTGTCGGGTGCTGGTTGGCTCCGTCTCCGGCGTTGATAATTGGAATGCCGGTAACTTCCGAAGCATATCGGGCAGCTCCTTCCAGATGATGACGCATGATAATTAGATCTGCATAATTACTAACCATCATGATTGTGTCTTTCAGGGTTTCTCCTTTTGAAGAACTTGTTGTTGCAGCGTCGCTAAATCCGATGATGCGTCCTCCCATACGGTTGACAGCCGTTTCAAAACTCAACCGTGTTCTGGTAGAAGGTTCAAAAAAAAGGGTGGCGCAAACCTTCCCTTCCAATAATCTCCTGTTCGGATTTCTTTCAAATATTTCTGCGATTCCGATTAGTCGGAGAATATCCTCTTTTGAGTAGTCTACAATGGATACTAAACTTTTTTTATTCATAATCCCTTTTGTTTGATGACAAATTTAGGGAAAATTTGTTAAGGAAACGAGATTTGAATCCTTTTTTTCTTATATATTTTAGTTTGTATGTCTTTTTGCAAATTTAAAAATCAAAGAATTTCCAGGAACTTCTTTTCTGTGAAGTAAAAATGTTGCAACAAAATAGGAACATTAACCACTTATATTTGGAAATATACCGGTTGAACTTTCCTGAAAACTGGAAATTGATTCGTCTGCTAAAGTGATTTCTGTGAGTAAGTCCATTCTCAATTAAAATTTATATCTTTGTGGAATAATCATAATGTCTAACCGTCCATTAGCAGAGCGAATGCGCCCTCAATCCCTTGACGATTACGTCGGACAACAGCATTTGGTGGGGAAAGGGGGAGTGCTCCGGAAAATTATAGATTCCGGGCATGTACCTTCATTTATCTTATGGGGACCTCCGGGAGTAGGGAAGACAACCCTGGCTCAGATTATTTCCAAGCAACTGGATATTCCTTTTTACACATTGAGTGCTGTAAATTCAGGAGTTAAGGATGTACGGGAAGTGATAGATAAGGTTAAGTCCAATCAATTTTTCAATAAAAACCGTCCGATTCTTTTTATTGATGAAATTCACCGTTTCAGCAAGTCGCAACAGGATTCTTTATTGTCAGCAGTGGAAACTGGCATTATTACATTAGTTGGCGCTACTACCGAAAATCCTTCATTTGAGGTGATCCGTCCGTTATTATCCCGTTGTCAGGTATATGTACTTAAGAGTCTGGAGGAGAAAGATTTGCTTGGTTTGGCAAGTAAGGCTCTCGCGACAGATGCTGAACTAAAGAATAAGAAGATTGAAATTCTAGAGTCTGCCGCACTATTGCGTTTTGCCGGAGGGGATGCCCGCAAATTATTGAATATACTGGAACTGGTTATTGGTGCTGATGATGAAAATGAAATTATTATTACTGATGAGAAGGTAATTGACCGTCTTCAGGAAAATCCGGCGGCCTATGATAAAGGGGGTGAACTCCATTATGATATTATTTCTGCATTTATAAAATCGATCAGGGGAAGTGATCCGGACGGTGCTATTTACTGGCTGGCCCGTATGGTTGCCGGAGGAGAAGATCCTAAGTTTATCGCCCGTCGTCTGGTGATTTCCGCATCAGAAGATATCGGTTTGGCAAATCCTAATGCGTTGTTGCTTGCAAATGCTTGTTTTGATGCCCTGACAAAGATAGGTTGGCCTGAAGGACGCATTATCCTGGCTCAGACAACGGTATATCTGGCTACAAGTCCCAAAAGTAATTCTGCGTATTTGGCTATTGATGAGGCTATTGCTGTTGTAGAACAGACCGGTAATTTACCTGTCCCTTTGCATTTACGTAATGCACCGACTAAGTTGATGAAGGATTTAAACTATGGAAAAGACTATAAATATGCCCATAATTACGAGAATAATTTTGTTCAGCAGGATTTTCTGCCGGAAGAGATAAAAAACAGGCATTTTTGGACTCCTCAGGACAATCCGACTGAGATCCGCTTGCGTGAGCATATGAAAAATCTTTGGAAAAAATAGGTTTTTTCGTTCAAAACCTTTAATTTCGTATCGTAGTTCCAATAAAATATTAACCTAAATAGAGTAGGGATGAAGAAACATAATTTTAATGCAGGGCCATCGATTCTACCACAGGAAACGATTGACCAGACAGCGAAAGCAATACTTGATTTTAATGGTATAGGGATGTCTATCATGGAGATAAGTCATCGATCTAAAGACTTTCAGGCAGTAATGGATGAGGCTGTTGCTTTATTCAAAGAATTGTTGGATATTCCTGAAGGATATTCCGTTCTGTTCCTTGGAGGAGGTGCTAGCTTGCAATTCAGCATGGTTCCTTATAACCTGCTGGAAAAGAAAGCTGCGTATCTGAATACCGGAGTTTGGGCCAATAAGGCTCTGAAAGAGGCAAAATTGTTTGGAGATGTTGTTGAAGTTGCATCTTCTAAGGAGGCGAATTTTACGTATATCCCTAAAGATTATGTTATTCCGGCAGATGCTGATTATTTCCATATTACTACCAACAATACGATATATGGAACCGAGATTCATAAAGATCTTGATTCTCCGGTGCCATTGGTGGCTGATATGTCGTCCGATATATTCTCCCGTCCGATAGATGTATCCAAATACGGGTTGATTTACGGCGGTGCTCAGAAAAACCTGGCTCCGGCAGGGGTTACTTTTGCGATTGTCAAGGATGAGTTGCTTGGAAAAATGAGTCGAACTATCCCAACGATGTTGGATTACCGTACTCATATTAAAGAAGGTTCGATGTTTAATACTCCTCCGGTCGTGCCTATTTATGCCGCACTTCAGACATTAAGGTGGTTAAAAGGTCTGGGAGGATTGGGGGCTATGCAAAAGATTAACATTGAAAAAGCAGGTATATTATACGAAGAGATCGATCGTAGCCGTTTATTTAAAGGAACAGTTGTTGCTGAAGATCGTTCTTTGATGAATATTTGCTTCGTTATGAATGAAGAATATAAAGATCTGGAAGATGAATTTGCCAAATTTGCATCAGAAAGAGGTATGGTCGGTATAAAAGGTCACCGTTTGGTTGGTGGTTTCCGTGCTTCTACCTACAATGCACTTCCAAAAGAAAGTGTCATTGCATTGGTAAATTGTATGAAAGATTTTGAAAAAAGTCATTAATACTTTGTATATTTGCAACTCGAAAATCGTTCCGAGTTACAAGTTCCTAGTTACGAATCGGAAATTTTACTTTTTGTAACCAGTTGCTTGTAACTCGTAATTTTTTGTAAGTCACTCACAGTAAATAGGTATTAACTAAAAATAGGTTTTATTATGCAAACGATTGACAAATTCAATTTTGCAGGGCAAAAGGTTTTTGTTCGGGTGGATTTTAACGTTCCTCTTGATGAAAATTTTAATATCACGGATGATACGCGTATTCGTGCTGCACTGCCTACATTAAAGAAAATTCTGGCTGATGGAGGAAGTGTGATCCTAGGGTCTCACTTAGGACGTCCAAAAGGCCCGGCAGACAAGTATTCGTTGAAACATATTGTTAAGCATGTCGCCACATTATTAGGTGTCGAAGTACAGTTTGCTGATGATTGTATCGGTGCACAGGCAAAAGAAAAAGCTGCAGCTTTGAAACCTGGACAGGTTTTGATGTTGGAAAATCTTCGTTTTTATGCTGAAGAGGAAGGTAAACCAAGATTGGCTGACGATGCTTCTGATGAAGAAAAAGCTGCTGCTAAAAAAGCTGTGAAAGAAAGTCAGAAAGAATTTACAAAAACATTGGCTTCTTATGCGACTGCTTATGTCAATGATGCATTCGGAACTGCCCACCGTGCTCATGCATCGACAGCTTTAATCGCAGATTATTTCGATACAGACCATAAATTATTTGGTTATTTGATGCAAAATGAGATTGATGCTGTTGAAAAAGTAATGAAAAATACGGCTCGCCCATTTACCGCAATCATGGGGGGCTCGAAAGTTTCATCAAAAATTGAAATTATTGAAAATTTATTAACTAAGGTTGATAACCTTATTATAGCCGGTGGAATGACCTATACGTTTACAAAAGCGATGGGCGGAAAGATCGGAATTTCAATTTGTGAGGATGATAAATTAGATTTGGCATTAGATTTGCTACAGAAAGCTAAGGAAAACAATGTGAACATGGTTTTGGCTGTTGATGCCAAGATTGCAGATGCATTCAGCAATGATGCAAATGCCGGATTCTCTAAAGTGGATGAGATTCCTGACGGTTGGGAAGGAATGGATATCGGACCGGAAACGGAAAAAATATTTGCAGATGTGATCAAGAAATCAAAAACGATCCTTTGGAATGGTCCTACAGGAGTTTTTGAATTTGAAAATTTCACACATGGTTCACGTTCGGTAGGTGAAGCAATTGTTGAGGCTACGAAAAACGGAGCATTCTCATTAGTTGGAGGTGGAGATTCCGTTGCTTGTGTAAACAAATTCGGTATGGCAGATGAAATGTCGTACGTTTCAACAGGAGGAGGAGCCTTACTTGAGTTCATTGAAGGAAAGGAATTGCCGGGTATTAAGGCAATCAGAGGTTATTAATCACAATACCCAAATTTATTTATATCATTAAATTTTATTAAAAATGGAAAATTTAGTAAACAAAATCAAAGAAAGCTACGGTGCTTTCGCAACAGATGCAAATCTTCAAATTGAAAAAGCAAACAAAGCAGCAGGAGCTCGCGCTCGTAAAGCTTCTTTGGAATTGGAAAAAATGTTGAAAGAGTTTAGAAAAGCATCTTTGGAACATTCCAAAAAATAATTTTATACAATTAATTTAGTTGTATAGTATAAAAGAGAGTGTCTAAAAAGACACTCTCTTTTTCTGTGATTGAATATTTTGTATTTTGTTGATTATTAGTGATTTGTATTTGTTTTTTTACTGGCAAAGAGTGACCGTGATTTTAATCAAGAAATATTAATACCTTTGTTCTTCTAAAAATATAAAATTGTCATATCATCATGGATTTTTTAACCTTAACAGAATTAAACCGTCTGATAGAGGAAAGTATCAGGGAATCCTTTCCTGAGACTTATTGGATGATGGCCGAAACAAGCGATGTGAGGGTTAATCAGTCGAGCGGGCACTGTTACCTTGAATTTATTGAGAAGAGCGCTCATACCTCAACTATCACGGCTAAAGCGAGAGGATATATCTGGAATGCAACATTCAGGATGCTTAAACCTTATTTTGAGCAGGTTACCGGTCAACAGTTTACTTCCGGACTGAAAATCCTGGTCCGGGTCTCCGTCGATTTTCATTCGGTTTATGGATATGGATTGAATGTCTGTGACATCGATCCGGCCTATACATTGGGCGATATGCAACTTCGCCGGAAAGAAATTATTACCCGTCTGGAAGAGGACGGGGTTTATACGCTGAATAAGGAACTTTCTCTTCCATTGAATCCTCAGCGAATAGCAGTTGTAACTTCTCCTTCGGCAGCAGGTTATGAGGACTTTTTGGAGCATCTGAATTATAATACTTATGGTTTCGTATTCTATACAAAATTATTTCCGGCTGTGATGCAGGGAGAGCAAACGGAAAATTCCGTATTGGTGGCTTTGGAACAGATTTATAATCACTACGAGCATTTTGACGTGGTTGTTATTATCCGTGGGGGAGGATCTACTTCCGATTTAATGGCTTTTGATTCTTATTTATTGGCCGCGGCTTGTGCTCAGTTTCCGTTGCCGGTCATCAGCGGTATCGGACATGAACGGGATGACACGGTAGTCGACCTGGTTTCATACCACAGGGCAAAAACTCCTACTGCAGTTTCCGATTATTTAATTCAATGTGTATTGGAATCTTATAATATTTTCCTGGAAGTTGAAAATGGGATAAGGAATGAAGCTGTAAAAATGCTTGATAAATTGAATTCGGATCTGAAAAATCTGAGAAACGATCTGAAAATCAGGTCTTTGTCGATGACGGAGAGAAAGACTTCCGAATTGAATTTTTATAGTCTGAAACTAAAGAATGCCGTTTCAGCTTTTGTAACCGGAAAGCAATATCAATTGTCTGAAAAAGAATCTTTTGTGAAGTTGTCCTCTCCGGAATATGTCCTGGCAAAAGGGTATTCCATTACAAGAGTGGGAGGGAAAGCCATAAAATCACCGGAAGAACTGTCCGTTGGAGAAAAAATTGAAACTACATTAGCAGGAGGCTGTATTATTAGTGTCGTGAACGACATTTAGTCCATGGAAAGCTAGAATAGATCTGAATGTTCCTCTATTTTTGTAATAATTCTTCAATATCTTTCATCTGTAATCTGAATAATTTGTCGATATCCAGACTATCCTGAACGGTTTTACAAGCATGTAATACCGTAGCATGGTCTCTTTTACCTACCAAATTTCCGATATGTGAATAAGAATGGTCTGTGTATTTTTTAGAGAGAAACATTGTTACTTGCCTTGCCTGTACTATTTCTCTCTTTCTTGATTTGGAATGAATAGTATCCAGGTCGATTTTATAATATTCACTGACTACATTCTGAATTTTTTCCAGTGTAATTTGTTTTTTTTCGAGCTTAACCGTCTGACTGATAACTCTTTTTGCCAGTTCAATATCGACTTCGCGATTATAAACCAATGAATAGGCTACAAGAGAGGTGATGATTCCTTCCAGGTCGCGGACATGCTCTGTTACATTTTCAGCAATGAAAGAAATGATTTCATCCGAAATGTTAAGTCCGTCATGTTTGATTTTATTGGTAAGTATCTTTTTCCGGAGTTCGATATCCGGTTTTGTCAACTCAGCGGTCATTCCCCATTTGAGACGGGAAATAAGCCGTTCTTCCAGACCTTGCAGCTCAACCGGAGCTTTGTCTGAAGTCAGTATTATTTGTTTTCCCAGGAGATGCAAATGGTTGAAGATATGAAAGTAGGTATTTTGGGTTTTCTCTTTCCCCGCTAATTCCTGAATATCATCGATGATCAATACATCTACTCCCTGATAGAAGTTGATGAAATCATTAGAAGTATTATTTCTTGTCGCATCGGTAAATTGAACCTGAAACAAATGTGATGAGATATACAACACTTTCTTGTCCGGAAATTTCTCTTGTATTTTAGAACCGATAGCATGGCAGAGATGAGTTTTGCCAACGCCTGATCCCCCATGGATGAAGAGGGGATTGAATGTTTTTCCCGGGTTTTCAGTAACGGCTAAGCCAACGGTTCTGGCAAGCTTATTACTGGAGCCTTCAAAAAAGTTGTCGAATGAATGACGACTGTTCAGGTTGGCATTCCATTCACTATTTGCCGGTCCTACAATTGAACTGGGCGCCTTATTCAGATTTTTCTGAACGACAACCGGTTTTGCTGCACTATGTTCACTTTGCAGAGTCGTGTGGCCGCTTCCGTTATTAGTAGTGTCTACAATTACCCGGTAATTAAGAATCGTTTTCTTTCCGATAATCCGTGTAAGCGAAGCATGAATGAGATCTGCGTATTTTTCTTCCAGGTATTCATAAAAGAATTGACTGGGTACCTGAATGGTAAAATCTTTCCCATCATACTTTAATGGTATGATAGGCTGAAACCATGTATGAAAAGCATTATCCGAAACATTATCTTTAATAATGCTCATACAATTAGCCCACAATATCATGTGTTTAGATTCCACCTTAGTTGTATACTTTAAAAATTATTGAAAAAAAAGTGCCGGATACAAGAAAAACCGATTGGTTAATTACTTCATTTCCTCCTGCAAAATTTGCCAAAAAAAACCAGAAAAAAAAATGCCATTTTCTTTGCTTTTTTTAGTTAAATTATATCAGGTTCTTTTTCAGTAACTTATGATAATCACGTGATTATTTAGTTGTTTTTTCGTTTAATCTGTTGAAAATAAGTCACATATGCCTGTTTTTCAAGTTTGATTTTTTTTGTCTTTTTTAATAAATAAGAATCTTAATCCGTCTAATATATGGAAGTTGGAGGCATAAATAAAAAAAAACAAGATTTTTTTTTATTTGAACTGATTCTAAATAAAAGATATTTTAGAAAACGGAAAAATGAACATACCTTTTAGGATTTTTCCTCAGGTCCTCCAATAAAAGAGAAGCATTATTGGCTGTGTTGTTGAGGTTATCATATAGTTTGCGGTCGTTCATAAGAAGTCCCAGACTGCTTTCTTTGTCATTGAGCTGTAGGGTTAGCTTTTCCATGTTATCCATAGTTCTGTTAACCTTGCTCATAGTGGCTTGAAGATCGAGTTCCTTAACATTGGAGCTGATTGTGGATATATTTGACGATATGGTCTTAAAATCGGCCATAATGCCGGGAACATCATTTGCCATCATACGGTTAAGTTGTTTCGAAGCGGCCTCCAGATTTGCAGAAGTTTTCGAGATGCTGTTCAGAGATTCTGTAAATGCCGGATGGTTAGTGATCTGTTGTATACCATATAAAATGGTATCGATACGGGGCAATATCTTCTGTATCTGGGGAAGAAGTTCTTCAGAAACCGTTTCCATGACTCCGAGTTTGGTAACTCCGTCTATTGTATCCCCTACATTACAGTAATCTGTTACATACTTGTTTAGTTTGAGGGACAGGAATGCTCCCGATGTTAATCCCGAACCTAGTTCCATGAAACTTCCTTTCTGGATTTTCATACTTTTCTCAAGGCTTATCAAAACGATAATTGTTCCCGGATTTTCATAATTGTATCGTATATCATTAACCAAACCGACTTTAAATCCATCTACGTAAACAGGACTGGATTTCTGCAGTTCGTTGACGTTCTCCATTTTGACATAATAATGATTTGTCGGTTTGAATATATTGATTCCTTTCAGATAATTGAAGCCAAAATACAGAATTAATAAGCTGAGAATTGTAACTAACCCGATAATAACTTCTTTAGTAAAAAACTTCTTCATATTTTTTATAATTTTTTTCCGTCTTTAAATTTAATAATGAATGCATCTTTGAAATCTTTCAGTAAAGATTTTCTTATTTTAGAAATTTCAGCCATACTGCTACTCTCTCCATATGTATATTTGTACAAGCCTTTTTCATAATAAAAGTCAGCCTTATACCCTTTTAACAGCTTTGAATTTTTAGATAACTTAGTATCGGAAGCCAATATTTGTACTTTATAAACGATACGACTCTTATTGTTGGATTGAGAGGACTTTGCTGATATATTTGTGTCGTGGGAAGTGCCGGATGTCTTTGCGTCTACGACATCGATTGCGCTCTCCGGAGTTTCCGGTTCATCAGCCTCTGCCTCCGGTTGATTTACAGGTGTATTTTCCGTTATTACGGATTGTTCCGGTATTCCTCGTCCCTGGGGCCTGTATTTTTTGTAATACTTATCGAAAGCATTAGATATGGACCTGGCCATCGTTTGCTGTCCTTTTTTACTTTTCAGGTATTCAGCGGCATTAGCATTGGTTAAAAAATCCAGCTCGACCAGTACCCGTGGCATACTGGCTTTTCTTAGTACGAGAAATCCGGCCTGTCTGACTCCTCTGTTACCCCGTTTGGCCGTTTTAACCAGTTCGTCCTGAACGAGAGATGCAAATTCGATGCTTTGATTTTGAAATGTATTCTGAATGTACTCAAAAATAATATAGGATTCGGATGAGTTCGGATCGAACCCTCCATATCTTTCTTCATAATTATCCTCTAGCAGGATTACTGCATTTTCTGCTTTTGCAACTTCCAGATTTTCCTGAGTCCTGGCAAGACCGAATGCGTAGGTCTCAGCGCCATTCGGGCTCTTACTTTTTACGGCATTAACATGAACCGATATGAAAAGATCTGCTTTGGACTTGTTTGCAAATGCCGCTCGGTCGTCAAGTTCGACGAACCTGTCGGTCTTCCTGGTGTAGGCTACTTTTACTTCAGGGTGATTATTCAAGATGTATTCGCCAAGGAGTTTAGAAACTTCTAAAACAATGTTTTTTTCTTTGGCTGATGATATCATTGCTCCGGGGTCATGCCCTCCGTGTCCCGGATCTATGACCACGACAAATTGTTTTTCTTTATTTCCGGCTATGGCGCATAAAACCGGCAGAAAAGCCAGCAAAACCAGAATCAACTTGTTTTTCACTACTTAGCAGCTTTAGATTAGAAATTTGAATACAAAAGTACGTGAAATTTTTCAGTTTACCCGCAGTTTTTCTGGAATAGATATTTTTATTATTATCTTTGTGGCTCTAAATTTCTCAGATGATTCCGACAGATATTATAAAAAAATATTATACGGAAAGCAGTGAACTCTACAATATACTGCTAACTCATAGTTTTTTTGTGACAGATAAAGCGTTGTCTATCGCACAGATGCATCCGGAGATGGATTTGGATAAATCGTTTGTATATGAGGCTTCCATGCTTCATGATATAGGAATTTTTTTGACAAATGCTCCGGATATTTTATGTTTCGGAGAACATCCGTATATTTGTCATGGTTTTTTAGGCAGTGACCTCTTAAAAAGGGAGGGCTTTCCAAAACATGCCTTGGTTTGTGAAAGGCATACCGGAACCGGCTTAAGTAAAGAAGAAATTATGCGGAACAATTTGCCTTTACCTCATAGAGAAATGCTTCCGGTAAGTGTGGAAGAACAATTGATTTGTTTTGCGGATAAGTTTTATTCTAAAACCAAAGTCGGTAAGGAAAAATCTGTTGATAAAGTTCGTAAAGGTTTGTCCAAATATGGAGATGCTGTAACCCAGTTTGATGAATGGTGTAAATTGTTTTTAGGATAACCCGTTATAGATGTTTCTGAATGCGAGATAATAAAAAATCGTTCTTATTTGTGGTATTATTGCTCTGTGTATTTGCGATTCAAATTGCAAAGACTCAGAACAGGGTTGTGACGCCAGCTTTTCATGAAGGAACGATTCCCCGGATTATTATTCCGGACTCAATCTCAGGCAATGATTCGATTCCAATTCAATATCTTCATGTCGATTCGGTTAAAAGAGATTCTCTTCCGGTAGATTCGTTGAGTACCGATTCTGTAGCAAGCAATGCTATTGATGCTCCTGTGGTATATAATGCCAAGGATTCGATAGTGATGGTAACTGTTGATGGAAATAACCTGATTTGGTTGTATGGCGACGCTAAGGTTACCTATAAAAATATGGAACTAACCGGGGAATATATTGAAATAGATGCGACCCGGAATATTGTTCATTCTAAATTTGGTCGGGATTCTATTGGCGAAGAGTTTGGATATCCCATTTTCAAAGATGCCGGAAGCGAGTATGAAATGAAAGAAATGTTCTATAATTTTAAAACTAGAAAAGGTTATATTATTGATGTAATTACGCAACAGGACGAGGGCTATGTGACGGCAGAAAGGACTAAGAAGATGGATAATGATGATCTTTTTATGCTCAATGGACGTTATACTACCTGCGACCAACACGATCATCCGCATTTTTACTTTAACCTTACTAAAGCAAAAATACGTCCGGGGAAAAATGTAGTTACAGGTCCTGCATACCTGGTTATAGAGGATGTTCCGTTGCCTATTGCAATTCCTTTTGGTTTTTTCCCATTTTCAAATAGTAACTATTCTTCAGGGATCATAATGCCTACCTATGGTGATGAAATGTCCCGTGGTTTTTTCCTGAGAGACGGAGGTTATTATTTTGCAATTAATGATTACATGGATTTGGCGCTGACCGGAGAAATATTCACAAAAGGGTCATGGGGATTATCCGTAGCTTCAAGATATACAAAGAAATACAAATTTTCAGGGAGTCTTAATGCCAGTTATCTGGTTACGAAGTTGGATGACGGAAATCCTGCAAAGAAGGATTTCAAAATCGCCTGGTCTCATACTCAGGATCCGAAAATGAATCCGTTCAGTACGCTGTCTGCTTCGATGAATTTTACGACGAGTTCATATAACTATAACAGTATGAACTCGATGTATACCTCGGATGCCTATCAAAATACGAAGTCTTCCAGTGTGAACTATACCCGTCGTTTCCCGAATAGCCCATGGAGTTTCAGTCTTAACTCCACGATAAATCAACAATCGAGAGATACTTCACTTAGCATGACACTTCCCAACATGACTGTTACTATGAGTGATATTTATCCGTTCAGACGAAAAGAAATGGTTGGAAGTCCGCGTTGGTATGAGAATATCCGGATGAGTTATTCCGGAGATTTCAGAAATAGTATCAGCAATGTGAAAGAGTATGATTTTATGAAGAAAAGTATTCTTAAAGACTGGAAAAACGGAATGATGCATAGAATTCCTGTCAGCGCTTCATTTAATTTGTTCAGATACGTTAATATTACTCCGAATTTCAATTATAACAGTCGTTGGTACACGACAGCTATAGATCAGACATTCGATCCGGTAAAACAGCAGGTGGTTCCAATGGATACAACTTATGGGTTTTATCGTGTTTACGATTATAGCGGGGGAATAAGTATGAACACTAAAATGTACGGTTTTTTTAAGCCCTGGGGGGTGTTTGGAAATTGGGCGAAGAATACGCTTATACGTCATGTGATGACTCCTAGTGTGTCGTTTAGTGGTGCTCCGGACTTTAGTGATCCCAAATATGGAGCTTTTAAAGAGCGGACAATTACTTATATGTCACCTGATGTTCTGACCCCTGTTGATACTACAATAAAGTATTCTCCTTTCCAGAATGGTATTTTCGGTACGGCTCCTTCCGGTAAATCAGGGTCGATTTCGTTTAGTCTGGAGAATAATGTGGAAGCAAAATATACGACTCCGGATACTACTAAAAAGATTAGTCTTATCGATAACCTACGTTTTTCTACCAGTTATAATTTTCTCGCAGATTCGATGAATTGGCAAGACTTATCTGTTGGTTTACGATTAAAATTATCAAAATCATACACTCTTAATCTGCAAGGTATATTCGATGTTTATACTTACAATGATGCCGGAACACGAATTAACGTACCCCGGTGGAAGGCAGGAAAAGGTATTGGTCGTCTTGCATCTACCGGGACGTCATTTGCTTATACTTTCAATAATGAAACAATCAAGAAATGGTTTGGAGGTAAGGACGAATCTTCTTCGGGGAGCTCAACAGGAGGTGTAAATGACGAAAACGATGAGGACGGCGATCACGACCATGACCATGAAGGCGAGACGGTAGCCGAAGAGAAACCGGGTTCTTTGCGGGCTAAAAAAGAATCGCAGGGAGAATTCGATTCTGATGGATATATGATTATGAATATACCATGGAATCTTTCGTTTAGTTACTCCCTATCTCTTGGTTACGACAGGTCGGTCGGAGCAGATGGAAAGTATAAGAATTTCAAGAATAATGAGTTTGGATACGCAGTTACTCAGAATATTGGTATTAATGGAAATATATCTCCTACAAAGGGGTGGAACTGTAATTTCAGCACAGCATATGATTTTGATTATAAGGGATTTACTTATATGCAATGTTCTATTATGCGAGATCTCCATTGTTGGCAGATCAGCGTTAATCTAAATCCGATAGGTCCTTACCAGTCTTACAGTTTTACACTATCCGTAAACGCCTCTATGCTGAAAGACTTCAAATACACGCAACGAAGCAGTTCTAGGGATGCTGTGAATTGGTATTGAATCACCACGATATCGGCGTTTGTCCGGTTGCGACAAGATATTCGTTGGTTTTGCTGAAATGTTTGTTCCCAAAAAATCCGCGGTGTGCGGAAAGAGGGGATGGATGAGGCGATTTTAGTACAAGATGTTTGTTGGGATTGATAAATTCGCCTTTCTTTTGAGCAAAAGACCCCCAGAGAATAAACGCGACATGTTCTTTCCCTTCAGCAATGCGATGGATGGCAGCATCCGTAAATTGTTCCCATCCTTTATGTTGATGAGAGCCTGCACTGTGAGCACGTACAGTCAGGGTAGCGTTGAGTAATAGTACTCCTTGTTGAGCCCAACGTTCTAGATTCCCTGATGTGGGTATACTCATACCCAGGTCGGATTGTATTTCTTTAAAAATATTTTGTAGGGAAGGAGGAAATTGAACTCCATCATTGACGGAAAAGCATAGCCCATGTGCCTGTCCCGGTTCATGATAAGGGTCCTGCCCCAGTATAACGACTTTGACTTTCTCAAAAGGACATTGATCAAATGCGTTGAATATATACTTTCCCGGAGGATAAATCGTTTGAGTTTGATACTCCTGTTTTACAAATTGCACCAGGTTGGTGAAGTAGGGCTGTTGGAATTCATTCTCCAATTGTTGTTTCCAGGAATTTTCGATTTTTACATCCACGTTGATTGAGAATTAGGAATTTAAAACTATTGCAAAGTTAATGTTTTTAATCAAATTAATTGCATCCCTGCTTTCATTGCCTGTACCCGCATTTCTTCCGGCCAGATACTGGCCTGTATTTCTCCAATATGGGCTTTCCTGAGGTAAAACATACATAAGCGTGATTGACCTATACCACCTCCGATACATTGAGGTAATTCCGAGTTTAACAAACGCTTATGGAAGTAAAGATTTTTGCGATCCTCTGTTCCTGTTAGTTCCAGTTGCTTAAGCATCGTTTCCGGATTTACCCTGATTCCCATGGATGAGAGTTCTACTGAACGATTCAGGATATCGTCCCAGACCAGTAGATCTCCATTTAAGCCTTTGTGTCCATTCGCTGGAGTGACCCAATCGTCATAATCAGGTGCCCGGTTATCATGTTTCTCACCATTACTCAACAAACCTCCGATACCAATAATAAATACGGCCTTATATTCTTTTGTAATAGCATCTTCTCTTTCTTTAGGACTTAAATTCGGATAACGTTGAAGTAAATCCTCAGAATGTATAAACTCGATTTTTTTAGGTAATATCGGACGAATTTTCGGATATGTTTCGTAGACCATGTACTCCGTACGTACCATTGCCGCATAAATTCTGGTGACAACTTCTTTCAGGAAATCCAGGTTTCGTTCGGAATCATTCATTACCAGCTCCCAATCCCATTGGTCAACATAGAGAGAATGTAAATTCCCCAATTCTTCATCAGAACGGATCGCATTCATATCTGTATAAATTCCAAATCCGGGTTCGACTTTATGATCGGCTAATGTCAGACGTTTCCACTTAGCAAGGGAATGTACAATTTCTGCGTACGAATCATTCAGATCCTTGATCGGAAAACTGACAGGTCTTTCTTTTCCGCTTAGGTCATCGTTAATTCCTTGCCCTTTTAAAACAAAAAGAGGAGCGGTCACTCTTCGGAGGCGAAGTTCGGATGATAGGTTTTGTTGGAAAAAATCTTTAATTTTTTTTATCCCCATCTCAGTCTCTGTCATGTTTAACACGGCTTTGTAGTGTGGAGGTGTTACTAAATAGCTCATAATTTTGATATTTTTCTTGCAAAGATATTAAAATCTTTCAAAATGACAAACAATTCGTTGAAATATTTTCTAAATGATAATGTTTGGCGGGTATTTCTTTTTAATGTATCTTTGCACCCGCAAAAGGCCCCGTAGTTCAGCTGTATAGAACGTCAGATTCCGGTTCTGAAGGTCACAGGTTAGAATCCTGTCGGGGTCACACAAAAAAGCAGCCATCTACAGTGACGTAGGGCTGCTTTTTTTTCTTCACAAAGTTCTTTTTTCCTATTTTCCGCTGAAATTAACCTTGTCGAATAATATCGCAGGAATTCTCCAGGATGAATTCATTTTAGGATCGTTGCCTACCTCCATCACATTTTTCCAGAGTTCCAGCAGATTTCCTGTAATATTCATTTCGTTCAGAGGTTTTGTTATTTTTCCGTTTTCGACTAAAAATCCTTCTATGCCAAATGAAAAATCGCCGGTAGTGCTGTTGCTATTACCTCCGTTGAATCCGGTAACCCATATTCCTTTGTCCATGGTAGCCAATATCTGATCGAAATTTTTGTTACCGTGTACACATGTCAGAAGTGACGGGCCCTGAACAGTTGGCTCCATTTTTAATTTCAAACCACTATATGTGTCGATATAGTACATTTTCAGGATACCATTTTCAATAACCGTGCGTTTTTTAGTAGCGACACCTTCTCCATCGAACCAGCGCGAACCTCTTGCTCCAGGGAGATGAGGATCGTCAATTAAAGTAAATTTATCAGAAATGATTTGTTGATCGGTTTTATCTATTAAAAAAGAGTTTTTTTGTTGAATCGCATTTCCGTAAATGGCTGAAATAATCGGAGATAATAATCTGGTAATCTGGGTGTTGTCTACTAACATGGGAAACACTCCGGATTCGATTTTTTCCTGTCCCAATTTACGAACAGTACGTTCGTATGCTGTTTTTCCGATACCGCTCTTTTCCAGTTTATCCCAGAAGATGGCAGAGTCGTACCAGTAAGAAGACGGACGTGCGTCACCTTCTCCTTTCATGGCTGTTTCTGCTGTAAGACTGAAGTAAGTCGTATCTGATTCTCCTTCAAATCCATTGCTGGTAATAGCAAAAGAACTGCTTATCCCGTCGGAATAGCTTGTGCTTACTGAGATCAGTCGTTCATCTTTACCATAAACTTCAGCAGCATTTGCTTTAATCAAAGCCATTTTATCATCGACAGAGACTTTGCTGTTGTTATTGTCATATATATCCAAGCCTTTTCCATCGCCTTTGTAGTAGCGCTCAGGTGTAGGTAATTGGCGGAACTCGTCTTTTGCGAGGAAACGGGTAGCCTCGATTCCGTTCGCGATGAAGCGTTCCAATTCTTTTTTATCCAGTCTGTTAGTCGAGTAACTACCATATCGCCCATCGACGTAGAGTTGAATACTCATACCGTTTTCTGACGATTGTTCCAGTTTTTCCAGCTTGGTATCACGATAATCAAATGAATTGTTTGTTCCTGAATAAACGGAAACACGGGCATCCGAACAACCCTTGCCGAGTGCGTATTGCATAGCCCAGCGTGCTAAATCTTTATGTTCTTTTGAAATCATCTTATTGTCCTCCCACTGTTAATTGTTTAACTAAAACTGACGGTAAACCTTGTGATACTGGCATTCCTTGGCCGTCTTTACCACAAGTCCAGGCTCCTTGATCTATTTTCAGATTGTTGCCTACCATAGTGATATCGGCCAGGGCTTTCGGACCATTACCGATAATATTAATGTCTTTGATAGGTTGAGTCAACTTACCGTTTTCAATCAGGTAACCACTCTTTACGAAGAAAGTGAAGTCTCCTGCTCCGATTTGTACCTGTCCGTTAGTAAAATTATCAACAAAAATACCTTGCTTGATGCTGGCAATGATTTCGGCTTCCGTATAATTGCCGTTTTCCATGTATGTAGAACGCATACGGGGAATCGGAACATACCGGAATGATTGACGGCGACCGTTTCCTGTTGGGGCTACACCGTAATATTTAGCGCTGATACGATCATGTAGATATGAGTTGAGGATACCATCCTTAACGATGTAAGTTTTTTGACTGGCCACACCTTCATCGTCGAAGTTGATAGATCCGCGGTCGTAGTTGATGATTCCATCATCAACTACATTAATGTGTTCATCACAGATCTTTTTGCCTAGTTTATCGCAAAAAATAGACGTTTTTTTGCGGTTGAAGTCAGCCTCAAAGGCGTGTCCGATAGCTTCGTGAAGAAGGATCCCAGATCCTCCGGCACCCATTACCACAGGCATTTCTCCTCCTTTGGGTTTTACGGCATTAAATAGGATAGATGTATTTTTAACCGCCTCCTGAGCAATAGTTTCAACAATTTCGTCAGTCAGAAAACTAATATCCTTACGTGCTGCGCGTGATGAATAAGCATTTTCTATTTTATCTTCTTGCTGCATAATACATGTTCCGGAGAAAATAATCATCGGACGATAATCATGACACAAGGTGCCTTCCGAATTATAGTATAAAATATAGGAAGTAGAATCGTTTATGGCTGCACTGACTTTTGTTACGCGTTTGTCCAGTTCAAAAATACGGTCATTCAGTTTTTGCAGGTATGGCATTTTAGTCTGAATAGTTGCATCTTCCCATGATTTGACAATGGGGTAGTGATTTTTGAATGTTTTCTCGTCGATTTTAACCGGAGGTGTTTTTGCTGAACCGGAAGCAATGCGTGATGCTGTACGGGCGGCATTAATCATATCGGTCATAGTGGTATTTTCTACAAAAGCATAACCCGTTTGGTCACCTGATACTACCCGGATACCGACACCATAGTCGATGTTGGAACTGGCGCGATTAACCGCACCATCTTGTAATCCCAGATAATTATTGAATGTATGTTCAAAATACAGGTCGGCATAATCGCCCCCTTTTTCCAATGCAACTGCCATAACTTTACGCAAGTCGGCTTCTGTAACTCCGAAATGATTTAACATTTTTGGTAAGTCCTCTTTAATATTAGTGATTTGTGATTGAATGATTTGCGGAAATGCAGTAGCTCCGACGACAGCTAACCCCCCCGCTCTAAGAAAATCGCGTCTCTTCATATTATTATAATTATTATGATCTAAATACTATGCGGGCAAAGGTAATAAATGACTTAGAAACTACTAACCACTTTACCTCGCTTTATTTTTACCACTTCAAATGACTCTCTCACAAAGGTAAGCAATATATCTCAGACTTCCAAGAGGCAGAATATTTTGTCTGAATCCGACAGATTCTTTTATGGGTATTATCCGGGCATCCGGCTCTCTAATAAAGTCTCCACCTGTTCTGCCGTACCGTCTTTTACGAGAACCGTTTTATCTTTACTCAGCAGGTAGAGTGATGGTATGGCCCGCAAGTCGTACAGTTCCTTATCTTTAATCGACTGGTTAGCATCGTAGCCGTTAATCCATGTTGTAGGTATCCGTGACTGGTGCGCTTTCCATTCAGTCAAATCTTCATCAGGATAGACAGCGAGGATTTTTAACCGGTTGCTTTTTATAGCTTCCGAAATTATCGGCGAAGCTTCCAGTTTTGCCTGCGCTTCTTCACAGGCATGACAACCGGGATTGTTGAAGAATAACAGCAAATAGTCGGATTGTACGTTGTACATCCGGCTCATACTTCCGTCGTATAATGTATAAGTGAAGTCGGCAGCTTTCGTTCCTTTCCGGTTTTTCAATACGGATTTTAGCTGGTAAGTAAATCGGGTTTTCTGTATCTCGTCCAATGTAGGCGACGCTTTTATAAACCGTAGCGCATGCAGATAGTATTCTTCATCCCTGAATGGGGAATTGGGATCGTACAGGTATTTCTCCAATAATCCGTTGAAGAACAAGAACATGCTTTTTTCTTTCTCTGCCTGTGAAAGCAGTTCAAAGATAGAGGCTTGCACTATCTGACCGCTTACATATGGTAGGATAGCGATATAATCGGACAAAATTTGTTCGGTCTTTTCCGGCGAAGTAATACCGGTTGTGTCCTGAAAGTCAAAGTTGTCCCAATAATGCAAAGCCAGATAATCCGCCCGTTGTCCGGGGACAGTTAAATTGTCAGGAATGGCGGGTAACCGGAACGGTAGTGTTTTTGCATGGAAAGGCTGTAAATCCTCTTTTTGTGCGGGTGTAGCCGGATTGTTTGAACAAGCCTGCACGCAAAAAATGATGATGGATCCCAGAAACAAGACAGAAACCGACATCCGGATAAGGATTTTTTTTATATCCAAATTCTTTTTCTTCATGGTTTTCGTGTATTGTAGATTAAGACCTCTTTATACCACTTCAGCTTTTTATATGCTTCATTCAGCTTCGGGTACTGTCCCTGTGGAACGTAGGTTGTCAGTCCGCTATGGGAAACAATATCAAAGCCACCGGACGAAAGCATGAAATGTTCAGAAGATATTTTATAAACAACACATTGCTCCATTACTATTTGAAGGTTAGCTGCCTGTCCGGAAGCCATTGATTGTGAAAAAGCATCGTAAAAATCGAAAAATAAATCTTTACCGTTCCTGTCGAACGATTGGAGGCTTCTGTCTATTGGTAACGGCAACGCACATTCTTTTATAGAAGCGGTAATCTTGTCCAGCTTTTTAGTATCTATCAAACTTAAGGTCAGCGATCCGTAATCACCCTGTCTTGTTCTGTAATCTTCGGCTATAATCTCAACGAATCTTTTTAGATTGGGTTCTTGTTCGAAAAGGCAAGGTAGGGCCTGTGAGTAAACAGGGGCAAACCCCGGCGAAACAATTTCTGCAGAGGATGCTATGACGAAACTGGTTTTATCTTTTAATTCCCATACAACTTCGATTCCTGCCATGTGGCAGGTTTCAAAAACGATGAAGTCGAACGTATTGTCAGGTAATGCCCCGGCGAAAGCAGGAAGCTCCATCTCGGAATCACCATCTATACCCACCGAGCGAAGTCCGGGTTTGGCATAGGTCTTTTCCGGCATCCAGCCTGAAGCGTGCGAGAAAAATACTAATCCGTAAGACTCCGAAGGGTAGAGTGTTACTACCTCTTGCAGTATTTTTCCGAAAACGGAGGCATCTGCGGTATTACATTCGTCGTAATCACGAATGATATTTAGGGTATTTTGCCCGTTGTAGCCTCTGGCTATTTCCAGCAATTGCGGAGTCGATTCCCTTGTATCCTGAAAGACTAAAAGACGGCAATCTACTGGTACAAGTGTTGCTTTCAGTTGCTCTGACTTTCCGGAAATTTCATTTGTCAGATTATTATCGCCTGCCATGTAAAAGACTATAGTCCGGCGAGGAAAGCTACGACATTCATTATTGTCATCCACACAAGCTGTAAAAATCAGACACAGGCAAAACACGGGCAATGCCATTCTGATAAAATGCCAACATACGCGATAGTTAGTTGTCTGTCCGTATTGTTCTTTTATCCTTGTCATTATTTTATGGTACGCACGCAACGAGCATTGAGACTATCATAGGTTTTTAGAGAATAATACGTATATGTATTTAACCCATGACGCACTTCCGGATTTGAGGGATGAACAGATACGAGATAATTCCCTGATGCTTCACCATCCTGAGTACTGGTAGAATATACTGTAGATGCGCCGACAAGTGAGTTATTGACAAAATTATAATATTTAAAATTTCCGCCTGTACTACGGATGTAAGTAAATATAGCAAGCTGTTCTCTCATGGAAGGCATACGCCAGTCATTGAACCCTCCTGTTGTCAAGGCTGCGCAACTTTTGGGATTAACAGGATTGTCCTGGGGCGCCCCAGGTGGATCAACATGCGAGAAAGGCGAAGCGCTACTCCGATTATTGTACCCAAACCAGGTGGTTTTGTTTTGCAAATCCTTTAACTGAACCAACAAATCCTGATCCAGTCCGCCCTCTTCTCCATTTTTTGGGACATCTGCCGCACGGATGATATAGGCTGAAACTGCATTAATTTCGAAAGTTACGTCTTTGAACTTATTTTGGGTACTACGGATCCTGTATCTCACCTTGGCAGAGCCTATTTTGCCTTCGTTTGCCATGTCATTCTTAAGCGTGATCGTTACGGTAGTTTCTCCTGCTCCTTTTTGATTTCCAATATGTAGAGAGGTGGATTCAAGAACATTCTTTTCATCCGTTATTTCTTCAACCCGCCATATTGCGTTGGATCTTATTTTGAAAGAATATGTTTTTCCATCCATTTGATAAAAATCATCTATTTCAGGAACCACTGTATAGTTGGTTTGCCGGACGGTTATATCTTTTACTTCGCTTATCCCTTCATCGCTGGTTGCCGTAATTTTTAATTTGCTTTCTTTTGTCAGAAACGGGTTGTTCTTTAACTCGTCGGCTGTTATTTCCTTCGGTTTAATCCCTAATTCATAGTGCCCGCCCGAAATAACAGAAGGAACTATGGTTTCCAAGAAAACTCCGCCATAACTTGAAGAATAATAAAGTTGACACGGTTTACCATATGGTTCCCAGTCGATTGTCAATGACTGTTGCTGTATATTATAATTGGGAAATTCCAACGCATCGGCTGAAGTTCTGATTTCCAGTCCGGGCTTATCGGTTTGGGATACCTTCACTTCGTAAGATAATCGCCCGGCAACAATTCTTATTATGCCTGTACGCAGGGAGCCTCCGATATTATCTTTTACTTTGAATGATAAAGGATTTGTTCCGATACCTCCTTTAGGATTCCCATCAAGAGTAAGCCAAGCCTCTCCTGAGGTTACTTTAGCTTCCCAACCTTCAGGGTAATCCGTATTAACTGTCAATTTGCGATATATCTTTTCTTCTCTCGGTACCTCAAACTCCGCTTGGCTGACAGCCAGTAGGTACTGTCCGTCAAAGATAACATTTCCCATACTTGCATCATCCCATATTTTAACTTCCGCTTTCATGTTGAGTGGTTTGGAATTGAAAGCATCTTCCGGGGTGGGGTAGCCGCTACCCGATACGCTGATAATATTGATCCGGTAAAGGAAGTTTCTCAGCAGGTCGCGGTAGGTTTTACCATCCGACTCAAAGAAGTCCAACCTGTAGTATGTCGTTTTACTATCTGTCCCATAAGTCCCGCCTACAACTACACAAGTCGCTTCGGAGGATTTATCATGGGAGACGGCTTTGGCCTCAAACAGGTAAACTGTACGCTCAAATGCCTTTTTCATAGTCGATGGAACCGGATATACCAACGGCATGCCATTATTGATGCTACCTTCAGGGACAGTAGCATTTTTGACCCTTGTAGGAGTTGCCAGATTGGTCTTATCTGGTACTACCTGCCCTTTATTCTTACTGTTATAGACGTAAATTTCATCCAGCAAGAAATTTCCGGCAGTGACCACACCATTTCCCAACACGACATCCAGCCGTACAATCCCCCGCAACATCGTTACAGAACCGATTTGCGTAGTAGCGTCATCCACAGTTTCCATTATCTCTCCCCACATAGGGAAAGGCATGAAACGGTCGGCATCACCTTCTGCCTTACTGTTATCATTGTTGGCGTTCCAGCTACCTGCATTGGCAAACACAAATCGTTTCAACAAGGCATCCTTGTCGGCACCTGCCGTTATCCCCTCGCGCTCCATATCCTCCAGTTGAGTACGGACATTGGCAAGTACCACAAGGCATTGTTCATTAGATTTATCCTTAATCAGGGTTATATCGAATTGTTTTTTGGCTTTGTTGGGATTGTTATCCTGTATATTCGTGATTGCTGTCCCTTTGGCGCTGTAGACGAAAGTCCAGCCCGAAGGATGTTGTGCATCCGGCGTGACCTGCTTGAAGGCAAGTACATCCACTGTTTCCACATGGTTTTCATCGATCTCGGAGATCGCATACGTTCTGGGTGCAGCCGCAGGCATCTGCAAGGTTACCCTGATAGTAGCTTTGTTGGTCTTCTTTCCGGAAGAGTCTTCCACAAAAGAGTCATCAGTACATGATGACAGAGAAAGCACAGGGAGTATTAACCACAGGATAAATTTTGTTTTGTTCATATCCGTATCTTGTTTTTATTTTAGAATGATGTTGCCATCCAATACAACTTGCCAGCCATTGATGCTGACCGATACCTCCATCCCGAATTTCAGGTGGATATCGAACGCATGGGTAGTTCCGTAGTCGATTTGTCCGGCGGCATTGATAAGTTTAACCAGATCTTCCCGGTAGAGGATGGTGCCTTTGGTCTCATTGGTGATTTCGATAACCGGATGCCGGTCACCTTCCAGACGGAGTACGTTCAGAGTGGATTGGAGTTGCCCTTGTTCGTCCTTGTTACAAGTGGTAGTATATATGAAGTCGCTGTCAGGAGCGAACGAGTAGTCGAATTTGTATTTTCCGTTATTATCTTTGATGGTAAAACGGTAGGTATCTCCGTTGGCAAGAAGATTTTCCGTAGTCAGGTTCAGGGTGTTATATGCCTGAACTAATGGCATGTTTATCTGATTTCCCCCACGGGATGTAAGTATCCTTGTATCTTTGGTCGCAAAAAATAAAGGCTGAAGTCCGGCTTCTATTTTACCGGAAGCATGGTCTAAAGCCATTATGGCTTCATCAAATGTCGTTTTCCCTACTGTGAATATTGCAGGTTGGACGGAGTAGCATCCGTGTAGGCCTCCCCAAGCTACAAAACGGCAATTACCCTCGGGAGGATTGGGGATGGTCATAAAATAATCAGGGCTTAACCGGGGAGTCTCATCCGTCCACACGCCCCGGAAAATACCCTGCGTATCAAACAGGAAGAGATCTATCCTATCCACTTCCGCCGGATTTATACCTGTACGGGCATAAGTCGCAGGTTCGTAAGTGAAATAGACTTTCAATCCTGTGGGACAATCCGACATATCTTCTTTGATGCAGCCTGAAAAGAAAATGGGTAACAGCAAAGCCAATAAGTATATTCGTGTAGATAGTTTCATTTTTTATGATATTTATTTTACAGGAAAGTAAATATGGAAGCAGGATTGTTTTCCTGCTTCCATAAACAGATGATCAGAGATTCCAGTCGTCGTTGACTACCTGCCAGGGCTCAATGTTCACTTCCATATTAAGGGTTGTAGGTTCCGTAACCTTTCCCTGGTCGGTCGGGTATCCGGGTGCCTTGATTCCTGTAATAGTAGCTTTGTAATAGGTATTACGTAACACGTCGAATTTGGCTACTGTCGAGCCTGTGATAGTAGCATCAGGAGTGCCTTTTTGGTTCAGGTAGCCGCGCCAGTAGCAATAACCGTCAACATATTGAGGACTTTTAGTTGCCGTGGGATAAGAGGCAAGAAAGGTATTTGCTTCAGCTTCCACATCGAAGTAATACAGTTTGCCGTTGTCACGCGTTACTGTCCAGAAAGGTTTCGGCGCGGCCAAATTTGCTCCTTTGCTGGTTCCGGTTCCGTCACAGAAAAACTCGGGGGCATATTTAGCCCGGACAGATACATATGTCAGGTTTTTTCCATCTACATCATATTTCTCTGCTGTATTTTCGGGTACATAAACCGGGGTAACTGAGGCAACGGTGGCGTTCTTGTCGTTCACTGTTTTGTAACCGGAAGCATTGACAGGGAAGAAGTCAAGGTCTGCAAATGACGCCCAGTTATTGTCTTTTACGACATTTCCTTCGACTTTCTGTATCAGATATGATGTTTTGTTGGCGTTTCCAAGTGCAAATTCCACTTCGGTAAGTTCTCCGCCATTACTCATGATTTTATTATTGCCGTCGCGAAGGGAAGCGCTTTCCTGTACGGAAATCTTGGCAACCATACGTTTAACGGTAACCTTTTGCGTATTTGCGGTACCGTAGTTAGTGTTATCTTCTGCTACCAGGTTGGCATCGGTCGCCTTCGTACTGAACATAGCAAAACCTGATGTGGAGTTCGAAAGATAATCGGGACTAGTCAATGTTTGTACCAAATCCGGCAACTTCGTAACAGGATCACCGATAGTTGCTGGAAGCGTTCCTTCAAAGTTCACGGCAACGAAGACCTGTTTTTCTCCTGTAAAAGTGGAGATTTTCTTGTCAGCCTTGAGGAGATAGGTGTCACTACCGGACTTCACATCAAAATCAGCCATTGTTAATGTGATGGGAAGCTGCTCCAACTGGTATCCGACTGCCGTTTTCTCGTAGATAAGTACATTGACCTTTTTCAACTCAATTTCCGCATCAGTCGCATTGTTATCTGTAGGTGCATAGGTCTGCGGAGCTTTCGGAGCATGGATAACTAACTGCATCGTAGTTGGTTCACCTTTTTTGGTCTTATTTCCACCCTCATTAAAGGCTTCTTCATCATTATTGCAGCTTGTAAAACCCGTAATCAGGACTGCCGCTGCGAGCATCATTGATAAAAAATTTCTTCTCATTCTTTTTGAATTTTAAATTAATTATTATTAAGTTGTAATCCTTTCTGTCTTGTTTGCTATGTCTCCATGCCCACTTTACCGTTCTCGGATCACAGTATAGTCCAATGCGCAATCGTACTGCCGCAATCGGGGAAAGAAGCTTTCCAGAATTCTCCGGTATGGCACACTGTCAGCCATTTCTTTCAGCCCCTTTCCCTTGTGCCATTATTACCTGCATTGCGAATAATGGTAAGTATTCATTATTTTATGTTTTTTCATATTCTTTGTTATTTAATCATGTATATCAAACTGATTCCGGCACGCGTGGGGCCTACATAGTTTTTCATTTCGCTGCCCAGCTTTTCTCCGCACTTAGTACACGGATATTTGTCATAATCAAGGTAGGCGTAGCCCAAACCTACAGTGGCTTCGAGTGACCAGCGTTTTCCCAGTAACCAATGGTAGCCGTAGGAAATACCTGCTCCCGCCAGCCAGCCTTCAAAGCGGTGAGTGTTCATGTACTCTGAAAAAGGAGGATTGCCCAATGCTCCTATATTATAATAGGCATAATGCCCGTGCAGACCGAAGAAGTGCCCGTTGAAAGCATTGCATGTCCACCAGCGTATTTCGGGTTGCACAAGGATGTGCTTCCACTTCTTGTTATCCGAGAATGTCCACGGGTTGTAATTGATGGGGATATCCAACGTCCAGCTGTCGGTAAGTTTGATTTCGGTACCCAAGTTGAACGTTGCGGTCGCATCATAAAGCAGGTTGCTTTTGATGGCAAATGACGGTGTGGCAGATGATTCGAATCCGGATTTTTCCTGCGCCTGCAAAACAGGAAAAACAAGGCACAAAACGGTGAGTAACGCCATCACTTTCTTATTCATTATCAGAGTATTTAATGTTAAACTTAGCCCGATTATATAGTCCGGCACTTAGTAAATGCCGGACACTCCTATTGTATTTGATATAAATTGCTGTGTATCATATTAATAAATAGATATTTTGAAAACGATAAATAGGAAAAATGTCACATTCGCAAAACATCTTGAAGAATCTTCGAGTCAATTAGTACCCGAAGTCAGTCTAATGCACTGGTTGTTATCCGTTTATCCGGTCAGCGGAAGGGTTTTTACCTGGGATTTTTGCTAAACATTTGTTAAACAAACTAATTATTAGAATATTATGGATTTTTGTAATTTAGAAGAGCATACCACTTGTTATAATTATGACAATTCGGATCATGCAATGATTGATGTATGGAATATTGAAAAAGGAGAAACCAGTGAACGGGTAGCTCGTTACAACACGGTTGTATTTATTCTGAAAGGAGAAATGCTGTTCTTATTTCAGGACTACCCTGAAACGAGTATCAAAAAAAATTCCTTTATTTTCGTTCCATTGGGTGCACATGTCCGGTATACTGCAACCAACGATACGGAACTGCTACTGGTACGGATGTACGACCATGTCCGTCTCTGCGAAAGTTATGGTATCGAACAGTTATTTATGGGTGGACATGCAAGATATGCAACTCATGGAAAGGTTCACTGTCCGTTGGAAGCCAACAAAGCGATATTGGACTATATAACAAGCCTTTACCCCTTCATTGATGGGAACTTCCGGTGCAAGTACTACCACGATATCAAAGTGAAAGAGTTTTTCGTATTGTTGCGTATTTATTACAGCAATGAACAATTGAGGGACTTCTTCCACAAGATATTAAGTATCGATACCGCCTTTGTAGAAGTGGTGAAATACAATTACCGGTCACATAATACAGCTCACTCGCTGGCAAAGGCATTGAACTACAGTTTTTCCGGTTTTTCAAGTAAGTTCAAAGCCGTTTTTGGCGTTCCAGTTTATACCTGGATGAAGGAACAGAAAACAAGGGCTATTTATAAGGAGATTTGTACAAGTACAAAGACTTTCAAGGAAATTGCATCCGATTTTGGTTTTACTTCTTCTTCCCAGTTTATTGATTTTTGTAAGGCAAACCTCGGAGAGGCTCCTGGAAAAATCAGAAAAAGAACATTGATTAGTTGAAATTATGATATATTAAGATAATATTATGATTGTGTAATTCGAATTATCGCTGTAACTTTGCAGAGTGGTTTTTATGCCTTAGCATTCCTGTAGTCCGGCATTTACTAAATGTCAGAGTGTCTGAAATCCTATTTGTCTAATATGCAAAAGTAAACAAATCCCCTGTATTTTCAGTTCCGCTTTTCCCCTTTTATCGCTTTGGCTATTATTTTGTTTGCCTTATCCAAAACCGACTGGTCGAACGAAGCGAGGTAGGAATAGGTTATTTTCTCGGAAGCATGCCCCAAACCTTCGCTGATGACCCAGATGGGCAGGTTCTGTTGTTTGCCGATGGAAGCCCATGAGTGGCGTGCTACGTGTGTAGTCAACGTTTTCTCTATCTCAGCCAATTGGGCTAATTCTTTTAAGCGGCGGTTCTGGATACACATGGCGGTTTCGTACTGTGTCCTTTCGTCCTTCTTATTATCCGTAATAATGGGGAATACGAACTCCGAGTGCTTTACCATGCCAGAAAAGCTGTCAATGATACGCTGCATTTCCCGTGTTATCTTTACTTCGATCAGCTGACCTGTCTTTTTCCGGTAATAGCACATCATGCCTTTCTGCAAGTGTGATTTTTTAAGGTAAGCCATGTCCACGAAACACATTCCCCGGGCATGAAAGCAAAAGAAGAACAGGCGCCATGCAAAATAGAGATTACCGATATGTGTGTGTGCAGCCGATCCGGCAGGCAATGACTTCAAGCGGGTGTACAGATCCAATCTGTTCAGCCGACCAACTTCCTCCACAGTCAATGCCCGTTTCTGTGTTTTTTTGACACCAGTAAAGACATCGGTAAAGGGGCTGTCGCGCCGGGCGTGGATGCGTTTTTCTTTGACGGCCTTATTGTAAATACAGCGTAGGTTACGCATGTAGTAGGAGATAGTGTTAGGAAGCCTCCCTTTGCTTTTCAAATGGGTCTCAAACGACTTGATTAGATTAGCATTGATTCCGGAAAGAGGGATGTCGTTCCCGTTGTTGAATGCGATCAATCCTCTGGAAACGGTACGGTAGGCATTGGCAGTCCGGTATTGCCCGGATTTTTCCAGCCCCTTCGCAAGCAATTCTGCAAAAGAGAGCAATTTACCGTTGTAGTTTTGTATCCGGTATTGATGGATAATATCCTCCAATGTGCAGTTGCCTTGACTCTTGAGCATCTTCACCAACTCCTCAGCGATGTGAAGTGCATCCCTGATATGTTGTTCCAATTCTTCGAGGTAGGTAATGCGTACCGGGTTATTTTCGGGATAAATGATGGATTGTTTCCGGTGATCCCATTCGTAGCGGTACAGATGTCCCGGGAGAGTGACTGTTTTTACTTTCCGTTGATAGATAATCCTCAGGTACAGGCTACCGGGAAAATCGCCTATACGTGAGGACGGACGGAACACAAGTGAAATAGATGTCATAATTCTTACAGTGTTTAAAATTACACTGCAAAATTAAAGGAAATATATTATTTTACTTTTTTATTTCTTGGCTTGTCTTTTACGATCGTTTTCATCCAACAGTATCTTCCTTAATCTTATGGAATTAGGTGTCAACTCCACGTATTCATCTTCTTTGATGTATTCAAGAGCTTGTTCCAGACTGAAAATGATCGGTGGCGCTAAACGAACTTTGTCATCGGTTCCGGAAGCCCGAACATTTGTGAGTTTTTTTGATTTGGTTACGTTTACAACCAAATCCCCGTCTTTGGTATGTTCTCCGACAATTTGTCCGGCATAAATATCTGTTTGCGGATCGATAAAGAATTTACCGCGATCCTGCAGTTTGTCCAGAGCGTAAGCAAATGCGTTTCCGGTTTCCATCGCTATAATGGAACCATTCTGACGTTTTTCGATTTCTCCTTTCCAAGGTTGATATTCAAGGAACCGGTGAGCCATGATGGCTTCTCCTGCCGAGGCGGTAAGGACATTGTTTGTTAAGCCGATGATTCCGCGGGAAGGAATTGTAAACTCTAAATGGATACGGTCTCCTTTGCGTTCCATGGATTGCATTTCTCCTTTCCGTTTGGTAACCATATCAATAATTTTACTGGAAGATTCTTCCGGAAGATTAATCGTAAGTTGTTCTACAGGTTCGCATTTTTCCCCATCTATTTCTTTGATAATAACCTGAGGTTGACCTACCTGTAGCTCAAATCCTTCACGTCTCATGGTCTCAATCAATACGGAAAGGTGTAAGACTCCGCGACCGAAAACATTCCAGGCATCTGCGGAATCAGAAGGTTGTACTTTAAGAGCAAGATTTTTGTCGAGTTCTTTCATCAGGCGGTCGTAAATATGTCTTGAAGTTACATATTTGCCATCTTTCCCGAAGAAAGGAGAGTCGTTGATCGTGAATAACATCGACATAGTCGGTTCGTCGATAGCAATAGGAGGCAGGGCCTCCGGATTTTCCAGATCAGTGATTGTATCTCCGATTTCAAATCCTTCGATGCCGATAAGCGCACAGATATCGCCTGATTCGGCAGATGAAACTTTTGTACGACCAAGTCCTTCAAAAACATCAAGCTCTTTAATCCGGGATTTTGTCAGGCTGCCGTCGCGTTTACAAAGCATGACATCCATTCCTTCACGTAATTCTCCACGGTGGATACGGCCTATAGCAATACGTCCCACGTAGTTGGAGTAGTCGAGTGAGGTGATTTGCATCTGAGGAGATCCTTCCAGCTTTTTGGGAGCCGGGATGTGTTGTATGATAGCATCCAGTAACGGAAAAATGTTTTCTGCCGGATTTCTCCAGTCGTCCGACATCCAGCCTTGTTTAGCCGAACCGTAAATTGTCGGGAAATCCAACTGATCCTCGTTAGCTCCGAGGTTGAACATCAGGTCGAATACCATCTCTTCTACTTCTTCCGGTCTACAGTTCGGTTTATCGACTTTGTTTATCACAACAATAGGTTTCAATCCGAGGTTGATTGCTTTCTGCAAAACAAAGCGGGTCTGAGGCATTGGTCCCTCGAAGGCGTCTACAAGCAGAAGACATCCGTCCGCCATATTCAATACCCGTTCCACTTCACCTCCAAAGTCGGCATGTCCCGGAGTATCAATAATATTGATTTTCGTATCTTTATAATTAATGGAAACATTTTTTGCCAAAATAGTAATACCACGTTCTCTTTCCAGATCGTTATTGTCGAGGAATTGGTCTAAATCAGCCTTGTCGTCGCGGAATAATTTTCCGGCTAAGAGCATTTTATCCACTAAAGTTGTTTTCCCATGATCGACATGGGCAATGATCGCAATGTTTCTTAAATTCTGCATATGTCTATTTTCTATCTTCTTTTATCTACTGTTTTTTGTCCGTTTGCATCAAAAAAACCTCCGTTGGTAATTATTTAATTACAGCGGAGGGTTTTTCACAAATCGCGTGCAAAAATACAAAAAAAAAGAATATCTTTGCCGGAATTTGTGTATTTACTTAATTAATATTATACCATGAATAAACTAAAATGTTGGCTCACAGCCATTGCTGTGCTCATGACATCGGGAATGAGTTTGTTTGCAAGTGAAGCCGATCTGGCAATCCCCGACCTGCATGATGGAACTTTCCATGTTTTTGGAGTGGAAATGACATCCTGGAGTTTTTTGCTTTACGGAGCTATTATTATTACAGGAACATTAGGCTTCAGTTTATTACTTTTTTCTCAAATCAAGAAACTTCCTGCTCACAATTCAATGTTGAAAGTTGCGGCTACGATCTATCAGACATGTAGTACGTACTTAAAACAACAGGGAAAATTTCTTTTAATGTTATTTTCTTTGATTGCAGCTGTTTTGTGTGTGTATTTTTTCGGATTGTTACATCAAAGTGTGTCAGTGGTTGCTCAGGTTCTGATGTTCTCCATTATCGGTATGGGAGGCTCATATGCTGTAGCCTGGTATGGTATTCGCGTAAATACGTATGCAAATGCCCGTACGGCTTTTGCATCTTTGAAAGGCCGTCCGCTGGATGTGGTAAATATTCCGTTGAAAGCCGGTATGAGTGTAGGACTATTCCTCATCTCTTTGGAATTGGTGATGATGGTGGTTATTTTGTTATTTGTGCCTCGTGATATTGTAGGTATTTGCTTCCTTGGATTTGCTATTGGAGAATCATTGGGAGCAAGTGCTTTGCGTATTGCAGGTGGTATCTTTACTAAGATTGCCGATATTGGTTCCGACCTGATGAAAGTGGTATTCAAGGTAAAAGAAGATGACCCGCGTAACCCTGGTGTTATTGCAGACTGTACTGGTGACAATGCCGGAGATAGCGTAGGCCCTACTGCCGATGGATTCGAAACTTATGGCGTAACTGGTGTCGCTTTGATCACGTTTATTACTTTAGCTGTAACCGAACCTGCAATCCAGGCAAAATTAATCGTTTGGATTTTTGGTATGCGTTTTTTGATGGACTTCCTTTCAGGATGTTCTTTCTTTATTAATCAGGCTATTTCTAAAAAATTATATGGCGACAAAAAGGAATTTGATTTTGAAGCTCCTTTGATGCGTTTGATCTGGATTGCTGCAATTCTTTGTATTTCAGCTACTTTCTTTATGAGCCACTTGTTGCTAGGTGATATGGCTGATACTACTTTATGGTGGAAATTAGGTATAATTATTAGTTGTGGTACGTTAGCTGCTGTTTTGATTCCTGAATTTACAAAAATATTCACAAGTTCTAAGTCCAAACACGTAAATGAAGTCGTTACGGCATCCCGTGAAGGAGGTTCTTCCCTGAATATTCTTTCGGGTATTGTTGCCGGTAACTTCAGTGCATTCTGGACTGGTATGTTGATCGTCGGTTTGATGACTGTTGCTTATTTTACTGCAGGAATGGGCTTGGATGCGGTATTAGGCCCTCATGCTTCTATCTTTGCATTTGGTTTGGTAGCTTTCGGATTCCTTTGCATGGGACCTGTAACCATTGCTGTCGACAGTTATGGACCAGTAACCGATAATGCTCAATCGGTATTCGAACTTTCTCAAATAGAGCAAGTTCCTGATGTGGAAAAAGAAATTGAGACTGAATTTGGTTTCAAGCCAGATTTCGAACATGGTAAACATTATCTGGAAGCAAATGACTCTGCTGGTAATACATTCAAGGCGACTGCTAAGCCTGTATTGATTGGAACTGCTGTTGTGGGTGCTACAACAATGATTTTCTCAATTATACTTTTATTGGAAAAAGCAGGTTTATTAAGCCTGTCATTAACAGATGCTCCTGTAATCTTAGGTTTAATCTGTGGTGGAGCTGTTATTTTCTGGTTTAGTGGTGCTTCTATTCAGGCTGTAACAACAGGGGCTTATCGCGCTGTAGAATTTATCAAACGTACGTTTAACCTGGACCAAACGGAAGCAAATCCGGAAGACTCTAATACAGTAGTAAGAATCTGTACTCAATATGCTCAAAAAGGTATGTGGAATATCTTTATAGCATTGATCTGTATTACTTTGGCATTTGCATTTATGGATCCTAACTTCTTTGTGGCTTATTTGGTTTCGATTGCAGTATTCGGTTTATTCCAGGCAATCTATATGGCGAATGCGGGTGGTAGCTGGGATAATGCCAAGAAAGTAGTGGAAGTGGATCTGAAAGAAAAAAATTCTCCATTGCATGAAGCTGCAGTTGTAGGTGACACAGTAGGAGATCCTTTCAAGGATACTTCGTCTGTTTCTTTGAATCCGATTATCAAGTTCTCGACTTTGTTCGGATTGTTAGCTACGGAAATTTGTATTGAAATGAAAGCCAGTGGTCACGATTATTCATTGTATATTGCAATACCATTCCTGATTGTCGGATTGATATTCGTATGGCGTTCATTCTATAAGATGCGTATTCCGTTGGAAAAATAATAATGAAAGAAGAAAAAAAGATTGTACTAGGAATCAATGAAAAACCTAGGTTTACTCAGTGGCTTTTTCTGAGTATTCAACATTTATTTGCGATGTTTGGAGCTACCGTGCTTGTCCCTGTATTGACAGGAATGAGTCCGGCTGTCGCTCTTATTTCGAGTGGTATAGGAACATTGGCGTTTATTGCGATAACAAAAGGAAAGGTACCTTCATATCTGGGCTCCTCATTTGCATTCATTAATCCGATAATCGCGGTTAAGGCTCTGGAATTGGATCCGAATTCAGGGGTTGGTGTCGGCAGTTTTCTTGTCGGTAGTTTTCTTGTCGGAATTACATATTCGATTGTAGCTCTTATAATCACTAAGGCAGGAACTAAATGGCTGATGAAATTGCTGCCTCCGGTTGTCGTTGGACCTGTAATTATTGTGATTGGGCTGGGACTGGCTTCTACAGCTGTTGGAATGGCTACAAATAATTCTGAAGGTGTGTATGATCTTAATTATATTCTTGTCGCACTGTTGACCCTTACAGTAACAATTGTAGTTTCTGTTTTTACCCGTGGTTTTATCAGTGTTATTCCGGTTCTGATCGGAATCATATGCGGATATGTATTTTCTATAATGATGGGAATTGTGGACATGCAGACAGTCGCAGATGCCAGGTGGTTTGCCATGCCCCCTTTTATGTTCCCGTTTGTTGATTATACACCGTCTTTTACATGGAGAATATTTTTAATGATGGTTCCTGTCGCAATTGTTCCGGTTGCGGAGCATATAGGACATCAGTTAGTCTTAAGTAAGGTGGTAAGTAAGGATTTGATAAAAGACCCGGGATTGGACCGTTCTTTATTGGGGGATGGGGTTGCGACTACTATGGCATCGCTTATCGGAGGACCACCCAATACGACTTATGGTGAGAATATTGGTGTTTTAGCTATTACTCGGGCATTTAGTATTTATTTGTTTGTCGGAGCAGCCTGTTTTGCTATTATGTTCGGGTTCTGTGGAAAAATAGCAGCATTGTTGACTACAATCCCGACTCCGGTAATGGGAGGTGTTTCTATCCTGCTTTTTGGAATTATTGCTTCAAGCGGATTGCGGATGTTAGTTGAGAATAAAGTAGATTTCAGTCTCAAACGTAATCTGATCATTGCTTCGGTAATTCTTGTAATTGGTATCGGAGGCGCAGCTATTCATGTAGGACAGTCATTTTCGTTGGAAGGAATGGCATTGGCGTCTATAGTAGGTGTTATATTGAACCAGGTATTGCCAGGCAAAGAGTTTGTTGAATTTAAGGATATGTTTGACGAGTAAAATTTTGCCAAGTCTCGTTTTTTCGTAATTTTAGAGTTTTATTAAATAAAAGCCGTATGAGTTTTACAAAATATCCTCCTGCAGATGATCTTAAAATTCGTTGGACCCGTCTGCAGGAGTTCTTAATTAATGAGAAAGCCGATGCATGTCTGATTGCGTCGAGTGTTAATATTTATTACCTGACAGGTGTGGTGTTTAATGGATTTGTCTATATGCCATCGTCGGGTATGCCTGTTTATTTTTTCAGGCGGCCGGAAGATTTACAACATCCATGTGCTGTCCCTATTCGTAAAGCAGAAGATATTCCGGCCTTGTTATTGAAAAATAATATGGAAATTCCGGGACGGGTTTTACTGGAGGCAGACCAGATGACTTATAGTGAATATGTAAGATTACAGGCGGTATTTCCAGACTCGGAGATTGGTAATGCGACTCCGTTGTTGCGAAAACAACGTATGGTAAAAACTCCTTGGGAGATTGAACAACTCCGGTATTCCGGAAAAGTTCACGCCGAAGTTTATTCCAAAATAAGAGGATGTTATCGTCCGGGCATGACCGAGTTGGAATTGCAAAGTAATGTAGAAAGAGAGATGAGATTGGCCGGATCTATCGGCTTATTCCGGAGTTTTGGCAGTAATATGGATATTTATATGGGCAGTATGTTGTCCGGAAGTAATGCAGAAGCCTCATCCCCATTCGATTATGCCCTGGGAGGAGCAGGAATGCATCCGTCAGTACCCATTGGTTCTGATGGTTCGGTGTTGAAGGAAGGGACTTCAATTATGGTCGATATGGCTGGTAATTATACGGCCTACCTTACTGATATGACCCGTGTGTTTTCTGTAGGTAGATTACCGGAAGAAGCATATCAGGCTCACCGGATATCTATTGATATGCATAACTGGTTGATTACAAATGCTAAACCAGGGACTTCATGTGCGGATATTTACAATCATACCTTACTGATGGCAGAAGAAGCAGGTTTATCCGGTTCTTTTATGGGAACCAAACAGCAGGCTAAATTTGTTGGTCATGGCGTAGGTATTGAAATCAATGAACTCCCTGTCCTTATGGGACGTTCGACGGACTTGCTCCAAGCCGGTATGACTTTTGCTTTTGAACCAAAATTTGTTCTTCATGGCATCGGAGCTGTAGGCATTGAAAATACTTATTTGGTTACTGAGTTTGGAATTGAAAAAATTACTAATTTTGAAGAAAATATTATCGAGTTGTAATTAAACCAATATAATCTATCTATATGAGACTATTATTACTGAGTAATTCAACGAATCCGGGAGAAGCCTACCTGGAATATCCGAAGTATGACATACAAAGGTTTTTAGGGGCGAAAAGTATAAAAGCTCTGTTTATTCCATATGCAGGCGTACGTTTGAGTTATGATGATTATGAAGCCAAAGTAGAGGCTCGTTTTTCAGAAATAGGCCATCATGTAGTTAGTATCCACCATTTTTCTGATCCTGTAAAGGCCGTAGAAGAAGCCGAAGCTATTGTTATCGGAGGTGGAAATACATGGAGATTGGTACAGCAAATGCATTTGAACGGTTTAATGGAACCCATACGGAGAAAAGTTCAATCCGGAACTCCGTACATTGGCTGGAGTGCTGGTAGTAATGTTGCTTGCCCAACTCTGCGTACGACAAATGACATGCCGATTATCGACCCGATCAGTTTTGATACGTTAAATCTTATTCCATTTCAAATAAATCCTCATTTCCTGGATGTTAATCCTCAGGGATTCGGTGGAGAAACCCGTGAAGAACGAATTATTGAATTCCTCGAATTGAATCAGGATGTATATGTCGTCGGATTACGGGAGTCTACTTTATTGCATTTGGACGGAAATAAGTTGGAGTTGGTTGGGAAATGTACTGCTCGGATTTTCAAAAAAGGGCAGGAGTTTTATGAGCTGGATTCAAACTCCGACTTTTCTTTCCTATTGTAATTCAATCATTTTTTATTATGGTTCTATAAGAAAATGAAAAGGATGTCCTTTGGGGGCATCCTTTTCCTAACATAACACACAATACACACAACGAACTCTGTCACAGAGTGCTTAATGGAGTTTTGGTTTATTTTTGTTATTAGTTTATTTGTATACAAATTTCTATGTAAATGCAAAAAAAAATGTCCAAATGGGTATCTTTGAACAAAAATCAAGATAAGTTCCTGGTAGTTAGTGCAATATTTTTGTTTTGATTTAGTCCGGATGTGTATATTAGGACAAAAAATGAGCTGTCAAGGCAAATTTTTGTGTTTAAACTGGGTTGGAGTTAAGCCTGTGTGGGTCTTGAATGCGCTGTAAAATGCAGATCGGCTATTAAAGCCTCCTTGTTCTGCAATTTCTTCCATATTCATGTGATTATATTCCGGATTGGATATGATACGAATAATCTCTTTGATCCGGAACTCATTTATATAATAGTTGAAATTTCGTCCGGTATGTCGATTAATCATATAAGATAGTTGGTTCCGGGATATACTTACTCTTTTGGCGAGAGAATTGAGGGTCAGATTAGGATCTGTAAATATTTTTTCTTTGATCATCAGATCTTCCAGGGCTATAAATAGATCATTGTCTTCCTGGTTTAGTTTTTTATTACTATGATTGGGGGAGTTGTTTTTCGGATCATGGGTTTTGTCTTTCTTTGAGGATAATGCTACAATCTGTTTTTTATAATTCAACCAAATGGATATTATTATTGCAATAATAATTAATATGATGATGAAAGATAATAGAGCGTAAACCTTTTTGAGGTAATTGTTATGTTGCTCCTGTAATGCTTGCGATAATTGCAGATCTGAGCTGTCTATATCTCCTAAAGATAAAGCAATACTGTCATTTCCAGATAATTCTATTTCGCGATAGGATTTAATTGGAATTGACAATAAGAAATAGAGTAGTAATAATATTGAAACAAAAAAACGTTTCATCAAGAGTGTATATAGCACAAAAGTAACAAAAATATTTCAAAAAAACATATTGTTACTGCTTTTTTTACACTCTGAAAGGATTGAACTACAAGTTACTTTTCTTTTTGTTGATTAAATCCCTGATTTTTGAAGCTTTCTCATAATCTTCCATGGCGATAGCATCATTGAGTGCGTTTTCCAATTCTTCGAGGTTCATGGTGTCGAACGAATATTGAGGTTTATGTGTTTCTACTTCTACTTCAGATTCTTCCGGGAAATCATCATCCATGATTATTCCGGCTTCTTTCATAATTTCTTCTGTGGTGTAAATCGGGGCGCTGGATCTGACAGCCAGGGCAATAGCATCGGAAGTCCGGGAGTCAATTGTAATATCCTTTTCTCCTTGGGTAAATACCAGTTCGGAAAAAAAGACACCTTCTTCAAACTTATATATATAGATTTCTTTCAAGGATACGTTTACAGCATCGGCAAACGAAAGAAAAAGTTCATGAGTTAACGGACGCGGCGGATGAAGACCTTCCAGGAAAATGGCGATTGACTGAGCTTCCGGAGTCCCAATTATGATCGGGACTCTGCGGTTGCCATTTTCTTCAGATAACACCAGTGCATAAGCTCCTGCTTGTACTTGGCTGAAAGTAATGCCCAGGACGTTTAGTTTAACTCTTTGTGTCTCCATTCTATCAATTTCTACGGCCTCCCAGGAATATCATAATGTAATATAGTAGAGTGGCCAGAGAAGCCAACGCAGCGACAACATAAGTGTAAGCTGCTGAACGAAGCGCGCTTTCGGCTTTATCATGATTATATACATTTGTAATTCCGGAACGGTTTAGCCACACTAAAGCTCTTTTGCTGGCATCAATTTCGACTGGTAAGGTGATGAAACTGAATAAGGTAGTTAAAGCAAAAAGTCCGATTCCTGCCAATAAGACAGTAGAACCTACTTTGCTTCCGTTTCCTAAAAGAATCATACCGCCTAACAATATCCAGGTTACCCATTTAGATGCAAAACTAACGACGGGTACCATGCCAGAACGCATTTTCAAAGGAGCATATGCTTTGGCATGTTGTACTGCGTGTCCGCATTCATGGGCGGCAACAGCCGCTGCAGCTACACTGTCGCTTGCATAGACATCTTCACTCAGGTTGACTGTTTTATTCGATGGATTGTAGTGGTCGGTCAAAGAACCCGGGGTTGAGATAACCGTTACATCATCAATTCCATTTTCATGTAACATTTTTTCTGCTACATCTTTTCCTGTCATTCCATTACCTAATGGAATTTGGGAATAAGCCTGGAATTTTCGTTTCAGATTCCATGAAACCAACCAACTTACAACTGCTATCCCTATAAATAATATCCAATAAGTTACCATAGTTGTTTTTAATTTTAATGATTACCCCATATCTCTAACAAATACGTTGCCAAATGAGTTGTATATTTAGGATGAATAAGTTAATAAAAACAAAGAATCATGCCTCTGTGTATCTGACAATGGTTTGAGCGCGATCCGGACCTACAGAAACTATTTTTATATTCACTCCTAAGGCCTCTTCCAGGAATGACAAATAGGCATTAAACTCTTCCGGGAACTCGTCTTCGCTCTGCATTTTTGTCATATTAGTCTTCCAGCCAGGAAGTTCTACATATACTGGCTTTACGTTATCCGTTATTTCAAATGGAAAGTTTTCAGTTTCTGTTCCGTCTATGTCGTAAGCTACACAAGCCTTGATCGTATCGAAACCGTCCATAACATCACTTTTCATCATAATCAATTGGGAAACACCATTGAGCATAATTGCATAGCGCAACGCTACAAGGTCTACCCAGCCGCAACGGCGGGGACGTCCGGTTACAGAGCCAAACTCATTCCCGTTTTTACGCATTAATTCGCCTGTTTCGTCGAACAGTTCGGTTGGAAATGGTCCACTACCTACGCGAGTACAATAGGCTTTAAAGATTCCGTATACTTCTCCGATTTTTCCGGGTGCTACACCAAGACCGGTACATGCTCCTGCGCAGATGGTATTGGAAGATGTTACGAATGGGTACGAACCGAAGTCAACATCGAGCATAGTACCTTGAGCGCCTTCTGCCAACACTGTTTTATGTTCATTCAGATTTTCATTGATCAGGTGATCTGTATCTGTTAACCGGAACTTTTTTAAATATTCGATTCCTTCAAACCATTCTTTCTCAATGGATTGTAGGTCATATTGATAATTCATTTGTTTCAAGATCTCCTCATGACGGGATACCGCAGTTTGGTATTTGGTATCAAAGTCGTGTAGTATATCTCCGACCCGGAGTCCGTTACGGCTGACTTTATCCGTATAGGTAGGACCGATACCTTTACCGGTTGTGCCTATTTTTGAGCTTCCTTTTGCAGATTCGTAAGCAGCATCAAGAATACGGTGAGTTGGTAAAATCAGGTGTGCCTTTTTTGATATCAGCAGACGTTTGGTCAGGTCGTGTCCGGATGCCACTAATGCTTCAGCTTCAGCTTTAAATAAAGCAGGATCAAGTACAACTCCATTACCAATGATATTCGTTTTTCCTCCCTGGAAAATACCGGATGGAATAGAACGAAGGACATATTTTTTTCCGTCGAATTCCAGTGTGTGTCCGGCATTGGGTCCACCTTGAAAGCGGGCAATAATATCATAATTCGGGGTTAGTACATCTACAACTTTTCCTTTGCCTTCGTCGCCCCATTGTAAGCCTAATAAAACATCTACTTTCATTTTTTTGTGTCTGATTGTTGAGAATTATTTTGTGTAATTTTATTTTTTTTCATTGCAGCAGAACATTTTCCGCAGGTGCCAAAAATATATAAACTGTATAGAGTAGGCGTAAACCGTTTGATTTTTTTGTTTTGGATCACAGATTTTAGTTCGTTATCTTTATATTCCTGGACTGTACCACAGATATTACAGATCAGATGATGATGAAAATCATTGTTGTATGCCTTTTCGTAATAAGAAAGATTATTCCCGAATTGATGTTTTAGAACCAATCTACAATCAAGCAATAATTGCATGGTATTGTATAAAGTTCCTCTACTTACTCTAAAATGTTCACTATTCATGGCTTCATAAAGAGACTCCATGTCAAAATGTCCCGATTTAGAGTAAATTAAATCTAAAATGGCATACCTCTCCGGTGTTTTTCTGCATTTTTTAACCGTGAGGTAATCCGTAAATCTCTGTCTTACAGTATCTCTTATCTTATCTTTGTCCATTATATGATAAATGGTTCAACTGCAAAGTTAATATTTAATCTTCATATTTGGAAGAAAAAATCAAATTCAAATTTCAGATCTTCATAAAAAGGATCTGTTGTGTTAAATTTTGCCAGAATATCTTTGGAATGAAGAACGGATTGTCTGCCTAAGCGTTTCAACGAAGTCAGAGCTGCATTTTGTAAGAGAAGGGAGTTGTTGTTCAGTGCCTTATTCAAGGAATTGAAGTAGATGACAGCATCTTCTCCATCAACAGAAACGTTTTGAGAAAACAAACGGGTATAAAGTAAAAAGCCACAAATAGCAGTATATAACCTTTCCGATTGAACCCAATTTTGTGCCAATAGAGGAGCATCCTGTAGTTTGCAAAACAGATTCATTGTAACTTGTTCGGCGAGTTCCAGATTATTTATCTCATTTGCCCACTGATCTGCATTTGCGAACGATTTCGGATCCTGGAGCATTGTAGATAGTATTTTCAATTCCCGGTTGTCTTCCTTCCAAAAATTATCGGCTAATTCGGCATTCGGAGAATATTCGGCTGCGATTTTGCGAAGAGTCATAATAGGCACTCCATAAACCATTTTGTAGTTTATTCCTTTTTGACGTAACGAATCTGCATTGGCGCCGTCACGAGCCAGAAAAACCTTTTTTCGGATTTGAGAAATTTTGATATTCATTGTTGAAAATTAAAAATAATTCAAGATTTCCTGTATTAATTATATGTCGGTAAACTTGAATATTCTTTACTATAGCGTATCATTTGTTCTGTGTACCCTTCAGTGTAAGTCACCTTTACGTCAGTGATGTTTCCTTTAGAGTCTTTTACCGGTTCATAGACCGGATTTACAAAACCTTTGTATGGAGATAAGTTCAGTTTTTTGTATCTCTCCAGGATTTCCGCATGTAATGTAGGATCTACTTTGACAGCGTAATTTTCAACTAAAGCTTTAGCGCCATTAAAATCACCCTCGGATTTTATGCGTTGGATTTCAGCCAGTAATTTTCCGAATAATTCCCGAAGTTTACTATAATCATTGACGACAACATAGGTTTTACCGTCTTTTTGTACTAATTCCACAACTCTTTCAGCTTCTCCTTTTTCTAATACCCAACGAGCGATAAGGGCACGGTTACGCATATGAGACTCTTCAATGGTCTTGCCCGGTTCTATTCGTACCAACTGTGTCATCAAACCGTTCATCATGAATTTATAATATTCTGATTTATATGCATCTGTATTGTTTAGCAGTCCCAGGTCGATCATTTTCTTGTCGGCAATAAAATAAAGACCAAACAAATCGGCACGGGTCTCTTCTATTGTAGAACCATAGATACCTAATGCGTCAGGATCTACTCCTGGTAAAAGTTGGCCGGAACCATGACCCAGACATTCGTGAAGGTCTGTGTGCATATTGTCAGTAATAAAACCATAGTCTTTTATTAGCTGACGTTCAGTGTCACTCCAGACAAATTCTTCATTGAAGCCATTGCCACGAGCGGCTTTGTCGTAAGCATCCGTGATGTTTTCAATTGTAACTGATTTTGAACCGTATTCTTTGCGTATCCAGTTGGCATTCGGTAGGTTAATTCCGATTGGGGTTGCCGGATAGCAGTCGCCTCCCATAATCGCATTGGTGATTACTTTAGCGCTAACACCTTTTACCACTTTTTTCTTAAATTGTTCTGCAACAGGCGAATGTGTTTCGAACCATAACGCGTTGTCGCTGATCGTTATCGTGCGTTTTGTTGCTTCCATGTTTTTGAAATTAACGATTGATTCCCAACTGGCTTTCATTCCCAAAGGATCTCCGTACGATTCCGTGAATCCGTTTACAAAATCGACACTGGAGTCTATATCTTTAACCCAGTTGATACAATATTCATCGAATTTTTTCAGGTCGCCTGTTTTATAATATTCAATTAACAATTCAATGGTACGTTTTTGTGAGTCATTTTCAGCTACAGTTGCCGCTTTTTTCAACCAGCCGACAATTCTTTCAATAGCAGGGGAATACAGACCCCCGACTTTCCATACTTTCTCAACCAGTTGACCATTTTCTTTTACAAGACGGCTGTTCAAACCATAAGATACCGGGGTTGTATCATTCGGATTTTTCATTTTGCCGTAAAATTCTTCAACTTCTTTTTGAGTCACTCCTTCTCCGTAATAATTATTTGCAGAAGCCTGGATCGCATCGACATTAGGGTCTTGCACGACTTTTTTAGCTAAAATAGCCGGGTCGAACATGACCGGAGTTAATTCCGAGATCAGATTCTCAACCGTTTCTCCTTCTTTCAACGGAAGTTTGGACGGATCAATGGCTTTTACCGCTTCGGCAAAGAATGTTTCAGAGAAGCCAGGCAGGAATTTTTCTTCTCCATAATGATGGTGGATGCCATTGGAAAACCATACTCTTTTCAGGTAAACTTCAAATTCTTTATAATCGTTTGAAGTTTTATCTCCGGTATAATTTTCATAGATAGATTCCAATGTGCGACGTATCGCCAGGTTATACCTGCAATTCTGATCGAAGAGGATATCCCGTCCTTCGAGTGCAGCCTGGGATAGGTAATAAATCAATTCTTTTTGTTTCAAACTTAATTCTTCAAAACCAGGTACTTGATAACGAAGGACTTCCAAGTCGGCAAATCTTTCGACAGAGTAATTAAAATTATCTTGTTCGGGGATATTTGTCTTTTTATCACCGGAAGAACAAGAGAAACATAAAGCAGCTGTTGTTATCATAATCAATGTCTGTTTCATGAGTTTTATATGTTGTTTAGTAAGTTATTTGCTACGGTTAAATTTTGGACGTGCAAAGATACTGAATAAATTTCAGTTGTACCATTGTTTTAAGTTAACCAAAATTAACATATTGAAATGCATCGAATAATAAAACTCTCATTTCTATAAAAAGTAGGGGATATTTATCTATATGTTTAATTGAAATTAGTTAATTTAATTTTTGAATTATGAAAAAGGAAAAGTTTTTGATTTTAGGTGTTGTTTTAACTTTGTTTACAATGTCATTTGTGTCATGTAATGACGATGACGATCCAAATCCGAACATTTTGCGGTTTATTTATGAACCAGTGATTGTAGAGTCAAACGATGGGGGAAAAGTTAGTATGGAAACTCAATATGGTGAGATTCAGGCTCCTCAATTGAGTATTGCAAAAGCTGGGGAATATTACCTGACTCATTTTTTCATGGATACGACAATACGTCCATATACAGCATATTCTATGGAATATATACGCATGGGAGCTGATACTTTATCAATCCTTGCTCCTGGAACTCAAATGAGTGAAGGCTATGATATTCCGATTACGGATATCGGTATTTTTATTCAGGATAAACAAGCCGAAACATTATTGAAATCGGATGAGGATGTCAAACTTATTTGTCTTGATACTACATTTTTTATAGAGGCAGCATTCGAAGGTTCTGAGAAAGAGAAATCTCATGAATTTGAGTTGGTATGCTCCCCGGATTCAATTGATGCGACAAATAATTTGCCGATTTTTTATTTAAGGGCTAAATCTACAGACCAGAAAATATCAAAGGCTAGTTATGCTTTGAATCTCTCGACAGCTCCTATCGTAGAAACAGGTGAAGGATTGATTGAATTCAATCTGAAGTATAAAACAGGAGTGAATAGTGAGGGAAAAGATATCTATAAAAGCTATAAGAATAACCCTGTAAAACTGAAGATAAACAAGTGATGATTTTAGGTTAAGTATTCCTGACAAAAAAGAATCCCGTAATTTCAATTGAACTAGAAATTACGGGATTTTTATATTTAGGATATTATTATTTACTCAATGCCTCATGCATGGATGCTGCAGCTTTGCGTCCGTCGCCCATAGCAAGGATAACGGTTGCTCCTCCGCGAACGATGTCTCCACCCGCATAAACATCAGGTAAAGCGGATTGCATCGTATCCTGATCTACAATGATAGTACCCCAGCGACTGATATCCAATCCTCTGAAAGCGCTTGGAATAAGTGGATTAGGAGAAACGCCGATACTAACAACGACCATATCTACATCAACAAGTTCTACTGCTCCTTCTATTTCAACAGGTTTGCGCCTGCCGGAGGCATCAGGTTCTCCCAGTTCCATTTTCTGAAGTTTCATTTGGGTTACACGACCTTTTTCGTCTCCCAGGTATTCTATCGGATTATGCAGATTAAGGAAAATGATTCCTTCTTCCTTGGCATGTTTTATTTCTTCAATACGGGCGGGCATCTCTTCTTCTGAACGTCTGTAGATAATCATGGCCTTTTCAGCACCAAGTCTGCGGGCTGTACGTACAGAGTCCATTGCTGTATTACCTCCTCCGATAACTGCCACTTTTTTTCCGTGGAAAACAGGAGTGTCAGATTCTTCTTTCGCAGCAGCCATCAGGTTGACGCGTGTCAGATACTCATTTGAAGACAGTACTCCGGCAAGATTTTCCCCCGGGATATTCATGAAGTTAGGTAAACCAGCTCCACTGGCAATGAAAATTCCATTAAATCCATATTCGTGCAGGTCGTCGTAACTGATTGTTTTGCCAACAATGCAATTAGTGATGAATTTGACACCCATTTTTTCAAGAATGTCGATTTCTACGTCGACTATTTCATTCGGTAAACGGAATTCAGGAATACCATATTTTAATACACCTCCGATTTCATGCAGGGCTTCAAAAACGGTAACGTTGTAGCCGAACTTTGCCATGTCTCCTGCAAAAGATAATCCTGCAGGACCGGCGCCGACTACAGCTATTTTTACACCGTTAGAAGCCGCTACTTCCGGTACGGAGATTTTTCCGCTTTCTCTTTCATAATCGGCGGCAAAACGTTCCAAGTGTCCGATTGCGACAGGGTCTTTGCCCATTTTCAAGTGAATACATTTGCTTTCGCATTGTTTTTCCTGTGGACAAACACGTCCGCAAACAGCTGGTAGAGCAGATGTTTCTTTCAACGTTTTGGCTGCTTCGAAAAACTCTCCGCGCTCAATATTTTTTATAAATGTAGGAATATTTATTTCAACCGGACAACCTGTAATACAGGTAGGAACCGGACAATCGAGGCAGCGTTGAGCTTCTGTCATAGCCTGTTCCGCATTTAATCCCAGATTAACTTCTTCGTAATTATGACTTCTGTATTCCGGATCCAGTTCTGGCATATGTACACGGGGAATATCCGTACGTTCTTTGTTTTTCATCTTTTGGCGTAGTTCTTCACGCCAGGGTTCGCTTCTCAGTGATTTTATTTGTTCAGTAGTAGCCATTTTTCTTTGATTTTCATTTTTATTCTATCCCTTTGTAGGCATTCAATCGCATCATCATTTCGTCAAAATCAACCTGATGAGCATCGAATTCCGGTCCGTCGACACAAACAAATTTTGTTTTTCCGCCAACAGTAACACGGCAGGCTCCGCACATTCCGGTGCCGTCTACCATGATAGTATTTAAAGAAGCAACGGTCGGAACATTATATTTTTTTGTAAGTTGGGATACAAATTTCATCATAATGGCAGGGCCGATAGTGACACACAAGTCAACTTTTTCGCGGTTTATCACATCTTCAACTCCATTGGTAACCAAACCATTCTTTCCATACGAGCCATCATCGGTCATGATTACAACTTCGTCCGAAAATTCCTGCATTTCTTTTTCCAGAATGATCAAATCCTTTGTCCGTGCAGCCTGAACAGTAATGACTTTATTCCCGGCTTTTTTCATCGCCTCTACAATAGGTAACATGGGAGCTGTACCTACACCTCCACATGCGCAAACCACAGTTCCGAAATTTTCGATATGAGTGGCTTGTCCTAAAGGTCCGACCAGGTCAGTGATGTATTCTCCTTCGTTGAGGGCACAGATTTTTTTTGAGGATTGCCCAATACGTTGAATAACAAGGGTTATAGTGCCTTTTTCTAAATTTGCACCGGCGATAGTAAGAGGGATTCGTTCACCGTATTTTCCCACTTTGACAATTACAAAGTGGCCTGCTTTCCTTGAGCGAGCGATCAGAGGCGCTTCCACCTCAAATTTTACGACATTTTCAGAAAGGATTTCTTTTTTGACAATTTTGTTCATTTATTTAGCAACACAAATTATTTTTTTGACCAATATTGGAAAATTGGGAACAAATTTACAAAAAAAAGGGTACCTTGTTAGAAATTGAGGATAATCTTTATCTCAGGAACCTCATAAAGGCGTTCTTGATGTATTTAATGTTTAAAGCCCTTAAGGGCTAAAACAGTCTTAATAGCGCAGCCTTCTCTTATGATCTGAAAATTTCCTTAGAATAGAGTCTCCCAGTAGTAGCAATAAAATGGTAACTCCTAATCCAATAATTTTTGGATCGATATTGAAATTTTCAAAAATACCCTGAAGTTCAAGAAGAATGTTTGGGAATTTTATGGGTGTAATTGTAATATCCAGAAAATAGATGATTGATGCCGGAATAATGAAAATTCCCAGTATTCCTACTGCTATTAAAGCATAATTCAGGAAATATTTTCGTTTTTTCTGAGTAACTGCTTCTTTTTCTACACGCAGCATCAGGTTTTTCATGAAATCCGTGGAAGTGTCTTCCATTTTGATTTCATGAAACATATTCTTTAGTTTGTCTTTGGTTTCCGGCGTATTCATCTTTCAATCAATTTATTGATGTCAATCGCTAATTTTTTTCGTATGCGGTGTAATTTCACCTTAATATTTGCTATCGTCAGCCCAGTGATAATGCTGATTTGTTCGATCGACTGTTCGTTCATATAAAACATAGTAATAATGAGAGCGTCTTCACTATTCAGCATTTTTATGGCCTGTTCCAGATATTGGATTCGTTCTTCAGTTGAAATATTATCTATTTCATCAAGAACTTCTTCGTCTTCCAATTTCGAAAAATTATCATCAAAAGAAGAAACGACCATTTTCTTTTTTCTGAGTTCCGACAAAGTAGTATTATATGCAATACGGTATAGCCAGGTTGAAAATTCCGATTCTTCTTTGAAGTTGTCCAACGATTTAAAAACTTTTACAAAGACCTCTTGCGTGATATCCTCAGCATCTTCCCTGTGGTTGACAATCCGGAGGATAACGTTAAAGACCATCTTCTGATAGGCTGATACGATATGCGAAAAGGCGGAGTAGTCTCCGGCTTTCACGCACTGTATCCAATACAAATCATTAGATTTAGCCATTTTCAGATCATTCAATGCTCTTTAGACGCAAGGATGAATGATAGGTTACAAAAGTAATTAAATAAATTGAGAATTGAGAATGATGCCTTCTCGTAATTTTAATTTGTTGATTATTAGGTGATTTTCAGTTCTCAATTTTCAATCCTCAATTTACTTTGTAACCTTTTTCAATCTCCAGAGTCAAAAGAGCAAATACAAAATAAAAAAGTTTAACAATTAACAATTAAAGTTATGGAAGAATTAATGGCAATTGCTATCGTAGGAATTATTACACTTGGTATTTATCGTTTGTTTGAATTATTTGCAAGGCGTAAGGAAAGAATGTTGATGATTGAAAAATTTTCAGAAAGAGCTGATCCCGTTGATTTAAATTTAAGTCTACCTTTTCTAAAAAGAATGGAAATTTCAACTTCTTCATGGCCGTTGAAAATCTCTTTATTGATGATTGGTATTGGTCTTGGTGCGATTGTAGCCTTCTTTATTCAGTATGTAATGATTGGCGATCTGTTGACTCAGGCTCATGATAATTGGGAAGTTAATCATAATTTACGCGGATTTAAAGAAACTATTTATTTTGCATGTATAGCTGTTTTTGGAGGAATCGGTTTGCTTTCCGCTTATCTGATTGAAATGAAACAACGCAATAATGGAAATAAATAACAAATAAATAGGTGTTAGTTTAAGTTTGAAAATTGAGAGGCCTTATTTATAGGGCCTCTTTTTTGTTTAATATTTTTGAAATTATAAAAAAAGATATATCTTTGTACTGTATTAGGCTAATAATACACTGATATTCGTTTCTGTTTATAATAAAAAGAACTAAGATTGAAGAAAATAATCTGAATTTGAACTTATTTTATGGCTTCAAATCAGATGTTAAGATGAATTTTATAATAAAATATCTTAAAATTAGCTTGTGAGAATATAAAAAAACAAAATGAATATAAATATAAATAGAAAGAATCTATCTTTGTCCAAACTTTTAGACGTAAGCGTACTTTATATAAATCAATTAAATAAAGAAAATTACATGAAAAGAATTTTTGCATTGGCGATTTTTATTTTAACACTTTCAATGGCTTTTCCATTGTATTCTCAGACAGCGCCTGCAGCAGGTACTCGTGTCAGTGTTACTCTTAAAGGTCAGGTTGTTGATTCATTGAGTCAGGAATCAATTCCGTATGTAACTTTAAAAATCACAGAAGCTGGTAATCCAGCGAAAGTAGTTAAACTTTTGTCTACCGATAATGATGGTAAGTTTAATATTATATTGAATACTGCCGGTAAATTTGATTTGCTTGTAAATACACTTGGAAAGGCTCCGTTGGTAAAGCCATTTGAAGTAACCGGTACGGATAAAACGGTTGATTTATCTAAGTTACCACTTTCTGATAGTCAAAACCTGGGTGAAGTTGTCGTTACTGCAATAAAACCCCTTGTTGCTGTAGATTTGGATAAGATAACTTACAGTATGCAGGATGATCCGGATTCAAAAACCAGTACCGTATTGGATATGATGAGAAAAGTCCCAATGATTACAGTTGATGGAGAAGACAATATACAGTTGAAGGGGTCTTCCGGTTACAAAATATATTTGGATGGAAAACCTTCCTCCATGATTTCCAGTAATCCGACTCAGGTACTTCGCAGTATGCCTGCCAGTATGATTAAAAGTGTGGAGGTAATTACGGATCCGGGAGCAAAATATGATGCGGAAGGAGTAACCGGAATTATCAATATCATTACAAACAAACAGCCTATGGGAGGATATACAGCTAATGTAGGAGCTGGTGTCGATTCCAGGGGGGGGTATAATGGGAATGCTTATTTATCAGCTAAATATGGAAAGTTTGGCTTTACCGGAAATTATAGCTACGGACATTACCGAAATCCGAAATCGGATTTCAATTCTTACAGGGAGATCTACAATCCGGAACCCGGAGCCGAAAAATATTTGTATCAGAATGGTACTAATGAGTATAATGGAAACTTTCAATATGGTTCTGCCGAATTGAGTTATGAACTGGATACGGCTAATTTGTTTTCGGCCTCCTTTAATAAACGGGGAGGAAGTGGTGATCAGGATGCGAATCTTTATGTGAAATCGTTATTAGCAGATAGAACTACAGGATATTCTTATAATCAAAATACCTCTGGAGAGAATACGTACGGTGGAACTAATTTTAATGTAGACTACCAACGGACTTTTAAAAAGAAAGATGAATTATTAACAGCTTCATATCGTTTTAATTTGAGTCCGAATGATTCATGGTCGGATTCAAAAATTGAAAATGCGGTAAATTTTCCTGACCGATGGTTACAATTAGATAATGATGCCAGTGATAAAGAACATACTTTCCAGATTGATTATACAAGCCCATTTGCCAAGATTCATACATTGGAAGCCGGTATGAAATATATTGTACGGTTAAATGAAAGTAATACGGACAGGGAACTTTTCAACCCGGCGACCAATAGTTGGATACAGGAACAATTCCCGAATAGTGAGTTCGACTATCGTTATGATATCCTTGCCGGTTATTTAGGCTATAATCTTCGTTATAAAGATTATGGATTTAAAGCCGGGCTTCGAATGGAAGATACACAGATAGAGGCCGAATATCCAAAGAAGACAGATATGAATTTTGATAAACATTATTTCTCGTGGGTTCCTTCGACCACAATAACCTACCGGTATAAAATGGTTCATTCATTCCGTCTTGGATATAATATGAGGATACAGCGTCCCGGAATTTATTATTTGAACCCGTATGTCAATAATTCGGATCCAAAGTATATCAGTCAGGGAAATCCGAATCTGGATGTTGAAAAAGGTCACAACATAAATCTGAATTATAGTGTATTTAAACCTAAATTTAATTTGAATGCGGGTGTTGATTATGGTTTTATGAATAATTCGATTCAACGGGTTACTACCATGGAAGGAGATGTCAGTTATTCAAGCTTTTATAATATTGGAAAGCAAAAACGTGTAGGTTTGAATATGTATCTTGGATTTACTCCCACAGCAAAACTAAGATTTGATATCAATGCTTCAGGTGGGTATGTTGATATTCGTACTAACAATGGATCCGGCTTGGAAAATTCAGGTCTTACCGGTTTTGTTTTTGGAAATGGTCAATATACTTTTCCTAAAGATTTCAGATTTACTCTCTATGGAGGAGGAGGAACTCCAGGTGTATCTTTGCAGGGAGAAAACTCTACTTTTTATTTTTATGGATTGAGTCTGAATAAATCGTTCCTGAATAAAAAGTTGAATGTCTCTGTCAATGCATCGACTCCATTTAATAAGTACAGAACGTTTACTTCTAAGAATAACAATGATCCTACTTTCTACTCAGAGACTGTTTCGCAATTCCAAACTCAGTCTTTTGGAATCCGGGTATCATATCAGTTCGGAGAGTTAAAACAACAGTCGGTTAAGAAAGCTCGCAGGACTATTTCTAATGATGATGCAAAAGCAGGAGAAAGTTCTAGTGGCGGTCAACAAGGTGGTGGCGGCCAAGGCGGAAACTAATTTTCAATTATTTTTTGTAAGTTTGTGATCTTAATTACTGATAATCATGAAAAAAATTATTTTCTTAGTAAGTCTTGTCCTGGTTTTCTTTTCCTGTGAACAAAAAGGGAAATATGGAATAGAAGGGACAGTTTCATCCTCCGACATGGAAGGAAAGTATGTTTATCTCGTGAAATATAATGATGAGGGCATTGAAAAATGCGACTCTTCCATGATAAAAGGAGAAAAGTTTTCGTTTGAAGGGATACAGGAAATCCCGGAATTGTATTTTATCCAGGCAGAAAGTGGAGAGGTTCTGAAAAAACGTGCGATATTGCTTGAACCCGGAAAAATTATTATAACGATCTCGGATCATATGACTGTGAACGGAACTCAGATAAATGATGCATATCAACAATATCTGGAGGAACAGGCTGCTATTGATAAGCGATTGGACGAAATTTCGGAAAAAGTTGATAAGGCTCAGGCTGACAGTACTATAACAGAGGAAAAAGAAGTTGAGCTTGATAATGCATATAAAAATATATACAAAGAGAAAAAAGAATCTTATGTAAAGTATTTCTCTGAAAATATAAATAATCCTTTAGGTGCAGAAGAGTTCAGTGTTTATGGAAGGCGTTTAGATCCGGAACAGTTGGCAGTAGTTCTAAGTAAGGGAAATGAAGCGTTTAAAGCCAGTAAAGTAGGAATGTTTTATCAGGAACGTTTGGATGCGGTTCAAAAAACGGCAATCGGACAAAAGTTCACGGATATTGTTTCTAAAGATCCTTCGGGAAAAGCAGTTTCATTATCAGATTATGCCGGAAAAGGAAAATATGTTCTTTTGGATTTCTGGGCATCATGGTGTCCTCCCTGCAGAAAAGAGATGCCGATGATAGTGGAACTATATGCGAAATATAAGTTCAAAAAATTTGAAATTGTAGGATATTCTTTGGATCATAATGCTGAAGCCTGGACAAAAGGCTTAGAAAATCTCAATATGACCTGGCCGCAGATGTCGGATATAAATTACTGGAAATCCGAACCGGTTAAAAATTATGCGGTTCCGGGTATTCCATATACTGTTCTTTTAGACCCTTCAGGCGCAATTATAGCTAAGGGATTGACAGGTTTGGAGTTGAAAAATAAGCTGGAGGAAGTGTTAAAATAGTCGAAAAGTGTAAATTTTAACAAAATGATAGTTTTTGTTTAAATTGTTGTTTTGTAGTCGGTTAGCGTGGGTGTGCTATGTGGCGGAAATCAGAAATCTATAAAAATATGTTATATAATATGTTTTTTTATTTGGAGAATCATAAAAAAACGTTCACCTTTGTACCGATAACCTAAAACAATCTTTTTGCCTTAAAAGACTAATGCCTATTAAAAACTGAATAAAAAGGTCTATTGAGAAATAGACCTTTTTGTCGTTTAAAAGAATTGCCGTATCTTTGTTCCTCAAAATTTTTTCAGCACTAAAAATAATAAATGAAACATATTCGTAATTTTTGTATAATTGCACATATCGACCATGGTAAAAGTACTTTGGCCGATCGTTTATTGGAATATACCCAAACCGTTTCAGGGAAGGATTTACAAGCTCAGGTGCTTGATAATATGGATCTGGAGCGAGAACGGGGAATTACAATTAAAAGTCACGCTATACAAATGCAGTATGTTTGTAAAGGCGAAAAGTATACTCTGAACCTGATCGATACTCCGGGACACGTGGACTTCTCATACGAAGTATCCCGTTCAATTGCCGCATGTGAAGGCGCTTTGCTGATTGTCGATGCGGCTCAGGGAATACAGGCTCAGACAATCTCTAACCTTTATATGGCATTGGAGCATGACCTGGAAATTATTCCTGTCCTGAATAAAATCGATTTGCCAAGTGCGATGCCGGAAGAGGTGGAAGACCAGATTGTTGAATTATTAGGTTGTCCCCGTACCGATATTATTCGCGCCAGTGGTAAAACAGGAGAGGGGGTTTATGATATCCTGGATGCTGTTATAGAACGTGTCGCTCCTCCTAAAGGAGATCCGGAAGCTCCGTTGCAGGCATTGATCTTCGACTCGGTATTCAATCCGTTCCGGGGTATTATTGCATATTATAAAATTGTCAACGGAACGATCCGTAAGGGCGACATGGTAAAATTTGTCGCTACGGAAAAAGAATATGATGCCGATGAGGTCGGTATCCTTAAACTCGAGATGTCTCCTCGGGAAGAAGTGAGATGTGGCGATGTAGGATATATTATTTCCGGAATCAAAACTTCGAAAGAAGTAAAAGTCGGTGATACTATTACACATGTAAAACGACCTTGTAGTGTAGCTATTGACGGCTTTGAAGAAGTTAAGCCAATGGTCTTTGCAGGACTATATCCTATTGATAGCGAAGATTTTGAAAATCTGAGGGCTTCTTTGGAAAAATTGCAATTGAATGATGCTTCCCTTACTTTCCAACCGGAATCGTCAGTGGCCCTTGGATTTGGTTTCCGTTGTGGATTTCTCGGACTGCTCCACATGGAAATTGTTCAGGAGCGTCTGGATCGGGAATTTAATATGGACGTAATTACTACCGTTCCTAACGTATCATACAAAGTATATGATAAACATGGCGAATGTAAAGAAGTGCATAATCCGGCGGGCTTGCCGGAACTTACGTTGATCGATCATATCGACGAGCCTTTTATCCGGGCATCTGTTATTACCAGTACTACCTATATCGGGCCCATAATGACCCTTTGTCTTGGTAAACGCGGCATTCTGATCAAACAGGATTATATTTCAGGGGATCGAGTGGAAATTTTATACGATCTTCCTCTTGGAGAGATTGTAATCGATTTTTATGATAAATTGAAAAGTATATCTAAAGGATACGCTTCTTTCGATTATCATATGAGCGATTATCGTCCTTCAAAACTGGTAAAACTGGATATCCTGTTGAATGGAGAGCCTGTAGATGCGTTGTCTACTCTGACACATGCGGATAATGCGGTGAATTTCGGTCGCAGGATGTGTGAGAAACTAAAAGAGTTAATTCCCCGTCAACAGTTTGATGTAGCTATTCAGGCTGCTATCGGAGCAAAGATTATTGCCCGTGAGACGATTAAAGCTGTGCGTAAGGATGTAACAGCCAAATGTTATGGTGGTGATATATCCCGTAAACGTAAATTGCTTGAAAAACAAAAAGAAGGAAAAAAACGGATGAAACAAGTCGGAAATGTTGAAGTCCCACAAAAAGCATTTTTAGCTGTTCTAAAATTAGATTAATCATATAAAATAACACTCACCCCATCATTTCAAATATCGTTGGAAATGATGGGGTGAGGTTTTTCCGGCAATTGTTAAACATTATTTACCTTTCTAAAACTATAGTCATTAACAATTGTTATAATTGCAAAAATCTAATGTATTTTTAAAGCTGTTTTTATGGAAAAGATGGTCAATATACCCGAAAAAGCCGGAAAAAAACGAGTGGTGATCGTTGGAGCCGGTTTTGGAGGTCTCAAACTCGCAAGTAAACTCAATCCAAAGTATTTTGAGATTATCCTTTTGGATAAAAATAATTATCACCAGTTTCAACCCTTGTTCTATCAGGTTGCTATTGCAGGGTTGGAACCCAGTTCAATAGCTTATCCTTTGCGTAAAAATTTTCAGAAGAAGGATCACGTACATTTCAGAATGTGTGAGGTGATTAGTGTCTCTCCTGAAACTCAATCCGTAGAAACCAATGAAGGCAGTGTAGACTACGATTATTTGGTAATTGCTACGGGTTGTGATACAAATTTCTTTGGAAATCAATCTCTCAAGGATACCACAATAACCCTGAAATCTGTTTCTGAGGCTCTGTATGCCCGTAACCGGATACTGCAAAGTTTTGAGGATGCAGCTTCTACAGAAAATGAAGAGGAGTTGAGAAAACGTTTGACATTTGTTATTGTCGGAGGTGGAGCTACCGGAGTGGAATTGGCCGGGGCATTAGCAGATATGCGTAATCAGGTTTTGCCGAAAGATTACCCGGAGATAGATTTTTCAAAGATGGAGATCCATTTAGTGGATGCGTCTCCAAGATTATTATTAGCGATGTCGGAAGAGGCTTCTGCAAAAGCGGCTGAAACATTGAAAAAACGTGGAGTGAAAATCAGTCAGGATGTTTTTGTGACTTCTTATGAAAATGGAGTTGTGTCTACCAGTGACGGAAAACAGATTGTTTCCGATAATGTGTTGTGGGTCGCCGGAATTACCGGATATAAAATGCCCGGAATCTCGCCGGATCTGTACACACGAGGAAATCGTTTGATGGTGAATCGTTTTTGTGAAGTGAATGGATTCGATAATCTTTTTGCAATAGGTGATATTGCGTATATGGAAACGGAAGCCTATCCTAAAGGTCATCCCCAAGTGGCTCAGGGGGCATTACAAATGGCTGAGGTTTTAGCTGAGAATTTGGAGCTGAAAGAACGAGGTCAACAAAAAAATCAGTTCAAATATAAAGATAAAGGTTCTTTGGCAACAATTGGTCGTAATGCTGCTGTTGCAGATATAGCTCATCTTCATTTCGGCGGGACTATTGCCTGGTGGATCTGGCTTGTCGTTCACCTGTATACTATAATGGGAGTCAAGAATAAATTATTCATCTTCCTCGATTGGGCCTGGAGTTACTTTACTTACGATATTTCGTTGAGGCTGTTAATCAGACCGAAAACGAGAATAAATTAAAAATTTCGGAAAAATATGTAATTTTGTATACGGAATACTTTAAATAATAATCCAATGACAAAGATTTTTAGCTATACAAAACGAGTATTATTTTTTTTGATAATAGGATGTCTTGCAATTGCAATGACTTGTTGTACAGGTAAGAAGAGCAAAGAGGCAGTTTACGATCAGAATGTAAAAGAATGTATGAAGCCTTTGGTTGAGCAGGGGATAGATGTTGCAAAAGCAAAAAATATTTGTGATTGTGCTTTGAAGACTATGCTTAAAATAGATTCTTCGTATCTGGAGATGGTGCCTGCAAAACAAAAACAGTTTTATAGTGAACATGAACAGGATATCATTAATGGTTGTGATGAGTTGAGAGAACTGATGGATCAGCGTAAAAAGTTGAGGGAAAAAATTATAACTTTATCTTTGCAAAAAAAAGTAGTGTTATGCAGAAAGATGGTTATAGTTTATTGTTGCCCTCCGGCCTATTAGAATATTTTGAGATTACAGAAGTAAAAGAAAA
>JAVBTA010000067.1:0-6483 GCA_031556375.1 Bacteroidales bacterium | reverse complement strand
CTACAAATGATGGCTGCAAACGGTTATATCGTAGTCGCTCCTAACCGTCATGGCGTTCCGGGCTTTGGCCAGGCATGGAACGAACAGATCAGTGGCGATTACGGTGGACAAAACATGAAAGATTATTTATCTGCAATTGATGCCGTAGCTCAGGAGCCTTTCGTAAACAAAGACAAATTAGGTTGTACCGGAGCCAGTTATGGAGGATTTTCCGTTTATTGGCTGGCAGGTAATCATAACAAACGTTTCAAAGCTTTCCTTTCACATGCAGGTATCTTTAATGAAGAAGCCCAATACCTCGAAACAGAGGAAATGTGGTTTGCCGACTGGGATTTGGGTGGCCCGTTCTGGGATAAGAATAATGCTGTAGCGCAACGAACATATGCTAATTCTCCTCACAAATTTGTTCAGAACTGGGATACTCCTATTATGATCACTCACGGAGAATTGGATTATCGTATCCTTGCTTCACAAGGTATGATGGCTTTTAATGCAGCTCAGCTACGTGGTATTCCATCCCGTATGCTGATTTTTCCGAATGAAAACCACTGGATCTCGCAACCTCAAAATGGAGTATTGTTCCAAAGGGAATTTTTCAGATGGTTTGATCAATGGTTGAAATAATCAGAGAAATTAAACACGGAATAACCCTGTGGTACTCCGTGTTTAACTTTAATGAATTATTCCGTTTTTGTTTCTTTTGGAGGAACCGGAGGAACTAGTTTTTTGTTGATTTTGTGTTGCTATCTTCTTTGGGTAATGGTGGTGGTACAGGAGCTGTCATTTTCCCAAATCTTCCTCTTGGAAAAGTCTTAATTTTTTCATTGATTACAACTAATATTGCATTTTCTGGAGAAAGATCCGGAGCTATAGCCTCGTTTGCAGAAGATGATTTCCGAAGTTCCTGTATTTGGTCATTTATAGCACCAATACTATTCAGAAAATTTGTTATATGCTCTTCTGAAGTGCCCGGGTAAATATTCAAAAATAGAATTTGTGGGAAAAGTTCTCCTTTTTTTGCTGTTTTTTTACCGTAAGCAAGAAGTTTATTATTCACCATTTCATTAAATTCCGCATTGTCTTTCATGGCAATCCACATTTGTTTTTGTGATCCTGCGGAATCTTTTGGAGTTGTAAACTCGGTAAAAGCATCTCCTTTATTACCCAGATCCACTTGGTATCCTTGCCAGTTTCTTGTTGCTCCGGCGGCATTTGGTTTTTTCAAATATTCATCCACCTCTTTGTCGAAATATTCTTTCGACCATTTTTGGATTTCCTGAGAAATTGTTGTAACTTCGCTACTTAGTAGCGTTTCTTCGATTCCGGTCATTTCCGGTCGGGCAAAGGCTTGCAGTACTACTGCCGCTACAGGAACAAACAAAACGAGTTTGAACCGTGCCCACTGAGTTGATTTTCTTTTTAACATCATAGTAATTCTGTTTTTAATTTTACTGTGGTTAAAGCTGTTGGCAATAGTGTAGGACCTTGCGCCGACAGCTTTTTTCACTAGTAATAGTTGATATTGTGTTGCATCTATGCCTTGAGTGATGACACCGTTATCGGCCTCATATTCATGAATATCCTGTAATTCACGTTTCAACAACCATATCACAGGATTGAACCAATGTAACAAGATAAAAAATTCCATAAAAATCAGATCCAATGAATGCTTTTTCCGGGCGTGTACTAATTCATGGGTGATGATTTCTGTTGGGTTCTGTTTATAATCTGTTTCTGAGAGGACAATATACTTGTCAAAACTGAAAGGACATATTTTCTTGTCACTCAATACAATAATATAGCTGTCTTTATTTATTTTCTTTCCCTGATGTATTAATTGCAACATTCTTAAAACTGAAACTAATAATCCGGTAAGAGAAACAATAAACCCTAGGATATATATTAAAAATAAAATCCGTGAAAGCCCTAATGAAAACCCTGTTTTTTCAGAAGGAATTGTTAATGAATCGTTGTGTTCTTCTTCGCTATAATTGTTTGTATCATAATCGTTTGCAGTTGATTTTGGTAGAGTAGATTCAGTATTTATGTTGCGGTTATCTGTTGCGAAAAAGCTCTCAACCTGTCTTATTGGTGCTTGTATTGCAGTTTCTTCAGATATTTGTAATGTGATTAGAGGCAAAATAGCAGAAACTATAATTCCTCCAAGTAGCACAAAACGGTTGAATCGAAAGAATGTTTCCCTGCTTAGTAATGCTTTAAAGAAAATGTAAAGCAAAACCAGGCAAAATGATGATTTTATGATATATAGAAAAAAAGGTTCCATAATATAGGTATATCAGGAGATGATCTATTATTCTTGTTTGCTTTTAATTTGCCGGATAAGTTCCTGCAATTCATCGACAGAAATATTTTCTTCTTCAATTAAAGTGGATACGACTCTGGTATAAGAATTATCAAAATATCTGGATACCACGTTCTTAAGAGTCTTCCGCCGGTATTCTTCTTCGGAAACAGCGGCGTAATACTGATAGGTGTTCCCAAAAGAATTGTATTTGATATAACCTTTTTCCTCTAATCCTCTCACAATAGTAGAAAGTGTGTTATAATGTGGTTTAGGGTCTTCATATTCGTCGATCAGTTGTTTGACGAATAAAGGGCCTTTCTCCCAGAAAAATCCCATGATTTCCTCTTCTTTTGCTGTCAATCGTTTCATGATATCGCCAAGTGATTTTTATTACGAAACAAATATAACTATAGTTTTTAGTTTTCAAACTATAAAACATAGTTAATTAACTATTTTTAATAGTTTCAAAATAACATTCATACTAATAATCAACAAATTTATTGGGTTCATGGCCCACGGTACACGTCAATTTCGTGCGTCAGCCCATCACCGCGCAGCGGTGTAGTCTTAGTAGGCGGGGGTGTTAACCCCCGTATGATGACAATACCCACCACCCATGCTCGCCCGTTGGTGATAATACCCACCACGGGAAATATCGTGTTTGCCGATAAACAATGACATTCCTCACCAATGAACCGCGTGAGCGGTGAATTTTTATTATAATATCATAATGAATATATCGCCACGTTGTGGCGATGGGGTTATGGCGGTGGGTATTATCATCAACGGGCGAGCATGGGTGGTGGGTATTGTCATCATACGGGGGTTAACACCCCCGCCTACTAAGACTACACCGCTGCGCGGTGAATGGGCTGACGCACGAAATTGACGTGTACCGTGGGCCATGAACCCAATAAATTTGTTGATTATTTCTCGGCTTTTTTCTTCGTTGTCAGCAGTTTTTGCAGTTCTTCTCCGGTCAGGTTTAGATGTAATTGTCCTTTATGCGCCATGGAAATGCCTCCGGTTTCTTCTGAAACCACAATTACCTTGGCATCAGTTTCCTGCGAAATCCCCAGTGCAGAACGGTGCCTTAGCCCCAATTCCTTTGGAATATCATTTTTCTGGGAAACAGGAAGAATGCAGGATGCGGCTTTGATTTTTTTATCGACAATAATCATCGCTCCGTCATGTAGCGGACTGTTTTTGAAAAAAATATTTTCGATCAACCGGGTACTGAGACTTGCATTGATTATTTCTCCGGTCTGAATATACATTTCGAGACTGATATCCTGTTGTATTACCATTAATGCTCCGGTTTTTGCTTTCGACATGTTCATCGAAGCCAGTACGATAGGCATAACATACGATAAATCCTCTTGTACAGAGTCATTTTTAGGCATGAACAGTCGGGTGAGAAATTTCCATCCCCGGTGAGAACCCATTGCCTGAAGGAAACGCCGGATCTCATCCTGGAACAATATGACCAGAATAATAAAGCCAACACTGATAAATTTATCCAGGATAGCACCCATCAGACGCATTTCCAGAATTTGTGAAACCAGTATCCAGATAGCAAGAAACGCCAGAATGCCGCTGAAGATAGCCGTTGTGCCGGACTTCTTCATCAGTTGATAGAGTTTATACATGAAAAACGCTACCAGCAAGACATCTATGGCGTCTTTTATACCAAAATCAAAATGCATCCGATGTTTTTACTTTATTATAAATTTTAATACATTCCACAGCTTCTTTCACATCATGTACCCGTAAAATAGAGGCTCCTTCCATGAGTGCGATGGTGTTGAGGACAGTGGTGCCATTCAAAGCCTCACCAACACTACAGTCCAGCAAATTACGGATCATTGATTTGCGTGAAATACCGACTAAAATCGGGAGTTCAAATATACGAAATTCTTTTAAAACCTTCATTAAATAATAGTTTTGGTCTGTATTTTTGCTGAACCCGAATCCCGGATCCAAGATGATATCGTTGACACCTTGTTGATGAAGAATATTCACTTTTTCCGAAAAATAAAGGAATATATCCTTCATCATGTTCTCATAAACAGTATGCTGCATCATGCTCTGGGGAGTTCCTTTCATATGCATCATAATATATGGAACCTTTAGATCGGCGATTGTATCAAACATTTTCTGATCCAGTTCTCCTGCAGATATATCATTAATCATGCCAACTCCGAATTTCTCGACACAACAACGTGCGATTTCCGAACGAAAAGTGTCGACAGAGACAATGGCTTCCGGATATTCCCGGAACAAAATTTCCAATCCGAACCCCAAACGCTCTAATTCTTCTTCCTCACTAACATATTGGGCATTAGGACGTGAGGAGTACCCTCCAACATCGATTATATCAGCTCCTTCCTCCCGCATTTGATTTACACGCTCAATAATCTCTTTCTCACTTTGTTTCCTGCTTCCCTGGAAGAAAGAATCCGGTGTCAGATTGAGAATCCCCATAACCCTGGGCTGTGACAAATCAATTAATTTGCCTTTTATATTGATAAACATAGAATATTTTGTTTGTGATACTAGTTTTCTCTTTGCAAAAATACGCCTAAAACCCAAAGACACGAAGTTTTTTATTTACTTTTTATGTACATTTGCTTCAAATTTGAAATTATGGATATCAAAAAGCTGTATGATATATATTTGTCGCATCCGTTTGTGACTACAGATACCAGAAGTTGTAAGCCTGGAACCATATTTTTTGCCTTAAAAGGTGAAAATTTCGATGGAAATAATTTTGTAGAAGAAGCTCTGGAGAAAGGATGTGAGTTCGCTATATCTGATCGTGAGGATATTTTCCCAAAAAACGGAAAAGTGATCCATGTCGAAAATACCCTGAAAACCTTGCAGGATCTGGCTAATTATCATCGCAGGCAACTGAAGACTCCGGTTATCGGAATTACCGGAACGAATGGTAAAACGACTACTAAGGAACTGATGGCTGCTGTCCTGTCTTCAAAATACAATGTGCTATTCACTCAAGGTAACCTGAACAATCATATTGGGGTGCCTCTTACATTATTGCAGCTTCGTCCCGAACACGAATATGCTATCATTGAAATGGGAGCCAACCATCAGGGAGAAATTAAGTTTTTAGCAGAGATTGCAGAGCCTGATTTTGGTATTATAACGAATGTAGGAAAAGCTCATTTGGAAGGATTCGGCTCTTTTGAAGGTGTGATCCGGACCAAAGGTGAATTATATGATTTCCTGAGGAAAACAGGAGGAACTGTCTTTATCAACCACGAAAACCCATATTTGAATGCTATTGCAACTGATTTGAAAAAAGTTTTCTATGGAAAAACCAATGGTTCTGTTGTTTGGGGTGAAACTGTTTCTTCTTTTCCATTCCTGACTTTCAAATGGCACTTAGCAGATAATGTTTATGATGTAAAAAGCCAATTGGTAGGAGATTATAATCTTGAAAACGCACTAGCTGCGATTGCTATAGGGAATTATTTTTCCGTGGGCGCACACGGGATTTGTAAAGCCTTGGAAGAATATCTTCCTCAAAATAACCGCTCACAATTCAAAGATACCGGAAAAAATAAATTGATAATCGATGCTTACAATGCTAATCCAACCAGTATGACCGCTGCATTGGAGAATTTCAGCAAAATGGAGATTTCTCCTAAAATGTTGATATTGGGGGATATGAAAGAGCTCGGAGCCCAAAGCAAAGAAGAACATCAGAAAATAATAACTCAGATAGAACAATTCAACTTCGACCGGGTGTTTTTATGCGGTTCCGAATTTTCTTCATTTTCTGTAAAACATTCTGATACTCATCAATTTGAAACGAAAGAGGATATAATTCAATATTTAAAAACGGCAAAAATTGCAGGTTACAACATATTGATTAAAGGTTCGAGAGGGATGCAATTAGAAAAAACGATTGAATTTTTGTGATTAAGATCTTCAAAATAGACATGAATTATTCAATAAAAAGCGTATTTTTGTAACTTTGAAACAATTCATACTAAGTTATCCGAAAAACATTATAACATGGAAAAACAAAAAGCTCCGGTGATAGCAAGAGCGATGCTATACCCGTTTATTCTTGTAACTTCACTTTTTGCCCTCTGGGGTTTTGCAAATGACATCACTAACCCGATGGTCGCCGCGTTTAAAAATATCCTTCTGAT
>JAVBTA010000052.1:0-36234 GCA_031556375.1 Bacteroidales bacterium | reverse complement strand
GTCTGGGATAAGATTCGTTCGGGAGCTGCCGAAATTTTGAACTAAGTAATTGTTTTTTTACTAACTTTACGTTTTCAATTAAAAAAAGCATAGATGAACAAAATATTTTCTAAAATAGTTGTTTTATTTCTACTTATTCCTGTTTTTGTGGTTAACGCACAAACACAACAGTCTGATAATAAGAATTTTGAAATCAGTAAGAACCTTGATATTTTCAATGCGATATTCAAAGAATTGAATCTGTTTTACGTCGATTCGATCAAGTCAAAAGACATTATTGAGTTGGGGGTACGTTCGATGTTGAATAGTCTGGATCCTTATACCGAATATATTTCAGAAGATAAAATGCCGGAATTCAAATTTATGATTACGGGTGAATATGCCGGAATCGGATCTATAATTACCAGCCGGGATGGAAAAGTGCTGATAATCGATCCGTATGAAGGAATGCCTGCTGCAAGTAACGGATTGCAAATCGGTGATCAACTTCTTGAAATAGACGGGTTCGTTCTGAGTGGGGATAATTCATCTGAAGCAAGTGAAAAACTAAAAGGGCAACCTAATACAAAAGTAAAGATCAAATTTCAGAGAGCAGGAGAGAAGAAGCCTCGTACGATAGAGATTGAGCGTAAATTGATCCACATCAATCCGGTAACATATTACGGTGTGATGAAAAATGATGTAGGATATATAGCTCTTTCGTCATTTACAGATGGCTGTTTTCAGGGAGTCAGGGATGCATTTGAGGATTTAAGGAAAAATAAAGGTGTCAAATCATTGATTCTCGATTTGCGTGATAACGGCGGAGGATCGATGGAAGAGGCTTTGCAAATACTTAATATGTTTATTCCAAAAGGAAAAGTTTTGCTTACAACGAAAGGGCGTGTTAAACAAAACGAACGGGTATATCGTGCGACTCAAAATCCGATAGATACCGTAATGCCGTTGGCTGTAATGATTAACCAGGGGTCTGCTTCCGCATCGGAGATTGTTGCCGGAGCTTTGCAAGACCAGGACAGGGCAGTGATTATAGGTCGCCGTTCATTCGGAAAAGGATTGGTACAGACTCCGCGTGAATTGCCATATAATGGTCAGTTGAAAGTAACTACTTATAAATACTATATCCCCAGTGGACGTTGTGTTCAGGCAATCGATTATGCTCACCGCGATTCAAGGGGGTATGCCGAACGTATCCCTGATAGTTTGACAACGGTTTATTATACAGAAAAAGGTCGCCCGGTACGTGATGGTGGAGGTGTAACCCCCGATTTTTCAGTTTCTGAAACTAAAATCCCGAATATTTATTACTATATGGAAGCCGATGGTACTTTGATGGATTTCGTGGTACAATGGCGTGTGAAGCATCCTACTATCGCATCTCCTTCGGAATTTGTCCTGACAGATCAAGATTATGAAGAGTTCAAGGAATATATGAAGACCGCGAACTTCAAATATGATCGTCAAAGTGAAAAGGGCTTAGCCAGTCTGAAAGAAATAATGGAATTCGAAGGTTATCTGGATACAGCATCTGAAGAATTCAAGGCACTGGAAAAGAAGCTTCAGCCAGATCTTAACCGTGATCTTGAACTACATAGGGAGTCCTTGTCAAAACAGCTTGCAAAGGAGATTATGCATCAGTATTATTATGCAAAAGGAGAATTGATTTATACTTTGCGTAATGATAAAGATCTGGATAAGACATTGGAAGTGCTGGGAGACAAATCGTTGTATGATAAAACTCTGACTGTTAGTGAAACTGCCGGGAAATAAGCTGAAATTTCGGAAATAGATAGTATTATAAGATATGGTGTTATTTCCCAGCCGAGGCTTGAAAATGCCCAGATTTTTTTATTTGAAGATCTCTTTTCGAATGTATGTTTGTATAAGAAGCAAAAATTCTTCTTAATTATTGATGTGTCTCTGTTTGAGCATTTTGTGCTACTAGTTCTTTGTGTGCTTCCTGTAAGCGTTTTAGGCGGGGAAGCGATCTCCCGCCGAGTTGTGCCAGGCAGGCAGTTACTAATCGTTCCAATTCGTGGTTATGGTGCGTACTCCTGTTTAGCATAATGTCGAACAGGATGTCTGTAAAACGTTGCAATGGGCTATGTCCACTCTGTAGCAGTTTTCCCAGGGATTTTCCTGTTTCTTCCTGGTCTATCAATGACAGAGCAGTCAGGTCAGCCCAAATTTCAGCAGCATACAGGCGCGTTGTTTTACCTTCATAGAGAAAGCATAAGGCAAGGAAAAGGCAACCCATGGGCAGGAGTGGGCGCTCCAGATTACGGAGAAGTTCCAGGACTGAGATCAGCCAGGAGTCACATTTCTCATCGAAAACCTGGGCGTATTCGAAAATATACCGGCCCAGTAATACTTCCGGATTGTTGGGAAACATCCGCAGCAGGCAGGGCATATCACCCGTGAACTTATATGAATAATACTCAAATTTTGTCCACATAAACGCACCTATGAAATCCCGGTCTTTTAGTCCGTCGATAGGGAAATGAGAATAATGGAAGCATAACCGGGGCAATTCTTTAGATTCCTGTCGGATGGACTCCCATTCGAAAATTCCGGACAGTAGACATGGAGAGGCATCCGGGTAATGGTTTGCCAGTTGTGCTGGAATTTCGCGTCCGTACCATGGAAAAGTGCATGCCAACCAAAGGTCGTGGTGCTCGATCGTTGAGGGTAGGGGCTTATTCTTGTCGAACAGGTAAGCGAACAGCTCGGTGTAGAACGTTTTTTCTTCTTTCCCGATTTGTTTCAATGCCTCTTTGGTATGATCCGGTGCTATTCGTTGAATAGCCAGCTGCATATCGGCCATGACCGGTGTCTCGTTCAACTCACGATACCGGTTGAACCGTTGGAGAAAAACGATAGGGTCAATCCAGCATGGTTCGTGGGTAGGAGTTGAAAGTAACGGTAAATCTATTTTGTCCCGGATAATCTTCAGAAACATATTCAATACTTTGAAATATGGTGAAAAAAGAATATTCTGGGAGTCATTCAAGATTTTTTTTGTCCATTCGTCCATTATGGGCTGCAGTTTTTCAAATTTTTTAGCTATTTGTTTGGTCGTTTTATCTTCCTGTGGCAACTGTTTCAAACGGATGGTGCAGTAATGAAGAAAATAATAAGCTGTAATTTCATCGGTGGAGCGTTTCCCTCTTACCCATTTGGTTAGTACTTTCTCTGCACTTTTAATGGCGGGTCCGAATTGCTGCATGACTTCGACGTCAATTTTCTCGTTGAAGCGAATTAAAGCCTGAGGTATCAGGTCGATGGAGTCCAGACGGAAACATTCGAAGGCTTGTCTCAGACGGAATACGAGTTCTTCAACGCTACCGATTTCAGCTATATGGTTATCGTTACGGATTATCGGTTGAAGTACTGTCTCTTTTTCAGGCGTACCGGTTGATAATGCTTGGTTTTCTTTTTCCAGGAAATCTTTCAGAATTTCCCGTGATGACATCAGCAGTGTTTGCTTGTAGAGGGTTAATACAGGCTTTAATGTTTTTTTATCGCCATATTTAATAATCCATTTTGCTGCTTTGGTTTGTAAATCGTCATCTTTGTGGATAAAGACAATAGCCAGTTGTTCACATAATTTATCCCGTTTATCGGAAAATGTATTGAACATATCGGCAACTATGGAAAGCGTTGTTTTTACGATTGTTTTTGTTTCAGACGAAAGTAAAGGAGCCAGATAAGCGATGAAATGATCGATCATGAAGCGGGAATCCGTAGAAATAGTCCGAATCAGTTTGAGCATTGCCTGCGAAATATGGGGAAAAACAGAGGTTAAATTGGAGATCAATTGTTCCTGATATTCAAATAACTCTGCTTTTGTCGGCTCCATTGCCTGTAGCAGGAGCGGGTACCAGTAAAGTTCCTCTTTCCCGAAGTTATGGTTACACGCGCTGATAGTCTCCCGGAGAATCCACTGGCGATCGAGTCTACCATTGTCGCTGTAATGTTTGAAAATGTACGAAAGCGGACCTTTCCCTTCCAGCTCCTCATACAAAGAATTGTTATTGTCAAAGAGGTAGGCCTGGGATGGATATTGGAACAGGTATTTTATTTCGTCTAATATTTCGGGATATTGGGCTATCCAATCATTAATGTAGCAGGCAATATCGATATTGTTATGTTTTTCTTTGAAGCGATTGAAATGCATGGGGATCAGCGCTGCTATTTCTGGGGGATACAATGTGTCGATTAATTTTCTCCGTCGCCAATCAAGTAAACATTGATAACTGATACGTACATTGCCTTTATCCCTCTGTTCACTGAAATAATCGTAGAACCATTCGGGTACGTACCACTCCATCATCTCTTGTAACTCGTTGTATATAGGGAAAGAATCCCAGCGCCACTCCACTTTCTGTATTTGTTTACGTGAGAAACAGGCATAGCGTGCCAGGCGGAAAGCATAGTTTACATTACTTCCACTTTTCATATAGCGGGGGATATAACCGCATTGCTGTTCTATTTTCGTCATTATATGGATGTGACGTTCTTCTAATGTATTGAATGTTCTACGAGGCGTTTCGTCTGAGATGCGGATGGCAAGATCGTATTTTTCAACAGCATCGGCAATTAAAGCTTTCTGTTCCTCTGTCAGGCTTTTAAGGAAGGACATCATTTTAAGCATCCGATCCTGATCAGACGCCATGTCGAGAAATTCTTTGACGACCGGTTCGTATCCGGTGTATTCAGGGTAGTCATTTTTATTCATAACACAATTTTTTTACGGCCAGTACATGTTTACAGTTTCCTCGTTCACCCTGGTACTTGCTATACCATGCACAGGTGCAGCGGGCGTTACCATTTTCGAGAATAACGGTGTGGTTTACACCCGAACCTTCCACCCGGGCTTCTACCCGGTTACCGTCATTGGATATGATCTTTACTCTTTTGTCCGCAATCAGTTTTTCCATTCCTTTGATGCGTGGATTAAGTCTTGCAATTCGTTCGGGCTTATAAGGTAATCGCCTGTAGAAAAAGCAATTATCGTCGAGGTCAAAACCGAGTAAACCCATCGCGGCTAGTTGTCCTGTGAGGTTGTTTAGTTTATTAAAATCGATTTGCTCTTCGATAGCGAACATCGTCGGGTTGAACTCCTGGTTGGCATAGCTATATCTGTCCATTGCAACAATCAGGCTTTCGGGAACAGCATTAATCAGTGCATCCAAAGCAGCTCCTTCACCTGAGAACCCCCTGTTGGTATCTCGCGAAAGTGATAAGCTAAATCGTAGATTTCCGAAATAGAGTTGCCAGGTAGTGGATTGCATGTGAGGATGAGGAAAGACTTTCAATTTATCGGCATAAGGTAACAGGGGCTCCAGAATCCGTAAACGGTGCAGTCCCCCGACACAAACGGTACCCGTTGATTTAACAGGTGTGAACATTGGCTGTCCGGCACGGACGACTAAATAATAATCGGTTTTTGTTTTTGTCCTGGGGATACTTTGGAATAGCTGCATCGTTTGTATTCTGTTAAAGACGTGGCACTCTTCGGCTTCCGACAAGAAAATCTGCACAGTAGTCAGGCCTTTGATCCATTTGCTTGGAAGAGGGACTTTCCGTTCTACAATCTTGTCTTCACCTCTGTGAAGAGATAATTCATTCTCTCCAATCGACATCAGGAGATTGTCTGTGGCCCGTACTCCCGAAAGGGCTGATATCATCGGTTGATTGAAATCGATGTTGGTGGTTCCGTTTTCGATAAATTCGCCATCGAGAGCATCCGGCAACACATCGACCCGTGCATAGACGCCTGCACAATGGGAGAAGCCTTCAAAACGCAGTTTCCCATTCCCTGCAGTTACGATGGGATCGCGCAAACGGGCTAATTCAATAGCCGTAAGATGGAAGGTTGATTGGACTACGTTGGATAATGTGGTCAGGCAGCGTGCCATCATATATGGCTCTTTGATATTGCCCCAAAAAAAGCAGGGAGCTTCTGTATTTTTTTGTATTTCGCTGTATTTCGCGAGGAACAGCCTGTTATCTTTGTCCGTCCGTTGTAACCGTGAATCTGACAGGTATTGATAAGTGATCGTGTCGGATACATTCATAGATTTATGTTGTTTTTATCATTGTATAAATTGTTTTCAAAGATTTTAGTACATTACAAAAATACAAAATTATTAGCAGTTTTAACTGCTCATTTCGGGGGAAATATGAATTTATCCCGAATCAAGCTCTTTGGCATGTTTATTTGTGCATTATGCAAAGTTCAGACTGTTGGGTTCGAGAAGTTGGCTACGGCCTTTGAAACAAGTTCACAAAGCTCTTCCAGTTTACGTCGGATCCAATGCTTTATGGCAGATTACAAATTGAATACGGATCTGATAGCTCAATTGAGATTCAAACTACTACCCCATAAACCTTCTTTCCGTTTACTGGATCGTTATATCCACCTTTTCGGCATAGAAACCATTGATTGTCTGTTGGCAGACAGGGAATTCGTTGGAGAACACTGGCTGGCTTACCTGAATCACCTACTCAACCCGAAAAACCAATGGGGAATAGATGTTTTCAAATTTTTGTCATGTACTTAGTTTTTTTTTATTAACTTTACGTTTTCAATTAAAAAAACATAATGAACAGAATTTTCTCTAAAATAGTTGTTTAATTTCTACTTGTCCCTGTTTTTGTGACAAATGCGCAAACTCAACAGTCTGAGTCGGATAATAAGAATTTATGCATCAGTACTACTATGCAAAAGGAGAATTGATTTATACCTTGCGTAATGATAAAGATCTGGATAAGACATTGGAAGTGCTGGGAGACAAGCCGTTGTATAATAAGACTCTGACTAAGCAGTATTAAGTGAAGTAAAAAGACTATGAGTAAAAGGCAATTGTTATTTCTTTGTTTCAGTTTATTTTTTGTGTTGAGGTTATCCGCAGATACGAAACCATATGGTTTACTTACGGATTTAATTGAACATACAGACTGTACCTGGCAAAACGGATATTTGTCAAATGTTCCGATATGGGATGTTGATAATGCTATTGAATCCTTGCAATATGTAAAGATTGCATCTTCTCATCCGTTCTTCAGTTGGATTGTTCCGGGAGATAAAAATGATATAAAACAAGTCTCATACCGGGTTGTTGTTTCGGATTCGTTTAATGATCTGTCATCGGAAAAAGGAACGGTCTGGGATAGTGGAATAATAGATAGTAAACAGTCTACTGCAGTTCCTTATGCCGGAGATGCCCTACAACCGGATAAAGTATATTTTTGGAAAGTAAAAATAACTACAAATACAGGAGAAACAACTGATTGGTCGGATACGAAGGCATTCCGGACAGCATCGAAGTTATCTAAATACGTAGCAAGTGTTTATCCACAAATAAGGACATTGGAATATCCTGTTTCAATCAGTAAACTATCCCAGGAGATCGCTCTGGTTGATTTTGGAAAAGATGCTTTTGCTCAACTGTTATTAACCCTTACTTCTGATAGCAAAAAAGATAGTGTAATCATTCATTTGGGAGAGAGTTTGAAGGATAACCAGATCGACCGTAAACCGGGCGGTACGATTCGTTATCAACGGTATGTTTTGTCATTGAATAAAGGAACACATACTTATAAAATAAAGATAAGATCCGATAAACGAAATACAGGAAGCGCGGCGATTCTTATGCCTGATTATATCGGAGAAGTTCTTCCGTTCAGGTATTGTGAAATTGAAGGATATGATAAGCCGGTTTTATTAACAGAAGTGATGAGGGAAAGTGTTCACTATCCATTTGATGATTTCGCTTCCTTTTTTAAGTGCAGTAATGATACCTTAAATCAGATTTGGGATTTGTGTAAATATTCCATTAAAGCGACGTCTTTTTTGGGAGTTTATGTTGATGGAGACAGGGAAAGGATCCCTTATGAAGCAGATGCCCTGATTAATCAGTTGTGCCATTATGGAGTAGACCGGGAATATTCTATGGCGCGCCGTTCGCATGAGTATTTGCTTCAACGTCCTACATGGCCTACCGAATGGATATTACAGTCGGTATTAATTGCGTGGTATGATTATTTGTACACAGGTGATAGCAGGTCACTTGAGGCTAATTATGAGATACTCAAAGCCCGTACACTTATTCAATTGCAAGAAAAGAACGGGTTGATAAGTACAACAACAGGACTTCAAACACCGGAATTTTTAACTTCTATAAACCGCGCCAATGATAAGATCAGGGATATCGTGGATTGGCCTCATACCGGTATTCTTGGCTTGAACAAACAAGAAGGAGGAGAGGCGGATGGTTTTGTGTTCACAGATTACAATGCCGTGACGAATGCTTATCACTATGAAGCGCTGAAGCTTTTGAGTAAAATTGCCAATACTCTCAATCTTCAATCTGATGCTTCTAAATATGAGCATGAAGCAAATAAGCTCCTGGCTCGGTTCAATTCTGTTTTCCTGAAAAGCAAGTTAGGTTATTATGTGGATGGAGATACGACAAATCACGCATCTCTGCATGCAAATATGTTTCCGGTCGCATTCGGAATGGTTCCGTCAACGAAATTGAATAAAGTAATTGATTTTATACATTCCCGCAAAATGGCTTGTAGTGTATACGGTTCGCAATTTTTGATGGATGCTTTATATGAGGCTTCTGATGCGGAATATGCGTTGTCTATGCTGATAAAAACAGATGATCGGGGGTGGTATAATATGATACGTGTAGGATCTACTATTTCATTGGAAGCTTGGGATAATAAATATAAACCCAATCAGGATTGGAATCATGCGTGGGGAGCTGCTCCGGCAAATATTATTCCACGAAAACTGATGGGAGTGGAGCCTCTGCTTCCCGGGTTTGATAAAGTCCGGATTAAACCACAGATTGCATCTCTTTCCTGGGCCAAGGCGGTTATTCCGACTGTAAAAGGAGAGATAAAATTGGAAATTGAAAAAAGAAAAGGAGAATACAACATGAAAGTAATAATACCTCCAAACATGGAGGGAGAAGTGTATTTACCCTTGTTGTCAGAGAAATATGAGGTGATAGTTGATGGATCTAAACTAAAAACATCGAGAGAAGAGAATGCTCCCTTTATTTCTTTGGGAAATATCTCTTCTGGAGTACATTCAATCAGAATGGTGTATTAATTAGTCAGATGTGATGCAAGAATGAGTGCACTTCCTATTGTAGTAATTGCGAATAAGATTGTCACAATAATTGAAATGGTTTCGCTGTTCCATAAAACCGGTTTTTCTTCAATAATTTTTTTCGCTTTGTCTTGATACATCAATACAAAGTATAGAAAAATGAAAACAATAGGTATTATTGTCAGGACAATATCTGTTCTCCGGATTGCTTCTGAAGGGTGATATTTCAAATATAAATCAGCAGCAGCACATAAAGGAATTGTAATTTCCCACCCAAGGGTTGAAAAAGCCCAGATTTCTTTGTTTACAGATCTAACATGACCCATCCAAACATAATTATAGTAAAATAATACTTTTAAGAAATGCATGTTTTGTTACTCCTCTAATTATCGTAAATTTGTAAGATGCTGATGTTCAATACTTTTCTTTCTCGTTAATAATCAAGTCTGTTAGGTTTATCAAGAAATCGCAGCAGTGATAATAAGAACTGGCGTTATTGGGCGTCCACCTATCGACAACATGGTATTGATTAGTGGACCTTCCCTCCAAAATCCATTGCGAACCATCAAGACCCAATAAGTCGTCATCGTCTGTTGGTAAGTTCCAGAAATTAGATTCTTTTATTTTTTCGGAAAATGTTTCCCATGTTTTCCTGTCAACATTCATTTTTTTGTTTATAATTATTACTCCGGGTTCATAACCACCGGCTCCGTTGGATTCTTTCCAATAAAGCGTATAAGTATTATTTTGCTTTACAAATCGTATGCAAATTGGATGATGAAATGTTCTGAGCCAAGTGAAACGATATATCTCATCAGACGATGTGTCCTTAAACAGAACAGGCTCTTTCAAATAAAATAAGTATTTAGAATACCATTTATTTCCAAAGTCATTGAAGTCACCAGGGAAATAAAAAGTATTACTATCATTAGGGACAAGAACCGTTTCTGGATTGTCAGTAACAACAAATAATTTCTTTTGCTGATTTTGGCATCCTGCTATAAATAGGACAATTATTGTCAGGAGAAATGTTGCTCGTCTCATATCATTTATTTCCTTTTGCTGTAATGTGTTCAATTGTAATTTTGAAAGTATGCACTTTATGGAATGCATTTTCTATATATGTTTCTCCGGATTCAAGATAGTCGGGGCTATACTTTTTTACTAATTCCCGGAGTGCGGTTCTTTTGTCTTCGTCGCAGGGATCCATATCAGCGGTTCCGAAGACAATAACACTTTCATACAGGGTTGAAAATTTATGGCTAATTGTTTGAACGTTTTTGACAACACAGAAAGAGACTTTGTTCTGATGTTTGAGGATTTCCAGTTTTTGTCCCTCTGTTGCACAATGGAAATGTAGACAATTCCTGGCTTCATCGTATGCGTAACTGATAGGAATTCCGTAAGTATAACCATTTTCATTTTCTCCGAGACAGAGAAAGCCATACAATGAAGTTTCAAGAAGTTCTATTGCGCGCAAATCTTCCAAAATCCTATTTTGGCGTCTGATTTCAGGGAATTTGTTATTTGTTTGAGGTTCCATCGTGTTGTTTCTAATTAGAATGTATTTATTCCATCATGAAATGTTTTGTATTTCAATTCAGGGAGAAGTTCTTTTCTCATGCGGGAAGTATCGCCATAGTAGGAAATCATGCCGATTTTAATGAAATCGCGAGTCAGAGGACTTCTTGTGCCGAATAAAAAAGAATAGGTTTCAAAGCACCAGGCTGCAGTCATTATCATCCAGACCGACATGCGCCAGGGTTTATGATTCCCTTTGTGTTTTGTAATCGTGTCTAAAAATTCCTGTAAAGTTTGAATTCCCTCGTCTCCGATATGATAAATACCATTGATGTCAGGTTTCTCGATTGCTGCTTTTGTTGCCACGACAAAGTCATCCTTGGATATCAGGTGAATTGTAGTCGGTTTTCTCCAGACACCTAAAAGATAATATTTTGCAAACCATTGGGCAGCATCAATCATCAGGATTCCTTTTCCATAAACCATTCCAACCCGTAGGGATACAGCTTCTATATTGTTACTTTTGCATTTCCCAAATAAATCTTTCTCTTCCTGCAGACGGGTTCGAGCATGTGAAGATATCGGATTGCCATCCAAAATACCTGTTGCCGGATGCTGAGGAGTCGTTTCTCCTTCGACATGTGGAAAGCTGATCAGGATAATTCGTTTGACTTTTTGCTTAATTGCGACATCCAGGAGATTATTGAAATATGCGGTATTTGTTGTGGGTAAAAACTTCTCCGGATTAGCTTTGAACAGGACTCCGGCAAAATGAACGACAGTATCGACATTTTTTAAAGCAGGGAATAGAGTCTCCGGTAAAGCTAAATCAGCTTTGAAAATTTGGATACTATTTTTGTTCTTGAGATTTTCTTCTACATCCCTTTGATGAATAAGCAGGTTCAGAGGTTTATCCTGCAGATGTTGTGCTAATAAATTTCCAAGATTACCTGCGGCTCCTGTTATCAGTATCCTGTTTCGTGAAGTTTTTGTGTTGACATTCATAAATGTGTCAGTATAATCTTTCAAATTTACGATTTTTTTGATGAAATATTCTCAAATTCCGAGTTAAAAGATATTATATTCTCTTTGTTGTTTGCAAGAGAAAATATTGATTGAGCGCCTCCGGGACCTGCAGTTATATCCGGGCGACTGTTGATAAGTATTCCATTTTCTGTAAATAGAATAGTTATAATCTCCTTTTCACGACGGCTTTTTCCACAATGATACGCTATTATATAATTGGAATAAGTTGAAGACGTTCCCCATTTCATTTTTCGGATAACGGATTCTACAACTTTTCTCTTTTGCAAATTTTGTTGAGGAAAAGGGATGAAATGGCATTTTAGCTGTTTATTTAATATGTAAAAGATGTATATCGTTAATGGAAATATAATTGAAAGTACAACAAAGTATATCGTATTAATTGGATTGATCCTGATTAATATGGTTATTATTAGACATATAAACAAAAGTAAAAATACAATACTGAAATACTCACATTTTTGAAAAAAACTCAATTGCAGTTTTTGATTTTCGATGGTCTTCTGTATTCGTTTTGCTGTCATTTTATTCGACATCTACATTCAAGGACGTGATAAACTTTCGGAGTTCAGTTATCTCATTCTCTGTTAACATTTTCTTATCTATCAGGTTTGCAACGATATTATCCTGATATAGCATGAAAAAAGTTTTAGTTTCTTTAATTTTGATGAAATGTGACCAGGCAATTGTAGAATTGAAGCTTTTTCCCTTGAATTCGACTGCATCATTATTGAAATTATACAGTACCTCTTCCTTGAATATTTTATTGGTTTTGAAGGCTTTCTTTGTTTGATATAAAACAAGTAATGGAGTTGCAACAATGCCAGCAAAAATAAAAAATACGACCCAGATTGTATCTGGTAATTCATGATAGTTTCCATTATTACACATGCTTAATAGACAGAGAATTAGTAGTCCTAAACATAATAAAAATGCAGGTTTTTTAATAGATAATCCCATTATTAAGTTTCGATAATCTCTGTAAGATATTTTGCCACTAACAATAATATTTAAAGTACTTTCGTATTCAATAAATTTTTTGTCACTTTTTCTTTTAATTTTTTTTATCCCGTCTCTCAGGCCTAAAATTAAAAGAGATATGCTAATAATGAATCCAATTATAGCACAAATTATTTCCTTAGCAGACATTTGTGTAGAACTCCCGGACATGATACTAGGAATAAGCGCAATTGGAGTGACAATGATTATTAATAGAATGATTGAGCATAAAATAATTGTCAACCATCCGGAAATTTTTCTCATGTTCATAATATTATTGTAATGTGTAAAAGTATGCTTTTTTTTCTACAGTATCATCGTATGTCAGAATATTATTCCAGTTTTCTTGTTGTGTCATCAGATTGATGAAAGCAAAGTCTCCGGAGCAAAAAAGTTATGCAAACAAAATACGATGATAAAAAAGAATTTATATTTAATTTTCTATTACGATATCATGTTTATATAAAAGTCCTGGAATACCGGAAATTGAAAATTTAGCTTTCTTTATTTTATTGGTTTCCGGGTCGATAGTATAATTGAATGCGGTTCTCAAATCAGCTTTTTCTATGATTGTATTCTCAAAAGTTGCGCCGGCAAGGTCACAATCGTCAAATTTTGCATTTGTGAGGTTGCATTCTGCAAAATCAGTCTCCTGTAATTGGCAATTCTTGAAAGTAATATCTTTCATGTTTGCTTTATAAAATGAAGAGTGATTCAATGAACAATTTTCAAAATTGAATGCAAGTCCGAACTTATTGCAGTTTTCAAAATGCAATCCTAGTAGCTTGCAATTTTTAAATAGAATTTCTTGTAATGCAGTCTCAATCAATTTTACTAAACTTAGATTGCAGTTGTTAAAGACACAATCTGTGAATCTGAATCCGGAGAGGCTACTATTTTCAAAATTGCAATTATTGAAATTGCAGTTCTCGTATTCGCCTTTATCCAGGGGATTTTGTGTAAAATCCTGTTTGTCAAAAGTTTTATCTTGTATTAAAGTTGTTGCCATGTTTAATAATCAATATTTTCTGAAATAATTTAAATTTTGGGAGTATCTTCAGTTATTTGGTCTCTTTGTATACTGTTTTTCAGACGATTCCCTGTTAAACCAGTAAATAATTGCTCCGATTGGAATGTTAAAGGTCAGAAGTTGTAAAAACCTATCAAAACAATTAAAAATGCAAAAATACTTTTTCATTTGTAGAGATTTTATTCTCAAACTTAGATAAAACTCTGCGAATTATAAGCGAGTCTGATAAAAGAATAGCATTTTTCATCCAAGACAAGATCACAGCGTAGCATATATTCCAAGCTCGAAGCTTACATGATAATTAAATCATTAACTTGCAGGATATTCATCAAAATTCCTACCTATTATGCAAAATTACTGTGGTCTTGATATGCACAAAGATAATATATTTATGTGTATAATGAACTTCCAGGTGGCCATGGAAAGTACGAGTATCTATTGGATTCCTATCCGGCGTGTATTGTCGGATAGTTTTGACTTAAAGCTGGTAAATCCCTTGTTTATCAAAACAATTTCCGGGACGCAAGTCAGCAGGAAGAATGCCAGATGCGAATGATGAAAGTGCAGGGAAAATCAAATCAAGAAAAACGATGCATGGGAACAAATTCTTACGGGTAATCCTTGTACAATGTGCTTGGGCTAACTCCAGAAGCAAAAGTTCCCGGTTTTAGAAAACAAGGCTAAGCGTAAAGCTTGCAGAGGAAAGATAACAAATATTTGTCATTTCCGTGGGTAACACGATCTTTTACCCACGGTTATTGACGTTTAGCACTATGTGGCAGTACGGAATTTTATTTTATGATTACCTTTTTTGCCGAATTTATTTTTGGTGAATACAGATTCAAAATATAAGTACCTTTTTCATTTCCGGTGATGTTAAAGATTTCCTTGTGAATTTTCTTCCCTTTTAATGTTCTACGTTCCAATATTTTTCCTGAACCACTATTTACTAATATAAGTGTAGCTGGTGTATCTTCTTTTATCTCAATAGAAGCTTCAAAATAGCCAGGATTAGGGTTTGGGTATACTGCAAATGATTTCAACACGGATTCGTCTGCGTCTTCGTAGTTGGAAATGTTTTCTTTATCCATTACCTGTACAGTTTTGTAGGCCGTTTCCGTACAATTGCCGGAATAACTGATCATGCCGATTGTAAAATTGCCATATTGCCTGAAAATCAGATTCAGGATATCCTCATTATTCTCAATCACCTCAAAAACAGATCCTTCTCCTTTCGGGAGTATCCATTCAATTTTATCGGGAGCTGGGTCACTAATATTTACGACTAAAACATCATCATTGATTGGTACTTGAGATGCAATCAGAAAATCGTTTGCAATTACTCTATTGTCCCGCTCTACATTGATATTTCCAGCTCCGTAACATCCTTTATTTGTCATGATTTTTACAATATATTGACCCGGGTTAGATATCATAATGCTTTGTTTATCGGATAATGTGAATCCAGTTTGATCAAACCAGGCATAACTAACGACGTTTTCATCACTCTCAGCATTGATCAGTTTGGATTGTCCGTTGCAAAGAGTAATGTCTTTACCCAGATTGATAATAATACTGTCGGGATGGGGTAATGTATAGGTGAATACTTCGTGTGAACAGTTATTGGCATCGGTAATTGTGATATTATAGTTTCCTGCCTGTAATCCACTCCGAATCAATGCCTTTTGTCCGTTCTCCCATTGATAGGAATAGGGTGCCTGGCCTCCTGAAATATTGAGGTGGATTTCTCCGTTTGTGCCGTTATGACAAACCGGAGGTATAAGAGTCGCTTCTGCCTTAATTCCGTTTAGTTGAGCAATACTGGCAGTTGCTGTAACTTCACACCCATTTTCATCCGTAACATACACGAAGTATTTGCCTCTGGGTATGTTTTCAATACGGGGAGAATTTGATCCGTTCGACCAGTTGTAATAGTATGGTTTAGTCCCCCCGGAAACTTCAGCCTGAGCCCATCCATTTGTGTCTCGACTACATCTCAGGTCGGAAGCTGAGGCTACTACAGATAATACTTGAGGTTCCTTAAGAAAGATATGTTCAGATTCTATTATAATCCCGTTTGCATCAATTATTTTGACATAATAACTTCCTTCTCCCAACTCGGAAAGGATGCTGTCGTTTCTACCGATTGGCGATCCGTCTTTATACCATTCGTAAGTATAGGGAAGACCATCGCTATTGGGTACTCCTCCTTTGGCATGAGCGATAAACTCCCCATCGTCACTCCTGAAACAGCGGATTATCTTAGTATTTTCCAGTTCTACATCTAATTTTGGAGGTTCCGGAACATAAAACGACAGACTGAATAAACAACCGCAACTAGGAAATGAAGAAGGTTGTTCTGTTAACGGATAGTTATTGTCCTCCACGAATAAATGATAATTACCTTCAGGAATTGAACTGATGCTGGAAACTATAATCTCATTTTCTTCTGTATTTTCACTTTTAATGGATTCTCCGTAATCATTTTTCCATGAAATAGAGTAGGGAAGGGTCCCGCCGGAGATATTAACCCTGATACTGCCATCTGAGTAACCGAAAGCTAATGGTGAGATTATTTCCTCAAGTTTTGCAGTTACAGGTTTTATTTCAGGAATGATAAATGTAGTATCCCGGTAACAATTCAGGTCATCAGTTATTCTGACGGAATATATTCCCGGATAGATGTCATCTAAATAAGCTGTTGTATCTCCGTTTGACCATTTGTAGGAGTATGGCGCTTCTCCTCCGGAAATAATCATGGAAATATATGCATCTCCATGACCATCACATAAGGGAGGTCTTGATTTGTAGGAGACCTGAATGGATTTGGGACTGGTGATAAATGTTGAATCGATAACATGACAACCTCTTTCATCTTCTACGGAGAGGGAATACCATCCTCCGGGTTTTTTATCAATTCGAGAGACTCCGGTTTCGCCGGTTGACCATTCATATAAGAATGCTCCCTGTCCTCCGGCGACTTTAGCTTCAACCCATCCGGTACTATCACTGGCACAGGTGAGTACTGCGGTTTTGAATTGCATTTTTATTATTTGAGGATTGACTAAAGTATAAGGAGACGAGAATGTCGAAGCATTATTTTTGTCGATGACTTCAGTCAGATAAATGCCCGGACTTAAGTTTTCCAGAGTAGTCATGTTTTCCGAGCCTTCAATGAAAATTCTACTTGGACCGAGCTGACGGTACCATTTGTATTGATATGGTTCTCCGGTTTCGTATGGGCTCCCTCCCTCCGCATAGATTGTAAGTTGTCCGTCGGTTCCATTGTTACAGGTAACATGATGGCTCTCTTCCATTTTGATAATTAATGGAGGTGGTTGAGAAATAGAAAATTCTACTGTGTGCGAACATGCTAGATCTTTTTTATCCTGACGATTTTGATAAAAAGCATCTTGTAATATCACTGTGTAGTCTCCTTCCTGTAGGTTTTTGATTTCAAGAATTGCCGGTTGTCCGGTTGGATAATTAATGCCGGGAACTACATACGAATTATTCTTTTCATCTCTACATTTTGCTTTGTACGGAGGAGATCCTCCTGCTATTAAGATTTGTACACTTCCATCCTTTTCTCCGTTTCTGGACACATGAGAAAGTCTTGATACATAGGCGGAAACCGGTATTGGTTCGGGTATTTCAAATTCTTTTTCCACCACTTCGCATCCGAATTTATCTGTTACGGTAACCATGTGTTTTCCGGCATACAGGTTGTTTATAGTGGTTCCGTAACCATTTATTTCCGATGAGTTAATGCGATAGTCCGGGGTTCCTCCGTTAATGAATACTATAATTTGCCCGTTATTCATTCCGAAACAGGATGGTGGCGAAATATTCCCGGACACAGATAATTCTTCGGGTTCTGCTATTTCGTTTTCAAATGAGGCCTGGCAGCTATTCTCATCATTGATTGATAATGCATAAGTTCCTGCATATAAGTTCATTAAGTGAGAATCTGTTCCGGTTCCGGATTCCCCGTTACTCCATGTCCATTCGTAATTGCCTGCACCTCCGGATATTAAAGCTGTAACTTCGCCATTATTATCTCCTCTGCATTTCAAGGTGTTATTACTGAATGAGACTTTTATGGGGTCAGGCTGAGGTATTGTAACTATATTTGACCAGGATTGGTTTCCGTTACTGTCTGTTACTTTCATCCGGTATTGACCACCTCCGACACCGGATAAAACCGCATTGTTTTCTCCGATCTGGTAGTAGGCCAAGTTATCATCTACCTCGAACCATTCATATTTGGTGTAAATACCGGAACCTCCTTCGTTGACAGTTGCCGATAATCCACTGGTTTTATCTCCATGACATTCTATATCAGATGTTTGTATTATAGAAATCTCAAAGACCGGCAATGCTTCCAGTGTAATGATCTCGCTGGTTTTACAACCGTTTGCATCGGTAAATTCAACAAAATAAGTTCCCTTTCCCCGATTTTTAATTGTACTGATTTCATTGTTTCCACCTCCGGATTGTGTGTCTGAACCTAAAATCGCTCCTGATTCGTCACCGTCTCTCCAGATTGCCTGATAAGGAGGGGTGCCATCTTTAACAGAAACAGAAATACTTCCGGAATTTTCACCCTCTATAGGATTGAAAATACTGATTTTATCTGTCTTTATTGGACTTAAGGGAGATGTGATATTGATTCGTTCCGGGTATATATCTGTCATACAACCCTTCGAGTCAGTGACCCATACATTGTATTTTCCTGCAGGCAGGTTATTGATAGAAACTCCGGAATCATGAAAATCCGATTCAAAAATTTCTTTACTTTGACTTTCGCAGACTAATTTGTATTCTCCGGAACCATCTTCACCTTTAGCCGTTATCCAACCGTCATTTCCACCAGTACAGGTAATACCGCCATAGTCAATAAGCTCGAATGTCGGAGACGTACCTGTTTCTATACTTTCGGTAAAAGAATATTCATTATCCCCGACAATAATCCCAGTCGATATTTTATCTCCATGGTGGTCTATATACGAACCTTTGATTTGGAATGTATATGTTCCGGGAGGAAGGTTGTATATACGGCATCTATTATTTCCGATCATCTCCTGTTTCATGGGAAAAAAGAGATCTTGCAGTTCGTCTTTGGCCAGAAATTCAATTGTTTCTTCCGGAAATAGAGGACGATTGAATTCGACGATGATTTCTCCATCGGCATTACCCGGACAACTTTCGTCGGTTTTCCCTATAACTTGTTTGAAAGTCGGAGCTGCAATTTTAGGTTGTAGATCAATTCTATTGCTCGTTTTGAATCCGTTACAATCACAATTGATACGTATATAAACAGGAGTTTTACGTATAATCTGTTCATAACTAAGCTGGTCGGTTGCTTTTAATGTAATTTCGGTTTTTTCGTTACTCATGAACTCACTACCCAAGGTATTCCAACTGTAAAGGTCTCCAATGGAATACTCCCAGTTGTATACACTCGTAGGGTATCCTTGTGTCGCGCTTATTGAGATCGGAATGCTTTCATGCAGGAAATCAATTCCCGGAGATTCTTCATTCCCATACTGTATAGGATTATGATAATTGATTTGAATATCTGCAGGTTCAATCCTTATGTCGATATAACTACCATTGTCATATTTGCCGATAATGCGGGTGAATCTTATATTGGCACAAGGATAGTCAGATTCATTTATAGACTGAAAATTGGAACCTTCATCAACAGTATAGCAGGACTTGTTGCCGGAGGGATTATCCGCGTGTACGCCCACGCATTTGATTGCTGTTATTCTCTCATTGGTAGTGAAACTGTCTGAAGATATCCATGGAGTACCTTCATTATGATTGGCTGTCATCGAGAGAACTCTGTGTATAGATTTTCCTGAGCTAAGATAATATATCAGTTTTACATGTGTATGACACTCCAGATTTTTATCTTTACTTTTGACATATCCGGTGAGGTTTATGTTGTATGTCTGAGAAAACAGGTTTGGGATGCAAAAGAGAAATATCAGAAATAGATATAAAGTAAATTTTTTCATAGCTTAATAGTTTAAAATGATTTCTTTTTTTTCGGAAACTCTTCCATCGCTGCATACTGCCTGGACAAAGTATTGGTAACGATATCCTCTTTTGAGTTTACTGTCCGTTATTGTTAATTCTTCAGTTTCTTTCCACAAAGAAACAGGAGCCTGATTTTCAGATCGATAGAGGCGATATGTCCGGACAGTCTTGGGTTCTGCTCCTTCCCAGAAAAGGTGAATTTGATTATCTTCCGCGTTTTGTTTATAATAAAACTTCCGGATTATTTCCGGACGGTTGGATAGTGAACTGACGACGTGAATTAGCGAAGATGGTAGTGATTCTATTTCCCATTTGCTTTGTGCTGTAAGAAAATAACTATAAGCGGCTCCTGCAATGACAGAAGTATCTTTATACGAATCAATATACTGTCCCTCAAACATTTTTATTGCAATATAATCCAAACTGTCTTTTTGTTTTCGATATAGAATATGCCGGGTGCAGATCTCATCAGGACAATTGATCCATTCGAGGTTTATTCCGTCTTTTTCAACTCTGAAGGAGCTGAAAACCGGAGATGAAGGTTGGACTCTCAATGGTTTTTCAACGATCAGGGGGAGTGAAAAGTCCGATTGGTTGTAACGCTTATCCATGGCTTTGACACGATAGTAAACATATTGGTTCAAATTATGGAGATCTACGGTATCGGTATAATTTGGTTCGGACAGTATAGAATCGCAAATTATAATAGGTTCATCATCCCTGAGGTTGTATTTATAGATACGATACCCTTTTAAGTCCGGCTCAACATTATGATTCCACGTTATTTTAACTATACCCGTAGTGTCAATTTCAGACACTAATCCGGCTGGAGCAGCCGGAGGAATGGAGTCCGGGGCTATCAACATATACGGATGTGATTGAGTCCCTTTTCCTTGTGTCGGATTTGCTACGATTATCAGGTAATTGACAGGTAATACTTCTTTAAAGTGAATGTGTCGAACATCTTTTGGAATATCTGTTATCAATGGGAAATAGTCTCCGGTGGAATGGCTTGATTGCATCAGAGTGAACGAACTAATTTCTTTATTCCCTTTTTGATCGAATACCCATTCTACATTTGCCATTCCGTTGTCGTCTATTTCCGCATTTATAATCTGCGGAATGTATTTCAACACTGGTAGACCCATTCCCTCGATGGTATCAGAAGGTGGCCCTAATTCCCCAAAAGGGCTGATGCCCCTTATCCTATAAAAATAGGTAATAGAATTTTCAGGCAAGGAATCCAAATACATTGCGTAGCCATCATATTCACTTCCCGTGGCAGCGTATGGTGTTCCTAAAGGCTTGAATTCATTATTATCGGAAGACCTCTCAATCTGATAAGCCGTGAAATAATTCTTCATGATTTCATTATTCCAATAGAGCATAACCGAGCGATCTCCAAATTCACTATAAACCTGAATAGGAGCAGGAAGCTCGGATATTTTTTCAGTGCAGCCATAATCAAAACCATACAGAGCTTCCCCTTGTGCGGAATCTGATAAATTGAGAGGTATTACTCTGTAGAGATAACATTCTTCAGGGATGATATCATTGTCGGTGAATGCCCATCCGGCCAGACAGGCGGCATCATAACTCATGTCCGCGCAGTAGAGTGCAAAACTATACCGTTGCTCCAAATCCTGAGTTTGATTAACTATCTTTTGAAAGTCATTATCTTGCATGCCGGTTATTTCGAATGATTCACCATAAATAGCCTGAGCAATAACTGCCGCATGTCCATCCTTAGTGGCTAATTGTTCCCATTCATTAAGAGGTGCAGGCTTTATTTGTTTTACTAATACTTTTTTCTCACGTTCATCAAGGACATTCCTATTCCTTGAAATCGTGTAACGCTCAATGGTAAAACCATCTTTTAGACAGAATTTCCACAGAATAGGGTTGTTTGCCGCCCAGCGTAATTTAATGTTTGATTCGGAGACGGATATCCTCAATAGAATTTTTGAAGAATCCGGCTGGTTTTGTGAGATCCCATAGGAGTATCCTACGAATAAGAATACTCCGATTATCATAGTTTTTAAGATATTATGTTCCATGTCTATCGTTTTATCGTTTATAGTTAAATTCAGCGCTACTACCTCTGGTTTCTCTTCCCGGTAACCAATATTGAAGCGATATTTTATAATTTCCGCTTTCCACTTCAGGAAATCCTCTGGTAGGATCGTTCAGGATATGTCCTTTTATATTGTTGTCGATCACTATTCGTTGAACTTCCTTAAAATCAGAGAAATAATAGAACGGAAGTGCATATGCGTATTGGAAATAACCGGGACCGAAGTTATTTACAGGGATTGCCTTGAATGGAGGAATTCCGTATTCATCTTGTCTGGATAGAGTAAACCGTCCTGCGATAGGGTAGTCTTCATACAAACGGGGATGAATAATATTCTGATAGTAGTAATCATCAGGGATAGCTCCTACCTCGATGAGAGGTTCTACTCCGGCGCACCCTCGGAGTTCCATATCCTCAAAAGGCTCTATTCCGGCTTTTTTCTGATAAAATACAAGGATATCACTGCCGATCAACTCAAACAGAGTGAGCGAACCTCGATTGGCGTTTTCCACTTTAGTACTGAAGGTGCTGTAGTAACTGGATGAGAAATTGTAATTCAGAATATTTTTTCCATCACCGGACATAACTACATCCGAAGCTTCAGTAACAGTTTGTGTTATAACGTTTTCATTGTCATAATTAAAGATTTCCACGTCTTTTGATTGGCCTCCTTCTGTCGATCCGCGACGTTCATTCATTACGAGAAAATTAAGTTCAAAATCACTACTCCGGGATAAGGTCGGTAATTCGAAAGATATTTTTTTGTTTGAGTAGTCGTACGAAAAACCGGATGTCCCGACAGTTGATCCTCCGGAAGTTATCTGGCTTTGAGAAGTCCATTTGTCATCGAATAGATAGGACTGGTCTTGTCTCAGTACAATATATCCTCCATTACTTTCTTCCGGATAATAGTATTGCTGGTTGGGATAAGGATAGGCATAAAGTATATTATGCAGAGGAATCGTTTCCGGTCGTTTTCCTGTTGTGAAAGAAACTTCTCGTTTTTCTTCTCCCTGGAGTTGTTTCCAGTTACCATTGATAAGTTCTTCGACAATGACACTGGCTCTAACTTTTAGGCTTTTTTCTCCGGGTAATACGGAATACGGAATCAGTGTCGCTACATCGTGTTGCTTGTTCCACTCAATTGTTGCCGGTAGTTTATTATTCCCATCATACACGGAAAATTCTTTTAATTGTATTCTATATGCCGGACCATCCGTATTCATCATGAATTCGAGTCCCTCTTGCATCGTGAGTGTTAATTGCGGAGCCGTAAATACATCAAGTTGCTTTCCTCCGTCGGTGGGAGTCATGTCGCCTATCAACATGATATCAATCGGAGGAGCGCCCGGATAGGTCATATTGCATTTTTCTCCCATAGAAAACTTGAAACGCATGTTCCCTTTTATTAATCCGGATAAGATATTGACATGGACGCCGAGATCTCCCTGTATCCACACCGGGTTCGGTAGCTGAGCCTGTAACATGGCCGCGACTCCGGCTTTGATGATCGGAAACTTTGCTTTTACGAAACCTAAATTGACGTCGACCCCAAGTTCTCCTCCCAGATATGCATATGCTTGTCCTTGGGCGTACCACCCATTGATTCCTAGTGATCCGGAACGACCAGCGCATTGCGCATTTCCGTAATCGCGTAACATGATGTCGAATCCCATTCCTGCGTAAAAGTTTGCATACAACATCAGAAAATGTATGTTTCCGGTTGAGATACCCAGTGTTGAACCAAAAGCGAATCCACCTCCTCTGGTCAGAAGGGTGCTTGACCGGGAGGTTCCTTCAACTCTGATATTGTTCTGTCCAAGAATATCTGCAACTTTTCCTGCCGGAGGGAGAGCTTCGGGCATATGACTTCCCATCATAAAATAAGATCCGGATTCAACAGAAGCTAATCCCGGTATTCCGATAGATAATCCGATAGGAGTCTGTGGAGTTCCTAAATGCAGGTACCATATCGACGGATTGATATGTAGTACGGCATAACCGGCTAAATTATTGGGGTTTACACCTCTCACAAGTCCTCCGGCTAAATTCACGTATGTCTCAAAATTAGCATGAAATTCATCGTATTCGAAATTGTAATACATTGCTATATAGGCTGCTATTGCAGCTTTCTTTACTTCGTCTTCTTCAGCTTTCTTCGAATCAGCCGTTTGTTGTCCGGATTCTTTCTGTTTTTTTAGAGCTTCAGCTGCGGCATCATTTTCTCCTGTGACTGCATTTTCAGTGTTAATATATTTGCTGAGATTCCCTTTTATTTTGGAACTAAGTCCGGAAGCAAAATTAGAGTCCTCCATGAATAGAGCAGAACCAAAGAAACCAAGATAGCGAACACCTCCGGTTTTATAAAATTCGATTTCGAAAGCTGCATCTCCTTTCATGGCTTTTCCTCCGATATTAAATAAGACTGCAGCTTTTAGCCCGAGCCCCATTTTAGGGTCAGGAACATATTTACAGCCGGATGTAGTAAATGAACCTCCGGATTCTTTTTTCATACCGTTGCTTATTCCTCCACCGAAGCCATTAATTGACAGAGGACCGGGAGGAACCGGGATTCCACCGGGGAATTCTACTAATCCGTCAACATACCAGTAATCATGTTCTTCTTTTTTTCCGAAGATAGCGTTGGCTGATACTCTTAATCCACTAATTGGCTTATAAAAGGTCATGTCCAGATTTCCCTTAAAGCCTTCTCCATATTCGGGATCTTTCTTCATAATAGCCAAACCTCCGGTGATATGTATTGTATTGGCAATTTTACAGTCGATATCTACGCTGGATAGTTTGGTATGCTGATATTCCCAATAGTGTCTTTCTCCTGTGTTTATATACTTTGCTTCAACTAATAATCCGGTAGAAGCATGAATGAATTGTTTATCCAGATTTAGCTTTATCTTAAAATTTAATTCTGCTTTTTTTGCTGATGATGAGAGTTTTGCGTCAGAAATATACAGTGGAAATCCAAATAGTTTTACGTCTCCTTTATATCCAAGACTACCTACCAGAATATATGGATCTTCTGTCTTCAGTACCAGGTTTGTAAATTCAATATTTTTTATTTGTGAGTTAGAGGTAGAATCTTTATCCTCCGGATCGATCTTTAAATCCAAATAGCCATTCAATCGTGCTTCAGGCAAGAATTTCCCATCTTTGAGTTCAAGGATGACCGTCGAATTTTTCTTTAAAATAGCTTTTGCTGCAAAGAAGTCAAATTTGAGACTGTCTTTCAAAGCAACAGACATGGTATAATGATCATTCTCTCCGATAATAGCTTGATATTTTAACAAGGTTTGGCCTTTTGATACAGGAAGGCCTATGAGTCCCTGAAATCCGGCCTCCGTAATGTGATTTGCTTGAAGCTCCATTAAAAAATCGTCGATAGAGAATGCCCAACCGGAAGCATTCCCGATATCTATAGGGAGTATATTAGATGCTGTGAACTTCCCGGAAATTCCACGTTCATCGATCAACATATCGGCAGCATCGAAGGAGATACGTCCTTTATCGAAAGAAAATTCTTCAGGCATGGTGACCTTAATTTTTTTGAAATAAGCACCTCTCCATAAGTTAGGATTTTCATTGTCGACTCCTTCGTATTTAGAGGGGAAATGAATGGCCGATGGGTTTTTAAGATCGCTAAGGTCTAATGATGCGTTTTGAACATCAAAAAAGAAACCTTTCAAGCCTTTGATACAGAATCTGGGAATAGTTATTTCCAGCAAAAGATCATTCCAATCCTGAATTACTGTACGGAAAGAACTGGTAACCGGTTTATTCATCGGTTTTCCGTTCGCATCGACCTGTTCGATCATATTTTCTGAAAAGGTGATTTCTCCGCAGACCGATAGTTCCTTGAATCCCAGGCATTCGATTTTTACATAAGTCAGTTTATCCATTCCTTTTCCATCAGGGGCTCTACCGGTATCTGTATTCATTCCACCTTTCAGGATTAGTTCCATACTTCCGTTGATTGGAATTTTGAAATCATCCAACAGAATAAGGTATGCATCTCCGATAAAGCTTCCTTCATACGAAAACTTGACATCTTGAGCTGCAAAGAATAGTAGTTTGCCTTTTTGAGGAATTTTCATCCGGGCATAGACAGTTAACTCTGCATGTGTTTCCAATAGCTTAATACTACTAATCGCAATAGAGAATTCATTATTGCTGATAGTTTGTTTCAATCCTACCGGAAGGGTTTGTAATCCTGTGGTTTTCAGTTCTTCGCAATATCTTCCTGAATGATCCAAGTTATTGAATACCTCTATCGCTTCAGCAGTACTGACATCGGCTTTGGTTTCTATTGGTTTTGGAAAAATACTGAAAAAAACGAAAAAACAGAATGATAGTAACATTCTTCTTTTCATACGGTTTTGTTTTTTATATTAATTGTTTGGTTTATTGTTTTTAGTGATTGGTTTAGGTAAATTAAAGTATCGGATGAAAAATTCAATTATTCTTTCGATAGACATTCTGTATATTCATCGACAAATCTTATGTATTGTTCTATATCTCCGTTATACGTGTTTTCCAAGGCCTTGTCTGCTATGGGTTTACAGTTTTTTGCAAATTTGGACAAGTCTTTTGCGGAAAATCGGGTTCCGACAATTGCAAAATGGTCATCTGCTTTTTTTAAGATAAATTCTCCATTGGAAAAATACAGACTGGCTTTATCTGTCGAATATATATGCAATAAAAATTTTTGGGTCTTACCCCCAAACATAGCTTTCATAACGTTTGCATCAAGAGATCCGGATGTTTCCATTGTTTTAAGTAGGTCCGGTTTATATGTTACTACATGATAAGTTTCTAAGTCGCTGATATAAAAATCGGAAACATCTTTTGCTTTATACGCCTTTGCTTTATCTTTTCCTTTTTTGTCCTTGTATAAATACCAAATGATTTTTCCGGCGTCTCCATCCACTATATTTCCTTCTTGCGGAATTTTTCCATCTTTGGTTTGCCTGTATTCAAATCGAAAATCGCCTTCAAGAATTTCTCCGGTTTTTAAAGTTAATCTTCCTTGAACATCTGTACGTTGTTTTAATTCTGTTTTTTGATCTTCATAGGTGTCTCCGGATAGTGGAGAGGCTTTGCTTTCTGTATTATTGAGTCTAAGTTTAGCCTTTTCCTGTTTGTTGTCTTCGTTTTGAGCTTTTACAACACATGTCAGGTATAAAGTACAAAGCAAAACAAAAAGTATTTTTGTTGATTTTTTATTAATTAAGAGATTAATCATGGCTTTATTAATATAATAGTTATAGTTTATGAATTTGTTTTGAAATTAATATTTGGCAAATATAAATATTTTAGTTCAAATCTTAAATTAATTTTATAATATACGGTGTTTTTATATATTAATTGCTTGGTTTATTATTAATTTGTGTTATTTGATATTATAAATAGGCCTTGGAGTATACTCGTCTTTCTGTGTTAGATGATTATATATTAGTGACGTTTGATAGCGTAAATATTTTCTGTTTTTGAGGTTTAATGTATCCTTTTTTATCACTTTCATATTGCCACACTTCTTCCCAAATTCATCTCTCCACAACTTGGATTTAATATTGTTTTGTTATTTAAAACAAGTAAAATCAATGATAAGAGCTAAAATTAAGGCATTGAATGATATAGCAAAAAAAGAAACGTCTTTATTTTTTCGTTTTAGAATGTGAAATATTATCACTGATAATATGAAGCTGATGACTATACAAAATGTGACATCCGTAATATCATCTTTATTGTATGTTTGAGTAATAGAAAAAATAGAAAAAACTAATAACGATATGTATAGTATTCCAAAGGGCCAGTCTAAAAGTTTCTTGTTTTTTATTAAGTGGCAGACAAGATTGATTATGAATAAAATCGCCAATAGTGGTATTGCTATATAATACATATATGACGTTATTATTTTTGATGATGCCAAAATATAAAATGAAGGAATAAGCATTAAATGTATAAATGCAATTATGATAAGATATGTATTTTTCATTTTATTGGTTGTATTTGTTTATTTATTAACATTTTGTATATCAGTTGAGGCCGATTGGCATCAGAACCATGAGCATTAGTCATTTCCCATTTCATTATATTGAAACTCCCGGTAAAGTCTGAGTATTCATTTTCCGTTTTAATTTCAATATTTTCAGTGATGCCATTGGGAGAGTAAAAATCATTCCCGGCTAATCCTCCGGCAACACCATCAGTACTATTCCACAAATGTAAGTGTTTTCTTAATAAAGTATAGCCAGGATATTCTGGATTTTTAAATCTATATTTTTTTCTGATACTGACTCCACTGGTTGGGTTTGTTGCATATTCTGTTATCTCTTCTACATCACAGTTTTGTAAATAATTTTTGTCATAACTTTCTATAAATAAATTGTTATAAGCTGGAGTTGAAGTGGAAATTAAATATACAGATTTGCCTTTGCTGACAAGTTGGTTAACTACCTGTAAAGAGACATTCCCTCCATGGCTGTGACCAATTAACACAATCTCATTAAATCCAGATGATTGAGATAAGACATAGTTGGCTAATTTCTGGGCAGCTTTCTGTCTGTCTTGAACATTATTTGTCAAATGATTTTCAGTCCAATTAAAATTGCTATCATATTTGTCTGTACCAGCAATGCACAATAGAGTCTTAATTGCCAGAGGATGCTCTAACCATCTTTCATTATCAGATTCCGTACCATGAATAAAAAATGTTTTTCGAGTATTTGAAATAGGAGGTGTCGGATCAGCATTTTTCGCTCCAATAAACTCGTTAAATATTGAAGCCTCATTTATATCATTAAATAAAAAAATGATAATAGCATCTAGATCTTCAATGTAAATATACCTATTAGCAGGAGTAGTGATTTCAGATATAAAGAATGGAGAAGTTCCTGCTTTCTCCTGACGTTTTTTTGCATTGAATAATAATTTGACCTCAACTTTTTCAAAAAAATCAGATAAATTTTGATTGTAAAATATGTGATCAGCCATTACTGAGAAATCTATTTTAGAATTTAACTTTTTGCAATCGTTTGAAGTTAGGCTTTTAGATTGTAAAAAGGAAACCTTATTTAGTGCCACATCTCGAATAGCATATATAAATCGTGTTATTTGCCCTCTTTCAGCTTCTCCTATCCTCATCCCATCCTCATCACTTTCGAATGGATTGACGAATATTGCCGGATCGTGAATCTCGTCCCATTGCCATTTTGCAAAAAGTGTTCCACTTCCATAATCCATCAAATTATCTGTCTTACCTTCCATAGATTTGGCTGTACCACCATATTCTCCATCAAAAATATGACGTAGTTTGAACAAACCGTGTCCAAGTTCATGGGCTATTGTTCTGTTGATATCACCTCCGCTTTCGGTGAATACATATCCGAACTGTTTTCCGCGAGGCATATCTCCTTCTACTGCTTTTCCTTTTATAGAGCCGTCTTTAAGTATGAATAGGTATACCGAATTTTTGTCAAGACTGCCTTGTGAAGACTTATATGCAGAATTCATATCTTTCATCTCATCCGTATATTGGGAGAAAAGATCGCTTCCCTCAGAGTGTAAATCCGTATATGGATACGTAAAAGTAGGATCTGTTGAAACATTCCATTGTATGCCGACTTTTCCGTAGACAGAATTAAGGTATTCTTCAACCGATTGAGAATCAATGGTATTCCCATTGACAGGGACTAGTACCACGTTGCCGGTTTTCTTCGGATACGATAATATTTTCAATTTTCCGAGTGTATAGTAACCGCCTTTCCCGTTTGGATAAAGAGCAAAAAGATCCTGGGCATCATTATCATTCCCTCCGGCAATATGGAGCTGTCCATCTTTAGGAATGACAGTGTAGCCGGTTTTAGTTTTGAAGATAATGCTGTCTTCAATAAGATTTTTATCGGTTTTGTTTACTTTGAATCCCACATAGTCACTTTCCCCGGAAGGAATTAGTTTGCAGGCAACAGGCTCGGAATCAATGAATTCGTAGGTGTTCTTGTTTACAATCAATGATACGGTTTTGTAATAGTCTTTCCAGATATCGAAGGAATACTTTGCATTTTCACTTTCTATAAATTGAACGACCGCTTTATTCCTGGCGATAGAGGTCTCGTTAAAACTTCCTTCCGGCAGAGGTTTTCCTGTCTTTCCAATATTTTCTATGCCGGTCTTACCATTCTCATCTTTTGTCAGGACAAATATTTTACCGTCCTGGTCTACTATTGTATAGGAATATGGTTTTCCTGATGTAAATATTTCTTTGTCTTCATTCGGGATTTTGACATTTCCTACAATATTTCCATCTTTATCTTTAATGACAATTTCGCCGGAGGAGTTGTCATATTCTCCTGTAGCTCCATCAGGAATAGAAAAGTTTGCTTTTACTTTATTCTGGACAGCACCTGTTTTGGTATGTCCGGTGTCATTACCTCCATGCCACAGGCGATCCATGTCGGCGATTAGTTTCTCATCTTTATCGTATGAAGTCTCGATACTTCCGTCTGCCAGTTGCAGGCTGGTATTAATCTTAATTCCAGTAAATTGAACGGCTATTTTTACAAATCCGAATAAGGGGATTGCTGTCCAGCCTTTTCCGGAGAAAGTTCCGTTAGAACCTTTAGCTTCCATTACGGTTATCGGAAAATCTCCGGCTGTAAAAACATCTCCGATATTTAAAGTAGGTAAAGGATCAAAATTACTTTTATCAAATGCAGGGATCATCCCGCAACTGATTTTGAATTGTTTCCTCCAATCTTCCAGGACGACAGTGTAAGTGTCACTATATGAAATGTTTCCGTCGCTACAAACAGTCCCTACTTTGTATTCATATTCAATGTCAAAAGCCAAGTCAAAAATGCGGGTATAGTTTTCATTTCCTCTGATGACAGTCCAGTCACTTCCGGAATTTTTTGCTCTATACGCTACAACAGAAATTTGAGAGTATCCGTCAGGTTCCCATTCAATAACCAAATGATCCTTGTCCTGATGGTGCTTAATATTATGAGGAGCATGGCAACTTTGAGCGATGGAAAATCCATGTATCTCACTGTATCCGTTATTTTCGAAAAGGCTGAGTTCTTCGAATCCATCTTTTGCAACGGCCCGGACTTGCCATGCATAACGTTTATTTTCCATCAGGGAAGGCATCATAGCACTATAGGGTAAACTTGTACTTTTAATTGTTGTAGAATATACTTCCTGAGAATATGGAAATGTAACTTCATAAGCGACAGTTTCATCCCAAATCTCTTTCAGTACAAACTGATATTCTACGTTACTCAGCCCCTGATGGCGCGGTGTCCATTGAAATAAAATATTCTGAGGTTCCTGGAATGGTAATTTTATGTTGTTTTGAGGTAAATTCAGAATCGGAGGACGATTGAGTGTAACCCAAGCCCTCGCACAGGATGTTTGAGATAGTATTTTGTTTGTGCTAGCTTCCAATACATAAATACAAATTTCGATCATACCTTCAGGAAATTGTCCATTAGAGAAAATACCTTGTATATCCAGATTCTCGGATTTCAAATACGAGTACAAATCGGTTTGGGACAGTAAGTAAGGAGTCCCTGAGTGAAGCCGGATAACAGGGTAGGGGAGATAGTCTTTCGTCTCGAGCCTGATCCCGTTCCCAGCTTTGATACTAAAATGTAGTCGTACATCTACGACAGGTTCCATCAGGTCTCTATTCAGTAATGTGACTGATAATTTTGGTCTTGTTGAGTTATAGTAATCCTCTATTTTTAGGCTATAAGGAGGATTCATAAATGCTGTCACTTGTATGGGGTAGGTTGAACGCAGATCCTGTGACTGACATAATAGTGTTGTCAAACAGAGGAATATAACTGAAAGTATAAGATAATTGTATTTCATAGTCTTGAGTAATGATTAAAAGCTGTAATTGTATCCGGTTGTGATAGTTAACCCGTTGGAGGATAGTTTGTTGATTTCTGTTCTTATTTGATTGTCACGATGTGTGACATTCAGGTTAAACCGATGTTTTTTCTTTAGGGTATACCCGGCATTGAATCTGGTATTCCAAACTGAGGATTGGTTCTTTCCTTCCAGAAAATTGGTGTTGTATGAAAGGATAAACGCAGCATTAAGTTTTTTATCGAAAAAAGGAGCCGCAACGCTGAATATAGGGCCAATAATCAGCATTTCTTGTCCGGCCATCCGACTTGTTGAAACATTCAGGCTTACATTAGAATTGAGTTGTCGTGGCAAATATTGTAAGCCATAACCCAGTGCTGCGTTACAGAATAGGGTGGAACCTCCTTCAGGAACGATATCTCCTTGCTTATCAGCGGCTTCTTGTAAACTAAGGTTGAGGTTCAGGTTTTGAGTTGTGCTTTCACTCTTTTTCAGGATGAGATTTGTTATAAATGCGATATTTTGTGATATTTGGGTGTAGTTGAGAGTATCCAGATTATCATATGGTGTAAGTTCATTGATATAATCGAATTGTGATTTAATATTCATATATGTCTGAAAACTTGAATATGCCAGATTAAAATTCAGGTTGTCGGAATGAGTATATGAAACATTTGCAGAAGCAATGAATCTTTTTGTTTGTGATTCTTTTGTTTTTTCGAGGTCATCATGCTCGATACCTCCGCTTAGTGCGATATTACCTTTATTTTTCAAAAATGGACGCGCATAGTTTAATGTGATATTTTCCAGATCATTATTAAAATAATATGCACCCAAGGTTTTATATCCGGGATCGATGCGTTCATATCCGATACCGATGGTGTTTTTCATGAATGTGTAATCCATAGAAACACGTATCGCGTGATATTTGGAGTTTTCCGGATTATTCTGTTTAATGTTATGGTTCAAAATGCTGAACCCGTATTCCGCATTAACTCTCATGTTTTCAATTAACTGAAGACTCCCGTTAATACTGACAGCCATATTTTCTTCTGGGAAGACAAGCAGGCTGTCCGGATGCCATTTTAGTGAATTCACATCGTCTTTAGCCATAAAAATATTGGTTCCTATCTGATATTTTGTCTTTTCATAACGAATTTTAGCGCCGTATCCCGTTCTCTTGTAGGCAACAGGGGCATTCGGATTTCCATCTCCATACTCGACAGCGCGTTGCATTCTTCCATACATTGCACTGACTTTTATTGGAGATGCTGAGGCTCCGACATCGACTCCAACACCAGTAAACAGGTGTCCATTTAATGTATAGGGCGAAAAGTTCATCGAGACATCCCCAAAGTGGCCTGTAATCCATTTGTAGTTTGGATGTAAGGAAAAACGGTTCGGCATTGTCGGATACGTGTAATTTGAACCGGAATTTGTGAAATTGAAAGCAAAAGGAGTATTTACCAGATTCATGATATTCAGATTTACAGAACCAGTCAGATAATAGGTAAACGGGCTACGGGCATAAGGCTCATTTCCTGAATAAAAGACAGAGTTTGCAGATAATCCACCTGAAATTTTTAACAAGTTTTCTTTCGAAAAGTGTGTCTTGGAATTTTTGAGGTCGATTTGTTGGGATAATACCACAACAGGCATGCAGATGATGCAAAATAAAAGTAATATTTGTTTCACCGGTTTTGGATTTATTTGGTTTCTAAAAATTAAGTTAAGGTTTTAGCGTTATTGTTTAGTTATGTGATTTTTGTATTTTGATATCCGTAATAATATAGGAATTGAGTCCATCTTCTATTATCCGTGTGATTTTTATGGCTCCCTTTCTTCCGTCCTGAGTTTCAAATAATATCAGTTTGGGTAAATCAATTTTGGATGTAAAATATTCTTCAGCAGACGAATATTTAGAGAAAGAGATCGTAGAGAGTTTTTTGTCGTTTGCCAATTCATCAAAATCCGTAATATTAAAAGGAATATTGTATTTTTCCGGAAATAGAATGAATTTTGTATGAATGGCATTGTTAATTCTCTCAAAAACGGCATCTTGTGCCTTATCCGGGGATAAGAATGTCCAATAGTTAAAGTGAGAATTTAGTCCGAAGAATACAAAGTCTATCTTTTCTCCCATTTTTTCATCGATTTCATTTTGAGAGAATACTTTCCGGAGTCCGGATGAAAAGAAACATCCGAATGAAGCAGTATTGATCCCTAATTCTATATCCGAGAATTTATAAATATTAGAATTTTGTTTGATATTGATGCTTTGAGATTTTTGAATAGTTTGTTTCTTATTGTCTGCGATTAAGGTAATTGTATAATTTCCGGGTTGGTCGAATATAATTTCTGCATGACAAGCAGTGTCATTTAGTATTTTCCCTCCATCCGAATACCAGTGATATGAAATACCATTGATAGTCCTATTCTGTAGAAATCCTTTCCATGGGGCTTCCATTTCTTCCGATTCGACAGATGGTATCAAACTGAAATCTGTTTCTAACGGAGGTAGGAGAAATATTTTCTCAGTTGTTGTATGAGTTTTATGCCCGGCTTTTGCAGATAAACGGATTTCATATTCTCCCGGTTTATCATATTTAATTATAGGAGGATTTTTCCCTTGAAAAGAAGATGGATCTCCACCATAGAATGTCCACTCATATTCTTCTGCTCCGGTTGATAAGTTTTGTATTTTTATTTCTGCCGGAACAAATGAATTGATTAGTATTTCTGATGTAAATCCAATTATGGAAGAAGAGTCAATTTCTATATCTAACTCTTTTGTAGATTGCCGGAAATCATTCTTAGCCTCCAGTCGGATTTTATATTTTCCGGCTTTATAATACCTGATTTCTTCCGGATTTTTCTTGTCTGAAGTTTGAGGAATCCCTCCTTCAAAAGTCCATAAATATGAGTTTGCTCCGGATGTTTCATTATTAATGTGAATTGTAACAGGAACCTCATAGTCTTCATTTTCGACATGATATGAAAACTCAGGGATGACATCGATACTTGTTTCCGGATAGCAGGATACATAAAGGATTGAAATAGTTAAGTTGATTAGCAGCAGTAAATTAAGCCGCTTGAGTTTGTAAGCAGTAATCATAGTTAAGTAATGTGTGTTATAATGGTTTTGTTATATTTTCATGTTAAGCTGTTTTGTTACGGTATTTGTATAAATAAAAAACAAAGATATAAGTTATTTTTTAGTTTTACAAGTATTTTTCAAAAATTATTGTAATATTTACTCAATCACTTGCCTGTCTGTTTAAGTTGTTCCCATTTATTTTTAATATTTTCCTCTCCGTCGAAATAATTCAGAGTCGAATCTTTAGAATATATCTCATTACCCGGGATAATAAACAATTTGTTTGAGTCCGGATATTCACAAATCTTGAAATATCTGTGAATAATCTGAAATTATCTATCCGGTTGGGATTTTCTTTAAATTCTCTTTCGTTTGATTTTATTATTGTTGACATATGTTAATCACCATACCATTAAAAGTATGATCGCTAATATCTTCATTTTATGTTCAATTCTTACGATTTCTGTCATGATGCCTAACGGACCGCGGGTTGCTGACGGCGGGCATTGCGGGTGCTTCACTATCCCTCGAGACAAAAGCTGAAGCGGACGACAGATGGTGATGATACCTCATTGCCACCCGCTGGAAGCGGACGCGCAGTTGGCGGTTCGTGCATTTTCCATTTATTTATCTGCTTATACTTCTCTACAAATAGCAATATGTTTCGTATCTCGTAAATATATCCAAAAGTAGTTTCCGCTGTGTTGTACAATTTGTGGATATTTTCCAAAACCTTTCGGAAAGTCAATGTCTAATAATTCTTTTGATTCAAACGAAAATAACTTCTGTTTTCCTTTCCACTCATCACTTTGAAATACTGGTGTCAAGAATGCAAACTTTTGTGATAAACTAAAAATACCATTTACACCGCGCTTTTTTTGGTCAATTAGCTGTAAATTTCCACTGTCAAGTATCGTTTCTATAATTTCGCCTTTTTTTGTGGTTTTGAAAATACCATAATAGTCCATTCCCCATTTGTTTACCGAAGTAATTTGTCCACCCGATGTGAAGATAAAAACATCTTCGTCCTGTATCATTATACTATCAACTTTGGGTGGATGTTTTTCATCGCGATGAGCGGGAAGTTTCTTTGTGTCAAGACTTGTCCAACTTTCCCATTTTGCTTTTTGTTTTTCAATATTCAAATTTAAAAATGCAAAATAACGGACTTCACTTCCGCTAAAAACTGTATGTTGAAAACAAACAGGAAGTATATCATTATTGCTTATCGGATTTGGGTAACCAAGACGAGTTTTTGCAGGTAAAATCTGTTGAAAGAGTTTTTTGTTTTCAATCTCGATTTTCACAGGGTTACTACCAATCGTCTGATAATAAAATAGTTCGTTCTGATTTTTAATGAAGCCAAAACCTCCTTCCTTTGAGAACAAGACAGGTCTATCATC